>SVTC01000011.1 GCA_015063985.1 Oscillospiraceae bacterium | reverse complement strand
GGTCGTTGCGGTTATCCTCAGTGCAGGCGCATTCGCAGTAATTTCTAAGGCTCGCTCCAGAGCTTAAGACTTAACAGTTTCAAAAGAGCGCACCCCTCGGGGTGCGCTCTTACTTTTTTGAAAAAAGCTGGAACCACTTACTTTTTTGAAAAAAAGTAAGCAAAAAACTTTTAATGTCGCACCCCTTTTTGAAAAAAGGGGCGACCAAAAACTTTTAATTTCGATGCCATTTAGTGCGAACACACCACACGATGGGTTATTTTGCTTTATGGGGCGCTGCCCCAAACCCCGCCCCCTTTTTGAAAAAAGAGGGGCAAAAACTTTTAATTTCGATAGAGTCTCTACAAACAAAGTGGTCGATGCTTTACTATGTGTAAATTTACCTGTGTTTTGAAAAAAGTAAGCAAACTATTCTAATCAAAGAAAAACATTGACAAAAAAGGTCAACAAGGTATATAATAGCTAAGTTATAAAAAAGTTGATCTATCGACGCTAAAAAACTCTGTGGAGGTATATAATGGTTTTCGTTAAGGATTTCAAAGGTGCTGACGACAGCGAAAGGATTCAAAACGCCATAGACAACCGAGGGGTGGACGGTATAGTAATTATCGAGCCCAAGCCCGACAAAAATCCCTGGATGCTGGACAGAGCTATACTTCTTCACGATGATACCACACTTATCATCAGATCCTGCACGTTAAAAATGACCGACAGTAGCCGAGACAACTTTATCCGTTCCTCCAACTGCGGTCTTGGCATATCCGAGCCGGAAAAATGCAATAACGTATTTATTCACGGAGAAGGCGGAGCAATGCTTGTAGGTGCGGATCATCCCCGTTCCACCGGTGACGGCGGAAAAATTCTTGCCTGCCCCTGCCCTTACGAGGTCGAGGATCTTAAAAAGTACGCGGATTGGATCCCCGAGGAAAGAAAGCTCAGCGGTGAGATCACCTTCGCCGAGAGGCACGATCACAGCTATGGCACCGATGCCCTCAGACCCGAGGAATCTCACTTCGGTGATTGGAGAAACGTAGGCATTCTCCTCGCCTCCGTTGACAATTTTTCCATAACCGGCATTACGCTGAAGGATTACCACGGCTGGGGAATATCCCTTGAGGACTGCTCTCACGGTGAAGTCAGCCGCATCCGTTTTGATGCCCGAATGAGAAAGACCATTGACGGAATGTCAATGAACATTGAAAACCAGGATGGCCTTGATCTTAGAGCGGGCTGCAGATACATCAGCATAAGTGACATCACGGGCTCAACGGGCGATGACGTTGTGGCTTTGACTGCGGGCACGGGTTCCAAGCACAGAGCGGGCGGCTCACTTTGTACCACAGAGGTTCTTCCCAACGATTGGACCAAAAGAGACAGCTCCATTCATGACATAACCATAAGAACTGTAAACGCCAAGACAAATCTTTGCTACATAGTCAGACTTTTGCCTGTAAACACCGTTATCTATAACATCGTCATCGAGGGTATAATCGATCAGGAGGACAGCTCCACCAACCACGGCGGAACCTTTATTTTGGGCGAGCCCGATTCCATATACGGCAAGAACCTGCCCGATTCAATGAGAAACGTGGTGATTTCCAACGCGATATGCAGAGGTAAAAAGCCCATTCACATTGCGGGCTACCTTACAGACTCGGCTATAAGCGGCGCAATAATAAAAAAAGGCCGTGACGGCACTGTAGTGGTTCGCCGCGAAGACGGCACAAAGAACGTGAGCATTTCAAGCACGGTAATTACGGATTAATATCCGTTTATAGATTCAAAGCAAAAGGAGCAAAAATCTTGAAAAACTTCTATCTTAAACCCAAGCTCTTTGATACTCTCAAGGGATACGGCTCAGCACAGTTGACCAAGGATATAATTGCCGGTATCATCGTTGCGATAATCGCGCTGCCCCTGAGCATCGCACTTGCTCTTGCATCGGGAGTGGAGCCTGCCTGCGGCGTTTATACAGCCGTTGCGGCGGGATTTATGGTAAGCTTCCTGGGAGGAAGCCGAGTGCAGATTGCGGGTCCCACCGCCGCCTTTGCCACCATAGTGGCGGGAATAGTTGCCACTCAGGGAATGGACGGGCTTATCATAGCTACACTCCTTGCCGGCGTATTGCTCATCCTTATGGGCATATTCAAGCTGGGCGCGCTGATCAAATTCATACCCACCACCATCACAGTTGGCTTTACCTCGGGTATTGCAGTGACAATTCTGGTTGGGCAGATCAAGGATTTTCTCGGACTTAAATACGCCGAGGGTGTAAAGCCCATCGAGACCCTTGAAAAGCTGGAGGCAAACTG
This sequence comes from Oscillospiraceae bacterium, assembly GCA_015063985.1. Classification (GTDB taxonomy): domain Bacteria; phylum Bacillota; class Clostridia; order Oscillospirales; family SIG627; genus SIG685. The sequence goes on along the minus strand of SVTC01000011.1, from coordinate 70,076 downwards.
GGAGGCAATAGCCACCTTCAGTCTTCCCGCGCTGGTAATAGGTCTGATCAGCCTTGCAATTTTGATAATCTATCCCAAATTTGAGAAAAAGATTCCACCCTCACTGATCGCCGTTATTGTAGGCGCGCTTCTGGTGAAGTTCATCCCTTGGTTCGATCAGGGGGTATATACCATCGGAGAGCTTTACACCATTCCCTCGGGTCTGCCTCCCTTCACCTTGGGCGGGATCGATCTGAGCCTTGAGCGTATCATAGCGCTTTTGCCCGATGCGGCTACCATAGCCCTGCTTGCGGCAATAGAAAGTCTTTTGTCCTGCGTGGTTGCGGACACTATGGTAAACGATAAGCACAACTCCAATGCCGAGCTTGTGGCGCAGGGCGTAGGAAACGTGTTCAGTGTTGCCTTCGGCGGTATCCCCGCTACCGGTGCAATTGCAAGGACCGCCGCCAATGCCAAAAACGGTGGAAGGACTCCCGTTGCGGGTATGGTTCACGCCGTTGTACTGCTTTTGGTGCTTCTGGTGCTGATGCCCTATGCAGGTCTTATCCCCATGCCTACCATTGCCGCAATACTCTTTATAGTGGCGTACAATATGAGCGAGTGGAGAAAGTTTAAGAAGATAGTCAGATCCTCTCCCCGCAGCGATACCCTTGTAATGGTGGTCACCTTCGCATTGACTGTTATCTTTGACCTTGTGGTTGCCATTGCGGCAGGACTTATCCTCACGGCGGTACTTTTCCTGAGGCGAATGAGCCGCGAGACCCGCCTGGAGCAGTGGATGGGCGATCCCGAAAAGGGCGGACTCCCTGCCGGAGTGGAGGTATATGATATCAAGGGCGAGCTTTTCTTCGGCGCCAGCGACAAGATCTCGGGTCTTACCTTTGACGAGACCGACCGCTGTATGATACTCAGAATGGGCTCGGTAAGCTCCCTGGATGCCACCGCTCTCAACGCTTTGGAAAACCTGGCAAGGAAGGCTCAAAGCGCGGGAGTGAGATTTTGTGTGACCCACGTAAATCCCCAGCCTATGAAGGTCCTTAAAAAGAGCGGCTTTGATAAGCTTATAGGCGAGGAGAACATATTTGAGCACATCGGTCAGATCCTGGAGCAGTATAAATAAAATCACGAAGGGCTTCCGTTACGGAAGTCCTTTTCTTGATAATATGAGTGTTTTTCTTTTGTTTAATTGACTTTAAAGAGATTGTCTGCTATAATTCAACTTGATTATTGGTGTGAATTTTGGAAACACAAGGGCAGGCAGACAAATCCTGCAGGAGGTTAAGATGGACTGGAAAGAAATTTATAGGGTTTTAGATCAGGTGTTTGACACCGAGCGTTGCCTTGATCGGCTGCGTGAAATTTGGGAGAGGGACAAATGGAACGATTACTCCCGTTACGAGGATACGGCGAATTACTGTTTAGACTCAATGAAGGCGGCGGGTTTGAAGGATACTGAAACCTTGTACTTGAAGGCGGACGGTAAGACCTGTTACGGTGATTGGGTGATTCCTCTTGCGTGGAAGGCGGAGCGTGGCGTTTTATGCTATGCCGACGGTGAGGTAATAGCGGACTATCAAAAAAATCCATGTTCTTTGAGTATGTATTCTCCCTCGACCGACGGAGTTGTGGAGGGCGAGGTGGTAGACGTTACGGGTATGGATGAGTTTCCTTCAGACGGATCTCTTAAGGGGAAAATCCTGCTGTCCGACCGCCCCAACGCGGCGATAGCAAGGAAAGCATATAACGCAGGTGCTATCGGTGTGCTTTCGGACCAGGTTCCTCTTCACGAGGGAATTCGTGACAGCCGCAAGGAGCTTTACGATGACTGTGTCTGGCAGGGGATGAGCTGGAAAAGACCTACGGTTTTCGGCTTCAAGCTTACTCCCCGTCAGGGAGACAGGCTTCGCGAACAGTTGAAAAAAGCTTCTGTCAGGCTTACTGCGGATATTAAAACCCAATTCTACGAGGGTGTTAACAACACCGTTTCCGGTGCTTTGATGGGTATTGACCCTTCGCTTCCGGAGGTCTTTAGCTATGCGCATCTTTACGAGCCCGGCGCAAACGACAACGCATCAGGCAGTGCTGCCTTGCTGGAGCTTGCCGCTTGCTTCGAGGAGGCGATCGCCCGTGGCTTGCTGCCCCGACCCAAGCGCACTATCCGTTTTGCTATGGGCGGTGAGTGCACCGGTTCAATGGGATATATGTTAGCTCATCCCCAACGGAAAATGCTCTGCGGCGGAGTTGTTGATATGATAGGCACCGAGAGTATAGACAGAACACAGCTTTCCCTTCGCTACGATCCCATAGCCAATTGGAGCTATGCCGATGCGGCTTTGGATCTCTCTGTAAGGCTCTACGGGGAATATAAAAACGTGAAGAATGATTTTAAAAGTATGTATTTTGCGGACGAGCTGGGAACGGATAATATCATTGCCGACCCCATCTTTAACACGCCCTCTGTTGCTTTGGTTGCATCGCCCGCTTTGAGTTATCATTCTTCCTTTGATACGCCCGAGCGTATTCAACCGGAGATACTAAAACGCAATTCGCTGATATTGGGTGTTTATCTTTACGGTTTGGCAGATGCCGATGCAGAGACCTGCAGTATGCTCGAAAGGGAGCTGAAGGCTCGCTTGATAAGGGAGAATGCTTCCCAGCTTCATCCCCGTAAAAAAAGGCATAACGAGGAAGCGTTTTTCAGGGCGAGATATTCACTTCGCCGCATTGACGGCACTTTGGATTATGAAAAGCCCGTTGAAGAGGCTTTGCCAATGCCCGAATATGCCGCAGAACGCGGTAACGATGTTCCTGAGCGCTTGGTAAAGGGCTGTCTGACCTTGCACGGCAGACCCGAATTGAAAAATCCGCCGTACTGTGTGGCTTGGAACGGCAAAATGAACGTTCCTCTTTTCTGGATCGACGGAAAGCGCAGTTTGTGGCAGATCGCCGTACAGACTGCCCTTGAATTGAACCTTTGCAGTGATGAAGAGATCCGTGAAAAGTTTGAAGAGCTGGTCGCTTATTTTGATTTCCTTGCAGAGCAACGTTATCTGGCTTGGAAATAATTAACTGAAATAATTGAAAAAGAGGCTTCCCTACGGAAGCCCCTTTATTTAGCTTTTGTTTTTTATTTTTCTCAAAATATATCCCAATGCGGATACAACAGCGATTCCCGCGGCTATTCCCAGTGCGCAGGAGAGGGTTCTCAAGCCGAAATCTATCGCATCCCGCCAACTTCTTTGCAAGATGTGGGTCATTGTGTAGTAGAGCAAGCTTCCTGGCACGAGGGGAATGATTCCCGGGCCGATGAAGACCGTTGTGGGGGCTTTTATAATGCGCGCCATAACCTCGGCATAAAGGGCAAGGAATACTGCCGCCCACAAGGAGCACAAAAAGCTTCCCATATTAAAGACCATATCGCAAAGAAGATAAACCGCCCAGCTAAACGCTCCGCAAAGGCTTCCGGGGATAAGAAGTCTTAAGCTTCTTTGGTTGAATATCAAAATAAAGCCAAGGGAGCCTATCCAAGCCCAGAGTATCTGCAAAAGTGCCTCCATCACAGCAGATCACCTCCTGCAATTGCCATTGCAAGCATAAATCCTGCGGCAAGAGCCGCCGCCTGAAGCAGGACCTCTACAAATCTCAGCCAGCCCGAAACGGTATCGCCTACCAGCATATTTCTCACGGAGGTGGTTATACCGATTCCCGGTACAAGAAGCATAATATCGCCTATAGCCACCTTATCGGAATGAAGTGCGGGGAAGGCGGTGCAGGTCAGATATATGAGAATACCGGACACCAGGGATGCGGTAAAGGTGAAGAAAAAGGCGGTGGGGCAGTAGGAGGCGAGATACCTTTGCATCAGCGCTATGATGACGGCGAAAATACCCGCCGCCAAGGCATCGAAATATGAGCCGCCGAAGAAAAGGCTGAAGGCTGAAGCCGCCAACACGCTTCCTATAAAAAATTTTGCCGTGGAGGCTTTTTTGGAAACTATCTCCTTGACTCGCGTTTCCAATTCATCGGGGGAGATGGGAGCCTCGCAGATGCTTCTGCTAAGCGCGTTGAGTCTTTCCAGCTTTTGATAATCCGTGCTTTCGCCGCGGGTGATGCGGCGGGTGTAGGTCTGTTCATCAAAAAATGGAAATTCCATTGCCAGAAAAATACAGCTGTTTATGGCAAAGATGTCGGTACGGAGCGCGCCGTATGCCTTGCCGATGCGGCGGACCGTGTCCTCCACGCGGTGGATCTCACTGCCGCAGAGTATCATTTGCTCGCCGATTATCAATAGCTGCTTGGTGAGAAGATCGCATTGATGCTTTGAAAGTGTCATATCAGATCCCAAGCTCGAATTTCAGCTGAGGATTTTTCTCCTTGATCTCGTCCAAGGGATAGTCCTCCAGGGTAAAGTCATCGATGGTGAAGGAGTAGAAATCCTTCTTTTCGGGGTTTAATACAAGACGGGGATTGCAGGCTATGGGCTCTCTTCTTATAAGCTCCTTTGCCTGCTCTACGTGTCTGTCGTAGATCTGCACGTTTACGTTGAAGTGTGTAAATACACCGGGCTCATAGCCCAGATGCCTTGCTACCATCATTAACAGAGCGCTGTACTGAAGCTCGTTTATAACGCCTGCGGTGGCGTAATCGCTGGAGCGCTGGATCATGGTCATATCAAGGTATTTACCTCTGACGTTCCACAAGGTCTCATAGCAGCAGGGCATAAGACCGTCGCTCTCCTTAAAGTCTGCCTCCTGCCAAAGGCTCATAATGTGGCGTCTGCCATAGGGATTGCTCTCTATCCCCGAAAGAAGCCTTTTCATAAGATCGTATTTTTTCACGGTGGCGCCGTAACGCTGACCGATGGTGCCCGGTCTGTCCTTGGATTCCCAATCTCTCCACCAACGGATGCCGTAATGGTTTTCCAGGCGGTCAAGATCGTTGGAGGCATCCTGGTATATCCAAAGTATCTCCTTTACGGAGCTTTTCCAGGCTATGGGTCGGAGGGTGATTATTGGACACTCACCCTTGGAAAGATCGTAGGAGGTCAAAACGTGGTTGATGCTTATGGTGTGTGCGGGGGTGCCGTCGGGATAACGGGGGCGGGGATCGACGTCGGGATAGCCCTCGTCAAGTATTTTTTGAAGTATTTTTTTATGATTCTCTTCTGCTTTTCTCAATTTTTTTACTCCTCATCCTCGTCTTTTTTTATCTTCTTGGTTGCGGATTTTTGCAGGTTCTTCATATTGTGCTTTGCAAAAAGCTCCTTATATATGCTTACCTTGCCCTCTCTTCTCCTCTTTTCGGAGCGCATTACCAAAAGCACGCCGATAAGTGCCAGAAGTGCAAATATTACTATCACGTACCAGGGGAAGCTTGTCTCCTCAACGGGGGCGTCGTCGCCGCTTTCAAAGCCGCTGTCGTGGGGTGCGGTGCCTATGGGAGTCTGACTATGGGTTTGTGTGGGGGGAGCTTGCGTGCCAGTGGAAGGAATCGGTGCGCCCTCCTTGAAGAATTTAGCCACCAGAGTCACGGGGCAGGCGGGCATAGCAAAGCTTATGCTTTGGGAGTCCAGCAGATTTTTCTCGGTGATGGCGGAGTATATGAGCTCGAATTCCGCATCGGTGGTGAATACTATGTCCCAGCCGCCGAAAATATAGCCTGCATCGGGGGTGGCGGTAAGCTTGATGGTGGTTCCCAGGGACTTATAGCCGCCGGAGGTATTTACCTTTCCTCCCGCTTGGGCCGATACGTCCAGGTCATAGGAGGATTTTATAAAGTTGGCGGTCAAGGTGACGCTTTCCGCGCCCATTACGTAGGTAAGAGCGGGTGTGGACGGATTCTTGAGAGGGTCTCCGCCGGATACTGTCCAGCCCGAGAACATATAGCCCTCCATAGGCTGAGCGATAAAGCTCATGGGGGTGCCCTTAAGCACAGTCTCGGAAAGCGGCTCGGAGCCGGTGATCTCAACGCCCATATTGTCCAGGACCACACCGCCCTCGGTGGAGGTGACGGTTAGAGTGTTGGTGGTGCTGCCGATTATAGCCTTTACCTCAACGTCCTGCATGGGCATGGTGAACTGTGTGGAGGCAGTCGTGTAATTGCTGAAGCTTCCCGCTCCTGCGCTCCAGCCCATAAAGAGCCAATCCTTGGTATTTGTTACCGTGCACAAAAGGTCGATCTTTTCGCCTGCGGAATATTTTCCTCCTTTTATATTGACGGTGCCTCCCGCGGGATTGGTGACGGTTACGGTTAGAGTGAATTCGCTGGGAGGAGCAACGAGCTTGACAAAGCTTGCGGTGATCTTTGCATTGCCCTCGGGGACGGTGTATACCGTGGTTGCTCCCAGGGGATTCTCTATGGTGCCCGAGCTTGCTATCCAGCTGTCAAAGGCGTAGCCTGCATCGGGGGTGGCGGTAAGGGTGATCTTGGAGCCTGCGGGATAGTTGCCCGATTGAGGCGATACCTTTCCGCCCTCGGTGGCTTCAATTGTCAAGCCGCCGCTGAGGGGGGCAAAGCTTGCGGTTACCGTTACACTGCTTGCGGGCATTGTAAATTCGGTGGTGGAGCTTTTTGCATCCTCGAAGCTTCCCGAGGGTGCGCTCCAGCTTGAAAATACGTTTCCGCTTGCCGCCTTGGCTTCGATAATGACTTTTTCACCTGCGGCGTGAATGGATTGCTTGGTGATTATATCGCCCTTGCCCGATATCTTAAAGGAGAGCTTGTAGCCTGCGTTTGCCTTGATGCTTGCGTCGCTTGAGGGCATCAGAAGCTTTATCTGAGAGGCGGAGCTGTCGCCGCTGAAGGGCTTTACGTTGTCGGAGAACGTCCAGGAATGGAAGCTCTTTTCGGGGCTTGCGGCAAGGGATACAACGTCGCCGCAAACGTAGCTCTTTTCAAATTCCTTTACGCCGTTTACGGTGACGTTGGAGTCTGCGGTGACCTTGAGCTTATACAGAGTACCGATGGCAACGTGGGGCTCTGCGGTCACGGGGAGGAGCTGTGCGGTGGAGCTGCTTTTGGTGGAGTTGCTTGCCTGAACAAGATAAAGGTCGGGCGCAAGGGATGCGCCTGTGCATTGGACTCCGTTTTCAAAGCTGATATTTCCCGAGATCAGTCCCAGCTTGCCCTCCAGAAGGGCGCCCTTGTCTGTTGAGGAAATATGTATGGTGGGACCCTGAACACTTATGGATTTTCCCACTATACCGTTGGTGCAGGAGGTCACGTGAAGCGTGCCCTTGCCCATTATATAGGTGGTATCTCCCGAAAGGTTGAAGGCAGTGCCGCTGCAGGAGACGGTACAGCTTCCGTTTATCTCGATCATTGCGCCTGCGGGCAAGGTAAACGCATCGCCGTTGCAGCTTACGGAGGCGTTGGTGAGCTTTAGCTTGCTTCCGTCCCAGGTCCAGCCCTGCTGAGCGTTTTCGGCGTTGAGATCCTTGGAAAGAACTACTCCGTTTTCAGCGCTTGCGGTGATGGAAAATGCTCCCAGAAGGAGGCAGAATATCAATAATAAGTAAAGGAGTTTTTTCAATTGGTACACCCATCCCTTTTATAATTTTCTTCATATTAATAGAATACTATAATCGGCAAGGAAAATCAAGAGAAATATGTAAATTTATTTATGTAATAAGTTCCCGAAAAGAAAAAACTTGACAAAATTCCGCGGATAAGATATAATTGCATCTGCGATTATGAAAATGAATTTCAATTTCGAATTGGAGATATTATGAGACCGGAAAAATACCTTACCAAGCAAAAGCGGGCTATAAAGGAGCTTTTGGCAGAGAATCAGGGGCAGCATCTGAGCGTTCAGGATCTGTGCCGTGCCCTGGAGGAGAAAAATATATCTGTGGGCAGGACCACTGTGTACAGATATCTGGAGAATATGTATGCTCAGGGCCTTGTGAGAAGGATAAACGAGCCGGGTGGCGCCTGCTACGTGTATGGCGAGGCTTGTCGGGACAGCTATCATTTGGTCTGCAATACCTGCGGAAGGCTAAGCCATTTGCATTGTGCGGAGTTTGATAAATTGAAGAGGCATTTTCTTGAGATACACGGCTTTGAGATAGACGGCTTTCAGACTACCGTTACGGGAAAATGCAAAAGCTGCAGAGAAAAGGAGGCTTTGAAATGAAGGAGCGGTTTTTTGAGCTGTTTACACTTCACGGCTTGAGCCATTTGCTGGAGCACGCTGTTTTGGATTCCCTGAAGCTTTTACCCTTTCTCTTTTTGAGCTATCTTGTTATGGAATTTGTGGAGCATAGGGCAAAGGAGCGCACGGTGGGGATGATAAGCTCCTGCAAGGGCTTTGCTCCCGCGGCGGGTGCTGCCTTGGGACTTTTGCCTCAGTGCGGATTCGGCGCGGCTGTTGCGGGGCTTTATTCCGGCGGTCTTGTTACCGCGGGCACTCTTGTGGCGGTTTTTCTTTCCACGGGCGATGAAATGCTTCCCGTAATGATCTCAAATTCCGTGCCTGCCTCGGCGATCGGCATCACTCTCGCCGTTAAGTTTGTTGCCGCATTACTTTTCGGATTTGCTCTCGATTTTGCGCTGAAGCTTTTGAAGAAGGATCGCGGCCACAGCACCGTGGAGGAGCTTTGCGAGCACGAGGGCTGTAACTGCCACAGCAGAGGTGTGCTTCGCTCCGCTTTGAAGCATACTTTTCAGGTCTTTCTTTTCATTTTTGTTTTTAATCTGGTGATGGGCGCGGCGATAGAGATCGTGTCCGAGGATTTTATTGCCGGTTTCTTTTCCTCTGTTCCTTGGTTGGCATATCCTATCAGTTCTTTAGTTGGCTTAATACCCAATTGCGCTTCCTCTGTTTTGATAACCTCTCTTGCTTTGGAGGGAAGCATCAGCTTCGGTGCTATGATATCGGGCTTGCTTTCGGGAAGCGGTGTGGGATTGCTGGTGCTCTTTAAAACCAACCGTTCCTTGAAGCAGAATTTTGGTGTTCTGGCTTATCTTATTGTTGTGGGCATTATTTGCGGCGCTTTTGTTGATCTTTTGGGCTTGAAGATCTGAGGCTTATAAGGATCATATATGGGGCGCTGCCCCATACCCGTTTGTGTTTTTTATGGGGCTCTGCCCCAAGCCCCGCCCTCTTTTTTGAAAAAAAGAGGGGCAAAAAACTTTTAATTCGATGCTGTGTAGTGCAAACATAGTGCTCGATGCGTTATTTTATATAAAATCTGATGTTCCTCGGTTTTTTCAAAAAGGTGGAAGACATTGAAAGTTTTTGGACCTACCTTTTTTCAAAAAGGTAGGAAAAAATAAAAAAATTTTTGAAAGCAATAGATAATTTGGTATTTTAAGGCGATAAGAGTATGGAGAGGGAAAGACACAAGCGCGAGGTGTAGAGATATGTTTGACGAGTTGATATTTGAAAAGCTGGTCGAGTTGCATGGCTCGGCATTGTATCGCTATTGCCTTGTGGAAGCTTCCTTTGACGTTCATCTTGCCGATGAAGTGTATAACGATAGTTTGATAATCCTTTTTGAAAAATGGGATTCTCTTGATAAGGAAAAGGGAATCAGAACCTGGCTTTATAGAACTGCCGATAATTTGATACGCAGAGCACTGAAGAAAAAGTCAAAACAGTCAAAAAAGCTTTCTTCTTTCGAAGATCTGACCGAGGCTGAGCTCGGAGGTAAAGAGGATGAGTATTTTGCGCTTGATACCATCCCCGAAAACAGCCTCGATCAGATCATAAAAGCACTGCCGCCGGAATTACGGGAAGCCTTTAAGCTCAGGTTTTTGGAAAAGCTCAGCATCAGTGAGGTGGCTGAGAGAGTGGGACTGTCTTATACGGCTTTGCGAATGAGATTGATTAAAGCCGAAAAGTTGGCAAGACAAGAAATAAGCAATATTTTTAATCAATGAAAGCAGGTTTAGGAAATGGATAGTAAGCTTGAAGAGCTTTTGGAAGCTCGGAATATTGAAAACGAAAATGAGCTTAAAAATGCTTTGGATAAGATAATTTCCGAGCATAAGTCGGACGAGGACACGGCACTTCTCGATGAGGCGATAGAGCTCAGACTAAGCTTGGAGGGAATAAGCGACAGCGCTTTGCAGGAGCATCTGAAGAAAATAAGAAAGCCGTTGCCGAAAAAGAAATTGGCTGAAGGCGGCGCATGGCTTCCTGCGGTAAAGCGGATCTTGCCTATGGCGGCAGCCTTTGCTATTATAGTTTCGGTGATGCTTCTGATTCCTCATATCGGCGACGGTGCTCCCGTTGTTCCGACCACAGATCCCTTTAGCTCCGAAGGCTCGTCTTCGATAATAAGCTCTGCCCCCGCAACAACATCAACACCGCCCGCAACAACAGCGACCCCGCCTACAAGCACTGTACCGCCCACAAGTACAGGCGCAGTGGCACCGCCCGCAACGGGGGGAAATATGGGAACAAGTGAATTCTGGTATTCAAGAGGCTTGAGCCCGGATATAAACCCCGGCGGAATTATCGGCAAATTGAAAGAATATCAAGAAGCGTATGATGAATGGGCTCAGCAGTTTGAGCACGTAAATCCCAAAGGAACAAGGGATAGCATAGAGCATAATGCATATACCGCAATAGTAGAGCTGGGAATTCCGAGGGAAAAGATAGAGAAATTAGATCAAAGAAGAAAGGAAATACTAGGAGAGCCGTTGTTCTTTGAAGGAGCAATAGATATGATCTATTCGGGAGACAAGGCGGGCTTTTATTCCCATTACCTTATAAATGCATTTTTGGCAGGGGAAGAGGTAATAACGGGAGAATGGCTTGTGGAGCACAGTGTAGAGGAATATAAAGAAGCGGGAATAACTTATGAGCTTTTAAATGAGCATATAGAAACAACTGTGTATTTTGAAACTTCCGACCAGCGTGAAAGCGTAAGAGCGAAGCTGGAAAAGCTTAAATAATACAGCGAAAAGGAGAGGTACGCCTCTCCTTTTTGTAATGCAAAAAAAATTTGAAAAAATTTTGGCAAGGAATAGATAATTTGGCACTTTGAGGCGATAAGACTATGAAGACAAAGAAAGAGAGGTATACGCCAATGGTTTATTTGTAAAGCTTTTGTTCGGGTGAAGCTTTCTCCTTGAACAAAAAACACGAAAAGAAAAGAGGAAAATAAACTTTGTTTACAAATCGAAGGGAGAAAGAAAAATGAAGAAATTTACCGCGGTAATTACAGCTATTATTTTGTGTGTTGTATGTTTTAGTTTTAATGCAAGCGCAGCAGTTGAAGCAGTTGAAGCGGGAGGGATTCCCGACGGCGGAATATTCGCATTGAAAAACGTTGGCAGCGGAAAATTTTTAAACGTCCATAAAGCCTATCCAAATGGCGGAGGTACAAATTATACCGAAGACACGAATATTTATCAAGAGGATAGGAATGGACAGGAAATGCAATTGTTTAAGTTTTCCTATGACAGCTTCGAAAAGTATTATAATATAATATATATCCGTTGTGTAGCAATAACGGAAACGGAAAGCTTTTGAGCATAGACAGCGAGGCGGCGGGAGTTATATCCAACGGAAGCAACGTGGCGCTTAAGGATTATTTCGAAAGCGGAATGAATCAGTGCTTTCGTATTGACAGCGTTGGAGCACAAAGGATAATAATTGTATCGTATTATGATCTGAACAAAGCTCTCACTTCATACGGTAGCTCCGACGGAAGTTCTTCGGGAAGAAGCTCAACCTCTGCAGGCAACGTATTTATGCAGACCTACAGCTCCACAAACATGAACCAAGTTTGGGAATTGGTGCCTCAGCTTACGGAAATGCCGATCTCGGAAGGTGTGTACAAAATACGAAGCGCTTACAGCAATTTATATCTTTCAAGATCGGGGACGAGTATAGTACAGACTGCAAGCTCTACAGCCGACACTCAAAAATGGGAGATCGTATATCTTGAAAACGGATATTACGAGATAAAGGCATATAACAACACCGGATATCAGATAGGAGTTGTAGGCGGCGCGGATTCAAACGGAACCGATTTGGCTTTGCAAGCGGATAATGACGGCGTTGCTCAGAGGTTCAGGATAATTCCGTCAACAGGAGGAACCTTTAGAATTGCCGCAGCCTGCAGCGCAAAACAGGTTTTTGACGTGAGAGGACCCAGCACCTCGGCAAATACACCCATCCAAACCTGGAGATATAGCGGAGCTTCGCAACAAAGGTGGTATCTTAACTTGATAGAAGAAAAGGACCCTTTGGGAGATATGGGTTTTCAGTGGGTATTCCCCGATAGCGAACCTCATTTGAGAATAACCAGCGATTACAGAACTTTTTCAAGACCAAATCACTACGGTGTGGATTTTGCAGACTCGGGAATATCGGGTGATATGATTTATAGCCCGGTTGATGGTATTGTTCTAAGAACTTTTTACAATGATGCCGATGCCGGATATGGAGTTGTGATATCAACAGGAGTTCTTGATTCTAACGGAAGGGATATTCGAGTTGCATGTATACACATGGTAGCTGGATCAGTTATGGTTGAGGAAGAACAAATTGTTACTGCTGGAACTGCGTTGGGAAGGGTAGGAAACACCGGCGATGTAGATAGGGGAGAAAGCGGAACGGGAGGAATACATCTTCACTTTAGTGCTTTCAGCGGTCCAAACAGAAACAACTCGCCAAACTGGCCCGATTACACAAATTGCATTAACGTTAAAAGGTTTTACCCGGATATAAACTTTATAAATTCCACGTCTAACGTGACCTAAGCCGAAACTAAACCGAAAGGAGAGATGGAGAAATGAAAAGAATAATTACTTTGATACTTGCCGCATTGATGATATGCGCAATATTTGCAAGCTGTGCAGGACAGGAAGCCCCCAAGACTTTGCCTGAAACCGAGGCTAAGACAATCGAAGCCCCGGCAACAACAGCCACCCCGCCCACAAGCACTGTACCGCCCACAAGCACAGGCGCAGTGGCACCGCCCGCAACGGGGGGAAATATGGGAACAAGTGAATTCTGGTATTCAAGAGGCTTGAGCCCGGATATAAACCCCGGCGGAATTATCGGCAAATTGAAAGAATATCAAGAAGCGTATGATGAATGGGCTCAGCAGTTTGAGCACGTAAATCCCAAAGGAACAAGGGATAGCATAGAGCATAATGCATATACCGCAATAGTAGAGCTGGGAATTCCGAGGGAAAAGATAGAGAAATTAGATCAAAGAAGAAAGGAAATACTAGGAGAGCCGTTGTTCTTTGAAGGAGCAATAGATATGATCTATTCGGGAGACAAGGCGGGCTTTTATTCCCATTACCTTATAAATGCATTTTTGGCAGGGGAAGAGGTAATAACGGGAGAATGGCTTGTGGAGCACAGTGTAGAGGAATATAAAGAAGCGGGAATAACTTATGAGCTTTTAAATGAGCATATAGAAACAACTGTGTATTTTGAAACTTCCGACCAGCGTGAAAGCGTAAGAGCCAAGCTTGAAAAGCTGAAAGAAGTATAAATCGCGAAAAGGAGAGGTGCACCTCTCCTTTTTTTCTTATTTAAAAATTTTTGGCAAGGAATAGATAATTTGGCACTTTGAGGCGATAAGAGTATAGAGCGATAAAACGCCGACGGTTCATTTGTGACCGAAACCTGTGTTTTTTCAACAAATAAAAAAATTAAAAAAGGAGGCGATTCCGTTATGAAGAAACACAACTTTATCAAATTTTTATCACTTATAAGGAGTAACAGCATTATGAAAAAATTATTGTCAATACTTTTGGTCACGGTAATGCTTTTAAGCGTTTTTACTTCCTGTCAGGGAAGCGAGCCGACAAAGCCGCTTGAAACATTGCCGAATACAAAGCCGATCACTTCTGAGAAAACGGAAAATAAAACCTTGCCTTTGACAAAAGAAACGACAGAACAAAAAGAAACCTCCGATCAGCCTGTTACCCAAGAGGAAGAAATGACTCTTGATGATGCAAAAAGAATAATAAAAAAACTCTCTAAAGATATCGCAAATGACCCCGATAAAGATTTTGGTGATATAGACCCCAAGGTAGCCGAAGCGATAAATTTGGTCACGAAGAGTCTTGTTGTAAATTATTCACTCTTGGATAGCTATATTAGTATCTATAATATTGAAGAAACGGTAGACGCTATATATGATTACTTTTCCAAGCTTCACCAATGGATCGGCGAACAAAAGAAAGCTGACCCCGGCTTTGTCTTTGAATTGCCCGAAGATGGTTTGGTAGAGTATATTGACGGTGGCTTTGTGAGCAACGGAGTTCTCTGGAGCCACAGCGATTACGGAACAAATAAAGAGTTTACAGTTGATAGAAGCATCAAACACATTATGTCAAAGGCATTTTCGGGAAATACCGTATTGGAAAAAATCAATGGAAACATTAATAATTCCGAGCTTTATATTTGTGAAGGTACCTTTAATAACTGTCCTTCTTTAAAAACGATTGATCTCGTTGGAAAATATTCAATAAGTCTTTCCGGCTATAGGGAAGATTATGTAGATTCTCTGTATTGTTTTGGTAGTAGCTATGGTTTGCAAGTAAACGATTACACTGCCTCAATCGAAGCTCAATATAATGAAATGTTTGAGAAATACACAAGCGCTTTTAGTAACGTAAACGTGGTGGATAATGACCCCGAGCATTTTGTTATAATAGACGGGGTTTTAATGATGTATCTTGGCATCGGTGGTCATGTTGAGATACCCGAAGGTGTAACCCGTATAAACGGAAATGTGTTCGAGCATTGCAACAGAGAAATCCTTTCTCTTAAATTGCCGTCTACCCTTAAGAGCTTGGAAACGTGGAATATTCTCGGCTTGGAAAACTTGTTAGAGCTGGAGATTCCCGACAGTGTTGAATATATTGCCGAAGATGCTATTTTAACTCCTACTAATAAAACTGAAGCCTATAAGCCCTTTATCAAAATAACAAACATTCCCGAGGATTGCAAGGTTTCCGAAAATGCGTTCGGTGATAACGAGCTGCAAAAAGAAGCAGCAGACTATTACAATCCTAACATCAAATACGTAAAATCCAGATAATTCTCCCATTTGCCAAGGCGCTGTGCACGGCGCCTTGGTTTTTTAAAAAGCAAAAGCTCGAAAAGCAGGTTTTATGCCGCTTCTTCGGGCTTTCTTTGTTTTTTCAAAAAGAAAATCTTCGTATATGAGCTAAGAACCCTGTCGTGGGATATGTATGCACAAACTTGATCGACAATAAAAGTTTTTGGTCCCACCTTTTTTCAAAAAGGTGGGTTGTAATTTTTTTAAAAAGGGTGTATAATATAAGTTAATAAAAAAATCCCAAGGAGGATGGTAGGGCGAAGGGAGAATCATTAGCTTTCGGAGCGCCTGCCGAAAAAAGGAAATGAAAGAAAAGTTTTATATCACAACAGCGATAGCGTATACCTCAAGAAAGCCGCATATAGGAAACACCTATGAGATAGTGTTCACCGATGCCATAGCAAGATTCAAGAGGATGATAGGAAAGGACGTATTTTTCCTGACGGGCTCCGACGAGCACGGAATCAAGATCCAGGAATACGCCGAGAAGGAGGGCATTGCGCCCAAGGCATACGTTGATAGGGTAGCGGGTGAGATCAAGGGCATTTGGGATCTTATGAACACCAGCTACGATAAATTCATACGTACCACCGACGAGCAGCACGAAAGGGTGGTAACAAAGATATTCACCAAGCTTTATGAGCAGGGGGATATATATAAGGGCGAGTATTCCGGATGGTATTGCACTCCCTGCGAGACCTTTTATACCCAGACTCAGCTCAACGACGGTAAGTGTCCCGATTGCGGAGCGCAGGTAAAGGAGACGAAGGAAGAGGCATACTTCTTCAAGATGAGTAAGTACCAGAAGCGCCTGGAGGAGCATATAGAGGCTAATCCCGACTTTATCACTCCCGAGTCCAGAAAGAAGGAAATGATAAATAACTTCTTAAAGCCCGGACTCAGCGATCTTTGCGTGTCCAGAACCAGCTTTACCTGGGGTATCCCCGTGGAATTTGATCCCAAGCACGTTATATACGTGTGGATAGACGCTCTGAGCAATTATATCACCGCGATGGGATACGACGTAGACGAGAAGGGCGACCTTTACAGAAGGTATTGGCCATGCGACGTGCACATTATCGGCAAGGATATTTTAAGATTCCATACTATTTATTGGCCTATAATCCTTATGGCGCTGGGCGAGGAGCTTCCCAAGCAGGTGTTTGCCCATCCCTGGTTCTTGGCGGGCTTTGATAAGATGAGTAAATCCAAGGGCAACACCATTTACGCCGACGAGCTTAGTGAATACGTTGGCGTGGACGGCGTGAGATATTATCTTATCAGTGAGATGCCTTACGCCCAGGACGGAATGATAACCTACGAGAACGTTATAAAGAAGTATAATGCCGAGCTTGCCAATAATCTGGGCAATCTGGTGAGCAGGACCTTGGCAATGACCAAGAAGTATTTCGGCGGTGTAGTACCTTGCAGGGGCGAGCTTAACGATACGGATAAGGATCTGCTTGCCACCGCAGAGGCGCAGGCAAAGCTTTGCTATGAAAAGATGGAGCAGTACAGAGCCGCAGAGGCGATAGATTGCGTGTTTGAGATACTTCACAGAGCCAATAAATATATAGACGAGACTGAGCCCTGGGTGCTTGCAAAGACCGAGGAGGGCAAGAAGCGCCTTGAGACGGTAATATATAATCTTCTGGACGTCATCCGCTTTGCGGCTATCCATCTGTTCCCCTTCCTGCCCGAGACAGCGCAGAAGATCGCAGCGGCCTTCGGAGTTGAGTGTAAGGATTGGAAGGATGAGCTGGGAGTGCTTGAGGCAGGAAAGGCTATGGGCGAGTGTCCTATGCTCTTTGCAAGATTGGACGAGGAAAAGCTTCTTAACGAGATCCACGAAAAGCAGATGAAGGCGCAGGAGCCCGTGGAGGAGAAGAAGGAGATAGAGCATCTGGAGGAGATCGGAATAGACGACTTCTTCAAGTGCGAGCTCAGATGCGGAAAGGTTCTGGAGTGCGAAAAGATCAAGAAGAGCAAGAAGCTTCTGAAGCTTAAGGTGGATATGGGCGACGGAGTGAGACAGATCGTGTCCGGAATAGCGCTCTACTACAGCCCCGAGGAAATGATAGGCAAGAAGGTCATCGTGGTTGCGAACCTTAAGAAGGCGGTGCTCTGCGGAGAGGAAAGCTTCGGAATGATACTTGCGGGCGGCGACGAGGACGTTAAGGTGGTCTTCCTTGACGATGCCGTTGAAGTGGGATCAAGGATAAGCTGATGGGAATATTCGATACCCACGCCCATTACGACGATGAGCGCTTTGACGAGGATCGGGACGAGCTTCTGACAAGGCTGGGCAGAGGGGATGAGATAAATCCCTTCGGTGTGGACTACGTGATGCACTGTGCCACGGATATGGAATCGTCGCTGAGGGCATTGGAGCTGGCAGAGAGATATCCCTTTGTGTACTGCGCGCTGGGCTTTCATCCCTCGGATGCGGATAAATTCCAAGAGGGCGACGAGGAGAAGCTGGAGAAGCTTTTGGCCCATCCCAAGGCGGTGGCAGTGGGAGAGTGCGGATTGGAGTATCACTACGATTTTGTCAGCAGGGAGACTCAGAAAAGGGTTTTGGAGAAGATGTTTTGCCTGAGCGAGAGGCTTGGGCTTCCCATAGTGCTTCACGATAGGGAGGCGCACGGGGATATAATGGACTTTGTATACCGCCATAAGGATGCCTTTGGAATAGTGCATTCGTATTCGGGAAGCGGCGAGATGGCAAAGGATCTGATAAGGCGCGGATGGTACGTTTCCTTCAGCGGATCGGTTACCTTTAAGAACGCGGAGAATCTGAGAGCGGCGGCTAAGGAAGTGAGCCTTGATAGGATCCTGGTGGAAACGGATGCGCCCTATCTTACACCGGTGCCCTACAGAAAATACAGAAACGATTCCCGATATTGCTACGAAACACTTGCCGTTCTTGCCTCGGTAAAGGGGGTAACAACGGAGGAATTGTGCGATATAACCAAAAGAAACGCGATAAATTTATTGAAAATTTAAGACGAATTTGAAAATTTTTCAAAAAAGCTCTTGTAATTTTGTCAAAAATGGTATACAATAACATAGTAAAAAAATTATAAAATAAAAAGGAGAAATTTACCATGTCCGTAAAAGTTGCTATTAACGGTTTCGGTCGTATCGGCCGTCTCGCATTCAGACAGATGTTTGACGCAGAGGGCTACGACGTAGTTGCAATCAATGACCTCACCAGCCCCAAGATGCTGGCTCACCTTCTCAAGTATGACACCGCTCAGGGCGGTTTCGCAGGTAAGTACGGCGAGGGCAAGCACACTGTAGAGGCTACTGAGGATTCCATCATCGTTGACGGAAAAGAGATCAAGATCTACGCTGAGAAGAACGCAGCTGACTGCCCCTGGGGCAAGATCGGTGTTGACGTTGTTCTCGAGTGCACCGGTTTCTACACCAGCAAAGAGAAGAGCATGGCTCACATCGAAGCAGGCGCAAAGAAGGTCGTTATCTCCGCTCCCGCAGGCAAGGATCTGAAGACCATCGTTTTCAACACCAACCACGATACTCTTACTGCAGATGATCAGATCATCTCCGCAGCAAGCTGCACCACCAACTGCCTCGCTCCCATGGCTAAGGCTCTTAACGACTATGCAGCAATCCAGAGCGGTATCATGACCACCGTTCACGCATACACCGGCGACCAGATGATCCTTGACGGTCCCCAGAGAAAGGGCGATCTCCGTCGTTCTCGCGCAGGCGCTATGAACATCGTTCCCAACTCCACCGGTGCTGCTAAGGCTATCGGTCTGGTTATCCCCGAGCTCAACGGCAAGCTCATCGGCGCTGCTCAGCGTATCCCCACTCCCACCGGTTCCACCACCATCCTTATCGCAGTTGTTAAGGGTCAGGACGTTACCGTTGAGGGTATCAACGCTGCAATGAAGGCTGCTGCTACCGAGAGCTTCGGTTACAACGAGGACGAGATCGTTTCCTCCGACGTAATCGGTATGAAGTTCGGTTCTCTCTTCGATGCTACTCAGACCATGGTTAGCAAGATCGATGACGAGACCTATCAGGTACAGGTTGTTTCTTGGTACGACAACGAGAACAGCTACACCTCTCAGATGGTTAGAACCATTAAGTACTTCGCAGAGCTCAACTGATTTTTGCTTTGTCAGATCCCGCGCATTTTGCGCGGGATTTTTTTTGTTGATTTTTTTAAAGCTCTGTGTTATAATAAAATCAGAGAGGTGAGGGTTTTGAAGAGCAATTTCAGAAAAATGATAGCGCCGATCGTTGTGGCGCTGGTTATGATGATATATTTTATAGTCTACTTTTCGGTGATCGTTTTTTACGTGGACGGGATCTTAAAATATCTTCTGGCTGTTCTGCCGCTGGGCTTTGCCATCCTGGCGATCAAAACCTGCATTGAAAGAATTAAAGAAATAAGGAGTGAGGACGATGATATTAGTAACTACTGATTTTATCACGGGAAAAAATTTGGAAACTCTTTCCATTGTGAAAGGAAGCACCATTCAGTCAAAGCATTTGGGAAAGGATATTGCTCAGGGCTTTAAGACTATGTTCGGTGGTGAGCTGAAGGCTTACAACGAGATGATGAACGAAGCCCGCGCCATCGCAACCAAGCGTATGGTGGAGGAAGCCGAGGCTTTGGGGGCAGACGGTGTGATCAACATCAGGTACGCCTCCTCTGCGGTAATGCAGGGCGCGGCTGAGGTCATCGTTTACGGCACTGCGGTTAAATTTGTTTGAGAGACTTTTTCCCTTGTTGTTTAACGGCTTGCAGATCAGTCGGCAATTTTTTGATTAAAACAAAAAAGGAAGGCTAAAAGCCTTCCTTTAATTATGGTTTTTTGGGGTATGGATCTGTTTTTAGCCCTTTTGATTTTTGACCGAGGAAAGTAAAAACCCTTGAAAACAAGCCGTTTCCAAGGGTTTTTGTGTGTTTTTGAGATTGTAAATTTCTTATCTCTTGGAGAACTGAGGAGCGCGACGTGCGGCTTTGAGACCGTACTTCTTTCTTTCCTTCATTCTGGGGTCACGGGTCAAGAGGCCTGCCTTCTTGAGGGTAACGCGATAGGTCTCTGCGTCTGCCTGGAGAAGTGCTCTGGAGATGCCGTGACGGATAGCGCCTGCCTGGCCGGAGATTCCGCCGCCGCATACGTTGCAGATAACATCAAACTTACCCATTGTGTCGGTGAGTTCGAAGGGCTGACGAACGATGAGCTTCAGAGTCTCGAGACCGAAGTAGTCGTCGATATCTCTCTTATTGATGGTGATCGCACCTGTGCCGGGGTAGATGCGAACGCGTGCTACGGATTTCTTTCTTCTGCCTGTGCCGTAGAAATAAGGCTTTGCGCTTGCGTAATTCATCTAAATATCCCCCTAACTCAGTTCAGCTCAACAGGCTTCTGTGCCTGAAGGTTGTGTGTGTCGCCTGCGAACACTCTCAGACGGGTGAGGCTCTTGTCGCCGATGGAGTTGTGAGGAAGCATTCCCTTGATGGCGAGAGTAACTGCCTTCTCGGGGTTGTTCTTCATCATATCCTTGTAGCTGACGGTCTTCAGTCCGCCGATGTATCCGGTGTGATAGTAATACTTCTTCTGCTCAAGCTTCTTTCCGGTAAGAACTGCCTTGGAAGCATTGATGACGATAACGTATTCGCCGCAATCTACGTGGGGGGTGAACTCGGGACGGTGCTTGCCGCGGAGAATGTTTGCAGCAGCAACAGCAAGCTTACCAAGGGGCTTGCCTGCAGCGTCCAGAACGTACCACTTACGCTCGATTGTCTCGGCTTTTGCCATAAATGTGGACATAGTTATTCCTCCGATATCTTTAATACGGGCGTTATTATACCCCATACTTTTGTTTTTGTCAATAGGTTTTTAAAATATTTTTTATTTTCTTTTATTTTCTCTCGTTTTCTTTTGTTTTCTCGCTTGTTCTAAGTTTTGATATCACAAAAAACATCTTGCAATACCATACAATATAATGTATAATATCTTTATTAGAATGGTAGAAGGGTGCAATATATGACCTTACAAAGGCTGATGAGTCTGGTGCGAAGCGCAACGGACGCCTATGAAATGATAGAAGACGGCGACAAAATAGCGGTGGGCATAAGCGGCGGAAAGGATTCGCTGGCGCTTCTGTGTGCTCTTGCCGCAATGAGGGAGTTCTATCCCAAAAGCTATTCTCTTGTTGCGTTGACCGTTGATATGGGCTTTTCGGAGCCGATGGATTTTTCTCCCATAGATGAATTCTGTAAAAAGCTGGGGGTGGAGTATCGCGTGGAGCATACTGCCATTGCATCGGTGATATTTGAAAACCGTAAGGAAAAGAACCCCTGCTCCCTTTGCTCAAAGATGCGCCGCGGAGCCATAAATAAGGCGGCGGCACGTCTCGGATGCAACAAGCTTGCCCTGGGGCATCACTGCGACGACGTTATAGACACCTTTATGCTCAATCTTTTCTACGGCGGCAGGCTCGGCACCTTCAGTCCCGTGACCCATCTTGAAAAAAGCGGCATTACACAGATAAGACCGATGATATACGTGCGGGAGAAGGAGTTGACGGGCTTTATTAAGAAGGCTTGTCTTCCCGTTGTAAAAAGCACCTGTCCCGCCGACAAAAACACCCGCAGGGAGGAAATGAAAAAGCTTATCCTTCAGCTTGAAAGGGACAACAGAGACATAAAATCAAAAATATTCGGAGCTATATCAAGAGGAGGTCTTGACGGCTTCGGGAAGGAGAATTCTCTTGAAAAGGATCCTTGAAGCGGCTTGTCGCCATAAAAGATGCGCCATGCTGCTGTGCGGCATAGTCGCCGCCCTGCCCTTGGTGATACCTCAGCTTTTCGTGCTCAGCTTTTTGGGGCTCTTTTGGGGCTTTTATCTCTTTTTTGCCACGCCGAAGAGGGGCTATTCCTGCGGATTTTTCTTCTTTTTCGGCTACGAGCTGACGGTTTACAGCTTTCTTATAAGTATGTACCCCTTGGAGACCGTGGGCTTTCCGCCCTTGCTTACGCTTTTAATGCTTGTTCTTGCGTGGTTGGCGCTCAGTGCGTTGCACAGTGCCATCTGCGGAGCCCTATTTCCCGTAGCGGGGCTTATCTGCAAAAAAAGAGGGGGTCTTCTGACCGCCCTTGTAACGGCGTCGCTTTGGATGCTTGCTGAGCTTCTGCTGGAGCAGGGGGGATTGGGCTTTCCCTGGTCGAGAATATCCGTAGGGCAATATACTTTTACGCCCTACATTCAAAGCGCGAGCCTTTTCGGAAGCCTTTTCGTAAGCTTTATCACCGTATTTATAAGCTGCTGCGGAGCTATGGGGCTGAAGCTGAAAAAAGCCGCTCTTGCCGTTACCGCGGCCTCTGTTCTGATATCAAACCTTGCCTTCGGTGCCGTCTATGGACTGTGTATCGGAGAGGGCAAGGGCGAGGTGAAGATAAGCACGGTTCAGGGAAATATCCTTTCGGGAGAAAAATGGCAGGCCGATAGCTTTGATAAAATATATTCCGCCTATATTGATACCGCCTTTGACATTGAAGGCAGTGATCTGATAATTCTGCCCGAAACGGCTCTGCCCGTTTTGGTGGAGGACGGGAGCTACTACGCCGAGCTTTACAGCTACGTAAGCATCGTTACGGACAGTGAGCTTGTGGTGGGAGCCTTTACCCGTTCCGAGGACGGAAGGCAGCAAAACTCTGTGCTGGGCTTTGATGAAAGCGGCATCACGGGGAGGTATTCAAAGAGGCATCTTGTTCCCTTCGGAGAGTATCTGCCCTTCAGAGAGGTTCTTTCGGTGGTGGCGCCCTTTCTCACGCAGATAAATCAGCTTTCCTCCGATCTTGCTCCGGGAGAGGACAGTGCGGTGTTCGAGGCGGCCGGAGTGAAGGTGGGAGCATTGGTGTGCTTTGATTCCGCCTTTGCGCCGCTGGCAAGGGATGCGGCGGAGGATTCTGCGGAGCTGATAGTGCTTTGCACCAACGATTCCTGGTTCAAGGACAGTGCGGCTACGACTCAGCATCTTGCACAGAGTGTTTTCAGGGCGGTGGAGAATCGAAGAAGCGTTGTGATAAGCGCAAACTCGGGCATAAGCGCCTTTATAACTCCAAAGGGAGAATGCAGCTCGGTTCTGGGGGCTATGAAGGCGGGAGTATTGACTGACAGTGCCGAGGTCAGGGACGATATGAGCCTCTACACGCTGTGGGGCGATCTTCCGCTGGGTTTGTTTTGTATTGGCGCAGTGGTATTTGCTGCCGTATATAACTTAAGGGATAGGATTTATGAGAAACGAAGATCTTCCTCTCAACAGAGATGATTTAATAAAAATAGAGGGTGCTATCGAGGAGATAGTATACCGCAACGACGAGAACGGTTATACCGTGGCGGTGATAGAATGGGAGAAGGAGCCCCTTACCGTGGTGGGTATAATGCCCGGGCTGAGGCTTGGCAACGAGGTCAGCCTGATGGGAAAGTGGGTGACCCATCCCGTTTACGGCAGGCAGTTTTCCGTTAGTATTTTTGAGCTTGTGATACCGCACAACACCGACGGGATATTAAAGTATCTTTCAAGCAGAGCAATAAAGGGCGTTGGGCCCAAAACGGCAAAGCGCATTGTGGATCAATTCGGCGACACGAGCTTTGACGTGTTGGAAAATTCCCCCGAGCTTTTGAGTACTGTAAGGGGAATATCCCGAGAGAAGGCGGACGCTATCTGCAAAAGCTTCAGAGAGCAGTTTGGGCTGAGAAACGTTATGATGTTCTTCGGGGATTATTTCGGCCCCAACACCTCGATGAAAATATTTAAGTGCTTCGGAAGCAATGCGGTGGAGATAATAAAGACCAATCCGTATCTGCTTTGCGAGGAGATACACGGCATCGGCTTTGAGCGCGCGGATAAGCTTGCTATGAGTATGGGAGTAAGTCCCGATGCGCCCGGTAGGATAGAGTCGGGTATAATATACCTCTTAAATTACAATTCCACGTCCAACGGTCACGTTTATCTGCCCTACGAAAGCCTCTGCGAAGGGGCGGCAAGGCTTCTGGGCGTGGAGGATGCTTTGGTGGAGGATGCCGTTACAAGGCTTTGCAATATGGGCAGACTTGTTATGCAAAGAGTAGAGGGTCAGGCGGCGGTATATACCAAAAGAGCCTTTGAGGCTGAAAATAATTGCATTAAAAAGCTGGAGCTGTTAAAGGCCATAGATCTCTACGGCTCCGTGGTTGGCGCGGAGGGGCTTATCGAGGAGATACAGCTTGAGGACGGTATAAGCTATGCGGCGGCACAGAAGAAGGCGATCATTTCCGCAATAAACAATTCCCTGACCATCATCACCGGCGGTCCCGGAACGGGAAAGACCACCATAATAAGAGCGGCGCTGAAGATATTTTTGCGTCTTGGCTTAAGGGTGAGTCTTGCGGCACCCACGGGAAGGGCGGCAAAAAGAATGAGTGAGGCTACCCAAGCCAATGCCAAGACCGTGCACAGACTTCTGGAAATGGAGTTTTCCGAAGCCGACGAGCCGAAATTCTTCAGAGGCGAGGATAATCCTCTGGACAGCGACGTTGTCATAGTTGACGAGGTCAGTATGATAGACGTGTTTTTGTTCAGCTCTCTTTTGTCTGCTCTTAAGCCCGGAACGAGACTTATACTTATCGGAGATTCGGATCAGCTCCCCAGCGTTGGCGCGGGAGACGTGCTGAGGGATATGATCGCTTGCCGAAGATATCCCGTTTGCAGGCTGGATACCGTTTTCCGTCAAGCCAGTGAAAGCGCCATAATAGTGAATGCCCACAGAATAAACAAGGGCGAATATCCCCAAAAAAGCGATAAGAACGGCGACTTTTTCATAATGGAGAGAAAGTCCTCCGCGGCAACCCTTGCCACTGTGGTGGAGCTTTGCGCCTCGAGGCTGAAAAACACCTACGGCGCAGAGGTTATGGAGGGCGTGCAGATACTTTCCTGCACGAGAAAGGGTGAGCTTGGTACCTATAATCTGAATGCGGTGCTGCAGAATACTCTGAATCCCCCCGATCCCTTTAAAAAAGAGCATAAAAGCAGGGATAGAATATTCAGAGTGGGCGATAAGGTAATGCAGATCACAAATAATTACGATCTTGGCTGGTATCTTGAGGAGGATCCCGATAAGGAGGGGGCGGGAGTTTTTAACGGAGATATAGGAACGGTTATCGCCATAGATACGGAGGAGGAGCTGATGACGGTAAACTTCGATTCCAGGATCTGCGATTATGAGTTTTCCTCTCTTGACGAGCTTGAGCACGCCTGGGCAATAACGGTCCACAAGGCTCAGGGCAGTGAATATCCCATTGTTATAATGCCCGTGTTCGAGCCCTCGAGAATGCTTGCCACGAGAAATCTTCTCTATACTGCCATAACCAGAGCTCAAAAGATGGTGATATTGGTGGGAAACAGCGAATCGGTGAACAGAATGGTAGATACAGACAGAATTGCTTCCAGATACACGGGACTGGGAAAGGAGCTTTAAAATGAAAAAGGTGCAGTTTTTTATTGATGACGTTATTTGGTTGATGAGAGACCTGACAAGACAAAAGCCGAAAAGTCTTTTTGACAACGGCTTTCTCGCGGTTCTTAAAAAAGCTCACGAGGAATATTCTCTTAAGGTTCAGCTTAATCTTTTTTACTCCACCTCGCCGTTTTACGGCGACGACAGCTTCACTTTGGCGGAAATGACTGATGAATACAAAGCCGAATGGGAGCAAAATTCCGATTGGTTGAAGCTTGCCTTTCACGCTTATGCGGAATTCCCCATTTTTCCATACGTAAATTCTCCCTATGATGAGGTTTCGTCTCATTATAAGCTTATAACCGGTGAGATAAAGCGTTTTGCCGGAGAAAAAAGCCTTGCGGTGGGAGTGGTGCCTCATTTTGCTCCCACAAGCCGAGAGGGAATAATGGCTTTGAAGGATTGCGGTGTTAAGATAACCTATGCCACCTACGGAGAAAAGCGCCCCGCGGCAGAGGATCTTTCGGACGTGCCGAAGGCTTTCAGAGAAAGAATCAGCCAAAACCGTCAGCCGGAGACGATGCTCTTTACAAGGCGCTATGAAAACAAGGTGGTGGAT
Source organism: Oscillospiraceae bacterium (assembly GCA_015063985.1). Taxonomy (GTDB): domain Bacteria; phylum Bacillota; class Clostridia; order Oscillospirales; family SIG627; genus SIG685. Next base: position 43,933 of record SVTC01000011.1, on the reverse strand, counting down.
AATACCATCTGCGGTTATAACCATATCACCGATGAGCAGTATGAGGCTATATTCGATAATACCAAAACCGTGCTTGATGAAAAGACCGGAATGCGCTTTAAAAATTCCGCTCAGCTTGTGTTGAACAGCACCAAGCTTATTGATCTTGAAGCCGAGCTTAAAAAGATCGCTTCAAGAGAATTTATAATAATAGGAAATCACGAGCAGTATTTTTACAGCGACTACTCTTATTATCAGCCCGACTATGCCGAGAAGATATTTACAATGGCAAAACTCCTTAAAGCCGAGGGCTACAGCTATATTTTTATGGAGGAATTGGCGAGCGAGTAAGCCTTTAGTGAAAAAACTATTGACAAACGTGAAAAAAGGGTGTAAAATATTCTCAATATAAAGGCGTTGATGAAGTCGGCGATGCAAGCCAAAAGCTCTACAGAGAGATCTCGGCGGTGGAAAGAGATCGGGTTTTTTGCAAAGCCTTTCCCTTCGGAGTCAAAGGTGTGAAATCAAAGTAGCTCCTTTCGGATGATCCCCGTTATCGGATCGGGAACTGTTGGGTTCTGCTTAAAATGGGTGGTTAAACGATCCGTCGTCCCGTTTTGGGTGACGGATCTTATTTTTTAGCCCGCTTGCGGGTGTACATAAACTGTGATAACTGTAGTTATGTAAACCATAAAACAATGAAAAATAAACGGAAAGGAAAAATAAAAAATGAAGGAAAAGCTTTTGGCAATCGAAGCGGCTTTAGACAGTGAGATCGCTTTGGTGGCAGACAATGAGGGCATTGAAGCGCTCAGAGTAAAATATCTGGGAAAAAAGGGTGAGCTTACCGCAATACTCAGATCCATGGGCAGTCTCAGTGCAGAGGAAAGACCTGTAATGGGAAAGCTCGTAAACGAGGTGAGGGCTTCCATTGAGGCAAAGATAGGAGCAAAGAAGGAGATCCTTGCCCAAGAGGGCTTGGCGAAGAAGCTTCTTGATGAGGCTATCGACGTTACCGCTCCCGCCTCCATCAGAACTCTCGGCTCAAGACATCCCATTGCTGCCGTTACGGAGGAGCTGGAGAACATATTTATCGGTATGGGCTTTGACGTTGCCGACGGCCCCGAGGTAGAATACGATTACTATAACTTTGAGGCGCTGAACACTCCCGAGGGACACCCCGCAAGAGATGCTCAGGACACCTTCTATATCAACAGCAAGGTGCTTTTGCGTTCACAGACCTCCACAGTTCAGGTAAGAACTATGGAAAAGCAAAAGCCCCCCATCAGAATAATCTCTCCCGGCAGAGTATACCGCTCCGATGCGGTCGATGCCACTCACTCTCCAATGTTCCATCAGATGGAGGGTCTTGTGGTGGACAAGGGAATCACTATGGGTGATCTTAAGGGCACCTTGGAGCTTTTTGCCAAGACCCTCTTCGGAGAGGACACAAGGATCCGCTTCCGTCCCCATCACTTCCCCTTTACAGAGCCCAGCGCGGAGGTAGATATCTCCTGCTTTATGTGCGGCGGTAAGGGCTGCAGCCTTTGCAAGAAGGAAGGCTGGATCGAGATCCTCGGTGCGGGAATGGTGCATCCCAACGTGCTCAGAGGCTGCGGTATAGACCCCGAGGAATATTCGGGCTTTGCCTTCGGTATGGGTATCGAGAGAATAGTAATGAAAAAATACGGCATTACCGATATGCGCTTGCTCTATGAAAACGACGTACGTTTTCTCAAGCAGTTCAACTAAGGAGGAAGGAAAATGAAGCTTAGTTTTAATTGGCTTAAGGATTTTATGGATACCTCCGTCATTGAGGATCCCAAGGGCTACTGCGATCTGCTCACCGACACGGGCAGTAAGGTCGAGGGCTTTGAGATCGCAGGTGACGAAATAGAAAACGTGGTAGTGGGAAGGCTTGTAAAGTGCGAAAAGCATCCCGATGCCGATAAGCTCACTGTCTGTCTTGTGGACGACGGCGAAGAGGAGCTTCGTCAGATAGTCACCGGCGCCACCAATATGAAGGAGGGCGATCTGGTTGCGGTTGCCAAGGCTCCCGCAAAGCTTCCCGGCGGCATCGTGATAAAGTCCGGCAAGCTCAGAGGCGTTGAGTCCCACGGTATGTTCTGCTCCATCGGAGAGCTGGATCTTACCACCCACGACGTTCCCTATGCCATCGAGGACGGTCTTTTGATAATTCAAGAGGATTGCAAGCCCGGTGATGACGTAAGAGACGTATATATGCTCAGAGACACGGTTATCGAATTCGAGATAACCTCCAACAGACAGGACTGCTTTTCCGTTATCGGTCTTGCAAGAGAGAGCGCGGTAAGCTACAACACCGCCTTCAAGCTTGAGGAGCCCGTTGTAAAGGGCTGCGGCGGAGACGTTAACGATTACGTATCCGTTGAGGTGCTTGACGAAAAGCTTTGCCCCCGTTACTGCGCAAGAGCGGTCAAAAACGTTAAGATCGAGCCCAGCCCCCTTTGGCTGAGAAGCAGATTGCGCGCAATGGGAGTAAGACCCATAAACAACCTCGTTGATATCACAAACTACGTTATGCTGGAGTACGGCCAGCCCATGCACGCCTTTGACAGAGATTTCCTTGAGGATGCAAAGATCGTTGTCAGATGCGCCGAGGAGGGCGAGACCATAGTGACCCTGGACGAGCAGGAGAGAAAGCTCACGTCTAAGGATCTTCTCATCTGCGACGGCAAGAAGGCAGTTGGTATAGCGGGAGTTATGGGCGGTCTTAACAGCGAGATCACCGACAGCACCAAGACCGTTATCTTTGAAAGTGCAAACTTTGACGGTGTAAGCGTAAGACTTACCGCAAAGAGCGTCGGTCTGAGAACCGAGGCATCGGGAAGATTTGAAAAGGGTCTTGATCCCAACAACTGCATTGCCGCCATCAACAGAGCCTGCCAGCTGGTTGAGCTTCTGGGAGCGGGCGAGGTAGTGGACGGCGTTATAGATATCTATCCCAACAAGAAGGAGCAGGTGAGGATCCCCTTCCGACCCAAGAGAATAAACGAGTTTTTGGGCACCGACATTGCCGAGGAGACAATGGTGGATATCTTAAAGCGTCTGTGGATCGAGCTTAAGGACGGAGAGCTTCTTATCCCCAGCTGGAGAACGGATCTGGTGTGCTTTGCGGACATCGCAGAGGAGATTGCCCGTATCTACGGCTATAACAAGATAGCCTCCACCTCCTTCTGTGTAAGCGCGCGTATCGGAAAGAGAAGCCCCTTCCATTGCTTCAAGAACAAGCTCCATGCCCTCTGTACCGCCAACGGTCTTACCGAGATAGAGACCTATTCCTTTATAAGCGAAAAGCTTTACGAGATGCTGAATCTGCCCGAGGAGCAGAGAAAGAGCGTTGTAATATCCAACCCCTTGGGCGAGGATACCAAGATAATGCGTACCACCGCCTTGGGAAGCATGCTTGAGACTCTGGTGAGAAACCAGGCTCACAGAAATGAAAGCGCGGCCCTTTACGAGATGGCAAGGATCTACATCCCCAATGAGGATCCCATGACCTTGCCCGAGGAGAAGACCTCTCTTGTTGTCGGCTTTTACGGCGATGGAGATTTCTACACTCTCAAGGGTATCTGTGAATCCATTGCTCAAAAGACCGTAGGATTTGGCGACGGAGCAAAAAAGAGCTATGAGATAGTTGCGGTCAAGGACGATCCCTCCTTCCATCCCGGCAGAACTGCCGCACTGGTCAAGGATGAAAGGGTGCTTATGACCTTGGGCGAGATCCATCCGGCTGTAATGAAGAGCTTCGGTCTTGATAAGAGGACCTATGCCGCAGTGATCGACGTTGAAGCCCTTTTTGAGGCAGAGAAGAAGGACGTTGTTTACAAGGATATCGGCAAATTCCCCGCAGTTACCCGTGACCTTGCCTTCGTGTGCCCCGAGACCGTTACCGTAGGCGAGCTTGAAAAGCTTATTATCAAGTACGCAGGTAAGAATCTTGAGTCTTTGAGGGTGTTTGATATCTACAGAGGCGAGCAGGTGGGAGCGGGCAATAAGAGCATAGCCTTCAAGCTTGTTCTCAGAAGCCCCGAAAAGACCTTTACCGACGTGGAAAGTGATAAGATCATCACCAAGGTCAAGGGCGGCCTTGAAAGAGAGCTCGGAATCACAATAAGAAGCTGAGAATAAAAATTATCCTGCATGCCTTTCGGTATGCAGGATGTTTTTTAGCTTATGGGGAGGCGTTATCTTCAGATAAGAGATTCGATGATGGGGGAAGCGTATTCCAGATAGAGCTTTGCGATGTACTGAGCTCCGGTGGTGTGGTTGGGATGTACGCCATCGGCGGAGAAGTAATCTGCGGGATTTTTGCACCAAGCGGATGCCAGAAGTCCGTCCAAAGGCAGGTAAACGTCTGCAAATTCTCTTGCCAGCTTTCTTTCGATGAGGATCTTCTTGTAGAGATCCTGGTAGAAGTCCAGCTTGTCCTCGCTGATAACGAAGGGCTCGATCATCATGATCTTTATACCGCGGTCCTTGAGGGCGGTGAGGATAGCTCTGTAGTCAGCCTCAAACTGCTCGTCGGGAATAAAGTCCTTTTGGGGCATATGGTGCCAGGTGTCGTTTATTCCGATCATAATGGAGACCATATCCGGTTCCAGATCCAGGAAGTCTTTATCAAGTCTTGCGAGAAGATCGCAGACCTTGTTTCCGCTGATTCCCTTGTTGATAAACTCTATATCGGCGTTGGGATACTTTTCCTTGATGTACTCAATTGCATATTTTACGTAGCCCTTGCCGATACCGTCTGCCCCTCTGCCTGCGTCGGTGATGCTGTCACCCTGAAATAAAAGTCTCATTGTCTTTTCTCCTTTTTTGAATTTAAGGAAAGGATAGCACAAAGATCAGTGTTTGTCAACGGGTGCGGCGAAAATAAAAAATATAAGTTGCCCGTACATAAAAGGTGTTGACAAAAGCGGTGAATAGTTGTATAATATATGGGCATTCTGGGGTGTAGTCTAGTGGTAGGACAGCAGACTTTGACTCTGCGCGGGTAGGTTCGATTCCTACCATCCCAGCCAGAAAAAAGCACTTGCTTGGGCAAGTGCTTTTTTCTTATCCAAGCCGCAGGCTTGGTATATCATCACCGCGCGAAGCGTGGTGTATATCATCAAGGGCGGTTCACCGCCCTTGTATCTCATCACGCGTCAGCGTGCATCTCCCTGCGGCTTGATGATATACAACACTTCGTGTTGATGATATGCAATTCCTGCGGAATTGATGATATGCACGCCTTTGGCGTGATTTGGAGGCATCACCCTAATGCCTAATTTGTTTTTCTGAATCTTTTAACCCTAAGATGTAATCCGAACTTACCTTATAATATTTACAAAGGGCAATCAAATGCCGAATAGGCATTTCGTTTGCCCCTCTTTCATATCTGGCGTACATAGTTTGTGAGGTGCCTAAAATGTCTGCTATTTCCTGTTGTGACTTATCGTGGTCTTCTCGAAGATCACGAATTCTTTTTATATAAGCCAACATTTGTTGTTCCCCTGTTTTGTTACTTATTTGTAAATATTATACCAAGTAAATAAATTTACTATTGACTTTAGTAAATATTTGTACTATAATGTTGTTAGAAAGGAGGCGCGTATATTATGGCAAAACTTAACTTTGAGAAAATAATACCATTATTTGAAGCAAAGCAGGATTTTTCACTCACCGAAAGTCAGTACGAAAAATGCATTGGTAAACCATTGCCAAAAGATTATTACTATCTTAAAAACAAATCAGCGTTTGCAAAAGAAGCGAAAAAACATGGATATCGAGTTGAAATCAAAGAAAAAACAGTATGTCTGAAAAAAGTAATTTAATTTATATAACCGCGAATGGAGTTTTAACCATGAAAAAATTTTTATCTGTTTTTGCAATTATTTTGCTAATATCAATATGCTTTACTTCTTGCGAAGAAGCTACTCCCTCCTCAATCCCCTCACCCCAATCACCCCAATCAACCCAATCAACCGAAGTAACATTATCTGCGAGCAATATAAATGAATATCTCAATATAAGCGGACAGTATGGAAAAATCGAAAGGGAAACCAAAGTAGGAGTCTCTTTTGGTTATTCTGATTTTACTATAAATATAGATCCTGCTGTTCCAGGGCAATTTTATAATACTTCCATTACTTTAAAAGTGGGTTTAACACATGGTTGGGATGTATCTAGTTCTGATCCAGCTTTTTCTGAAAAGGATGGATGTTTAACCACTACAATAAAACTTCCAGCGAATGGTAGCAAAGAAGAGATACATTCTCTAATTGCTAGTATAAGTTACGGCAATCATAATAATCAGGATGTAAAAATACATATTGTATCCGTTTCTGGGACATTTGTTCCTGCTTGATTGATGTCGTCTATTTGAATTTTCAATCATCTAACCCCGTTTGAGTTCAAATCCTTAATGCAATTCTCAAAAAATATCTTTTTCGTAGCCTTTATACAAAAAATCCGACAAGTTTCGACTTGTCGGATTTTTTTATCCAAGCCGCAGGCTTGGTATATCATCACCGCGCAAAGCGTGGTGTATATCATCAAGGGCGGCTCACCGCCCTTGCATCTCATCACGCTTTAGCGTGCATCCTCCTGCGGCTTGATGATATACAATGCCCCGCATTGATGATATACCGCAACAAGTTGCGGATGATATACAAGGCTTGCGCCTTGATTTATTTGCGAAAGTGCGGTATAATACTCTCGAAGGGGGTGACTATTATTGACAAAAAGTGAATTTAAAAAGCATATTATAGTCTCTTCGTTGCTAACAGTAGTGGCAATAGCCGTAATTATATCATTCTGTGTAATCATGTTTGATAAATATTCTAAACCAAGTGAGGATAATACCTCTGTTTTAAGTGGTACTGTTGCGGATGTTTATTATGCCAGCGGAAAAGATGTAACCATTGTTGAAATGTCTGATGGAGAGCAATTTCATCTTGTATGTCCGTGGCTACCCAAAGACCTATACAATGCAATCGGTTATGACCTTGATCAACTTGCGGAGCTCTTGGAGGGGCAAAAAGTAGAGTATCGTAAAATGGACAAATTACCTTGGGTGGTGGAAATTTATATCAATGACATTGTGATAGACAACAATAAAATGACCTCCGAGGAGATTGATACAGCTTATGTTGGTATTGTGATTATAGGGCTTATAATGCTGGCATTTCCTGTTTGCGGAGAAGTGGAATACATAAAAGCCAAGCACAAGATTTATAAAAAAGCCGAAAAGAAACGAGTCAGAAGTGCAAAAAGAAAAGCGAACAAATTGCAAAACAGTTGACCTTTTCTTTAGCCCGTCATAGAGCAGAAAAAAACACCTTTTGAAAGGAAGATCTATTATGAAAAGGGATTGCATAGATCCGGCAGCCGAGGAGCGCCAAGGCTTTGCCGACTGTCATTTGCACGTTCACGATGGTGACAGAGAGGGCGCAATGAGATTTCTTGACGTGGTAGCCGATTGCGGAGTTACGGACGCCTCTATTTTGTGCGTGAACTGCTGGAGCATATTTTCACAAGAGGAAAACGATTGGGCGCTTTGGCTGAAAAACAACTATAAAAGGATGGAGCTTACGGCATTTGCGTCCTTTTACGAGCACGGCGAGAGGGCAAAGCTTCCTTACCTCTTGCAGCTGAAGGGCTTTCTGGAGAGCGGCTTTGACGGAATAAAGCTTTTGCAGATGAAGCCCGAGGTAAGAAAAGAGCTGGGAAAGGGCATCGATCACGAAAGCTACGATGCCGCCTTCGATCTTTTGGAGGAGCTTGGAACGCCCATTCTCTGTCATTCGGGAGACCCCGAGGAAATGTGGGATAAGGACAGCCCCGCTTACGCTTACGACGAAAGCTTTCCCAAAAGCGAGGATATATATAAAGAGGTGTTTAATAGGCTTGATAAAAACCCGAGGCTGAATATTTGCTTTGCCCATTTCTTCTTTTTGTCAAATTTTCCTCAAAGAGCGGTGGAGGTGATGGAAAAATATCCGAGGGTGAAATTCGACCTTACTCCCGGTTGGGAAATGTTTTTGGGCTTCTCTAAGGATATTGACACCTGGCACGACTTTTTTGAAAGGTATTCGGACAGGATCCTTTTCGGCACGGATTCCAACAACAGAAAAAAACCGAGCTTGAACCTGGAGCTGAATCAATTGGTCAAGGGGGCTCTCGCCCACAGTAAGGATGAATTCGATATTGCCTGCTACGGCAGAATGATAAGGATAAGGGGGCTTGAGGTTTCTGAAGACAGCTTGGAAAAGATCTGTTTTTTAAATTATAAGGCTTTTATAGGAAGGTAAATTGCAAGCTTAGCTCAATGAGCTTATCAATATAAAGCGGCATAAAGCATAAAAAATCATCCCACCCCCTGTTCGATCTGAGCAGGGGGTGAAAGTTTTGCTTTCGGTCAAAAAAATGAGATGTTGCGGTTGTAAAAAAATGTTTTAAGCGTGAAATGTGACCGTTTTTGTGACTGTAGTGTATTATAATATGCGCGTAAGGTCGGAAATGAGTATGAAACGGCCGAATCGGAATATGTAATTAATAAGCTGTTAATCTTATATGAGGTGAGAAAATGAGAAAAGAAAACTTATTCAGGCGTTTTTGGATAATGGTTCTTGTGATTTCAACCCTGCTTGGAATCGTGCCGGTTGCCACCCTTGCGGATGGCGCGGCTGTGCCCGCTGAGGCTTCATCCCTTTTCTGTATTGACAAGACTGCGGACGGCCTTGACAAAAACGATCAGACTAACGTCACTCTTACCGTTCCCGGCGACGCTGAAGGTTACATCGACGTGATCTTTATTCTGGGCGGCGGCATGAATGCCAACAGAAAGACCGTTGAGTCTGCGATCAACGTATTTGCCTCTTCTATGGAAAGCGGCAAAGCAACCATAAGACTCGGTATTATTTCCCTTGAAAAGGGCCAGGAGATAATCCTTGATCTGAACAGCGACGAGGCGCTTTTGAAGCCCGACACATATGCTCAGCTTATCGAAGAAAAGTTTGCGTATATGAAGACTCTTCCCATCGGATCCACCAACCTTCACAGCCAGCTGTGCGAGGCGCAGAAGATGCTGGAGAAGGAGACTTTGGCAAAGCCCGAAAACAAGTACGTATTCGTGCTTGCGACCGGCCGTACCTACTTCTTCGACGATGCCAACGGCAACCAGGCCACCATTGTAAATAAGCTTAAGTCAAATAATAAAGATAACTTCTACTATGCAGACTATCTCTGGCGTTCTCAGCGCGGCGGCCACACTTCTTTGTATATGCTTCCCGACCGTTATAACGACAGCTACGAGGCATTCTTTGCAGACGTGGAGAAATGGGTAGAGGACGACGGAGACAAGTACGTTTACACTCTTCCCATAGACAAGAACGATCATTATGCCTTCAGTGAATGGTACGGCAAGAACAATAAGGACTTAAGAGCTCTTGGCATTGCAGGCTCCCGTTACGGTCTTGGCATCGTAGATCCCGCTCCCGAGGCGAAGGATTTTATTACGGGTGTTGCAGACGGTGCAAGCTCCGGATCGAATCCCTATGATGCACTTGGCTACGAGCGTGCACAGTACGAATGTGTTAAGGTTTATAAAGAGCTTGTGGCTGCAGGCTATAAGTGCTATTCCATCTGCAGTGAAACCGCATACTATCAGAATAATTCCGAGTATATCACCGACGGTCAGGGTTACAAGGGCACATCCAGAGCTCAGTTGGGTCATAGCTTTATGAACTACCTGGCAACTCTGGGTGGACAGACCGAGGCTCCCGCTGTTTGGGATTTCCGGCGTGACGAAAACGGCACACTTATATCTACCGAAGAGGTTCTTCAGGAGAATTTCTTTGACTCTATACGCGACGACATCGTTCACTACTGCTCTGTCGGCTCTGTTGTTGTGGACTATATCGGTAAAAACGAAAACGGCAACTTTGAGTTTATCGAAGATGCGGATCATATCAAGCTTAACGTTGGCGGCGATGATTATACTTGTGTTTCTGCCGACACTGCAAAATATACCGATGAGAACGGCGAAGCCGCAAAGAGCTCCTATGCTTTCATCGCTCCCGGAGCTACTGAGCCCAGCTTCTGGCTTGATTATTTCTACGGCGACGGCAAGACTACCGAGCGCATTGTGTGGACCTTTGGCGAAAACGTTTCTCTGGTGAGAAAAGCGGCACTTACCTATAAGCTTCAGCTGACCGAAAAGCAGGCAGAGACGGGCGAATATATTGTTCCTACCAATAATTCCGCGGTTTTGTATCCCGTTGACAGCGACGGAGTTGACGGCGAGCCTCAGGTTTTCCCCGTTCCCGAGGTTAAATATACTGTCAGCAAGATCAGTATCTCCGTTAACAAGATCTGGGACGACGAAGACGATCAGGACGGTATCCGTCCCGAATCCATTAACGTTAATCTTCTTGCAAACGGCACTGTGATCGAAACCAAGGAAATAACAGAGGCTGACGGCTGGATGTGGACCTTTGCGGGTCTTGACAAGTACGAGGCGGGCGAAGAGATCGTTTACACGATAACAGAGCTTGCTGTAGAGGGATATGAGACCGTTATCGACGGCTTTACCGTAACCAACGTTCACGAGCCCGAGAGCGTCATTGAGGATCCCGATGTTCCCCTTGGCGTTCCCGATATTCCCCAGGCATCCGCTCCCGAGACCTCTGACAGCAGTATGTTCTGGCTCATTGCTGCAGCAGTTTCCGGTATTCTCCTGATTTTCTGCATAAAGCCTCGCAAGAGAAGCGACGGTCGCAGATGATCTGATAAAATAAGCCTTTTAACTGCAAAGGCTTTATAGAAAAAACAAGGCACTTACGGAATTTTCCGCAAGTGCCTTTAAGTTATTGTGGGCTGTATAGTTCTTTTGGATCCACTTCCAAAACCTCTGCTATGGCAAAAAGCTCAATGTCGGTAACGGTTCGGGTGCGGTCCTCTATTCTCGAAACAGAGCCACGGCACACGTATACTCCCAAAAGCTCAAGCTTGTTTGATAGAGTCTGCTGGCTCATTTTTGCTTTGATGCGAAGCTTTTTTAAGTTTTCGCCTATCAGGTTTTTATTATCGCCGTCAATTATTCTTGCCATAAAACGTACTCCGTTAGTATACATTCTGTCTTGACACAAGACACTTTCTATGATATACTAATTTCGAAACAATGTTGTCCTGTCATAGGACATAAAGCTAAATAATAAAAACGAGGGCAAAGAAGTGGGTAATATCGGAGTAAAAAAGAGATAGATAAGCTTGGAAGAATATGCATTCCCAAGGAAATGAGAAAACTGTTTAATTTGGAAAACGAGGTGGAGCTTCAAATCACCAATGAGGGTATTTTGGTAAAAAATCCGGAGTATATTCTTGTAAAAAAAGAAACTGAATATTAAAGAGCCGCGCAAGTAATAAAACAAGGCACTTACGGAATTTTCCGCAAGTGCCTTTAAGTTATTGTGGGCTGTATAGTTCTTTTATATCCACTTCCAAAGCCTTTGCGATGGCGAAAAGCTCAATGTCGGTAACGGTTTTGGATCTATCCTCTATTCTCGACGTTGCTTCGTCTTTGTCAGTATTCACATAAAGAAGCTGGGTTGAACGATATCGTAGTAGCCGTTGGTGGCGCAGACCTTGCTTCTGGTGGAGTCGTCGGGGCGGCAATCGTGGTAGAGCATAGGCTCGTCAAGAGGCTCTATGGCGTCTATTTCTCCCGCAAGATAAGCCTCGACTATGGCTTTTGCACCCAGTGCTCTTTGCTTCAGTGAGCCAAAGCGCGCCTCCAGGCATTCAAAGCCCGTTACCTTGTTGTCCGTAAGCCATTGCTCGCGGCAAACGTCGATAAAGCTTGAAAGATCACGGGAAAGCTCGGTGAGTCTTTGGCAAAGCAGAGCGAGTGCGGCCTTATCCTTGGCTTTGTAAGCGGCTCTCAGATCGTAGGATACGGTGGCTTTATTAGCCATTACTTTGCACAGTGCGGCTTGGGTACGGAAGATATAGCCGAAGTGCTTATGCTCCGAGAGTCTTTCGTATCCGGGGATAAGGGAGCGGTAAAAATCGCCGTATTGAGGGGAGGATACGAGTCTGTCCATTTTTCCGCCAAGACAGTCGTTATAAAGCAGATAAGTCACGGGATGTCTTCCGCTGCTGTTGAGGAGCTCGGGAGAATCGGGGACTCTGTCGGGAAGATCCAGGCTGAGAAAGTCCTCAAGGCTGATACCGTACAGATCGAAGAAGCGCTCTGATATATCGGGTGCATTCCTTTGGGCGGTATAGAGCTTTTCGCCGTAAAGGGTGATGATGGGCATAGTGACAAAGTGGGATGCCTCTCCGCCTCCGTTTGACCAGGCGGTGAGGGTGATGTCCTTGATCCCTCTTTCAAGGCAGGCGTTGAGATGGAAGTTTTCTGCGGACATACTGAACATATTATGGGGAGCAAAGCCCGAGAATGTCCAGGAGGCACCTGCATAGGCTATGGGGTTCTTAAAGCGCATATGCTGATCAAACACGTGGTTGAAGACGTCTTTTTCCTTTTGGTTTCTTTCGCAGCTATGGTAGTTCCAATAAACCAAGGTGAAATCCTCGGGGACTCCGTCTATAGCCTCTTGGGGGACAATAACGGTGTCGGTATAATACTCGTGGGAGGGGTCGTAGGGGCGGAAGAACATATCGCTCCAGATAAGCGGCTGAATGCCGTGCTTCCTGCAAAGCTCCTTTATCTTGTGAAGATGCAGAGTCATCAGCTCACCTTGATCTAAAAGGCCTTTTTCCTCCAGCATTCTGCCTCTGCCCAAGGTTCCCGCCTCGTCCATACCGATGTTGAATCTTCTGGTCTTGAATACGGAGCAAAGGGTGGCAAAGAGCTTATCCAGAAACTCGTAGGTCTCATCCTTGCCGACGTACAAAACGTCTGCGGAATCCCTGATGGAGGAAAAGCAGGGCCAGCGGAGCATATTGGAATAGTGCCCAAGGCTTTGAACGCAGGGGGTAAGGGTCACGCCGAAGCGTTCGCCGTATTCCACCAGCTCCTTTAATTCATCCAGAGTGTATTTTCCGCGCATATAGCCAAAATAGGGGTAATCGGGCATCTCGAAAACGTCCTCAAGGTAGAGCATAAGGTCGTTGAAGCCGTTGATGGCAAGATAACGGATGAGCCGCTTCATTGCGGGGAGCTTCAGCACTGCGTTTCTTGCTACGTCGACCATATAGCTGAGCCACTTGAAGCTTTGCTTTTCGCTGATGGCTTCGCCCGTTCTTTCCAGCCTTTTGACGTGGGAGAGCCCGCGGAAGAATTCGCAGAGCTCCTTATAAGATATTACAACGTCCCCGTCTGAGGAGTAAGATACCTTCAAGCCCTCGGGATCTCTTTGGGAAAGCAGGACGATTCCGCTTTGATCCTCACAAAGGTCCAAAAGAGGGAGCGCTTCCCTTGCTGCCTCTGCCAAGGGGATGGGGAGTTTTGAAAGATTCAGTTTAAGCATATTTTTTACCTTCTTTAATTACGGGAGTTTTTAATACCGCGCTTGAAGCTTCCCACCTTGTAGGGGAATTCCATTATCACCGCACCTTCCTTAAAGGCAAGCACCTCCTTGGCCTTTTCCGCCAGGACCGCGTTGGGGTAATACCAATTTCCCGTTTGGGGAGCAAAGGAGGGTGTGGCAAGTCTTTTATCCGTTACGATTATGACCTCCGCCTCCACAAATCGGCTGAAGGGCATATAAGGATTCCAGGAATGATGGGCTGTGTCCACCGCGGTAAGCTTGAAATAGTCCTTATCGTACATATTCATAACGTGATCCATAGAGCCCTTGTCGGCATCGCCCGTCAGGAGAACCTTCTGCTCCTCGATGTTGAGCATACACCAGGTGGAGCTGTCGTTGAAATTTGCCCTTTTTGTGTCTTTGAGAAAATCGGTGCTGAAATAGCAGTTTGGCGGGAGCTGCTCCTGGGTAAAGACTATATCTATGCTGATATCGTCAAAGTAGTATCTTTGTCCCATTCGGGGACGGTAGATATCGGGGTGGGTGCCGTCGGAGCTCTTTAAAAGCTTTGCGGCCTTTCTCACGTTTTCTTCATCCTTTATGGGCCCCATATCCAATTCAAAAACGCTTTCTCCCGGAAGACTGTAGTAAAATCCGTCCACTATAACAGAGTCGGGATCCCAAGTACCGTCCACGAAGTCTCTGATGATGCCGCAGTGGTCGACGTGCAGATGGGAGATGAACCACGCCTCGATAACGGGCTTTTCGCCCTCGGGGAGGAGATTTTTCATATAGGGAAAAAGGAATTCGCTTTCTCCGGGCAAGCCGCCGTCGCTTATGATGAAATGTCCGTTTTTAAGCCGGATCAGCAGGCTGTTTCCGAAGGATTTAAGAGGCACGTTATGGAGAGTGGTCTTGGTTTCTCTTTTTTCGGGAATTTGGTATCTTCTCTTTAAGTGCTTGGATACGGGCAAGGCTTCGCAAATGCAAAGATAGGTGGTTTGGGTCTTGTTGACGTGGGTGAGCGTGCACTGGATGCCGTCCTTTTCATAGCTTGAGCATCTTACGTAATCGTAGATCTCTTTTCTTTGGATCCATGTGCTGCGGCAATGCTCGTTATCGTAGCTTAAGGTGTAGCCGTATTCTCTAAGACGGCCTTCATAGACCTTGTAGCCCATAGCCTCGGTATCGTAGGCGACGGTGATAATGTAATTTCCCTCGCCGTAATGAACGGCTTCGCGAGTGGTCGTATTAAGCTCTTTTATTGCGTTTTGAAGTTTATCTGTCATAGCTTTCTTCCTTCTTTCTTTTTTTAGAGCAAAACTGCCAAGCATCCCTTTGGATGCTTGGCAGAATTTATGCTTGCTTTGTTATTATAAGTAACATGAGCTTTTACCTGAAGTGTTATTTTTCCAAAACGTAGTCGATAAGGTATGCGTCCTCATCGGCTTTCTGTACTCTGAACAGGTATGCATCGCCGGGCTCTATTTTGCGGGTGAAGCTTTCGGTGTTGTCTGCATAGACGTACTGGAAGCCGTCCAGAGGACTTACCTCGTAGAGACGCATAGCAGTCTTGAAGGGGAGGTTGAATACGTGGGAAGCGTAGTAGTCTCTGTTCTGAACGAAGATATATACGTTGCCCTCGCTGTCCTCAAATTCGCCCACGGAGCAACGGAAGGGAAGCTCGTCGCAAGAGAGCACCGCGCTGTCCTTGGGGCTCTCGCGGAACTGATCGAAGTTGGGGTTGTTTTTCAAGACCTCGGGGGAATGGAAAACGTGCTTGGAACTGAGCGCCATAAGGGTGTTGCCCCACATCATACAGCGGTGGTTGATGTCCTTTGTGAACCAATAGAGAGGTCCGGGAGTGCCGTCGTCGTTAAGTGCACCCTGGAAGATGTTGTAGTTTTGCAGACCCTTTGCGCCGTAAAGGATGGCGTTGTACTGCTGCATACGCATCTTCTCGGGACTGAGGCATTTGTAGGTGCCGTGGGCGGGATCGTCCTGAGTCTGGAAGTAGAACCACATGGGCATATCCTTTTCCAGAGCGATCTGTCTGAGAAGGGCGATGTCCAAAAAGAGCTTGGAGGAGTCAAGCTGGTCGGGTGCATCTGCTCTTCTGGGGCTGAAGGGATAGTAGTCAAGGCTCATAACGGCAGGCTCGATAACGTCGGCATACTGTCTTAGATACTTGGGAAAGAGTCCGTTTTCCCAGGTGTGGGTGGGATTGTAGCTGGGGATGGCAACGGTGAAGGGCAGTCTCTTGGGGTCAAGCTCTTCTATCAGCTTTACCTGCTCTGCGGCAGCGGCGATCTTTTCGTCGGCAAGGGGCTCATCCCAAACGTAATAGCCCTTTACGTGGCGGAATTTTTGGGTGTAGGCGATATATTCCTTAAGCTTTTCCGGGTTCACTCCACCCATACCCTTGGTTTCCTGGAAGCCGCCGAAGGCCTCCCAATTCTGGAAGATGCCGTCGATCTCAGCCTGCTCGCAGGCAACTATACATTCAAGGCTTCTTTCCGGAGGGACCCAGCCGAATTCGACCATATTGAAATTCAGCTCCTTTGCGGCGGGAATACCGCGGCGAAGATCGTTGGTATCTGCACGGAAGGTGGAGATGATAAAGTTATCCTGGCGGTATTTTCTGTTCTTGTTTCCCAGGGGCTTTCTTTTTATAAGCTTGGTTTGCATTGTCTTTCTCCTTTTGGTGGTATGGGTATATTATGCAAAAAAAAACCCGTTTTGTCAAGAGGTGTTTTTTCTTTGTGAAGCTTATGTGGCCAAGCTTTGATAATAGTTGACAAAACCGCCGTTTTTTTGAGCTTATATGAGGCTAAAATCATTGACAAATATTAATAGAAAATGTATAATATATTATTAATATGAATAATTGCGAAGATTTTTTGTTTTCGTATATTTTCAGGAGGAGAAAGATGAAAAGACTTTTCAGGCTGTGTGCGATAGTACTTGCAGTGGCGACCTTGGCAAGCTGTCTTTGCTTCCCCGTGCAAGCGGCAAGCGCTGAGCCCAGCCGTCAGATCAACGTGGTATACGATGATTCTACCAGTATGTGGACCAGCGGCGGTGAAAATTATCACGACACCTGGTGCCAGGCAAAATACGCAATGGAAGTTTTTGCGGCAATGCTGGGCAAGAATGATACGATGAGTATCTATTACATGAACGATTATGCCTATGACAACTTGGCTCTTGAGGATTGTGTGGGACCGAGGATCACCATAAAGGGAAGCGATCCCACTCAGGCTAACGTTGACATACTTCACAATACCATTACCGAAAATGCGGGAACTCCTTTTATGTCCGTTCGTAAGGCCTACGAGGATCTTACCCACGCTCAGGTCGACGAGAAGTGGCTTGTTGTCCTTACCGACGGCGAATTTGATATGGGGCTTTTGGTTGCGGACTCCTTTTTCCGAGAAAAGAGCTCAGACGTCAAGGTGATGTTTTTGAGCATGGGTGCTTCTGCCGCTATGATCACCGGTGATGAAAGCAAGGATATATATTGCGAAAAGGCGGCGACCAGTGACCAGATCCTTAACAAGATCACCGGAATCTGCACAAGAATATTCAACACTCATAAGCTTGACGTTAATATGGCGACCAAGAAGTTTTCCTTCGACGTTCCCATGAGCGAGCTGGTCGTCTTTGCTCAGGGCGAAAACGTTGAGATCGGCAAGATCAGCGGCGGACCGAAGTCCGCAGAGTATACCTCCTCCGCTTCTCCCGTTGAGGTAATGTATTCCACACAGGCTGACAAAAGATACAGCAGAAGACCTTACGTTTACGACAAAAGTCTTCAGGGAAAGCTTTTGAAGTTTGAGGGAGATTTTGATGCGGGCGACTACACAATAGACGTTAAAAACGCAAAGACTGTGGAGATCTACTATAAGCCGAACGTTGAGATCGAAGCATTTCTGGTTGACAACGAAGGAAGCATCATCAAAAACGCCGACGGACTTAAGGAAGGAAGCTACACCTTGAAGTTTGGCTTCGTTAAGGCGGGCACTCTCAACGCCGTCCCCGACAGCGAGCTTTTGGGAGATATAACCTATACCGCCACGGTCACAAATAACGGCGTGACCCACGAAAAGCAATATGCTTCGGGTGATACCATCACCATTGAAGAGGGAGATCTGACCATCAGCGCCTCTGCAAGCTATCTTGAATACAATACGGTAAGCACTTATCTTGAATACAGAGTATATAAGAACAAAGAGATAGGCTTTCAGGTGTCGGAGGATACGGAGTACACCGTTTTTGCCGACGGTCTGGACCCCAAGGATCCCATAAAATTCAAGCTTACCCTTGACGGCAAGGAGTTCACTCAGGAGCAGTGGAATTCTCTGGGAAGCATCAAGGTCGCTCTTACCAGTGAAGAAAAATTTAAAATGGGCGATTTCAAGGCCGAAAAGACCTCCGAGATCGGAATAATCGCAATAACCCCCACTCTTGAGGGGCAGGAGCTGATCCTTGACGATTACGATAGCGTGGATATCAAGATATCCATAAGCGACATTAAGGAAAACGAGGTATGGAGCGGATCCTGCGACCATACCGTACAGATCAAGGAGGGCAGAAGCTGGTTTGAAAGATTCGGCATATACGTAATAATCTGCCTGCTGGTCCTGCTTGCCATTGCCCTTATCGCCGCATTGATCTATTGGTGGAGAACGCATAAGGTGTTCCCTGATACGGTGGAGCTTTGCGAATACCTTCCCGCTGTAGGGCGTTGGGCGGATCACTTTATTGCGGTGCGCATAGATGAAATGATCTGCATCACCAATTCCGTAGGCATTATCATATTTACCGCGGCGGGCATCAAGAGCTGTCCCAACTACAAGCGCTCCGCTTCATCGGCTACGGTAAAGGTCAGCGGTGTTTCAACGGGCGCTGCCGTGGCATCCGGACTTAAGATAGACGGCGAGGCGGTAGGCTCGGACGATCAGGTATTTACACTGGGAGACGAGACCGTTATCAAGTATTTCAACGGAAACGGCGCAGAAGTGAAATTTAAGATTCGAATCAACAGGATCTGAACAATATTTTCAAAAAAATAAAATATGAAAGAGGAACAAAACATGAAAAAAGAAAGACTTCAACCCAACAAAGTGGAAGCGACTCTGTTTGTCGGACTCGGCGGTATAGGATCAAGGATCATCAAGGGCGTGAGAGAGCGCTGTGTATATGATTCCTTGGAGAACGTTCAGTTCGTTACCATGGATACCGACGTTAACGACCTTGAGAGGATAGAAAACGGCCCCAGCATCGTTGCTATCCAGACCTCCTCCTCCAGAAGCGTTGCCGCTTATCTGAGAAACGACACCGTTGCCAAGAACGAGTGGTTCCCCGAGAACAAGATCCTGGACGGTAAGACCGTAAGCGAGGGCGCCGGTCAGGTCAGAGCCATCAGCCGTCTTGCTCTTAACGCCACCATCAAGCAGGGCAAGATCGCCGCTTTGTACAAGGCTATCGACAGCCTTTATATGAAAAACGGCTCCGATAAAAACAGAGCCGTGAAGGTCATCATCGCCTCCACCTCCACCGGCGGAACAGGCTCCGGTATCACTCTGCCCGTTGCAATGCTCATCCGTCAGTATCTTAAGAACAACTATCCCGAATCTGCCGCTATAATCCGCGGATTTATCGTAATGCCCAGCGTTATGGATACCGTTATCGATTCCGCCAGCGAAAGAAAGAGCCAGAGAAGAAACGGCTACGCCACCATAAAGGAGATCAACGCCTTTATGATGAAGGCATCCAACGCCTTCGAGTACGAGCCCAGACTGAAGAGATATAAGGATCTGCACATCAGCGTTCCCTCCGGCAACGGAATGGAGAATCTTTCCAACCTTCCCTTCGACTTCCTGTTCCTTCTGGAGAGAAGCGACTCCAACCAAAAGAATATGGGCAACCTCAAGCAGTATGAGAACTATGCGGCTCAGTGTATCTACGAGCAGACCATAGGACCCATGAAATCCTCCGCAAACAGCAAGGAGGATAACGTTATAAAGGAATTCTCCAACCCCGAAAAGCTGGGCAGATGCCGTTTTGGCGGAGCAGGCGCGGCTATCATCCGTTATCCCTATGAGAAGATCAGGGACTACATAGCATTGGATTGGGCGCAGAACTCCATAATGGGCGTTTCCTCTGCCAAGGATATGACCGACGAGCAGAGAGAAAAGGCCATCGAAAGATCCTGGATGATCTACGATAACAAGTTCAACAAGGAATACACCAAGTGGATGAACGATCCCATGGCGTCCAACGACGAGCCCAAGCTCAGAGACCGCTACGTAAGCTACGTGGAGACCGGAAGCGATCAGTTTACTCTTGATCTGAAGAAGGACTTTTTGGAAAGAAAGGCAGACCTTCTGAAGAATAAGCCGGCAGTTGCAGGCGACGACGGCGATCCCTTCACAGCTTGCATGGAGGAGGCTGCAAAGGAATATTTTGAGGCGATCTCCACAAGAGCGAAGAATATTATCGGCTCCAACCTTACTCTCAGTGAGGAGGATCTGACCAGCTACAAGGACAAGATGGATCAGTTTGCCGACAGTGTAAGCCCCATGATAGGTCAGTATGCAAAGGCCTTCAGCGACGTTGACCGTCTCAGCCGATTTATCGACCATTCCGGTAAGATCAAGAAGATGACCGAGAGCTTTATCAAGGAGCTCTTCGAGAGCGAGGATATTATCGGCAAGACTCTTGAGCCCCACAGACTGGGAGCATATCTCTCCGGCGGAAACCGTGCAATGCATCCCAACGCCGCAAGATACCTGCTTTACAAGCTCAGTGCATATTTGAAGGAGGCTCAGAAGAAGAACCTTCCCCCCGAAAGAGCGGAGCTTTCCTCTACCATCAATGCTATTATCAATCCTCAGGATCCCGAAAAGCAGAAGGAATTCAACATCAAGGGCGTAGGCGGAAACGAGACCAACCTCAGCCAGATGTGTATCTCCATCGATATGATGGCATCCAAGAAGAACGAGGGTCAGCAGGAAAAGAACGCAGAGGAGATCGCCTTCTGCCGTAAGAAGCTCAACTCCTTCTACGAGGAGGTCAAGGATGCATATACCAAGCTTGTAAACTCCGTTATCATCTCCATCGCTCTCAAGCGCGTGGATATGATCTGCGACACCTACGAGAAGTTCTACAATGCATTCCAGTCCAAGGTGTTTACCATCGAGAAGATGCGTGACGATATAATCGGCGAGCTCAAGTACAAGACCGGTGACTGTGTATACAATCTCTTCGGTAAGAAGGAATATCTCGAGCTTTTGGCAAAGAGAGCAAATCCCGCAAAGGGAGAGGGCTCTACCGATCAGCTTTACGCCGATATCTTCAAGGCCATCTGTGAGAACACCCTTATAGACGAAATGAATATGTTCGACGAATTTTCCTCCGAGGTGGCTATTGACATTTTCGACGACGTCATCATCAATTCCTACAAGGAAGCAGTGGAAAAGGTCTGCGACAACGTTATCGACAAGGATATTCTTCAGGCTATGAAGCTTGAATACGAAACAAGCTGCGATCTGAAGATCGCGCAGAGCGAAAGCGACGAAAAGAAGAATCGCTTCAGAGCTCTCAGAGGAAAGAACGAGGAGGTCCTCAACTACATCGTAAAGATGCTTAACAGAGGTAAGAACCTTGCCGCTCCCTCTATCAGTAAGAACGACTTTGACGAGGAGAGAGAGGTCAATGCCATTGCATACAGCGATAAGCTTTGTGACTTCTCCGGAGTGCAGGTCAACAAGCTTCTCGAGGAAAAGAACTCAGCTCCCTCCATTTCCAAGTATGAGCTCCACTTCTTCCGCTCCGTTTACGGTCTGACTCCCATTCAGCTTGCCAAGCTCTGCAGCCCCTCTATGGACAAGGATGAGCTGAGCAAGTGCGTGGATATTGCCTCTATCGACAGCAACGTTGAGGTTGGCGACTATTTCACAAGCTACCAGGAGTATATGGAGAACATCGGCCCCGATTGCAAGCTCAATGCTCTTATCACTCCCCATATCGACAAGAGCTGGAACTCCATTTCCGTTATGCCCGAGCTTGATCTGGATTATCAGACACATCTGATGCAGGATATCCATCAGGCGTTCTTCTACGGCTTTATCTACAACACCATCCAGAGATATCAGCCCTCTGCGTACGATGACAGAACTCTTGTATACCGTTACTATGACGAGCATGATAATCCCAAGAACTTTACCGTAAGTAACGGAACTCTCTGCGATAAGTTTGACGAGGTGCTTGACAGTCTTTACTTTGACCGTGCGGCCGTTAAGTCCATCAAGTGCATTGCAGAGAAGCAGCGCGAGGAGGACAGAAGAAGCCGTGCCGGATTTAATAACTCCAACTTTGCAAAGGCTTTGGCAGGTCTTTCCAGAAGGAAGATGTTCCACGATGCCAATATCCCCGAGCTTGCCAACAGTGATGCAAGACCGACCTCCGTATTTGAGATCCCGATCATTTATTACAATTCTCTGATGGTATCCGAGGACGTGGACGAGATCCGTTCCATGACCGAGGCTATAATCAACGCCATCGAGCACCAGATCTCTGCCAAGGAGAAGTCCAATGACGTTAAGATCCATATGGCACAGATCGTGGTCAAGCAGCACAATCTGCTTCTTGAAAACTATAGATCTGCCGAGGTGGGAGAATTCCTGTCTATGGGTGTTCCCGCCGAAAGCAACGATGCTCTTGTTGCTATCCATAAGTGCATCAAGCGCTTGGTCGATCAGCTTCTGCCCAACGGTCACGATCTTCAGGCTCTGTGATAAGGGCTGCGGGATCAGACCCGCGACTTTAGACAAAGGAAGGTGAAACAGTGTTCACGGTAATTATATGCTCCGAAGCATTCGGGCAGAGCTGTAAGCAAACTTACGGCGAGTTTCTTGCACCGTATATGAAGAGCAAGGAATATGCCTTTTGCTATTGGAGACCGGACGCGGATACTTTGGATGAAGCTCTGCCCGATCTGAAGGGCATAATAGCTGACAAGCCTAAATGGCGCGCAGTTGCTATAGCTGATGCAACCATCTTTTCTTCCGAGCTGCTTTCACAACAGAACCCCTTTGATTTTGTCAAAACGGACAGCTCTATGCCCGTTTTGGCAAACGGGGAGGACGTGCTTCAATACCGCGAGGCCAAGAGGATGGCCAGGGAGGCATCTCTGGACAATCCTCTGGCAAAGCTCTCTCTTTGGCTTTCGGGGACTCCCTCCACCGAGCTGGTGGATCTTTCCGAGGAATATGCATCCTTGGGAGATATTGACGATCCGGGATATTTTGAGGGTCTTAAGGAAAAGGGCGTAGATCCTCTTGAGCTTGAGCTTGAGAGGCAGGCGGTTGAAAAAAGTCTGTTCTTTAAAAAGCATTTTTGCTGTGAGGGCGAGCTGAAAAGAAAGCCCGCAGAGCTTATTGCCTTCGCGGAAAGGATCTGTGTGGATGACATCAGAGCCTGCAAAAACGCTTGGAACAGCGGCGAAGAGCACGAATACAGCCGTTTTGTCCAAGAAAACTATTATTCTGACAAGCTTCGCTTTGTGTTGAGTGACGTTACTTACGTAAAGGGAGAGCGTGTAGAGAGCGATTGGTTTGAGTTTTTGAGTCTTGTGCTTATTCTTTGCGTGAACGAGCAGCCCGACGACTGCTTCAGACAGGATAGGGTATACAGACTTGCACTTAAGCTGCATAAGGAAAGAATGGCTGATTTTTGCTACGGCTACCTTGCCAAGCTCTATGCTACCCTGAGAAACGTCAAGGGAGCGCAGTCAAGAATAGCTCAGCTTAAGAAGGAGGCATTAAGCCGTAAAACGGTGGAGGAGCTGTTTATCTCCGATGAGTATATACCCGTCGAGGTGGACAGTGAATTCGATACCAAGGAGCTTTACTGCTCCTACAAGGGCATAGGAATGTCCAAAAACTGCCCCAAGGACGAGCAGCGCTTCTGGGACGATCAGTATCAGCGTATCCGTAAGGAGCTGGTGAAGTATCTTCGCGAGCCCAAAAGAGCCGTAAAGACCGCTACCACGGTTACCTTGAGAAGCAAGAGCTTTATTGACGACGACAGAGCAGGTGCTTTGAACGAGTATCAGCTGGAGGACGTCAGCATCAGACTCCTTGAGGAGGAGGAAAAGGCGGTCAAGCTTTCCGAGCCGGGGCTTTTCGACGGTAAGGAGAGCAGAGAGCAGGTCGAGGAGGCGGATAAGCGCATTCGCAGGATGATATCAAAGCGAATGACCAGGAAGAAGACCGTTGTGATCGGATCTGTGGCATTGGCGGCTTATTTTATAGGCTTTTTGCCCTTGCTTTTCACCAACACCGGCTCGGTTGCCGCGGTAATGACTAATATATGTCTTACCGCCGGAGCGCTTCTGGTATTCTTGGGTGCGGGGTATATTGCCTTGCGGCTGTTTAAAAAGAGGCTCGTGGATAGCTTTAAGCATTTCAATTACGTTATCGGCGGTATAATTTCCGGAGTGAAGGGATATCTTGAATCCTTTGGAAATTACCTCAGCTCCACCTGCAACGTGATGAGGGAGCATTCCGTTATCAATGCATGCGAGCACGACCGCAACGAAAGATTGGGGATACTTAAAAAGCACGAGCATTATATCAGCGCGCAAATATATAAAACTCAAAACGTTTTCTACAAGAGCATTAAGCTTCGTAAGGGCAAGCTTCCGGATGCCGAGCCGTTTTTGTACGACTTTACCCAAAATCGCAGATATAGCTTTGGGATAAACGAGGTGGCAAAGCCGGGCATGACGGAGTATCTTTACAAGGGTAATGCCATCAAGCTTCCTATAGATTATATTGAAGCTATTGAATTGACAAGGGAGGAGCTTTATGATTGATTTTTTAATAATGCTTTTAAAGCTTTTATTGATCTCTCTTCCCTTTATATGGTTGTGCAGAAAGAACCACAAGGCAAATCTTGACAAGACCGACAGAGCCAGACAGCCCCTGACGGTGGTAGTGGCCTTGATCTATATTCCCATTGCGGCATGGATCAACGGCTTTGTCTGCTCTTTGATAATGTGGCTTCTTAATTCTCTCAGCGGATGGATAGCGGCTCCTGCCTCCTTCTCGTGGATGCCCGGCTTTTTGGCTTCGGCATTCAATTGGCTTGCAGATCTTATAAGGTCTGTGATAGCGGGATTGGATCTTAAGTTCTGGGTGTTCTATCTTGCCAATGCGGCATTGCTGGGAATATATATCATAATCAAAAAGATAGCTTTGAGAATAATGAAGAAGAGGATAGCTCCGGGAACCTTTATCTTTGACAGGATATCCAAGGAGTTTTACGGCTTCTTTTCCCAGAAATCGGTTTGGTGCCTGAAGGACAGCTATGCCCAGGCAAGAAGCTTTTTGAAGGTTTTTTACTGGACCTCCGTAGTGATGGGCGTTGGTCTTATGATCATCAGCCGCTATTTGTTCTATAACGGACTGCTGGAAAGTGTTTTTTATCCGGTATTCGGTGTTATCATCATCGGAGAATTGTATTTCTTCCTGGACGGTGCCACCCAAAGGGAATATACGGTGGATATAATCGGAGAGGACGAGGATGCCTACAAGACAGTAAACTATTCTCTGATAAGAAAGTTCCTGCGCAATCTTTTCTCCGACAGACTGTTAAGCGAGAATACCACTGTAGATAACTCTTTTTCCGGAGAGCTGACCGTGGGAGATCTTATCAAGGAGCTGGGCAACAGCTCCGATCAGTCAACGGTGAACTTCGCATTGTTCTACGATAAGCTCAACCGCAAGGGAGTGGAGCTGGACAGAAACTACATCAATGCCTCCAACGAGCTTTGCAACGGAAGGAGCGTGCTCTTCAACAACCCCTTTTATAACGATCTCATACCCTATGCCTTCTATCCTATGAACAAGGCGCTTCTTGCCCATTCAAAGGTTTTGGTCGTGCTGGGACGCCACTCTGTGGAGGAGGAGATCATCTCCTGGCTGGAGAAGGGTATCGAGTCCGTTACGGGGCTTCCGTTTATGTGGAGGATCGGCGTTCTCGGGGACAAGGAAAAGGATCTTGATATCGGTATAGTAACCAGATCTCAGGTGCTTGACCACAAGCTGAGAAACGCCAACTCCGACTTTATAAAAAAGGTAAGCTTCTGTGTGGTAATTGAGCCCACTAAGCTTGTAAGCACGGCTCAGATAGGCTTGAACCTTCTTGTGAAGAAGATCAAGGAGGACGAGGAAGACAAGAAAACGGTATTTTGTCTTTGCGACAAAAACAGCGACGGACTGGTGGACGCCATGAGCCACATCCTGATGACTGACATTACCGAGGTCTTTGCAACCGATAAGCACAAGGGTACCTGCAGTTATATGTGCTGGGAAAACGGCGAGGAGCATCTGCACCACCGTCTTGTTCCCAACGTTTCCAGATATCTGGGAATCGGCACCGAATTGAGCTTTGCGGCGCTGAAAAACCAGGTCAGCCACACCAAATGGTACGGCGGCGAGGCATTCCCCGTGAAGGATATGCGCTGGATAGCAAAGCAGTATTACTACGAGCTTACAAAATATGCCGGATTGCCCACCTCTCAGGAGGCTATGGACGATCACTTCTCCTGCACCGACGGAATGTGGAGTGCAACAAAGCAGAAGAACGCCTATATCACCGTAGAGGATGAGAGCTTTAATATGTTTGAGATCCTCAGGGATTTCTCGACGAGAGCTACCTCTCAGGGATTTGTCAACGTTATCGGCGGCGATTATCTTCTGAAGGATTATATGGCGGCAAACGATAGAGTATTTACTGCCGACGCAAAGGCGATACCCTACATTGTGGCAGATCACACCAGAACGGAGAGAAACACGGTTCTGGGTGCCTTGCTTGCCATCTGCCGTCACCAGACGGATTCCGAGCAGATCAAAAAGGATCTTGAGCTGCTGGGAATAGAGGTCTACGACATCAAATCACAGCTCTGGTTTGAAATATACAAATATTTTGCTTCTCTTGACGAGGTGCTTACACTTCCCGAGAATTACAGGGAGGCGGTAGCAAAATGTCAGGGAAGGACTCTTTGTCTCGAGGGCAAAAAGGTATCGGCGTCCGTTATCAAGGAGGGAGAGCGCTTCAACCTCAATAACGGAAGGGCGGAGGTTACTCTGCTCATCGACGACGAGGCGTTCATCCGCGTATGCACCAAGGAGCTTAAGAGTGCGGGCTACGTTTGCGAGGACGAAAAGGGCGACAGAGATTATCTCGGCAGCGAGCTTTGCGGACATATATATCAAAAGCTTTTGCCCGGACAGTTCTTTACTTTTGGCGGCAAGTATTACCAGATGACCAATCTTACCGCTAAGGGTCAGGTGCTTGTTCGCCGTGCGGCTGATCATATCAACTCCCGTCCCTGCTACAGACAGCTGAGAAGGTATACCATCGGTGCATCAAAGGCGCAGGATTGTGCGGGTGCGGTGCAGACCATAGGTGAAATGACGATAAGGAAGCTGTTCTGCGATATCAGCGTAGATACTCCCGGTTATTTCAGAATGGATCGCTACAACGATTTTGCCAAAGCCAAGAGAGTTATCTTCAGTGAGGAGAGCCCCATACCTCAGAGAGTTTACAGAAACAAAGAGGTGCTTTGCGTGGAGCTTCCCGAGCTGTCGGGCAGCCTTACGGATTCGGTATGCTACACAATGACCTTGTTGTTCAACGAGGTGTTCCGTACCCTTTTTGCCGAAAATTCCCACTATATCAGTGCGGTTTGCGGTGTTAAGGGAAAGGAAGACCATCCACTTACCTACTCGCTGGAGTCGGAGTCCGAGGAGCTGAAGAAAAACTGCATTTACTTTATCGAGGATAGCCAGCTCGATCTGGGTCTGACCGTTGCCGTGGAAAGAAATCTGGAGAGGATAATGAAGATCGTCTGCGATTATATTTCCTGGCATAACGATACCCTGGAGGAGAGCCTTGCTCCAAAGCCCGAGCCTCTGCCTCCCATAGAATTCGAGCCCCTGCCCGAGGACGGGGAAGAGCCCGAAAAGGAAGAAAAAGATAAAAAGAAGACTAAGAAGAAGGATAAGAAGAAGGATAAGAAGGATAAGAAGAGTCTGTGGCAGAGGATAAAGGAATTCTTTGCTTCGATCTTTAAAAAGAAATCTAAGCCCGAGGAGCCCAAGCCCGAGGAGCCCAAACCCGAGGAGCCCAAGCCTGAGGAGCCGAAGCCCGAGGAGCCCAAGCCCGAGGAGCCCAAGCCCGAAGAGCCCAAGCCCGAGGAGCCTAAGCCTGAGGAGCCCAAGCCCGAGGAACCCAAGCCCGAGGAGCCCGAGCCTGAGGGACCTAAGCCCGAGGAGCCAAAGCCCGAGGAGCCAAAGCCCGAGGAGCCGAAGCCCGAGGAAGCTCACGCCGATGAGCCCTTGCTCCCCAACGAGAAGCCTTTTGAGGCAGAGCAAGAGTCCGACTCCGAGGATGAAGAGGAGATGTTCAAGCGCAAGCCCTACGAGAAGCGTTATTACCTCTTGTACGGCGGAAGCTTCGAGCCGGAGGACGTTGATGCGCCCGCTACCCTCGAATATCTTTGCCGCTTGGGAATGGATTCCTCAAGCCTCAGACAGGTAAGAGAATCTGGAGATATAGCTGCCGCAGTGGAAGCAAGCTACAGACCCGGAAAGCCCGACGTACGCTATTGCGATTTCTGCGGCTGCGAGATCTACGGAGTTGAATACGAGACTCTTGGAGACGGAAGAGACAGATGCTTGTGCTGCTCAAGAAGCGCCATAAAGACAGTTGACGAGTTCAGGCAGCTTTTTGAAGACGTAAAAAGAAATATGGAGGCCTTTTTCGGCATTCGTATTGACGTGGGTATTAAGGTCAGTACGGTAAACACCGCCACGCTTAACAAAAAGCTGGGTAAGGCGTTTATCCCGTCGCCCAAGACGGACGGCAGAGTGCTGGGCGTTGCCATAAAGGATAAAAGCGGCTATACGCTTATGGTAGAGAATTCGGCACCGAGAATGGCGGCGGCTCTCACCGTATGCCACGAGCTTACCCATATCTGGCAATATCTCAACTTTAACGATAAGGCGATTAAAAAGACTTACGGAAAGAAGCTTTATCTTGAGGTATATGAGGGAATGGCAAAGTGGGCGGAGATCCAGTACGCTTACCTCATAAACGAGCCCGCAGCGGCAAAGCGAAGAGAGCTGATAACCGCCTTCAGAAACGATGAATACGGCAGAGGCTTCTTGAGATACAAGGCAAATTACGGCTTCAGCTTGGGAACGGTCATCACAAAGCCCACTCCCTTTATGAATCCGAAGCTTCCTTTGGAGCCGGAGTATTGCGGTAACGTGAGCTATACCGTGCCTGCCGAAACCACACCCTTGCCCAAGCCCGTACCCAAAAAGAGAAAGGAGCCCATCGAGGACACCTCCTCTTTAAAGGGCCCCGCCAAGAGAATTGCCGGAGAGCCCGAAAGATACTGCTATTCTCTGTTGGACGAGGTTGAAAAAAAGCTTTACGATGCTATTCTTGATGCACTGACAAGCTTCAAGACCTGTATCGAGCCCTTGCCGGCGGAGCTTCCCAAGGAGAGAGTGTTCAGAGCCGTTCATTACGTTACCAACGATCATCCCGAGATATTCTGGTACAATCAGGGCTGTTCGGTTCGTCTCAATGTCGCCACGGGCCTTGTTAAGGCACTGGAATTCAAGTACTGTATGACCCGAGAAGAGGCGGATAAGCGCAACGCGGTTATTGACAAGGCGATAAAGCCCTTCTTAAGCTCCGTTGACAGCACCATGAGTGACTACGAGGTCACGCTCAGAGTTTATGAGAATATAATTAAGCTGGTGGATTACGATACCATAAGCTTGGAAAAGCAGGAGAAGCGGGAGTACAAGGTCACAGAGCCCGACGATCTGCGCAGCATCTGGGGAGTATTTGCAGATAAAAAAGCAGTTTGTGCGGGATATGCAAAGGCTACTCAGTATTTGCTGAACCTTTTGGGAATCTCCTGCGTATACGTGACAAGTGATACCCACGCCTGGAACGTAGTCAAGCTGGAGGGTGAATACTATCACCTTGATACCACCTGGGGCGACCATTCAAATACGGATAAAAAGAAAAACGTGTCCGACAGAATAAGCTACGCACTGTTCTGCGTCACCGATAAGTACATTACCGCATTGCCCGACCACATCCCCGAGGACGAGCTTCCCTTGCCTAAATGTACTGCCACAAAATGCAACTATTTTGTGAGAAACGGTCTGTATTTTGAAGAATTCTCCTTTGAAGCGGTCCGTGATATCGTTTGCAAGCGTATAAGCGCGTCAAAGCTTTACGTTCAGCTCAGCTTTGCAAACGATGGGGTCTTCAAGGATACCTTTGAAGCTTTGGTCACCAAAAAACGTATAGGAGAGATCATAAAGTACTATAATCTCAGTAAGACTCTTCGTCTTAAGGGAAGTTATTCCTACGTATACGACGAGCAAAAGAGAGTGATTACCTTGATCTTTAATGCATTTTAAAATGAAATCCCCGACAGCTTATGCTGTCGGGGATCATTCTTTAGTCCATATCCTCTTCCACTATTTCGCCGTTTTCGTTGCGGGTAAGTCTTTTTACCTTTTTCTGTGCATCGTCCAGCATTTTTGAGCATTCTCTTACAAGGCCCACGCCTTCCTCAAAGAGCTTGAGGCTGTCGTCCAGGGCGGTGGAGGAATCCTCCAAAGCCTTTACCACCGCTTCAAGGCGCTGAAGCTTGGTTTCAAAGCTTGCGGAATTGTTTTGATTTGTTTCAGGCATTTTTTGTCTCCCTTCGGATCTCTTTAACGTCGGCAATTACCTTGCCGTCCTTTAGTTGCAAATTCAGTGTATCGCCCTCGCTGATGGTCTCCACAGAGCTTACCACGTTTCCCTCTTCATCGAAGGCGGCGGCATAGCCTCGGCTCATTATCTTAAGGGGATCAAGGGCGCCCAGCTTTCCCGCGTTGATCTTCAAAAGAAGCTCTTTTGTTTGCAGGAGCTTTTCCATAGAGCTGTCAAGAGCCTGCTCCAGCCGCAAAACGTCCATTCTGCGGTCGTCTATCACGGTGTTGAGGTCCTTGAGCGTTCTTGAGTTCTTCAGTGACTCCAGCCTTTGGGCGTAGCTTTCTATGCGTTTGTTGGCAAGCAATACAAGCCTTGCGCCTACGTTTGCAAGCTGGCGCTTCAGATCGTTTTGATCGGGCAGAGCAAGCTCTGCGGCGGCAGACGGAGTGGGAGCGCGCAGATCGCTGACAAAGTCGCTGATGGAAAAGTCGGTCTCGTGACCTACTGCGGAAATAATGGGCACGCGGCTTTGGAATATCACCTCCGCAAGTCTTTCATCGTTAAATGCCCACAGCTCCTCCAGAGAGCCGCCGCCTCTTCCTATTATTATAACGTCCACGGGGTAGCGCTCGTTGAAAAATTTAATTCCCGAGGCG
The DNA here is from genome assembly GCA_015063985.1 of Oscillospiraceae bacterium. Lineage (GTDB taxonomy): Bacteria > Bacillota > Clostridia > Oscillospirales > SIG627 > SIG685. The sequence goes on along the minus strand of SVTC01000011.1, from coordinate 12,975 downwards.
ATCTGAGGCGGTGCGCCGTCACCCTGAACGAGGCAGGGAAAAAGCACCAGCTTTGCCAAGGGGAAGCGGCGGGTGGATACGTTTATCATATCCCGTATTGCCGCACCCGTGGGGCTTGTGACTATGCCCACCACCGAGGGATATCTCGGTATGGGCTTTTTGTATTGGGGGGAGAAATAGCCCTTGGCCTCAAGTTTTTTCTTGAGCTGCTCAAAGGCAAGATAAAGGCTTCCGATGCCGTCGGGCTCCATTGTAAAGGCGTAGACCTGATATGAGCCGTCCTTGACGTAGGAGCTGACCTTTCCCGTAAGGACCACCTTCATACCGTTTTCGGGGACGAACTGCAGCTTTGAGGCGTATCCCTTGAACATCACGGCTCTTATAACGCCGCCTTCATCCTTTAGTGAGAAGTAAAAGTGGCCTGTTTTATAGTGATTGGTGAAATTGGATATCTCACCGCGTATGCTCACGGTATATAAAAGCTCGTCCTTTTCCAGAAGGTCCTTAATATATTCGTTTATCTGTGTTACGCTGAAAATAATCTTTTCTGCCATAGTTTAAACCTAATGCTTTATAATAAAATCAAGACCGTCGCCGTCTTTTTCGGAGAGAAAGGCGTTTCTTGCCAAAAGCGCTATACCCATGGCGTTGTCGCAGGAATACTCTCCCGAGGCAAAAAAGCGATTTGAGTCCCGGAAAAGTCTGCTCTTCATAAGCCTTGATGAGCTGACTCCGCCCATAAAGAGTATTTTTTCTTGCTCCCTGCCCGATATCATTTTTTCAACGGTGGAAATAACGCATTCAAACACGAAGGCTGCGCAATCCTCGTAAGGTGCGCCCGATTTCAGAAGCTTGTCAAAGCTGTTTTCAAGCCCTGCGATGGAGACCTTGGAGTCTCTGAAGGGGATATTTACCTTGAATTTTGCGGTGGACTTTATTGCAAGCTCTTCAAGCTCGGCTCCGCAAGGGAATTTCAGTCCCATCTTTACTCCGCAGCGGTCTATAAGCTGGCCGGTGGTTATATCGGCAGAGCAGGCTAAAAGCTTTTCCTCCAGGCTTTTTCCCTTTACCTCTAAAAGCTCGAGGGTTCCGCCCGAAAGATGGAATGCCAAAAAATCGCCCTCAAGCTCCATTCCGCTTCCCTTTGCCGCAGCCGCCAGGTGACCCTCCTGATGGCTGAAAACATAAAGAGGAACCTTCAAAAAAGCCGCCGTTGAGGCGGCGACTGACACACCCGCCAAAAAGCAGGGCATATATGAGCCGGAGGCACGTCTGGGAAAGCCCGACACACCGACGGCTTCGATCTTGGGGGAATCGATGGAGGAAAAGAGCTCCCGCGACAGCGCAGGCAGGGTCTTGGTATGGATGAAGACTGCGTCGCTCTGACGTATACCGCAGGCGCCTTCCTTTACCTCCAAAAGCTTTCTTTTGGAAAAAAGCTCACCGTCGTCACTGCAAAATGCCACCGACGTGGTGTAGTTGGAGGTATCTATGCCCAAAAAGCCCTTCATTTTTTTGCTTCGCCGTTTTTCTCTCTGACGGCGTTACCCAATAATCCGTTGATAAAGGAGGGGGCCTTGTCATCGTCGTAGACCTTTGCAAGCTCTACCGCCTCGTTTATGGAAACGCTTTCTCCGATGCTTTCCATATGGTAGATCTCGTAAAGCGCCAGCTGCAGAAGGGCAAGGCTGACCTTGGAGATCCTTGAAAGCTTTCTTGTGGGGCTGAGCGAGGAGATTATGCCGTTAAGCTCCTCCTTCTTGTCCGCTACGCCGAAGAATACGGTTTTTATGTATTCGTTTTCCTTGACCTCGGGGTCATCGGTGTTTTCAAGGATGTTCCGGAAAAGCTCGGATACGTCCTCGCCCTCGTGGAACAAAGCCTCGAATACCATCATAAAGGCATATTCTCTTTCTTTTCTTCTAAGCAGTGCCATAGAATATTCTCCCGTTTTTGACTATCCCCGACGGTGATGCCGTCGGGGATGGTCTTAAAAATTAAAATCTAAATACTCTTATAACGCCGTCAAGCTTCTCGAGCTCGTTCTTGAGTGCATCTGCGGAGTCAGCAAGATCAAGTATTGCATATCCGATGCCCTTTCTCTGAGCGGATACCGCTGCTACGGCCTTTGCGGTGAATGCAGAAAGGTCAGTGCCGTCCTTATAAAGCACGGTCAGTCGCTCTGCGGCACATCTTGCCATGGACAGAGCGGGGAAGTTTACGGAATTAACTACGTTGCCGTTTTCAATAAAGCCCTTGAGCTGATCTGCCGCCATAATAGCGCAGTTGTCCTCTGCCTCCTCGGTGGATGCTCCAAGGTGGGGAATGGCGATAACGCCCTTCTTGCCGATGACGTCTGCATTGGGGAAGTCGGTGATGTATACCTTTATCTTGCCCTGCTCCAAAGCGGATACAACGTCTGCAGAGTTGACCAGGTCCGCTCTTGCAAGGTTGAGGATCTTTACTTGGTCCTTCATCTTTGCGATGGCGGAGGCGTTTATCATACCCTTTGTATCGGGAGTGGAGGGAACGTGGATAGAAAGGTAATCTGCCTTGGAAAAGAGCACGTCAAGATCTGCGGTGATCTGCACTCTTGCGTCCAGCTTAAGTGCGGCGGGAACGCTGAGCCAGGGATCGTAGCCGATAACGTCCATTCCCAAAGCAATGGCGGCGTTTGCAAGCATTCCGCCGATAGCGCCAAGACCGATGATGGAAAGGGTCTTGCCCTTGATCTCACAGCCCGCAAAGGCGCTCTTGCCCTTTTCGACCAGCTTTGCCGCGTCGGCATTGCCCTCAAGGGTCTTTGCCCAATCTATAGCGCCCACAACGTCTCTGGATGCCAGAAGCAGGCAGAGTACCGCAAGCTCCTTAACTCCGTTGGCGTTTGCGCCGGGAGTGTTGAAAACACAGATTCCTTCTTCGGTGCAACGGTCAACGGGAATGTTGTTTACGCCTGCACCCGCTCTTGCGATGGCAAGAAGCTCGGAGGGAAATTTTTCTTCGATAAGCTGAGCGCTTCTTACAAGAATGCCCTCGTAGGATTTGAGCTCCTCCTTGGCGTTGTAATCATCACCCAATCTGTTAAGGCCGCAAGCGGCGATCTTGTTAAAAAGCTTTATGTTTTTCATTGCCGTTCCTTCTTATACGTTGTTCTTTTCAAAATCCTTCATAAATGCAACCAGCTTCTCAACGCCCTCCATAGGCATAGCGTTGTAGATGGACGCTCTCATACCGCCGACGGAGCGGTGGCCCTTTACGTTCATAAGACCGTTTGCACTTGCCTGAGCACAGAATTCCTTGTCAAGATCCTCGTTTCCGGTAACGAAGCAAACGTTCATCATTGAACGGTTTTCCTTCTTTGCGGTGGGCTTGAAGAGCTTGGAGGAATCCAGATAATCGTAAAGCACTGCCGCCTTCTTCTTGTTAAGCTCTGCCATTGCCTCAAGTCCGCCGAGGCCTTCTACCCACTTGTAGACAAGACCTGCGATGTAGATGGAGTAGCAGGGGGGAGTGTTGTACATACTGCCGTTTTCTGCCATCACCTTGTAATCCAGCATAGTGGGGGTGATGGGGTTGGCGTAGCCGATAAGATCCTCTCTTACGATCACGACGGTAAGACCCGAGGGGCCCATATTCTTCTGAGCGCCCGCGTAGATCAAGCCGAACTTGGTTACGTCTACGGGCTCGGAAATGATGCAGCTGGACATATCCGCAACCAGGGGAACGTCTCCGGTGTCGGGAATATAGTCGAACTTGGTTCCGTAAATGGTGTTGTTAAAGCAGATGTGAACGTAGTCCGCGTCTTTTCTGAATTCATCGCGCTCTACTCTGGGAACGTACGTAAAGTTTGCTTCCTTGCTGCTGGCTACGATCCTTGCATCTCCGTATTTTGCAGCTTCCTTCTGGGCCTTTCCGGAGAACTGGCCGGATACGATGTAATCAGCCTTGCCCGTTCTCATCAAATTAAGGGGAACTGCGGCAAACTGAGTGGAGGCACCGCCCTGCAAAAACAGGACCTTGTAGTTTTCGGGTATGTTCATAAGTCTGCGGAAGGTCTCTTCGCATTCTCCGATTATCTTTTCAAAGGGCTTGCTGCGATGGCTCATCTCCATTACGCTCATGCCGCTTGAGTTGCAATCGGTTATTTCGCTTCCTGCCTTTTCGAGTACTTCCAAAGGCAGAGAGGAGGGACCTGCCGAGAAGTTAAATACTCTTGCCATTTTTATATTCCTTTCCTTGGGTGTAATCCCACAGCTGAAGCTATCTTCAGTTAAAAATTTTCTATCATTATATAATTATATTACTTTTTTTCTTTTTAGTCAATATGTTTACGATAAAAAACTTGTTAAACTACTCTGTTTGGACCCTTTTCTGCCATAAAGGAGCGTATATTATCGCAGATGATGCGTATGCATCTTTTGCGGGCTTCCACAGCTCCCCAAGCCATATGCGGGGTCAGACAAACGTTGTCCAGATGGACTATGCGGTTATAGGGGTGATCCTTGGACATAGGCTCTGCGGAATAAACGTCCATACCAAGACCGCCCAGCTTTCCCGAAAGCACTGCCTCGGTAAGAGCCAGCTCGTCACAGACCTTGCCGCGGCTGACGTTAACAAGCACTGCGCCGTTTTTCATAGAGGCTATTCTTTTGGTGTTTATCATATTTTCCGTTTCCCCGTTAAGAGGAACGTGAAGAGAGATTATATCGCTCTTTTTGCAGAGGGTATCGATATCGCAGGATTCAAACTCTCTTTCGGGCTTTCTGCGGCACATCAGGACTCTTGCGCCCAGAGCCTTCGCTGCCGTTGCCACGCCCCTGCCGATAGCTCCGCCGCCGACCACGCCCCAGGTAAGTGAGCCGATCTCGCGATAATAAGGGCTGACCTTATTTGCCACTCCTCCTGCGGAATACCTTCCGCTGTGGACGTAGTCGCGGTAGCTTTCAAGCTTGGTGACCAGGCTCAGCGCCATCGCCACCGTGACCTGCACCACACCCGCGGTGCAATATCCCGGTACGTTATAAAGGGCAATGCCTCTTTTTTTCAGATAGGCGGTATCGATATTATCAAATCCCGTTGCGGCAACGCATACGAGCTTGAGCTTTTTTAGGTTTTTCAGATTGGTTTCCCCCAGCTTGACCTTGTTTAAAACTGCAACGTCGCTGTCCCAAAGTGCCTCTTCCACAAGCTCGGGAGGGGTGGTGTGTCTGACGGTGACTTCTCCGAATTCTTCAAAGCAACCAAGATCAAGATCGTCTCCGAGGGTGGATGCGTCCAAAACGGTTATTTTCATATCGGTCTCCCAAAGATTTTTTCTGATGGCGCCAAAGAAAAAGACTTCGGCATTTTTATTATACTATCGCGGCTATTCTTTGTCAAGAAATAAAAAAACCCGAAGCGCTTTTGCGCTTCGGGTGGAATTTCGGATCATTCTTTATCCTTTGAAAGCTTTTTCAGTACGAAAAGAACCGCGAAGAGAAGAACTATCATAACGGGGAGAACGATGAGCCAGTTCTTGATGATACCTGCAAGGATATATCCTACGAAGGATACGCCTGCAACCAGCAGTGCATAAGGAAGCTGGGTGGTAACGTGGTTGAGATGCTCGCTCTTTGCGCCGGTGGATGCCATAATGGTGGTATCGGAGATGGGAGAGCAGTGGTCGCCGCATACTGCGCCTGCAAGACAAGCGGAAACGGCAATGACGAGAAGCTCGCCTTCAAAGCCTGCAGCGGTAACGATGGGGATAAGTATACCGAAGGTTCCCCAGCTGGTACCGGTAGCAAAGCTGAGACCGATGGCGATAAGGAAGATGATAGCGGGAAGCATCATCTGAAGTGCAGCCGCACCGCCGCTGATAAGGTTGTAAACGAAGTACTTTGCACCGAGAAGTCCGGTCATGCTGCACAGTGTCCAAGCGAAGGTCAGGATCAGAATAGCGGGAACCATGGTCTTGAAGCCCTCGGGCAGGGATCCCATGATCTCCTTGAAGCTGATGACTCTGCGGATGAGATAATAGATGATAATAATAACAAGTGCAATAAGGGAGCCCCAGGGAAGTGCGAAGGTAGCATCGCAGTTTGCGAAGGCGTTGATAATGTCCTCAGCACCGCCTGCGGTAAAGCCGTTGTAGATCATACCGAATACGCAGCAAGCGATAAGAACGATAACGGGGAAGAGCAGATCGATGACCTTACCCTTGCCTTTGACCTCAGTCTGAGCGACCTCTTCGCCGTAGGGACGCTCTGCAGTGGTGTAAAGATCGCCCTTTTCAACTGCATTCTTCTCATGCTTTTTCATGGGACCGAAGTCGAACTTCATAAGAGTGATCATAATGATCATTGCGATGGTAAGCAGAGAGTAGAAGTTGTAGGGGATGGCCTTAATGAAAAGCTCAAAGCCGTTGTAGCCCTCGACAACGCCGCTGACTGCTGCAGCCCAGGAGCTGATGGGAGCGATCATACAGATGGGAGCTGCGGTCGCATCGATGATGTATGCGAGCTTTGCTCTGGAGATCTTGTGAGCATCGGTAACGGGAAGCATTACACCGCCCACGGTAAGGCAGTTAAAGTAGTCGTCAACGAAGATCAGGCATCCAAGGCCGAAGGTGGAAAGCATAGCGCCGCCTCTGGACTTGATGTTCTTCTTTGCCCAAGCACCGTAAGCTGCGGAGCCTCCTGCCTTGTTCATAAGAACAACGATGATTCCCAGAATAACGAGGAACATAAGGATTCCGGCGTCACCGGGGTCTGCAAGGGAGGCGATAAAGCCGTCGGACATTACGGAGTTGAACGCGCCTTCAATATTGAAGTTTGCATAGAGAAGACCGCCTGTGAGGATACCCACGAACAGAGAGGAGTATACCTCCTTGGTGATCAGGGCAAGAACGATGGCGATAACGGGGGGGAGAAGGGACCAGGCAGTACCGAAGAAGTTACTGTCGGAATATACTCTTCCGCCGTCGCAATCGTCACAGCCTTCGCCCAGACAGTAGGGACATTCGTGGTCGTAGGCGTGGGAGCCCTCGGGCTCGCCGCTCTCTTCCTCGGGAGCGGTAGTGGTCGCGGGAGCCGTGCTGGATGCGGGGGCGCTTGTATCTGCGCTTACAACTGCCATAAGCAGGGGGCAGATCACAAAGCAGACCAGAGCTACCATCACGAGCTTCCAAAAGATTCTTTTGGACATAACTTTTCTCCTAATTTTATTTGATGACAAAAAACGCCACGAGGCGCAGGCGCTTCGCGGCGAAATTACCGTGTATTGATAGCGCTCCACCAACTGTGACAGTCCGCGGGATATTCTCCCTGCGTCCCAGCCTTGCTGCCCTGACGGAGACAACAGACTTCGGCAGATGCCCTGGGGGAAAGCCTGCCCGTCAGCAACCTTGGCCCTCCTTGGTGACGTCCGCACCTCTATCATCCTTTACATTATCATAACCTATATGTAACAATTTGTCAATGTTTTTTTCATTTTTAACTGAGATTTTATCAACATTATTGACAAAAGCTGCCGTATATAATAAAATATTGAGTATGGAAAGATACAGATCGTTAAATACTTATATGAAAAAAACCTTCGGAAAAAAGGTGTATAAGATAAGTCTGTCATCGGGGCTGGGCTGTCCCAACAGAGACGGGACCTTATCCCTTGACGGATGTGTTTTCTGCGCCGACGGAAGCGGAGCCTTTTGCGAAAGGGGAGATATCCCCCTCCAGCTTGAAAATGCAAAGCTGAGGCTGAAAAACAAGCTTAAGAATTATTCCGACGTGGGCTACGTGGCATATTTTCAAAGCTATACCAACACCTACGGCGAGCTATCTTACCTTCGCAGGATATTTACCGAGGCAATAAGCGATCCTCAGGTGGTGGCCTTGAGCATTGCCACAAGACCGGACTGTCTTGAGGATGAGAAGATAGCTCTGTTAAAGGAGCTTAACGGAATAAAGCCCGTATGGGTAGAGCTTGGTCTGCAGACCGAAAGCGACCTTAGTGCCAAGCTGATAAACAGAGCCTATCCCACCGAGACTTACGTAGACTGCGCCCGAAGACTGAGGGAGGCCGGGATAGATCTGATAACCCACCTGATCATCGGACTTTGGGGCGAGGATGACGCTCAGCTGATAAGGAGCGTGGAGCTGGCGGGGCGTTGGTCAAAGGGGGTAAAGCTGCAGCTTTTACACGTGCTTAAGGGAACCCCTTTGGAAAAAATGGGCTGGGAGACCCTTGAGCTCGGGGAATACCTAAGAAGGCTGGCGCTTTGTGTGGAGCACTTGCCTCCCGAGGTGATAATCCACCGTCTCACCGGTGACGGCGACAGAAAAAAGCTGGTGGCGCCTCTTTGGAGCGCCGATAAGAAAATGGTGCTGGGTGCCATAAGCTCTTATTTTGAAGAAAAGGACGTTATTCAAGGAAGATACTGTGAAAAATGAGCTTTCGATAATAATTGCGGCGGGGGATATTTCCTCCTGCAGCGCCCGCGGATATTTTACTCTTGCCGCCGACGGCGGACTGAAGCACGCTTTGGCCTTGGGAATAAAGCCTGACGGTGTGCTGGGAGATTTTGATTCCTACGGTGCCGTGCCCGAGGGCGAGGGGGTAAAGGTCTATCCCGTGAAAAAGGACAAGACGGACACTGCACTTTGCTGTGAGCTTGCCGTGGAGAAGGGATATAAAAAGCTTTGTGTATACGGCGCTCTTGGGGGCGATCGCTTTGAGCACAGCTATGCCAACGTAGCTCTTTGTGCCGAAATGGCAAAGAAGGGGGTAAGGTGCGTGCTTTGCTCTGAGGAGTGCAGTGTGTTTGCGGTCGCCTCCTCAAGGCTTTGCTTTGATGGCGGCTGCAGTGGGTATATAAGTGTTTTCCCATACGGAGGAGAGGCTCGGATAGAGCTTGGCGGCTTGGAATATCCCTTTAACGGGGTTATGGATGCCTTCAGCTCCTTGGGGGTCAGTAATGAATTTTGCCGAAGGCCCTCGTTTGTAGAGGTGAGCGAGGGGGTCGCGGTGGTGATCTGCCGCGTCGGGGAGAAAAAGACCCTCGAGCTTTTGGAGGCGTGGAATGACTGATGAAAATAGCTTTAGTGCCTGCATATTCGATATGGACGGCACGCTTATAGATTCTATGCCCTATTGGTTGAGCCTTCCCGAGGAGCTGCTCGGCGCAAGAGGACTTAGCCTTAACGGGGAGGATAAAAGGGCGATTTGGTCCATGAGCATCCCCGAGGCGCTGGTGTTCATAAAGGAGAGATTTTCTTTGGAGGAGAGCCTTGAAAAGCTAAACGGGGAGCTTAAAGCGTATATAGATACGATCTACAGCCAAAGGGTGGGGCTAAAGGACGGAGTCAAGGACTATCTTGAGGAGCTGAAGAAGAAGGATATTCCCATGTGCGTTGCCACCGCCAGCGACAGAGAGTGTGCCGAGAGGGTGCTGGAAAGGCTGGGTGTAAGGCAGTATTTTTCCTTTATCATTACCGACGGCGAGGTGGGAAAAAGCAAGCACGAGCCTGATATATACCTGATCTGCGCCGAGAAAATGGGAGTGCCGCCGTCAAAAACCGCGGTGTTTGAGGATAGCTTCAGCTATGCGAGGGCGGCAAGATCCGCAGGCTTTCAGATATATGCGGTGGAGGACGTGACCAATAAAAAGGAGTATGGCGAGTTTTGCGACTTTGCCGACGGAAGGGCTCGGTGGCAGGATGAGGATCGATAAATTTCTTTCGGATATGGGGCTTTACAGCCGCAGAGAAAGCGCGGAGCTTGTGAAAAAGCGTAGGATCAAAATAGACGGAGTCTGTGCTGCCAAGGCATCGGAGCACTTCGACCCGGAGAAAAGCGAGCTCACCGTGGACGGACAGGCGGTCGCTTACAAAAGCTATTTTTATCTTATGCTCAATAAGCCGGAGGGATACGTTTCCGCAACCGACGACGGAAATCTTCCGACGGTGCTGGAGCTGGTGGATGAAAGCTACAAAAGAGCGGGGGTCTTTCCCTGCGGCAGGCTTGACAGAAATACCACGGGGCTGATGCTTCTTACAAACGACGGAAAGCTGAGCCACAGGCTTCTTTCTCCAAAGCATCACGTGGATAAGAAGTATTATTTTTCCTGCAAGTTTCCCTTAAGCTGTGAGGACAAGGCGGCTCTTGAGGCGGGAGTGGAGATCGAGGGCGGATATCGCACCTTGCCCTGCAGAGTGGAGCTTTTGGGAGAAAATGAAGGCTTCATAACCCTCACCGAGGGGAAATACCATCAGATAAAGCTGATGGCAAAGGCGGTGCACAATCAGATAAGGTCCCTGAAAAGGGTCAGCTTTGGACCGCTGGAGCTGGATGAGGCTCTTAAGCCGGGAGAGTACAGGAGTCTCAGTCAAGAGGAGGAGGCTCTCCTGAAGGCTCACGGCGAGTCCTGATCGGGATCGTTTTGGATATTCAAGAGGTGGAAGATGCAGATAAGTCCCATTGCGTACGTTGAAAATGATCTTGAGGAAAAATTCGGAGCGCCGAGGCAGTCGGGGCTGGCGTCGGAATTGAGATCCATGCTGGTGTTCGAGGCTGAGTACAGTATACCCGAGGCCTTCAGGGGCTTGGAGGATTTTGGCAGGATATGGCTTATATGGGGCTTTGACAGGAATGAAAATAAGGGCTGGAGTCCCACCGTCAGACCTCCCAAGCTGGGAGGGAACAAAAGGCTGGGTGTTTTTGCCACGAGAAGCCCCTTCAGACCCAATGCCATCGGCATATCCTGCGTTAAGCTTGAAAGTATAGAATACAATAAGGATAAAAGAGCGGTCCTTACGGTGCTGGGGGCGGATCTTGTAAACGGCACGCCGATATTTGATATAAAGCCATACATTCCCTACGCCGATTGCTTCCCCGAGGAGGAAAATCTGTGGGCGGATCCGAAGCTTCATCCTCAGCTTGAGGTGATCCTTGATGAGAGGCTGGAAAGCTCCTTGGGCGAGGAGAGGGCGCGGGCTCTTAAGCAGATAATCGCCTGCGATCCTCGGCCGGGCTATAAGGATGACGGCGGTGAATACAGAATGAGCTATGGCGGGAAAACCGTGGTATTTACCGTTGCCGACTCAAGGGCGTCGGTTCGGGAGGCAGAATAGAGCTGCTGCCTATATATAATATATAAGGATAAAAGGAGATAAAAAATGATCTGTACCGTTAATTCTGTTGCCTTGAAGGGGCTTGACGGCTTTATGGTCCGTACAGAGTGCTTTGTGGATAGAGGCTTGTGGGAGCTGGGGGTCATCGGTCTGCCCGATGCGGCGGTCAACGAGAGCGTTGACAGGATCAACGCCGTGATCTCCAACTGCGGTCTTCCCGTTAAAAAGGGAAGGACCACTATAAATCTTGCTCCCGCAGACGTGAAAAAGAGCGGCGCGGTACACGATCTTGCTATGCTTGTCAGTCTTTTGAAGTTCACTCTCTTTGAGGAGGTCGAGCTTGACGGAATGTGCTTTGTGGGAGAATTGAGCCTCTCGGGAGAGCTCAGACCCTGCAGAGGAGCGCTGAGTATGGCCATCGCCGCAAGAGATGCGGGGATGAAGGAGATATATTTTCCCGCCGTGAACGCCAACGAGGCTTCGATGGTAGAGGGCATCACGGTATACGGGATAAACAACGTGGGAGAGCTTTGCAGACATCTTCGCAGAACTCAAAGGCTTGATCCTGCGGTGTTTGACAGAAGCGAGGTTCGCAAAAATTCCCATCTGCTTATAGACTTTGCCGACATCAAGGGGCAGGAAAGTGCAAAAAGAGCGGCTGAGATCGCTGCGGCGGGCGGTCACAATCTGTTGCTTATCGGGCCTCCGGGCTCGGGAAAGAGTATGATAAGCAAGGCGATACCCGGAATCCTGCCTGATATGAGCTTTGACGAGATCCTTGAGACCACAAAGATCCATTCCATTTGCGGAATGCTTGAATCGGGTGTGGTGGATACAAGGCCCTTCAGATCCCCCCATCACACGATGAGCTTTGTGGGGCTTGCGGGCGGCGGAGCAAACCCCATGCCGGGAGAGATCAGCCTTTGTCATAACGGCGTGCTGTTTCTGGACGAGTTGCCCGAATTTGATAAAAAGGCACTGGAGATACTGCGTCAGCCTCTGGAGGATAAGTGTATAACCATAACAAGGGCATCGGGTAAGGTGACCTTTCCCGCGGCATTTATGCTGGTATGCGCTATGAACCCCTGCCCTTGCGGATATTTTGGCTCGGATCAGAGGAGCTGCAGCTGCTCAAAGCACACCGTATCAAAGTACATATCTAAGATCTCGGGACCTTTGCTGGACAGAATAGATATTCAGATAGAGGTCGGCGCTGTGAATTTCGAGCAGCTGAGCGATAAACGGCGCGGGGAAAGCAGTGAACAGATCAGAGAAAGAGTAAACAGGGCAAGAAGTATTGCCAGAGAAAGATATAAGGAGCACGGTATAGGCTGTAATGCTCAGCTCAACGGTGCGCTTACAAAGGAATTTTGCAGATTCGATGAAGCCGCGGGAAGGCTTTTGGAGAGCGCCTTCAAGAAATTGGCGATGTCTGCAAGAGGCTACGATAGAATTTTGAGAATGGCAAGGACCATTGCGGATCTGGACGGATGCGAGATGATAGGAGAGGATCATATCCTTGAGGCGATCCAATTGAGGAGTCTGGACAGAAAATATTTTCAGTGAAAATTAAGGGATGACGCCCGTCGATTTACATAATTCGACGGGCCTTTCTTTGTGCAGATTTACATAACTACATTGCACTTGTGTGTTATGTAAATGTAAGACCACAATATGTAGTAATTGGCTTGTCTCTAAGAAATTTTTTCAATTTTTTTCCAAAAAGGTATTGACAAGGGGAGAAAAAGGTAGTATAATATGCAAGCACTCTGAGCGAGGGAGCCGAGAGGCGAGCGAGCGAGGCGGGGTCAAAAAATTTTTTAAAAAACTTTAAAAAAGGTATTGACAAACCGAGAAAAGAGTGATA
>SVTC01000010.1 GCA_015063985.1 Oscillospiraceae bacterium | reverse complement strand
TATCACTCTTTTCTCGGTTTGTCAATACCTTTTTTAAAGTTTTTTAAAAAATTTTTTGACCCCGCCTCGCTCGCTCGCCTCTCGGCTCCCTCGCTCAGAGTGCTTGCATATTATACTACCTTTTTCTTCTATTGTCAATACCTTTTTGGAAATTTTTTTCGATTATTTTTGATTTTTTTCGCTTCTCCCAAACATCTTGTTTTTTCATCAAAATAGTGTATAATATATGTTAAGGATACACAATATGCATTACGGAGTTATTATGTTACACAGAGTATTTTGCGCCTCGTCCACAGAAAAGACCAAATATTTCCACGATTCAATACTTGGATCCATAAAAAATAAGCATAAGGTTCTATACGTCGTTCCAGAGCAGAACACCGTAACCGAGGAAGCCGCAATTGCCGAGCTTTCGGAAGGTGAGCCGCAATTTTTTTGCGAGGTCACAAACTTTTCCAGGCTTTGCAATCTGGTTTTCCGAAGATACGGTTCGCTTAGCTTCAGACCGATCACAAAAACCGGAAAGCTTCTCATTCTTTCAAAAGCTCTTAAGGGTATGGATACTCCAATACTTAACGTAAGATTCGACCGCCCCGGCGCAGTTGAGAGGCTTTTGACTCAGCTTGAGGAGCTGCACGACTTCGGAATATCCCCCGACGGATTGGATAAGCTCAGCAATCTCGCCCAAAGGAATCGTGACGACAGGCTTGAAAAGAAGCTCAACGAGCTTTCGGGGGTGTTCAGACTTTATCTTCAGCTCCTCGACTCAAGCTTTGATCACCAGGCAAGTGAAACAAAAAAAATGCTGGAGATATTATCCAAGGAGCTTTTTTTTGAGGACTATATAATATATATAGATGGATTTTACGATTTCACCGCCGATCAGTACGCCGTGATAAGAAGAATGGCAGTGGGCGCATCGGAGCTTTACGTAGGACTTTTTGCCGATAAAAAGCTCCTTTCCTCCTCCGATAGCTTTGCGATCAGGCCCATCAGAGCAGCAAAGAAGCTGTCCTTGATGTGCCCCGGTGACGGTATTCAGGATCATTTTCTTTCCTGTGACTCCGTCTCCCCTGAGCTTGAATTTCTCGCAGATAATCTTCTGACCCCGACCCAACCTTCTCCTTCAGCACCCCAAAGCATTAAAATTTTCAGATGCCCCACCGCTCAGGAGGAGGTGATCCACGCCGCCAGGACCATAAGAGAGCTGGTTTCGGAGGGAATGAAGTACCAAAACATCGCCGTCACCTTCAGAAACGACGGTATTTATCCTACCTTATGCGAAAAAATATTCCCGTCCTACGGTATTCCCCTGCACAGCTCCGTGAAAAAAGATCCCTCCAACGATCCGCTGATAAGAGCAACCGAGCTCGCCTGCAGGATAGCTTGCGGCGACAGAAGACTCAAGCTTTTCAGGAAATATATAAAGACCGACCTATGCGGACTGGATACCGAGGAGAGCTTTGCTCTGGAAAACTACGCGCTGACCTGGGATCTTAACGGCAGAGCCTGGTACAAGGGCTTTGTTATGCCTCCAAACGGCTACGGCTCAAGGTTTGATGATGAGCAAAGAACCCGACTTGCCGGTCTGGAGGCAACACGGCAAAAGCTTCTTGCTCCGCTGATCTCCCTTGAGGATGGCTTAAAAAAAGCCACCGTAAGGGAAAAGCTCCTCGCTGTAACTGCCTGGCTCAAGGAAGTAAAGGCCTATGAATCCATAACCGCCTCCGCCGAGCTTTTAAGACAACAGGGCGATTTTTCCCAAGCCGATCAAAAGCTTAACCTTTGGAATGATTTTATAAAGGCGCTTTTGCAGATAGATCTGACCCTGGGCGACACCGAAGCAGACAACAGTGAATTCTGCGACTGTCTCAAGCTTGCGTTAAGCTCCTGCAGTATAGGCACGCTTCCCCCCGCTCCGGACTGCGTTCAGGTAGGCGAAGCCGCATTTATGCGCTCCGGAGATATTAAGGCTCTTATGGTTTTGGGCGTAAACAGCGGAGTCTTCCCCGCGGAAGATCAGCAATCCGGTATACTGACCCCCTTTGAAAGAAGCTTCTTTAAGGATAACGACATGGAGCTTTCTCCCGACGGCGCCCAAAGCACAATGAACGAATATTTTATTTTCCAGCGCCTGATACGTACCCCCACCCAAGTCCTTATCTTAAGCTACCGTGACAGAAAAAGCTCGGCATCAGGCTCCGGAGAGACTCCTTCGGTGTTCATTTCCAACGTAAAGGCGCTCTTTCCCGAGCTGGAGGAGGAGATCTTTGATTCAGCCAACGCCCTTCCTCTGTGCCACGACGAGGCTATCGATTATTTTTGCTCCAATTACCGAAAAAAGAATCCCCTTACAGATCTTTTATATCAAAGGCTTTCCAATTATCCCCTTATCGACAAGCTTGAAAAAGCCGAGGACTACGTAGATTCCAAGCAGGAGTTGACCAAGCCCCCCTACAGCTCCCCCGCAATGACCCAATCCAGAATAGAGAAATACGTCAACTGCCGTTACAGTTATTTTGCGGAGTATTTATTAAAGCTCCAAAGCCCCGGCACCGCCTTTTTCGATCACGCGGATAACGGCAATATGGTACACAGTCTGTTGGAACGCTTTTTCTCACAAATGTACTCCGAGGGAATAAATGCCGAGAGCTTTAGCCCCGACGAGGTCAAGCAGCGCGCCATCGAGCTTTGCAGGGAATTGATCCCGCAGGATCGCTACGGTGATATTTCCGACAGAAACAAGATAGATTATCTTATAGAGCAAACGGCAAGCTCGCTGAGCTATGCGATAGTAAACATATTAAAGGAGCTCAGCCAATCGGAATTCGTACCGGTCATGTTTGAGGCATCTATGCCAGGGGATCTGAAGCCTTACCGCATCCCCCTTCCCGACAACACCGAGCTTACCCTTTACGGTTGCATCGACAGGGTGGATCTCTACAAGGCAAAGGACGGAACGGATTATCTGAGAGTCATCGACTATAAGAGCAGCTCCAGGGAGTTTTCGGTTCAGGACGTATACAACGGCTTGAGCCAGCAGATGCTCATATACCTTTTTGCCGCCTGCAACGGAAGGCTCAAGCTGAAAAACGCCGACGAAATAGATCCTCAACCTGCGGGAATAATGTACGTCACCGCATCAAAGCCCAAGATCAGTGCCACCGACGATATGACCTCCGAGCAGATAGAGCAAAAGGCATCAAGATCCATGGCAAGAAGCGGACTTGTACTGGACGATCCGGAGATTATAGAGGCAACGGATAGCCAAAGGCTGGGCTTGATACTACCCAAGGGAAGCCCGAGCAAGTTTCTTGCAAAAATGGAAGAATTCTCCCTTTTGGAAAAGCACACGAGAAAGCAGCTCACCAAGCTTGCAATGCAGCTGAAAAAGGGGATCATTTCCCCGAATCCATTTAAAAATCACCACGACAGCTGCCAATATTGCCGCTTTGCTTCGGTATGCAAAATGCAAAGCCGCCCCACCAGACCCTACGTTTTATTCGACCGTATAGAGGACGTTTACCAACAAATGAAGGAGGAACAACCGTGACAAGCTGGACTCCGCAACAAAAGCAAGCTCTCGAGGCGGAAGGCTGCAGTCTTTTGGTATCAGCCGCCGCAGGAAGCGGAAAGACCGCAGTGCTTACAGAGCGCATAGCAAAAAGGATAATAGATCCCGACTGTCCCTTAAGCGCGGACAATATGGCGGTAGTGACCTTCACAAAAGCCGCGGCAAAGGAAATGAGGGACAGGATAAGCAAAAAGCTCTCCGAGGAATGCGGAAGGAATCCCAAAAATTCAAGGCTGAAAAATCAACTTATGATGATAGGCGGAGCAAGGATAAGCACCATCCACTCCTTTTGCTACAGTATAATAAGAGAGAACGCCGACAAGGCGGGGGTCTCCTCCACAGTACGCATTGCAGATGACGAGCAAAAGCGGAAGATGAGCCTGGAGGCCGCAAAAAAGGTGATCCGTGCCTACTACGGCGAGGAACCCGACACCGTTGAGCACGACACGGGAGACTTTCTGGAGCTTTGCACTCTGGTAAACGTAAGAGTGGGCGATGAAAATCTGATAGAGCTTATGGAAAAGACCTACGACCACTTCGGCTCCTATCCCGGACACCTTTCTCTTCTGGAAAAAGAGATAAACAAGCTCTCTGCGGCTCTGGAAAACGCCCGTGAGGAGAAAAGCCGCCTTTATAGCGAGGACTTTTTCATACGCCTTTGCAGCAGTCACAAGCAAGAGCTGGGATATGCAAAGCTGAAGCTTTTAAAGGCAAAAGAGCTGGTAATGCTTTTGGATCCGCCCGCAGGCAGCGCAGAGGAGATCATCCAAGCCGAGCTTGCAAACGTATGCCGATGCATAGACGCCCCCTGCCGGAGCTTTAAGCACGAGCTTGAGCTTTGCAGCTTCGATACCCTGCGCTTTCCCAAAGGCACCGATGAAAGCCAAAGAGAAATAATAAAGCAGCTGAGAAACGATGCAAAGGAGCTTGTTCAAAAGCTGAAAAAGCGTTTTGAAAACGAGGACGAAAACACTCTTTTTCAAAGTCTGGGAAAGACTCTGCGTATGCAAAAGGTGCTTTTAGCCCTGCTGAAGGATTACGAAAGTGAGCTTTTCTCCCTGAAGGAGAAGGCTAATCTTATCACCTTCTGCGATCTGGAGCAGCTCTGCGCCAAGCTGTTGTACGAGGACCCTTCGGATCCCCACAGCAAGACCACCAAGCTTGCAAAAAGACTTTCGGATCAGATCTGCGAGCTATACGTGGACGAGTATCAGGACACCAACCTTTTGCAGGATATGATTCTTCGCGCCGTTTCAAAGCCCGGAACCATGTTTATGGTTGGCGACCCCAAGCAAAGCGTTTACGGCTTCAGAGGCGCAAAGCCCGAAATTTTTGCAAGCTACAAAAACAGCTTCGAGCCGTACTCCGATAAGAATCACGGTCCAAACTGCAAAATAAGCCTTGCCAACAACTTCCGTTGTGACAGCTCGGTGATCGATATAACGAATCTCATATTCTCCGTGGTAATGAACACCGACAAAAGCAATCCGCTTTACGCCCCGGAGGATATGCTCATTTTCACAAAAAACAGCGACACAAGGCTTTGCAGTGAGCTTTGCATAATAGACACGGATCTTGCCGACGAAGAAAAAAGCTTTTACGATCCCCAGGGCCTTTACGTCGCCCAAAGGATAAAGGAATTGATGGCATCCGATCTTGTCACCGAAAAGGGCTTCTCCCTTGACTACGGCGATATTGCCGTGCTTTGCCGCGGAAGAGACAGTCTTGCACGGATAAGAAAAGCACTCACCGCCTGCGGTATCCCTTGCAGTGAGGATGCGGACGAGAGCTTTTTCTCCTCGCCGGAGATGCTATTTACCGTATCTCTGCTTCGGCTTATCGACAACCCGCAAAACGACGTAGCTCTTGCCGCCGTGCTTAACAGCCCCGTATTCTCCTTTAGTCCCGATATGCTTTTGCAGATCAGGACAAAAACACCCGAGGGCGCCTACTTCCAAGCCGCCAAGGATTACCCGGAGCAGGACGGAGTAAGGGAAAAGCTGGATGATTTTTTTGCGCTTTTGGACGAGCTGAGGCAATTTTCAAGACACAATACTCTCAGCGAGCTGATATTAAAGATCCTGGACTCCACAAAGGCAAAGAATATCTACTGCGTCACCCGCGATCCCATCGGGGTAAAGAAAAACTTTATGCTCCTTTCAGACATCGCTGCCGATTGCGACGGACCGGGAGAGAGCGAGGTATTCGACCTATTGGAGCATCTTGATTACTTCAGAGAAAAGCGCCAATCCGCCGACGACACTCCTCACTGCGTAAAGCTGATGACCCACCACGGCTCCAAGGGTCTGGAATTCCCCGTGGTATTCGTAGCGGATCTGCAAAAGGAGTTCAATTCCACTGCGCTTAGAAAATGCTATCTTCTCGATCCCAAGCCCTCAATTGCCTTCAAGCATTTTGACGAAAACGGCTTTGCGCTTTTAAAGAATTCCTACTATCACAGCTCTGCCTTGGGTGATAAGCAGAGCGCTCTGGAGGAAGAAAAGCGTATCCTCTACGTTGCAATGACAAGAGCGCGCCAAAAGCTCTTTCTCGTAGGCACGGCAAGCGCCGACGGCATCTTCAAAAAATGCTTTCCCGCAGGGCAGGCAGACGAGGAGGCCGCAAGCCTTGCCGTAGGAAAAAGCTCCAGCCATCTGGATCTCATTCTTGCGGCACTGTCGGGAAAGGAGGAATTCTTCTCGGCAGTGGACGAATATCTTTCAAAGGATATTTCCCAAAGACTTATGGACAACCTTCTTTTAAGCTTTACCCCCCTGCATCTGATCAAGGACCCGGAGCTGAGAGCCTCAGCCTCAAAAATCGAGGAATGTCAGCCGCCTGCAAGCTATGACCCCGAAAAGCTTGAACGGATGTTGGATTTTGAATATCCCTTTGCGACACTTTCAGCAGTTCCCAAAAAGCTATCCGTTTCAGATCTTTCTCCCATAACCGATGCAGATGCCCCTCAGGTGTCCGCCCTTGATATATCAGATATCTTTTCCGATAAAAAAAGCGGCGCCTTTGTGGGAAGCGCGATGCATCAGTTTATGCAGTTCTGTGATTACCAAGCCTGCGAAAAGGATCCGATAAGTGAGGCGGACAGACTTTGCGAAAAGGGCTTTATCAGCCCCGAGCAGCGCTCCGTTCTCAGATTCGGGCCCTTAAAGGCGTTTTTCGACTCGGAGCTCTACCGAAGGCTGAAGGAAAGCTCCGAGGTAAAGAGGGAGCTGAGATTCAACACCTTCCTTAAGGCAAACGAGCTTATAGAGGGCGCTCCCGAGGAAATGGTGCTGGTGCAGGGAGTTGTGGACTGCTTCTTTGAAAATCCGGACGGAACTCTGTGTCTTCTCGACTACAAGACCGATGCACTCTACGGAAACGGAGCGGAAAAGATACTTTGCGAAAGGCACTGCCGTCAGCTTAAGATCTACAAAGCCGCCATTGAAAAAATGACCCAAAAGACCGTCAAGGACTGCATTATCTATTCCTTCAGTCTGTCAAAGGCGATCAAGGTTTAAAATCAAAGGAAAAAGAGAGTTTGTACAGCCACTTGGTACAAACTCTCTTAGTTTTATTATCTTACGTTTATTACAGCCTTTCCGAATTCCGCATACAGCTTAAAGAGCTTCAAAGAAAGGCTTGTGCCAAAGGGTACAAGCTTTCCATAGGGATTATCGGCTTCGTAATTAAAGACCTTGTCAAAGCCGATGTCATTTAATGCCTTGCCCACCGAGTACCAATCTATTTTTCCCATTCCGGGCATAAGATGCTCGTCTCTGAGATAGTTGTTGTCCTGCATGTGAGTTACGTGGAGATATTCAGTTCCCAGCTCGTGGATCATTTTCACAGGATCCTGAGCACCCAAAACACAGTGACCAACGTCCAGACAGACCACAAATCTGTCGGAATTCAAGGTGTCGACGTAATCCTTAAGCTGAGCGGCAGAGGAACAACTGCTGCTGCCGTATCTTTGCAGATAGGGATCCATCTTAAAGTTGTTTTCTATCGCCGCCTTCACGTTATATTCTTCAAGATAGGGCTTAAGGAAATTATAAAATTCCATATTCATTTCCTTGCACAGCTCATAGTCATTGTCGCCCACACAGCTTGGCAGGCTGAGAGCGTGGATAACTATATAGGGCGATTCCAAAAAGCTTGCCGCTTTAATGGCTTGTATCTGCGCCTTAAGCCTTGCCTCTTTACTGTCGGGATCGGATATCCACAAAGCATCCATGGGAGAGTGAGTCTGACCGACAAAGATACCGCCGGAATGGATATCCTGCTTTATCTGAAGCATCTGAGCCTTCAATTCGTCATCGCTGAGCTTCCAAAGCGGCGAGGTGTGCCCGTTCATCAAGGAATAATCAACGCTTTCAAAGCCTGCGTCGTGCATGATTTTATAAACCTCCGGTCTTGTGAGCCCGAGCCCTCTGGAAAAACCGGTCTGTGTTCCAAGCTTCATCATATCCTTCACCTCCTCAAATCTTTCCCGCCAAAAGATCCACAACACCCGCAAGGTATCCGCCCAACGCCGTCAAGACATTTTCGTTATCGGGAAACTTTTCAAAATGCTGAACGTATCCGTCCATCATCAGCACAATGCAGGAATCCTCGGGCGCTTTTTCAAGAGCCTGCTTGATGGAAAGGTAATCAAGACAACCCATCAGGGGCATCATGGAAGAATTAAGTCCAGATTCGCAATCGCTGACCAAAAATGCCTCCAAGCTATCGCCCAGCACACTTATCATATCGGAAGCCAGCTTTGCCGATTTTTGTGCGTGAATCGGATTCACAATAGCTCTCGCCTTGTATTGCTCGCAAAGCTCCTTGAGCTCATCACCGGAGCAACCGTAGCAAGCGCCAACTGCGGGATATGCAAAATTATTGAGAATGAACATCTCCACGCCCTGCTCGTCGCAAGCCTTTTTTATTTGGTCAAAGGCTTCAAGGGTGTTTTTCTTGGAAGCCTCCTTCAAATCGGCTTTCGCCTTGCAGAAGGCTGCGGGCTTTACCGCAACGCCGTCCGCTCCAAGCATTTTTGCCACTTTTGCGGCGTTGACGCAATACTGAATTCTGGCGGCTGTGGTATCGGGCTTGTGATCGTTAAAAAGCTCGATATTCGCGGCAAGATATTTGACCCTAACGCCGTTTTTCGAAAATACGCTCTTTACTTCGTCGCAAAATTCGCCGATCTCTTTATCTCCCCAAGTGGTGTTAAAGGGGTCGTCATACCTGAACTGCAGAGTGTAAAACACGTTTTCGTAGCCCAAAGCGGCTATCTCTTTGGCAGCTCTTTCCATTCCGTATTTACGGATAAAAAAGCCCGCTTGTATCGCTGTATTCATTTTAGTTTCGATCCTCCAAAGGAAGATCTTCTCCTTTCTTTTTTCAATTGGATTATAGCATATACAACGAAAATAATCAACACATACTTAATAGCAGAATAAAAAATTGCGCCCATTTTGGGCGCAATGATTTACTTTATGCTTAAGCTTTTAGGATCAAGCCTTTCCATTTTTGACGAGATCGCCACCAGCTTTGCCACTATGTACACTCCTATTGCCAGCTCCACCATGGAATTAAAGACTCCGGTGTTAAAATCCACCATCCAAAAGCTTGCAAGGAGCAGGTTTGGAACGCTTACCGCAGAAATAAGTATAAGGGAGGCAAAGCCTGAGCCAAGATACATCCACATACTGTGCCTGGAGGTCTGGGTAAGGGTGAACTTTCCTTCATTATAGAAGAATAGCGTCAAAAAGACAAGGCAGGCTATCTGCATTATATGGGAATACTCGTTGGAGTTCTGACTCAAGTCGAGAAAATCAGAAATGATCCTCAAAACACACCAGATGACCGGAGCCATGGACAAAAATCCGAATGCCTTTGCGTGGGGATAAAGCTCCTTTAGTCCCGACAGCCAAAAGTAAAAGCCCGACAGCACCGCACACACCAATGCAAGAGCGTCTATAACTCCCAAAGCACTGTTTACTATCATCCCCGCAAAGATAAGCACTGCGGAAGCGATAAACAAAAATCCCAAAAGAGTAGCGGCAAAAACACCGCTGGAGGTCGCCCTTTCAAAAACAAGAAAGGTGCCGCCGTTAATGGGAACCGATCTGCGGTCCTTTTCAAAATACGAGAAAAAGTCCTTCCTTTTTTCCTCTTGCCCTTCCATAGCCAAGAGTCCGTCCTCGACGCAGGAGGAAAAATCCACCACTCTTTTCAGCCTGGGATGGCCGGTCGTGGCAAACCGAAGCTTCTTGAAAAACAATCCGCAACAAAGCATCAGCGCCGTGAGAATATAAACGCCGTATTCAAAAAGCTTGGGGATAACGGTGTCTCTGTCATAGAAAAGAGTCTGAGGGTCGATATACCTTACTACTATTCCTATTCTGAGTACTATCACAACGGGTATTAAAAAAAGCAGTGCGAATATTATTTTCGTCAAACGCTTTTGATACTTTTCAAGCATAATACTCTCCTTTTTGTTACCTTATAACACTATAATATAACATAATTATTAAGAAAAAAGGATAAAAGTTTAAATTTTCCGACAACAAGACTTAAAACAAGGTCAGCTGGTTAGTCTCCGGCATTCCGTCAAGAGCCCCGCTTTCCCTGAGTATCTCGATAAGAGATCTCCCTATTCCCTTTTCCTTAAGATCCTCAACGGAATAGATCTCTCCCGATCTGACTGCCTCGTAGATCTTTTCAGCCGCAGTGTCGCCGAGCTTGGGAAGACTTGCCAGAGGCGGTCTCATTCCCCCGTCCTCGGGCAGATAGTTGTACGCATCGCTCTTTCTCAGATCAACTCCCCAAATAGGTATCTTTCTGCAAAGCATCTCCAAAACAAGCTGCATTGCGCCTATAGTCCTCTGATCCTTGGCATTGGCCTCGGCGCCCTTGTCCTCCAGCTCCTTGATGTATTCTCTAACGGCATTTTCGCCCTTTCTTGCCACCGCAACGTCAAAGCCCTCGGGTGCGGCGGAAAAATAAGCGCAATAAAAGGCCAAGGGATGGTACACCTTGAACCAGGCAAGACGGATAGCCGAGATAACGTAAGCCACCGCGTGTGCCTTGGGGAACATATATTTTATCTTTTTGCAGGAATCTATGTACCACTCGGGAACGTTCTTCTCCCTCATTGCCGCTTCCATGGGAGGAGTAAGGTTCTTGTTTTTCTTTCTTACGTTCTCCATAATATCAAAGCTAAGCTTTTTATCAAGACCGCAACGGATAAGATAGGTCATAATATCGTCACGGGTTCCGATAACCTCACTGATGGTACAAACTCCGTCCTTGATAAGATCCTGCGCATTTCCGATCCAAACGTCGGTGCCGTGGCTGAGACCCGAAATCTGCAAAATGTCGGCAAAGTGCTTGGGCTGAGTCTCCACAAGCATCTGTCTTACAAATTTCGTTCCCAACTCGGGAAGACCGTAGGTTCCCGTTTTTGAGCCTATCTGCTCCTCGGTAACTCCCAGGGGCTCGGGGGACGTCAGCAGTCCCAGCACCTTGGGATCGTCCATCGGAACGCTTAAAACGCTGATACCCGAATACTTCTCAAGCATTTTGTACTTAGTGGGTACATCATGGCCGAGAATATCAAGCTTATAGATAGTATCGTGCAGACAGTTATAATCAAAGTGGGTGGTAATAACCGTAGAGGTGGCATCGTCCGCGGGATGCTGCACGGGTGTAAAATCGTAGACCGATTTATCTCTTGGTATAACAACGATTCCTCCGGGATGCTGACCCGTGGTCTTTTTCGTGCCCACACAACCCGCCACCAGTCTGTCCGCCTCGGCTCTGTTTACGTCCCTGCCGTTTTGCTCAAGAAACTTTTTAACGTAGCCGTACGCGGTTTTCGAGGCAAGAGCCGAAATGGTTCCGGCACGGAAGGTGTTTTCCTTTCCGAAAAGCTCCTCTGTGTATTTATGTGCCTGGGCCTGAACGTAGCCCGAGAAGTTAAGGTCTATATCCGGCGCCTTATCCCCCGCAAAGCCCAGGAAGGTCTCAAAGGGAATATCGTGACCGTCTCTTGTAAGCTCCTCTCCGCAGTTGGGACAGGCACGGCGCGGAAGGTCAAAGCCGCTTCCGACGCTTCCGTCCTCGATAAACTCCAAAAACTTACATTTTGGGCAAAGATAATAAGGCGGCAGCGGATTTACCTCGCTTATTCCCGCCATAGTGGCAACAAAGCTGCTTCCAACGCTTCCTCTGGAGCCTACCAGATAGCCGTTCTTCTCGCTGTTTTCCACCAGTCGCTTTGCGATAATGTAAAGCACCGCATAGCCGTTTTCTATAATGGCATCCAGCTCTCTTGTCAGCCTCGCCTCGACCTTTTCGGGCACGGGATCGCCGTAGGTTTTTTTTGCCCTCTCAAAGCAGGTGTTGTAAAGCTCCTCCTTGGAGCCCTCGATAAAAGGAGGATAGTTTCCCTTGGGAATGGGACGCACGTCCTCCGAAACCATATCGGCTATCTTGTTGGGATTTTCTATTACCACCTCGTTGGCAAGCTCCTCGCCGAGATAATCGAATTCCCGAAGCATCTCCTCGGTGGTACGCATATAAAGGGGCGTAGAGCCATCATCCTCACCGTCGCTCATATTAACGGTAAGTATCTTTCTGTATACCTCGTCCTCTTTGTCGAGAAAATGAACGTCGCCCGTGGCAACGCAGGGCTTATTGATCTCGTGGCTGAGCTCAACGATCCTTTTGTTGAAGCCCTTGATCTCGTCAATACTCTTGACAAGCCCCTTTTTCACCATAAACTCGTTGTTTCCGAGAGGCTGGATCTCAAGAAAATCGTAAAATGATGCTATGCTCTTAAGCTCGCTTTGGTTCTTGCCCGACATAACCGCACGGTAAAGCTCGCTGTTTTCGCAGGCGGAGCCTATCAAAAGTCCCTCTCTGTGGGCATTGAGAACGGTCTTGGGTATTCTCGGCTTACGGTAAAAATAATCAAGATAGCTCATTGAAACGAGCTTATAAAGGTTTTTAAGACCCGTAAGATCCTTAACAAGCAAAATAACGTGGTAAACGTCCTTGATCTTCTTGGGATCACTGTTCTGACTCATAGCAGAGATCATTTCTCCCAAGGTGCTTATTCCCTCGCCCTTGAGCTTTTCCCACATCTTCATACAGATCTTCGCAAGCATCAAGGCATCGTCGCAGGCTCTGTGATGGTTGAAATCCTCAAGAGCAAAATATTTTGCAAGGGAATCAAGAGTATGCTTTTTCAGATCCGTATTAAGATATCTGGAAAGGGGCAGGGTATCAAGATAGGGATTGGTAAAGGGAATGGCATTATCGTCGCAGACCTTTTTTATAAAGCTTGTATCAAAGCTTGCATTGTGGGCGACAAGCACCCTTGAGCCGGCATATTCCAAAAAGCTTGTTACTGCCTCAACGGGAGTGGGAGCACCCTTTACCATACTGTCGTCTATTCCCGTAAGACGGGTTATCTCCTCGGGAATGGGCTGACCGGGATCCACAAAGGTATTAAAGCTGCTGACTATCTCGTTGCCCTTTAATATCACCGCACCTATCTCCGTAATTGCACAGCTTGTTACGGAAAGTCCCGTGGTCTCTATATCAAACACGCAAAATTCTGTGCCGTCAAGCTCGCCGTCAGCCTCTCCGAAAAGAGCTCTGGCAGTATCGTCGACAAAGTAGCCCTCCATTCCGTAGATGACCTTGATGCCCTCCTTCTCAGCGGTCTCCATGGCATCGGGATATGCCTGCAGATTTCCGTGGTCGGTAATGGCTATCGCCTTATGCCCCCAGCTTGCCGCAAGCTTTATAACGTCCTTGGTGGGCGTGGTGGCATCCATCTGGCTCATTTGAGTATGAAGATGCAGCTCTACACGTTTTTGGGGATGATCGTCCCTGCGAGAGAGCTTTTTTATCTTATATATTCTTTCGGGAACCAGCATAAGCTCGCCGTCAAAGCGGTCGTATTCACAGCTTCCCCAAACCGCCACGGAAAAGCCCGGCTTCATTCCCGCGATAGCCGATATCAGCTCCGCAGGCTCCGTCTTTTTTATGGCAAGGCTTGCGGTCTTATCGGTTATCTCTATATTTACTCTGATTTTTTCTCCGTTTTTTATCTCCTTTGATTCCAAAGAAAACACGCTTCCCACAACGCA
The DNA here is from genome assembly GCA_015063985.1 of Oscillospiraceae bacterium. Lineage (GTDB taxonomy): Bacteria > Bacillota > Clostridia > Oscillospirales > SIG627 > SIG685. The sequence continues at coordinate 60,554 of SVTC01000010.1, read as the reverse complement.
GATATCCTTGCATTCGTCCTTTACCGCGCCTATGGGAGTGATGATCTCAAAATCGGCTTCGTCCTCGGCAGAGCCGTAGATAAGCTCCGCGCCATCAAGATCAAAGCTCATATGGCCCACCCTTATCCGCTTATCTCCCTCTCCGCTTCTTTCTATAAAGGGCTCTTCGCCGTAAAGGGAATTGGGAGCGGTGACGTGAGGAGCCGCCTCGCGATTCCTGAAAAAGCCGCCTCTGCCCGATTCGGGCATAGCCACGGGCTTGGGCTCGGGGGGAGGTGCATCCCAGACCTGCTTGAATTCGTGGCTGACAAGATAGCTGTCCATATCGAATTTTTCATACTCGAACTCAAAGGGCTTGTCAACGCCAAACTCGTTATTGCAGATCCTTCTGAGCATCTCCCGGCACTGAGCCTCCTCGGGAAGCTCTCCCATTCCGGGACGCATCCTGACCACTATTCTTTTTTCTTCGATATTCATAGAGGCGCCTTCAAAAAAGCCTCTTGCAAAGGCAGTGGAGCGCCCCAGCTCACACACAAGCTCATCAAGATAGCCGTTGGTCAAAAGCTCGGCAGAGTAGTGAGGAAAAATATAAAGACACTTAAGCTCGTAGGCATCCTTAAGCTGTCTTTCCAAGGTGTAGAGCCTTTGCTTTGATATAAGAGAAGAAAAATGCATATCAATATGCATCTGTCTTTCTTCTTTATTTATTTTGTATGTATAGTCCGTAAGCTTTGAAAGTATTCTCAAAGCGTCGTTATCCGGTGTCCATTTATTAAACAGCTCTGTAAAAGTTTTAGCCATTATCTTTTCCTTATTCGCAAAGCTTTACTATCTCCGAGGTAAGCACCTCAACTATCTTATCCTCGGGTATTTTTTCTATTATCTGCCCCTTTTTGAAAAGCAGAGCATATCCGTCTCCGCCGGCAATACCGACGTCCGCCTCTCTTGCCTCTCCCGGACCGTTTACCGCGCAGCCCATCACCGCCGCCTTGACGGTCTTTTTCGGGGAAAGCTTAAGCTCGGCAAGCTTATTTTCCATTTGTTTTACAATAGATATAAGATCTATCTTCGTTCTTCCGCAGGTGGGACAGCTTACAAGATCTATCCCGCCCTCCTGCAATCCGCAGGCAAGGAGTATCTTTTTCGCGGCATCTACCTCTTGGGTGACGTCATCGGTAAGAGATACCCTCACCGTGTCGCCTATTCCGTCGATAAGAAGGCTTCCGATCCCAACGGCGCTTTTTACCGTGCCCATTTCCTTTCCGCCCGCCTCGGTCACTCCCAGATGAAGCGGATAGTCCGTTTTTTGGGCAAGAAGTCTGTTTGCCTTTATCATAGTAGCCACGGAGGAGGATTTTACGCTTATAACTATATCGGAAAAGCCAAAGCCCTCCAGGATCTGCGCCTGCTCTATACCGCTTTGGGCAAGAGCCTCGGCGGTGGGACCTTGGTATTTTTCCAGTAGCCTCTTCTCCACCGAGCCCGAATTCACACCGATCCTTATGGGAACCTTCCTTTCAAGGCAGGCAAGAGCAACCTTTTTGACCTTGTCCGCAGAGCCGATATTTCCGGGATTTATCCTTACCTTATCTATACCCGCCGCAACGCTTTCAACGGCGAGTCTGTGATCGAAATGGATATCGGCAACAAGAGCAACGGAGGAATTCTCCTTATAATAGGCTATGTTTCTCACCGTTTCCATATCAGGCACGGTAAAGCGGACAACGTCGCAGCCCGCCCTTTCAAGAGCCTTTATCTGAGAAAGAGTGTTTTCTCTGTCGTGAGCGGGGGCGTTGGTCATAGACTGAATGAGTATCCTCTCCCCGCCGCCCATAAAGAGCTCTCCCACAGCTATTTTTCTCGTTTGCCTTCTTTCCATTTCATTCTCCTATCGGAAAAATTTGCTTACGTCCGAAACGGTGATTATGACCATAAACGCAAGAAGCAGTGCCATTCCCACCAAATGGATCATTCCCTCGTATTTTTTATCTATCGGCTTTCTTCTTATCATCTCGATAAGAACAAAGAGTATCCTTCCGCCGTCAAGAGCGGGGATGGGCAAAAGATTCATTACGCCCAGATTTATGCTTACAAAGCTGAAAAGGTAGAAAACGTAGGTAAGCCTGAAGCCCTCCACCTCCTGGGAGCTGACTGCCTCGCCTATTGTACCCACGGTTCCAACGGGGCCCGATACCCCCTCAAGTCCGTATGCGCCGGAGATCATCTTCACCAGCGACTTATATATGGTCTTTACAGTGGCAAAGGATCTTTCCACCGTCTGTCCCACTCTGTCAAAAAAGCCGAACTCGTTATATTCCGTAACAAAGTCCACCACGCCGAAGCTGACTCCGCTCTCCTTTTCCACGGGAAACTTTACGTCCTCGATGACAAGCTTGTTACCGTCTCTGATAACGGTAATATTAAGAGGAGCGGTGCCGTCAAGGCTTATGGTATTGACTATATCCGTCCAGCCGTTGACTGCCTGGTTATTAATGTGGGTAATACGGTCTCCGCCTCTTAAGCCTGCGGCATAGGAAGCGTTCTGATCGCATTCGTAGTAATACTTATCCTGATACTGGAAAGCATATACGGTGCTGTTGTTATATCCGGGCTGCATACATACCACCACGAACATCGCAAGCATTCCGGTGAGCACGTTCATAAAAGAGCCCGCAAGAAGTATTATGAGCCTTTGCCAACGGGGACGGCTGGTCAAAGCTCTGGGATCAAGCCTCTTCTCCGATGCCTCGGCGCCCGGTCCTTCCTCCTCGGACTTTTCCAGCTCGACCTCTTCGTCCTCACCCAAAAGGGAGTTAAAGCCGCCAAGAGGAAATATTCTGAGAGAATAAACCGTACCCGACCTTTTGCTCTTATGCTTAAATATGGCAGGTCCCATTCCTATGGCAAATTCCAATACCTGCACTCCGCAGGCGCGAGCCGCAAGAAAATGTCCCAGCTCGTGGACAAATATCATTATTCCAAAAAGAAATATCGCAACGAGTATGCCGATAAAGGTGCTTATTTCTATCTCCCCCTGTCAGTTATATGTTATTATTTGTACCCGCCAAAGTATATACGTATTCCTTTACCTTGGCATCAAGCTCAAGAATTTCCTCAACCTTTTTCAAATTATGGTATTCCTTGGCGAAAAGAGCGGTCTTAACAAGGCTGAAAATATCAAGAAAGGCTATTTTTTCTCTTAAAAACAGATCCACCGCCGCTTCGTTTGCGGCATTCATAACCGCGGGATACACTCCTCCCCTTGCCGCCGCCTCCCTTGCAAGACCTATCAGAGTAAAGGTTTCTTCGTCGACGGGAGCAAAGCTCAATTCAAAAAGCTTTGTAAAATCAAGGCTCTCACAAAGCCCCTCGCATCTTTGGGGATAGCAAAGGGCAAACTGTATGCAATGACGCATATCGGGCTTTCCCATCTGCGCCATCACCGCGCCGTCCACGAATTCCACCATAGAGTGAACTATGCTCTGTCTGTGAACGGTGACGTCTACGTTTTGGGCTTCCACATCAAAAAGCCTTACCGCTTCGATAAGCTCCAGCCCCTTGTTCATCAAGGTGGCAGAATCCACGCTGATCTTCTTACCCATCTTCCACACGGGATGATCCGTCGCCTGTGCGGGAGTAATATTGGTAAGCTCATCACGGGTCTTGCCGTAAAAGGGACCGCCGCTGGCAGTAAGGATAAGTCGCTTTATGTAACCGTGAGAATTAAAGGCACCCGAAAGACACTGGAAAATGGCACTGTGCTCGCTGTCAACGGGAAGGATCCTTACACCCTTCTCCCTTGCAAGAGCCAATATCACCTCGCCTGCGGCAACAATGGGCTCCTTGTTTGCCATGGCAATGTCCTTCTTTGAATTTATGGCGGCAACGGTAGGCAATATTCCCTTTGAACCCATAATTGAATTTACCACCGTATCGGCACTGCTCTCAAAGGCAACAGTCTCGGCTGCATCCGCCCCGCCGATAACTCTCGTGGAGGTATCAGCCACCCTCAGCTTAAGCTCGGCGGCGGCTTTTTCATCGCACACCCCACAAAGGGCGGGAGAAAATTCTCTTATCTGCTCCTCAAGAGTCCTTATATCCGAGCCCGCAGCTATGGCGTCAAGCTTAAAGCCAAATCGCCTTATAACCTGAATAGCCTGGGTTCCCACAGAGCCGGTGGAGCCGAGAATACATATTTTTCTATCCTGCATCAATTATTATACCTCAGACAAAAATAGGCGCTCTTTCCACGACGAACAGCACGAAAAGGCTTACCGCCATTACACTGTCGAAGCGGTCAAGTATTCCGCCGTGACCGGGAAGAATGTTGGAATAGTCCTTAATTCCCACGTTGCGCTTAAGGGCACTCATCAACAGATCGCCAAACTGACTTACAAGACCGAGTATGGCACCTGTGACTATCATAGTAAAGTAGTTGAGCTTGTAGTCGGTGACTCCGTCAACTATTGCGCCGTATATCACGCAAAACACAATACAGCCTACAAGTCCGCCCAAAGCTCCCTCAACGGTCTTTTTGGGGCTGAGTCTGGGACAAAGCTTGGTCCTGCCAAAAAATCTTCCCACAAAGTAAGCAAAGGAATCCGTAGACCACGCTCCCACGAAGACCAGCCAGATCAGACACTCACCGCTCGGAAGCCTTCTCAACACCACAAGGGAGGTAAAGGCGCAGATCACGTAGACGGTGAAAAAGCCCGCATAGCAAAGCTTTTCGGGAAGGATCCTCCTTATTGCGATAAATCCCAAAAACAGTGCAACGCAAACGTAAAGCACGGTCATATCGTATATAAGCGCGGTATTGCCCATACAAAACAGAGGGCATATGGCAGCAAACAATAAGCTTACCGCGGAGATCTCCCATTTAGGCATCAGCTTTAAGGCTCTGAGAAGCTCAAATACTCCCAGAAAGCTGATTATGGCAACAAAGATCTCCCACGCATAGGTATGTGAAAAAATGAAAAACGGTACGGCAATGCATATTCCAACTGCTGCCGTTATCAGTCTTTGCTTCAATTTATTTTCCTCTTACAGTTTTTAATCAAACTCCTCCGAAGCGTCTCTGACGGGAGGAATAAAATCTCAGTGCATCGTCTATGTCATCAAAGCTGATGTCGGGCCAAAGAACGTCGGTAAAATATATCTCCGCGTAGGCGGCCTGCCACAAAAGGAAATTGGAAAGCCTCTTTTCTCCCCCCGTGCGGATGATAAGATCCACGTCGGGCTGACCGTAGGTGTAGAGAGAATCCGATATATCCTGCTCGGTTATGCTTTCCTTGCCCTTTAAAAGCTCGAAGGCCCGCAAGATCTCGCTTCTGGCTCCGTAGTTTATGGCGATGTTGAGCTGATTCTTGAACCTTTGGCTCTTTTTTTCCACCTCTGCCATAAGCTCCTGAGCCTTGGGGGAAAGAACCGATCTGTCCCCCAAGAATCTCACCTTCATATTCTTTGAATCGTCCATATCCAGCCATTGGTGCAGATAATCCACAAAAAGATCCATTATATTGGAGACCTCCTCCTTGCTCCTCTTCCAATTCTCCGTGGAAAAGGCGTAGAAGGTGACGACCTCAATGTTTCTGTCAAGACAGTATTCGTTGATCTTTTTGAATTTTTCCGCGCCGAAGCTGTGTCCTGCCATTCTCGGCAGTCCCCTTTTTTTTGCCCATCTTCCGTTTCCGTCCATAACGATGCCGATATGACGGGGAAGCACAAGCTCCTCAAGGGGTATTTTTTTCGACTTTTTTTTGAAAAGTCCCATCAGATAGCCATTACTTCCTTGTTCTTTGCGCTGACGGCCTCGTCAATGATCTTGACGTAGCGGTCGGTGAGCTTCTGAAGATCCTCCTCGGAGCTCTTCTGCTCGTCCTCTGTCATTTCACCCTTCTTCTTTGCAGCCTTGATGGCGTCGTTGCCGTCTCTTCTTACGTTTCTGATTGCGACCTTGGCATCCTCACCCATCTTGGAGACCTGCTTTGTAAGCTCTTTTCTTCTGTCCTCGGTAAGCTGGGGGAAGGTAAGGCGGATGCATCTGCCGTCGTTCTGGGGGTTGATACCCAGATCGGAAGCGAGAATAGCCTTTTCAATATCCTTGAGAGCCTTCTGGTCCCAGGGCTGGATGACCAGGCTTCTTGCCTCGGGGCTGGAAACGCTTGCCAGCTGAGGAATGGGAGTGGCTGAGCCGTAATAATCAACGTTGATCTTGTCAAGCACCTGAGCATTTGCTCTGCCCGCGCGGACCGCGGAGTACTCGCTTTCAAGATTTGCAACGGTCTTTTTCATTTTCTCTTCGTATACTTTCAGATCTGCTTTCATTGTAATTTAAATCCTTTCGGTTTTTTTGTTGATTTTGTTATCTTAAGCGTGAACTATAGTTCCGATCTTCTCGCCGGAGACGGCTCTGCAAATATTCTCGGGGTCGTCCAGACCGAAGACCAGAATGGGAAGCTTGTTTTCCATGGAAAAGCTGGTGGCAGTGGAATCCATTACCTGCAGGTTCTTACTGAGCACGTCCATATAATCGATGTCGCTGAGCTTGACTGCGGCGGGATCCTTCTTGGGGTCTGCGGTGTAGACCGCATCAACGTTCTTTGCAAGGAGAACTATATCGGCATCTATCTCCTTTGCTCGCATTACCGCGGCGGTATCGGTGGAAACGTAGGGAGTGCCCAGTCCGCATCCGAAGATCACAACACGCTTCTTTGTAAGATGGCTTACCGCCTTATTTCTGATATAAGGCTCGGCAAACTGCTTCATCTCGATGGCGGTCATTACTCTTGTGGGAACGTCTACGCTTTCAAGCACGTCCTGAATGGCAAGGCAGTTTATGACCGTCGCCAGCATTCCCATATGATCCGCACGGACTCTCTGGAAATTCTTGCCCTCCTTGCCGCGCCAAATGTTTCCGGCACCGACGACTATGGCAACCTCCACGCCCAGATCCACACACTTTTTGATCTTTTCGCAAACGGTACTCAAAAAGTCATAATTGATTATCGGCTTCTTTTCGCCTTCCTGGACGCTGACGCCCTGTACCAACGCTTCTCCACTGAGTTTGATAAGAACTCTTTTGTATTTAGCTCCCATAAATCCATACCTTTCTTAACTAACATTATACATATACTATTTTACATTTATTTTTCTTTTTTGTAAATACCTATCGCATAAATATTTTTCTTTTTTCTTATAAATTTAAATAATCTTAAAAAAACGCTTCAAAAATCCTCTGTGATGTGTTATACTTATGCTGTGGTCCTTTTCCCGAAAACCTTAAAGCCTCAAAGGAGTATTTTATGAATAGCTCAAAATTGACCTTCAATAAACCCGCAATACATTTTGAGGAAGCCTTCCCCATAGGAAACGGTCTCATGGGTGCGATGGTATACGGCGGTTTTAACGAGGACACCCTCAGTCTCACCCACACTCATCTTTGGTCCGGAGAGCCTCACAGCCACGAAAACCCAAAAGCAAAAGAAGCCTATCTGAAGGCAAGGGACTTGGCAAAGGAATCCAAACTCTGCGAGGCTCAAAGGCTTCTGGAAAAGGAGCATAGCTCCAATTGGTCGGAAAGCTTTTTGGCTTTGGGAGATCTGAGGATCAAGCTTCCGGGCTCCGCTCGCGCAAACTATTCAAGAGCTCTTGATCTTTCCTCCGGTCTTGTAAACGTCATCCACGGCGGAACCCCGCCAAAAGGCGTTTATCACAGCTACTTTGCTTCCTATCCCGCAAAGGCGATCGTCATTCGCTACGTACTCGAAAAGAAAAACGATTTTGAAGTATATTTCAACCCCAAGATCAGATCCCGTCTCAGCTTTGAAAATAACATCCTCATCGCTCGCGGAAGATGCCCCTATCTCCAGCACCCCCATTACTACGTGAACCACAACGAAAAGAATTCCTATTACGCCCCCGACAGAGGCATTCCCTTCACCCTGGCGATAAAACCCGTTACCGACGGAAGGCTTATCGACAACGGCTATTGCTTTTTTGTGGAGGACGCAAGCTTTCTCGAGCTCTACGTTTCTTGCTTTACGGGCTTTAAGGCCTTCGACACTCTCCCCGAAAAGGAGCACGAGGCTCCCTGCTTAAAAGCGGTGGAGGACGCCGCCAAAAAAGGCTTTGATCGGCTTTTTGAGGAGCATCTTGAGGATTTTTCAAGCCTTTATTCCGGAGTCAGCCTTGAACTTGACGGCAAGGACGGCTCCAACGAAAGCTTTTTTTCCGACTCCCCCGACTATCCCGCTCTCACAAAGCTGCTCTTTGATTTCGGCAGATATTTGATGATCTGCTCCTCCAGAAAGGAAAGCTCTGCAATTAACCTTCAAGGGCTTTTCAATAAGGATTCCTTCGCGCCCTGGTGCGCCAACTACACGGTAAATATCAACACCGAGATGAACTATTGGCCCGCGGGCATCTGCGATCTTTTGCCCTGCGCCGAAAGCCTTGGAACCCTTGTTGAAGGCATAAGTCGCCACGGAGAAAAGACCGCTCTGGATTTCTACGGCGCTCCGGGCTTTGTCTGCCACCACAACAGTGATCTTTGGGCGCACACCGAGCCCGTGGGAGCGGGAGAAGACGGCTGTGCCATATTCTCCTTCTGGCCAATGGGCTCCGGTTGGCTCGTATGCCAGCTTTACGATCTGTATCAATACTCTCCAAGCCCCGAAAAGCTAAAAAAGCTCTATCCCATAATCTTGGGCGCAACCAGATTTTACAAGCATCTTTTAACCGATGACGTCGACGGAAAATTGGTGTTCAGCCCCTCGACGAGCCCCGAAAACTCCTTCACTCTTCCCGACGGTCAAAACAACTCCGTTTCAAAATGGAGCGCAATGACCCAGCAGATCATAAAAAAGCTCTTTGGCATCTGTGTAGCTTGTCAAAAGGAGCTGAACGTGGACAGAGAATTGGAAAAAGAGCTTTCCGACCTTCTTCCCCTTATCAAGCTCTCCGATATAGCCGCCGACGGCACTCTTATCGAATGGGACAGTGACTACACTCAGCCGGTCCCACACCATCGACACGTGTCCCATCTTTGGGGACTTTATCCCGGCGAGCTTTTCGGCAACGATGAAAAAACCCTTAATGCCTGCAAAAGGACCCTTGAGGTCAGAGGCGACGACGGCACCGGCTGGAGCCTTGCCTGGAAGGTGAATTTTTACGCTTACCTCGGCAATGGTGAAAAGGCCTTTGAGATCCTGAAGCGTCAGCTTTCCCCCGTGAGCCCCTCGTCGCCGTTGAATATGTTCAGCGGCGGAAGCTATCCCAATCTGCTCTGCGCCCATCCTCCCTTCCAGATAGACGGAAACCTCGGCGCAACGAGCGGTATCGCCTCAATGTTTCTGCAATCCGACGGGGACTGCATAAGTATACTTCCCGCACTGCCCGAAAAGCTGGGCAAGGGAAGAATAAGAGGTCTTCTTGCCAAGGGCGGAATAAAGACCGACATAAGCTTTTCTGACGGAAAGCTCTCATCCTTCAGCCTTGTTTCACCCCGAGATCGCAAGGTAAAGCTCTGCTTTGAGGGCAAAAGCCTCAAGGTGGATCTTAAAAAGAACGAAACCTTCACTTACAAAGAGGAAGTATAAATGGCAGGATCAAACTATTACGTAGATATGGAGCTTTTCGACAAGACCGATAAGCTCAGATCAAAGCCCATAGCTCCCCCCGAGCTCATAAGCCTTCCAATGAGTCAGCACGTGGGCATAGCCGCAACCGCGGTCGTCAAGCCCTCCGACGAGGTCAAAAAGGGTCAGCTTATCGGCGAGGCGGCTCAGAACGGACTTTCCGTGCCCGTTCATTCCCCCATATCGGGAAAGGTCCGCTCCCTGGAGGTAAGAATAAACAGCCGAGGCAAAAACGATATTTTCGTCCTTATCGAAAACGATTTCTCCTCCGCGCCCTGCCAAACCAATATTCCCTACGGCGGCGATCCCGAGGACTTTGACGCTATTGTCGCATTTCTCAAGGATAAGGGTGTTGTGGGAATGGGCGGAGGCGGATATCCTCTTTACGCCAAGCTCAAGAGCTTGAGAAGCATAACCGACACTCTTATCATCAATGCCACGGAATGCGAGCCCATGTGCTCCTCCACCTTCAGAGAGATAAGCGAAAATCCCCGCCACTGCATCGACGGAGCGCTGATGCTGAAAAAGATCCTGAAGCCGCAAAACGCCTTTCTTGTAATAGAAAAGCGCCACGAGATCATCGGCAGAAAGCTTTGCGCCCTCTCCGCGGGCGAGCTGAGCCTGAAGACGGTAAGCGACAGATATCCCATCGGCGACGAAAGACAGATAATCAAAGAGGTGCTGGGCAAGGAGATCTCAGCCGACAGCATTCCCGCCGCCGCGGGCTGCGGTGTTTTCAACATCGCCACCTGCTCTATGGCGGATAAGACAATGAAAACCGGAGTCCCGGTAATAGAAAGAATAGTGACCGCCGCGGGAGACTGTATGGGCGAGCCTCAGAACAAAAGAGTGCCCTTAGGCACCTCATTGAGAGATCTTATTAAAAACTGCGGAGGCTTGAAGCAAAAGCCCTATATGCTGGTCTGCGGAGGTCCCATGCTGGGCTACAGTGTCTCCAACGACAGTGCGGTGGTGGCAAAATACACCTCCGCCGTGATAGCCTTCAAGGAGAGAAACAAAAAAGCAGGAGGGAACTGCATCCACTGCGGAAGATGCATAAAGGTATGCCCTATGAAGCTGGTCCCCTTCTACTTCGAAAGAGCAGCCAAAGCCAGATTCAAAGACTTTTATAAAAACCTCAACGACGTATCCCTCTGCTCCGAATGCGGGCTTTGCACCTACGTTTGCCCTGCCAACGTGCCCTTGAACTACCTTATAAAAATAGCCAAGAAAAGGAGGCTGACCGATGAATAAGCTTCATATGGATTCCGCCCCCTATCTTCGCCACGCCGACAGCACCAAAAGCATAATGGCAGACGTTATATTTATGCTCCTTGCCCTTACTGCGTGGAGCGTATTCACCAACGGCCCGCGCGCCCTCACAGTCTGCCTTCTGTGCCTCGTTTTCTGCTTTATATTCGAGCTTGTCTGCGGTCTGTTTTTCAAGGCGGGCTTAACGGTAAAGGACCTTTCCTTTGCCGTTACCGCGCTTATCCTGGCAGGCTGTATGCCAAACTCCGTCCCGCTGTGGATGTGCCCGGTGGCATCATTTTTGGCAATAGTGATATTCAAAGCGCTTTTCGGAGGCTTGGGGAAAAATCTTTTAAACCCCGCCGCCGCGGCATTGCTTGCGGTAAATCTTATCTTTCCCATTTCAATGACTCTTGTAAGCGATAAGCCCGATCCCCTTACCCCAAGCTTTGACCTTTTGCCCGGAAGCGAGCTTCCCATGAGCATTTTCAGCCAAGGCTCGATACCGCCGCAAAAGCTTGAAGACCTGCTTTTAGGCTCTCAACAAGGAATACTCTTCTTTTCACCCGCCATTCTTACCGCTCTTTGTCTTTTGTATCTTTGCATAAGACATACCGCGGATGCACGCCTCAGCATCAGCTTTCTTGTTTTCAATGCTCTGCCCTGCTTTTTTTCCGTTCCCGTTGCCAACTCCCTTGAATATACCCTCGGCTACCTTTTAAGCTCGGGAGTAATGTTTGCCGCAGCGTTTATGGTAACCGATCCCGTGACCACCCCCGCCACAAAAAAAGGCAGAATAGTATTCGGCTCTCTTGCGGGACTTATGTGCTTTGCCTGCGTGAGACTTACCGGCGGCATTGCGGGAATGTACCTTGCCATCTGCATCTGCAACCTTCTGAGCCCCGTTATTGAGGCTCTGACCCTGCCTGTGCCCTTCGGAACGGGAATAAAGCGAGCAAAGGGCAAAAAGACCGCAAAAAGGCATAAGGACTACGTCACCGACTTTCTTATGCTGGTAAACCGACAAAAACGCTCCCCCGCAGCCAATGAAAAGAAAATGAAGGCAGTGTTGCTGTGCCTGGGAAGCGATCCCCACTGTCAGGCAAGGCATAGCTATGACGGCGCCAAAAACTGCGCCAGCGTGGCACTTGTCGGCGGCGGAAGCAAAAGCTGCTTCAATGCCTGCGAGGGCTTGGGCGACTGTGTCAGCGCCTGCAAGAAGGGCGCCATCCGCATAGTATCGGGAATTGCCGCCATAGATGCAAAAAGCTGCGACGGCTGCGGAGACTGCGTCGACGCCTGCCCCAAGAGACTTATAAGCCTCATCGGAGAAGAAAGCGTGTACGTTGTGGGATGTATGTCCCCCGATGATCCCGTTTCCACAAGAAAAAACTGCAGTGCCGGATGTATCGGCTGCCGCAGATGCGAGAAAGTCTGCCCCACCGAGGCAATAAAGGTGGATTCAAACATCGCCCGCATAGATCAGAGCCTCTGCTGTCACTGCGGAAGCTGCGTAAATGAATGTCCGAGAAACTGTATCTGGGAGTTAAAATGAAAAAGATCATTATCCTTACTCTGTGCCTTTTGATGCTGTGCTCCTGCACCGTCACCGAGCAAGGCACCAAAACAAAGGAATTTCAAAACGAGTTTGAAAAAATGGCGGATGAATTTATAGCCGCCGTAAAAAAATACGATATCGACACCGTTGAAGCAATGATGGATCTTTCCAAGGAGGAAAGCGGTTATTTTCTCGGCTTGGACGATGAGGGCTTCTACCTTTACTCGATGGTGGGAATATACACCGAAAACGTACCTCTGTATATGCAATACGCCGTAAGAGATGCGGAATATAAATTCACCACCTCAAGCATCGGCTCCGATAAGGCGACCGTAAATATGTACGTCAGCATAAAGGACGGCTCCACTATCATTGCCGAGGCCTTCGGAGCCTTGAAGAATGCCTTCGTGACCTCTGAGCTTAACGGCAAGGAGCCTCCCGATATGAAAAAATTTATCGACGAGCACATCCTTTCCGCTATCCACACAGACTCCCAATCAAAGGCGGAGCTTATAGTCAGCCTCGAGTTTATAAAGACCGACGGCAAATGGCTGATAACTCCCAACAGCTCTATATGCAGTCTGCTGACCGCAGAGCTTTTCGACGATCCCAAAGCCATCATTAACGCAATGGAAGCCGTGGGCATCGATATGAGCGTTTAGGTTTTATAGAGCGCCGCCCCATACCCCATTTGCTTGACTTATATGGGGCTCTGCCCCTATCCCCGTCCACCTTTTTGAAAAAAGTGGAGACAACTTACTTTTTTGAAAAAAAGTAAGCAAAAAACTTTCAATGTCGATCGGGTTTAGTTTAACACACCACACGATGGTTTATTTTGTTAAATGGGGAAACATTCAATCAATTTTGTAGGGACCGGCGTCCCCGACGGTCCGAGTAAACAATACCTTTTTGAAAAAAGCTGGAGACAACTTACTTTTTTGAAAAAAAGTAAGCAAAAAACTTTCAATGTCGATCGGGTTTAGTTTAACACAGCGATCGATGGGTTATTTTAAAAAAATTTGTTGTTTGAATTTACCCTCTCACCTGCTAACGCAGGAGCTCTCCCCAAGGGCGAGCCTCTTTGTGGGTTCAACGCGAGCTATGATTATCTTCTTCAAAAGTTTTTTCCAACTTCAAATAACTCCAGATATCAACTAACTAAAGCCTCCACCTTAGGGGGAGGTGGCACCGCAGGTGACGGAGAGGGTTGTTTGAGAAAGGTAATTAGTTGACTTTTACATTTATCGATTAAATTTTGTATTTGTAATCATCCTTGTTTGAATTTACCCTCTCACCTGCTAACGCAGGAGCTCTCCCCAAGGGCGAGCCTCTTTGTGGGTTCAACGCGAGCTATGATTATCTTCTTCAAAAGTTTTTACCAACTTCAAATAACTCCAGATATCAACTAACTAAAGCCTCGCCCTACGGGAGAGGTGTCAGCCGAAGGCTGACGGAGAGGGTAACGGAGAGGGCGACGGAGAGGGCGACGGAGAGGGTAACGGAGAGGGTGACGGAGAGGGTGATGATCGCTCCCTCCACCCGATGACACAGGAGTCTTCCCCATTTATAAAGCACTTCACCCCAACGGAAAATATCCGTCGGGGTGTTTTTCTATGCTTTTTTCACCTTCACCGGGCAAAGGGCTTGAAGTTGGGATATCCATCCTTCAACGGTGCTGTTCTCGGGGAAGGAAAGCTCCTCCAAGGGGTACTCCTTTCCCAAAAGCTTCGCCTTACCCGCTCCCAAGGGATGGTACGGCTCGACGTGCACCTCCAAAAGATTCTTCAGCGAGCGGGCTATCTCCCCAATGCCCTCAAAATGCTCCTTCGTATCGTTGATACCCGGAATTACGGGGCATCTTAAAACAATGCTTTTCCCCACAGAATCAAGATAATGAAGATTATCCAGGATAAGAGCATTATCAACACCCGTATATTTTTTGTGCTCTTCACTGTCGCAAAGCTTAATATCGTACAAAAATATATCCACAAGCTCTGCCGCCGCCTTGATCCTCTCCCTTTTCACAAAGCCGCAGGTCTCTATGCAGGTATGAAGCCCTTTATTTTTTGCCAAGGACAGTATCTCAATAGCAAAGTCAAACTGATAAAGGGGCTCTCCTCCCGAAAGGGTTATGCCTCCCCCGGAGTTTTCATAAAAGACTCTGTCCTTCTCCGCCTCGGCGACCACCTCCTCGGCGCTGCGGTATTCTCCGCTGATCTCCAAGGCTCCGGTCAGACAACGCTCTGCGCACTGAAAGCACACACTGCAATTATCCCTTTTTAAAATATGCCCTTTTTCAGAAAAGCTGTGGCACTTATTTTTGCAGGAATAGGCGCATTTTCCGCACAAGGTGCAAAGCCGCGGATTAAACATAAGCTCTCTCTTTGAGCTTTTGCTCTCGGGGTTATGACACCAAAGGCAGTTCAAAGGGCAGCCCTTTAAAAACACGGTAGTCCTTATCCCCGGGCCGTCGTTCACGCAAAACTTCTGCAGATTAAAAACCAAGCCTTCCATTTTTACCCACCGATCTTAAAATGAAATATATTGCCCTCTTTATTCTTTATCCTTTGGATAAAATCTCTCTCATCCTTAAGAGGTGTTTCAAACTCCATACCTGCAAGCCTCTTCTGCAAGGGGCCCTGATGGTTATCACTTCCCGCTATCTCAAGAAGAGAATACTTCTCGGCAAAGATCGCCGCCATCTCGTTGGTAAGAGTCTCTCTGTTGGCATTTACCGTCTCCACACCGTGGATCTGCTGAGGAAAGAGCCTTATATGGTCTATATAGCTTGCCGTTCTGAAGGGATGAGCCTGGATCACAAGAGCGTCGCTATCCATAATAAGCTTCAAAAGCTCGCTCATTTTAAGCGTCTCCCAGTCGGGTCTTGCCATAAACCAGCTCTTATCCAAGCCGTACACCAAAAAATCGGTGCCCTTATAAGTAAGCTCTATACCGCTGAAAACGTCTATTCCCACGGCCAAGCTGAGCTTCTTTGCCTCCTCGTATGAGGAAAAGTAAAAGTCAAGCCTTTTTTCCATCGGCTCATCACGGGATATATTAATATTACCGTTAAGAAAATGATCCGTGATAAATACTCCCTTATAGCTCAGAGACTTATAAAACTCAAGACTGCTTTCCACGTCTGCCTTAGCACATTTTGAAACAGGCGCCGTATGAAGATGTGTCTCGTATCTGAACATTTTTTCACTCCTCAAAACACTTTGGCAGTATTATATCACAGATTTTTCCTCAAGGCAAGTAATATTGACGATTATATTCCTTAACGCGCAACTGCGGTAATAACAATATCGCCCGTAGCAACAACGTCGATAAAGCCAAGGGCCGTCTCTTCCTCCGCTCCGCCCACAGTGACCCTCACGGATTCAAGCTCATACCCCTCGTTTGCTGTGATGATCGTGTTGTAGTACTCGCCGTGCTTAACATAGGGGGTGGTAATATCCGCACTGCAATTGGTAAGCTCGAAGGTAACCGAATGATACACTGTGTCATCGATGGTCAGATTTCCCACCCTCAACGGGACACTCACACCGTTATCGCAGACCCTTTCGTAACTAACGCTATAGCTTCCGTTGTCCAAGGCTCCCTTCAAAAGGACCTTATTATCGGAGCTCACCACACCGTAAACGGGATAACCGCCAAGCACATTCACAACCGAATCCACCATAGCCGAAACGTCCTCCTCGGTGAAGTAATCAACGCCCCTTTGAGGCGCGGCGCCGTCCTCGCCCCTTATCCTCACCGAGGAAGGATTTTCAAGTCCTCCGTCGTTACTCCAGCTTAATATCCCATCCGAGGATACAAAGGGGGTAAAGGTAACGCCGTCGCGGGCGGGCGGTACGTTCATAAGCCTATCCAGAGCCTTTTGCGCCTCGCTGAAGAAATCCTCCGCTTGCGCCACGTCTGCTTGTGCGCAGACCGCCTCCTTGACAGTCAGCCTCAGGCTCTCCAGCTTTCTTACAAAGCCGTCGCCGCCGCATAGCACGGGCTGAATGATAAGCTCCCCGCTTTGATCCAGAAGAGCCGTGGGGATAAGATATCGGGCGCAGCCTTCCTCCGTTTCAAGCACGGCACTTCTCATCTTCGAGGAGTCGGGCTTCTCAAAATCAAGGTAAAGCCTATAGCCCCTCAGCTTTTCCGGAAGTCTGATAACAAGGCAGGTCGAAAGACTCTCACCTCTGTACACAAGCTCATTTTCCGAGCATATTACCTTCCCGCAATCTGTAAAATCAACTAAAATCTCCTTTATCATTTTCTTCTCCTTTTTCCTTTGAAATTTCGGGATATACACCCGTCAACGCAAGCTCTGAGCCGCCGAGCCTCAAGCTTTCCCCGTCGCGACCTCCGTAGCCCTCGGTCTTTTCCATAATACTGCGATACATTCCGTATCCCTCCGCCTTGGGATAAGCTATACACTTAAGCCTTGCCTCGCAGTGTATCTTATCAAGCTCCTCACAGATCTCAGCCAAGGTGGGAGGGTTCTTGGAAGCTCTGATAAAATTCTCAAGAGCCAGTCGCACAAGAGAAAAGGGAGTTTTTTTAAACACTCTCTGCCACAGCTCCACACACAAAAGCTTAGCCTCCTTATCGAAGTCCTTGTAGGCAAAGGGATAGGCGAGCTTTATAAGCATCAAAAGCTTTACCGTTTCCTCGCGGTTCATTTAAAGCTCCCTTAAAAGCCCGAGAAAGGAGTCCTCGGCGGCACACTGAGGGCTCGGCTCGCCATCCTCCCGTCTCGCCCAGTCGATGATGGCAAGGTAGTGGGATCTGTACCTGTAGCCCTTGCGCTCCACTGCCTCGGAGAAGCGCTCTATCCTTTCGCTGAAGCTGTCGGGGAAGCGAAGCCTGAGCTCATTATATTCATCGTCACTCAAAAGCACGTTGGCATATGCGCCGTATCTGTGTTTTTTCGGAGCCGAAGGCGACGGCTTGACGCTTGCGTCTTTTTCTTTATACATTTCTTTTTCTCTTTCTTTATCTATATCTTTTTCTATATCTATATCTGTGCCTTGACATTCTTGACTTGTCCTTGACATGTCAATGACACTTTTTTCAAGCCTTTGCTTAGCCCTTGATCTTCGCTTGGCAAGTCTGTTATACTCTCTTATCTCACAAAGCCCGACGGTATTCTGATGGTGAAGCCAGCCCTTTATAAGAATACTCGTTTTATTGATCTTTATCATATCAAGCTCCTTAAATACCTTCAGGGTCTTTTTACAAAGCTCTTGCCCGATTCCCAGCTTTTCCGATAGTGCTTCTATAGTATAAGGAAGCTTTTTAGTAACGTATATATGCCCGTCGTCGTTACATTTACCTGCCAGCAGCAGTAATCTCAGCCACAGATAGACCATAAGCCTTCCGTCCTCCAGGCGTAATATATGGCAGATCTTTGGATTTTCCATAAGATCAATGTCTATCTTTATCCACTTTACCTCTGCTATAACCTCGTCGCCTCACTTTCTTTAAAGGGCCGTAAAGCCCTCGTCCTTCTCCGTTGATATACTACCATACAAGGGCGGTGACATCCAATGACAATAAAAAAATAAAAAAATTTCCGATCAAAAAAAAATCAAAATCATCAAAAAAAAATCGGAATTTATATTGAAAGAAAAAAATTTTTTAGGTATAATATTTAAATAAAAACAAAAAGGAGAAGCCGATGAAAGCGATTCTTGTAAACGAAGATAAAAGCCTCAGCTGGACGGACGTACCGGACCCCGTCATTACCTCCGACGAGGTCCTTGTTAAAATAGAAGCCGCAGCCCTTAACAGGGCGGATCTTATGCAAAGGGAGGGCAACTATCCTCCCCCTCCAGGCTGTCCCCAATGGATGGGGCTTGAGATAGCGGGCACCGTTGCTTCAATGGGAGAGAATGCGAAAAAATACTCCTCCTGGAAAATAGGCGACAAGGTCTGCGCTCTTTTGGGCGGAGGCGGATACGCCGAGGCGGTAGCGGTGAAATACGATATGCTTATGCCCATCCCCAAGGGCTTTTCCGTGGTGCAAGCGGCGGCAATGCCGGAGGCCTACGCCACCGCATACCTAAATCTCTTCTGGGAGGCAAAGGCAAAGGCGGGAGAAACTCTCCTTATGCAGGCGGGCGCCAGCGGCTTGGCAAGCGTAGTCATCCCCATGGCAAAGGCCTTTGGTATGCGTGTTATAACCACGGTAAGAAGCGAGGAGGACAAGGCGGCGATAGCTCATCTGGGTGCAGACGCGGTGCTTAACACCCGCATCACTCCCCTTCCCGAGTTTTTAAAGGCGGAAGCGGAAGACGGCAGGACAGTGGACGTAGCCATAGACTGTGTGGGCGGAAGCCTTATGGGACAGTGCCTGCCCTATCTGAGCCACGGCGCAAGATGGATAATGATAGCCTCTCTTGCGGGAGCGCTCACCGAGATCAATTTAAGGACGGTGTTTGTGAAGAATATCCGCATAATCGGCTCCACCTTAAGATCCCGAAAGCCCGAGGTAAAGGCACAGCTTTTAGCAGAGCTTTGCAAAAACGTCTGGCCACTGGCGGAAAGCGGCAAGGTATGCCCAACCATCTACAAAACTCTGCCCATAACAAGGGCCGAGGAGGCGCAGGATATACTTTACCGCGGCGAGAACGTAGGCAAGGTAGTTCTCACGGTGGAATAAAATTTATTCATCAAAGAAAGAAAAAAATCGAGGCTTTAAGCCCGCTCCGACAGAGTTTTTACTTTTGTCGGAGTTTTCTTTTTCTTCTTTTTTAACTCATTTTTGATTTTGGCATACCATATCAGCAAGCGAAGCACGCTAATACAACGAAGGAGAAAAGCATCTTGAATAACTGTAACAAAATGCAATGTCAGTGCAGGGTACCCCAAAGGTCGGATCAGTGCCAATGCCGCGAGAACAGCGCCTGCCCTATCAATTTCGGCACCTGCTCCTGCAAGGGTACTCCCCTTTTTGAGGAAAGCTTTGCCCTTGCAATGGGATACGTCCCCGTGCAAAAGTGGGAGGGCATAACCGACTGCGAGGATTCCCTTTATAACGGCACCGTATTTCCCTCTTTGGTCAAGCCCTTTTTATGCGCCGGAAGGAGGAGAGGATTGTGATGGACTGCAACAAGCTCAGATGCCTTATGGATCAGCTTTACTGTGTAAGCTTTTCCTGCGATGACGTGAATCTTTTTTTGGACACCCATCCCGATTGCACCGAGGCAATGCAGTGCCTTGAAAGCCTCAAGGCCTTGGAGCAAAGTCTTGAAAGGCAGATAAACGAATCCTCATTCCCCTTAAGAGCAACAAAGACCCAAGGCTGCGGCTGTTGGGATTGGATAAGCGGCCCCTGGCCCTGGGAAGGAGAGTATTGATATGTGGGTATACGAAAAGAAGCTGCAGTTCCCCGTTAAGATAAAAACACCAAACGCCTCATACGCCAAGATCATTATGAGTCAGCTGGGCGGCCCCGACGGCGAGGTGGGAGCGTCTATGCGCTATCTCAATCAGCGCTTTACAATGCCCGACGACCTAAACAAGGGACTTTTGACAGACGTGGGCACTGAGGAGCTTGCGCATCAGGAGATAATCGGAGCAATACTTTACCAGCTCACCAAAAACTTAAGCCCCGAGCAGATCAAAAATCAGGGGCTTGACAGCTATTTTGTAGATCACACCGCGGGTATCTGGCCTCAGGCGGCAAGCGGTATGCCTTTTTCAAGCGCAAGTCTGCAGTGCACCGGCGATCCCTTGGCGGATCTTTTCGAGGATCTTGCAGCAGAGCAAAAGGCAAGGCTGACCTATGACAACATCCTCAGACTCATAGACGATCCCGACGTTATTGCACCTATACGTTTTCTCAGAGCGAGAGAGGTAGTGCACTTCCAGCGCTTCGGTGAGGGCTTGAGACGCCTGCAGGACAAGCTTGACTGCAAGAATTACTATGCTTACAACCCTTCCTACGACAAGGGCTGCGGCTGCGGTAACTGAAGAAGAAAAGAGCCCCGAACGGCGACCTGCGATAAAGCAGGTCGCCGAACGATGTTTGCCCTTGCGTGCAAGTGATGTCGGCTTCGCCTAATGATGTAGCCTTCGGCAATGATGTAGTGCCTACGGCACAGTGGGCAAACATCACATCATTGCGACCAACGGGTGCAACATCATTACGAACGAAGTGAGTAACATCACTTTTGCGTAAGCAAAAACATCATTCCTTTACCACCCGAAAACAAAACATGGTATAACACACTATACCTTGCAGGCAAGGTCATGTGCAAAAGGGACGAGAAAACCTCGTCCCTTTTGTGTTTTGATATAAAACTGCTTTACGGAAGGTGCCCCAAGGGGCTCTTTTCGTTTATAGGGCGCCGATGGATTTTCGGTAAGCCGAGGGAGAAACGCCGTACACCCGGGAAAAGAGATTATAGAAATGGTTGGGATTCTCAATACCAACCCTACCTGCCACCTCCGAAACCGAAAGACGGGTAGATGCCAACAGCTCCGCCGCTTTGGCAAGGCGGACGGCATTGACGTACTTGTGAAGAGAAAGCCCCGTGTGCTGCTCCAGGATCCGACTGAGATAATAGGGGTGATAATTCAAGGCTTTTCCCACCTGCGCGTTGTGGGCTATCTCGGAATAATGCTCTGCCACGTAGTCAACGATCTGCTGATAGACGCGATGCTCCTTGGATCCCCGAAAGCCCGCCAGCTTCAACAAGGCGCACTTGAGATAAGAGGCGGCGATCTCGCGGGCATATACCGTGGTTTTCTTATATTCCTCCGCCACTGTTTCCATCAGCTCCTTCAAAAAGAACGCATTGGAGATCACCAAGGGCTTTTGAAACAGCTCCACACCGCACCCCTTGTGGGATTCGATGGCCAGCTCCGGACAAAACCGTTCCACCGCTACGGGGCCAAAGGTGGAGGTCTTATGGCTATGGGAAAGAGAGAAATCAAAATTGATCACGATAAACCGCAGCGGCTCCTCCCGAGAGGATACGGGGTAATATTCAAAGCCCGCAGGATAATAGCAAAAGCTCGATCGGGAAAGAGCCACCGTACGGTCACTGAGACGAAGCTCTCCCCTTCCCTCCAGCACGAAGAGGATCCTGCAATCGTAGGCTTTCGTGGGAAATCGATTGGGAAGATAATCGGTTACGGCAAGATATCGAAGAAAGATCTCCATAAAGTACCTCGTTTTTTTACTTGTTTTATTATTATATCACACCATCGAGACGAAAGCAAGGAATAGTTTTGTTTTCGTGTGATTTTGATTTGCTTTGAATCTTGTCTCCTCTCGTGGCTCTCGATATAATGGATAAAAAAGCAAGGAGAAGACAAATGAAGTTTTCGGTGGGTATGCAAACGGGGGATCCTCTCTTTTTGCAAAGGATCCTTGAAGAAAAGGAGAATATCTGCGAGGTCTACTTTTCCTGGGGAGAGCTTCCCAACGGACGGGGGCAAAGTCCCCAACGCGAGGCCACCCTTTGGGAAGCACAGAACGCTCTGGCAGAAGCCTTGACAAAGGTGAGAAAAGTCGGCATTGGCCTGCAGCTGCTGCTCAACGGCAATTGCTACGGAGGGGACAGCCTCTCCCGCCGCCTCTTTGAGAGGATCGGTGATACAGTGGAGCTCATCCGAAGCCGTTTCGGCTTGAAGGGGATCACCACAACCTCTCCCGTCATTGCCAAATTCCTGAAGGCCAACTTTCCCGATCTTCCTCTGCGTGCCTCGGTGAATATGGAGATCGGCACCGCATTGGGAATGGACTACCTTCACGAGCTGTTCGACGGCTTCTATCTCAAACGGGAGTTCAACCGCGATTTTGAGCGTATCCGTAAGCTGAAGGCCTATTGCGACAAAAAGGGAAAAAAGCTCTATTTGTTAGCCAACAGCGGATGCCTGAACTTTTGCTCTGCCCGTACCTTTCACGATAATCTGGTATCTCACGAAGCAGAGATTTCCACGCGGGACAACGCCTTTGATTTTACGGGGCTTTGCCGCGATTATCTGAAACGGAAGGAAAACTATCCTCAACTTTACCAAAATATGAATTTTCTTCGCCCCGAGGAGGTTTCTCTCTACGAGGGGCTGGTGGAATCCATGAAGCTGGCTACGCGAGTTCATCCCTGTCCCACCCTGGTGCTGGACAGTTATCTTCGCGGCAGATATGAGGGAGATCTGCTTCGCCTTTTGGAGCCGACCCACAGCATTTATCCCTACGCACTGGAAAATGCAGATCCCGTAAAGCTGATCTGTCTGAAGGAGGACGGACAATGTTAAACAACCGAAAAATCAAAGAAGCCGCTCTGGCGGCAGGAGCGGACAAATGCGGCATCGCCCCCGTCAGCCGTCTGCGGGGCGCTCCCAAGGAAATGAACGTGAATTATCTCTTTCCCGAGGTGAAATCCGTGATCGGGTTGGTATTCCGCATTCCCCGCGGAGTACAGCGGGGCATTGAGGAGGGAACCCAGTTTTTCCAATATCCCTCTATGGCCTACGGCGGCATCAACGAGATTTTTGCCCCATACGTGCTTTACCATCTGGGAAAGGTGATCGAGGACGAGGGCTACGAGGCCTTTCCCTACCGCAACACGGGAGCAAGAGGTGCGGTATCCGATATGGACGGCTCCGAGGGAAACACCGTTTCTCCCGAGGAAAAGATCGAAACCGAGGGAACGAAAAAACGCCATCGCTGTGTGCAGTTCACCCGTCCCGTCCGCGAGGATCTCCCTGCTCCCGACCTGCAGTTTCAATTCCGCATTGCCGCCGTGGCCTGCGGTCTGGGAGAGATCGGCTGGAGCAAGATGCTTCTCACCCCCGAATTCGGCCCTCTGCAACGGCTTGCCTTTCTCTTTACCGACGGCGAGTTTGATGAGTACGATCCGATCTACGACGGTGAGCCTCTGTGCCGAAAATGCGGCGCCTGTGTAAGAGAATGCCCCGGCGGCTGTATTCCCGCCATCGACTCGGGAAAGACCGTGGAAATCGAAATGGAAGGCAAAAAGATCCAATGGGCCGACGTGGATATGTGGCGCTGCTTTGCCTTCTATACCCACGCCGGCCGACACTACAACCCCTTCGTCCCCAAGGAGATCTGGGACAAAAACGAAAACGGCGAGCTGGATCTGTTGGAGGGAAAATCCGATTTTGCCGACGGCGACGTGAACGTGAAGATCTACAAGGCTCTTGCCAAATACTTTCCCAGCTGGGTCGGCTACAATATGGCCAAGTGCGGCGGCTGTATCCGCGGATGCGTATCTATGCTGGAAAAGAAGGGTGGCTGTATGGAAGGCCGCTTCCATTCCCCCTTGCGAACGAAGAAGCCGTGGAAAATGGATCGGTAAGGAGAAATGCAATGCTGAACGCTCAATTGATCAAAGAAAAAGCCAAGGAATACGGCGCTTCCCTTTGCGGGATCGGAGCCGTGTACGAGGAAGCAGACCCCCAAAGAGACCCGAAACAGATCCTTCCCAACGCCAAGAGTATCGTTGGCTTTGCCTTCGCCGTGCCCAAGGGCTTGTATCTGGCAATGGAAAACGGTCAAGCTTATTCCTACACCAACTTCGGTGTAAAGTATCCCGATGAGGAGCTGGCAGAAATCCTTTTGTTACGAATGGGCGCCCTCATTGAGGATGCGGGCTACGATGCCTGCCTGCAAAAATCCGTTCCCAATCTGCGCGTCAAGGGAGATGGAAGCACCAATCCCGAGGTAATGGACACCTACGAATTGATCCACGCCGAGCCCGTGGGCAAGGGCAAGCCTGCCCCCGAGGTGATCCTGGATTTCGGCAAGGCCGCCAAGGCCTGCGGTCTGGGCGAACGGGGACTCAGCGGAAGGATCCTCTCCCCCCGTTACGGGCCCTTCGTTCGCTTTTGCTTTATTCTGACCGATGCTCTCCTGGAAACGGATCCTCCCTTGACGGAATCGGTGTGTGACGGCTGCGGCAAATGTATGGCAGCCTGCCCCGGAAAGGCCATTTCCTCTGAGGGGCTTGACACCTGGCAATGCAGCGTTTATTATCGGGGCGCCCATCGCTCCAACCCCTACGTCACCGAGGACTTTCTGAAGGGAGATCCCCGTCGGGAAGCCATTCTCAACGGAGAGGAGCGCTTCGATCGGGAGTCTGCCGGAGCTCTCTATCCCCACCTGGACTTTCTCCCTAAGACACAATGGGGTTACGCTCCCTGCCTCTGCGGAAGAAAATGCGATCTTGCATGCTATCGCCATTTGAAAGGAGAAGACGGACAATGAAGGAACGAATCATCGCCCTCGCCAAGGCCTGCGGCGCTGACGTTGTGGGCTTTGCTCCCGCTTCTCGCTTTGCCAAAGACGATCCCGTATTCCGCATCCTTCCCCAAACGAAAACGGTGATCGGACTGGCCTTTCGCGTTTTACGGGGCGCCTACCGAGGCATTGAGGAGGGAAGCACCTTTTACCAGTACACCACCATGGGCGTAGAGAATATGGAAGAAACCGTGATGCCCATGGCCCTGCTTCGGGTTGCCAATCTTCTGGAGGAGGAGGGCTTCGTTGCCCTGCCCCAGCGACGCCACCAACAGATCGTGTCGGGCGAGGAGGACACCAGTCCCGAAATGGTTCACCAACGGATCTACCGCGGAAAAAAGAAAGAAGTACAAATGGACTTTTTGGCCGCAGCCGTGACCTGCGGGCTGGGAGAACGAGGGCTTCACAACGCTCTTTTGACCGAGGACTTCGGCCCTATGGTGCGCTATTGCTTTCTTCTCACCAACGCTGCACTCTCTCCCGATGAAATCCCCCCTACCTCACTCTGCGACCGCTGCGGAAAATGCGTTGCCGCCTGCCCGGGAAAGGCCATTGACGCTACGGGAAGGGTGGATCCGTGGCAATGCGCCGTGTATTACAAGGGCGCCAACGGCACGAGAAACCCATTTCTCCCCAAGGATGCCTTCGCAACCCGCGAGGATCGCCTTGCCCTGCTGGCAGGAGAGGCCCGCCTCAGCCCGCAAAGCGCCAAGGAGATCCTTGAGGAGCCCAATGCCTATCCCCACGTAAGCCATTCCTACGAAAGCTCCCTGTGCGGCAGAGCCTGCGACGTGGCCTGCTACGTCCATCTGGAGGAACGCGGCGTGCTGAAAAAGCGCTTTAAGTCCCCCTTCCGCAAGCGCCCCGAATGGAAGCTGGATCTTGATTTCTTTCAAAAGGAAGAAGAATAAAAAAGGAAGCCCCGAGTCTCTGTAAAACCGGCAGTAAAAATCGAAAAGCCCTACACATGGAAGCTTTTACTTAAATACTGCCGATCAATTTACGACCAATCGCGATTTCCTGACTGCCCTGTGCAAAGTAAAGGCTTTCCGCAAAATTTGCGGAAAGCCTAAGCTTTAATATAAACGGCACATACGTTCAACTGTTTTTGTAACGTCTGCGCAGGTCTTATTTCCGGGATATCCCGTTTCAAAGATCAGCGGACCGTTATAATCCGCCTTTTCCAGCTCCTGCAACACGGTTTTCCAATCTATCAAGCCATCAAAGGGCCACAGATGCTCCTCGTCGATGAAATGATAATCGCTGACGTGTGTAGTTTGGATATATTTACCAACCCTTTGGATGAAGTCCTTGTGAGGCTCCTTGAGCAGATGGTTGGTATCAAAGCAAAGCTTCAAGCCGGCGACGCTTTCCACAAACCTCAGACACTCGTCGGAATCTCTGCAAAGGCAGGTTCTGGGAAGATTCTCGCAGCAAACGGTGATACCAAACTGCTTTGCGTGCTCCACAAGCTTTGAAAAGGCATCGATGCTTCTGAGTATTCTTTCTTCTCTTACCTCGTCCTCATTGGGCTCTCCGCTGGGATGGATAACAACGTTTTTCGCACCCACCTCTGCGGCTTCCTCGATAAGCTGCTTGTAAAGGACCACGGTCTCGTCCACTCTTTCCTGAGTGCGGTGAGCAATGTTTTCGTGTCCGAAGATAAGGTGTCTTGACCAGATCTCAACACCAGTGTTTTTACTCCAGGTCGCAAGATCCCTTTTTTCGCCGAAGTGGTGAAACTCAACTGCGTCCATACCGCCCTCGGCACATTCCTCAAGAACCTTCTCCGAGTCAATGACGCCGTACGCCATACCCTTTTTCCAAGAAAATCTGTCTGTCATAACCTTCTCCTTATTTATACATTCTATCATGACCCTTGGGGAAACGTATAGTCCAGGTCTGAAGAGCGGCCTTCTCGTAAAGATGATTAAATCTTTCACTGCCCATTGAAGAAAGAAGCGCCTGGGGAAGTGCCCTGAAGGCCTTGATCCTCCAAAGATCTATCTGCCACTGCTGAGGTGTGATGCGGACCTTGTCAGCTCCGCAAAGTATCTCCAGCGCACCCATCATCCAATCCGCAGGTCCGATCTTAACTCCGTCAATGTATATAAACTCGGGCAAAAAGCCTTCGTCATAGATAGTCTCGGCGCTCTTTACCATCTGCTCCTTTGTAAATACGTTGGGCTTTCTCATCTTGAAGGGCTCGCCCAGAAAGCCTCGGGAGCTGCCGCAGATAAATTCCTTTTCTCCCAAGAGAAGTGCTCTGCAGGCAAGGAAGATATCGCAAAGGGAGAGGGAGTCGGGAGAGGTCAGCGGGAAGATCTTTTCTTCAAGCTGAGACTTTATATCGGGGAGCATATCGCGGCTTATCACTCTTTTTTCAGAGCAATACTCATCGGCAAGATCCTGATACGTCACAATTTCAAAGCGCTCGTCATCTCTTACCAATTCCATAAGGCGCTTCATTCTTTTGTAGAAGGCTTCGATCTGCTCATCGGAATAGCGGTTTGCAAAACGGTATTCGCCCTCGGGAGTGTTTTTACCGACAAAGTTCAACAGATCCCAATGCTCGTCGTATATACCTCTGTCGGGATGGTGGCAGAAGGTGTAGAGAGCCTTACCCGAGGCAACGATCTCATCAAGCTTTGCTTTCATATCGTCTTCGGAGAGATCCTGCAAAAGATACCAATCAAAACACAGATCGTATTCCGTTGTCAAGAGATTGCAAAAATGAAAGGGAGAACCGCAGACCCAATCGTAGATCTGATCGCCGCAGTAGACCTTGCAGCCAAGCTTCTCATAGCCGTAATGCGCCACGTAGGAAACGTTTACACCGGGAGGACAGGCGGCAACGTGGGGAGCCTTTCCGAAGACTCTGTCTATCTTTTCAATAGCCAGACTCTCTCTTTTTAAAAACTCATTGAGAGCCATATCAAAATCCTCGGTATCGGTATATTCGTTTATAGCGGGGTGAAAGGAATGATCAAGGGAGTGGAGATCCAATTCGTGGTTTTTCAAGCCGTCGATAACGTCCTGCCTTCCCCACTTTTTTAATTTATCAGCCAGAAGCCCCACAATGTTAAAGCAGCCCTTTATTCCCACCTCGTCAAGAGCCTTGACACAATAAAGTATTCCGTCTGCTCCGCCCTCGTGGACAAGATCCTCTGTATCAAAGGAAAAAACGATCTTAGTCTTTTTCATATTCTTCTCCTTAGTCCATCATTCTTTGGCTTCCCTTGGGGAAACGGATAGTCCAGCTTTGCAATACGCCGCGCTTGGAAAGATAATTATCGGTGTAATCGTTGGTATTATTCACCCATCCGCGAATATTCTTCCAAAGACTTCTCAGACCCCCGACCTTCCAAAGCTCTATCTGCCACGGTGCAGGCTTGATCCTTACGGTCTCGGCTCCGCTGAGCACCTCAAGAGCCGCTCTGAGCCAATCGGCGGGTCCCAATTTTTTTCCGTCCACAAAGACAAATTGGGGCAAAAAGCCATCCTCGGCTATATTCTCGGCACTTTTCCTTATCTGCTCTGCGCTGAACTCTAACGGAGTGTTTATAGCGAAGGGCTCGCCCAAGAATCCGTGGGAATCCCCGCACTTATGCTCCGTCTCGCCAAGGAGAAGAGATCTGCAGGCTCGGAAGATATCACAAAGAGAGAGTGACAAAGGCAGAGTCACGGGGAAAAGAGCTTCCTTGATGGCTTTATTGATCTCAGGGATCATAGAGAGGCTTA
This sequence comes from Oscillospiraceae bacterium, assembly GCA_015063985.1. Taxonomy (GTDB): domain Bacteria; phylum Bacillota; class Clostridia; order Oscillospirales; family SIG627; genus SIG685. Next base: position 32,095 of record SVTC01000010.1, on the reverse strand, counting down.
CGGTTCTGTCGGCATCGTAGTACTCATCCGCCAACTGCTTTTGAGTGATGATCTCAAAGCGGGGATCGGACTTAAGGAATTTAACAAGCTGATCGAATCTTGAATAGAATTCCTTTACCTCCTCGGCGCTGAAGCTATCGGCGTATTTATATTCCGATTCGGGAGTGTTCTTGCCGTAGTAGAAGTTCACAATGTCCCAGAAATTTTTCACTATTCCCATTGCGGGGTGATGATAGATCGTAAATACCTCCTTAGTCTCGGCAACACCATCGAAATACTTTTTCATTTCATCGAGGGTATTATCTCTAAGAAAAGAGTCGAGACATATATTGTAATCCGTGCTGAGAAGATTGCAGTAGTGCATAGGTCTGCAGCAAAGCTTGTCGAATACAAGGTCGCCCGCATAGACCTTGCAGCCCATTTGAGCGTAGCCGTAGTGAGCAACGTAAGACACGCTGTTTCCGGGAGGGGCGGCGGCGATATGCTCCCTTTTTCCCAGAATACCGTCGATTATCTCAACCCCCTCGGTCTCCTGCTTTAAAAACTCCTTCAAAGCCGCATTATAGTCGGCTCTGTCGGTATACTCGTTGATGGTGGGGTGATAGGAATGAGCAAGGGAATGAAGGTCGATCTCGTGGTATTTCAGCTCGTCGATAACGTCCTGCCTTCCCCATTTAACAAGGGCTTGTGCCAGGCGGCCTACTATTTTAAAGCAGCCGACAACACCGTTTTCCCTGAGGATCCTTGCGGAGTAGAGAATGCCGTCTGCGCCGTGAGGATGAACGTAATCCTCTACGTCAAAGGCAATGATGATCTTGGTCATTTTGGGTACCTCCCGAAGTATTGTGTATTCACTTTAACCCATTTAAATGAAAATGTCAATACTAAAAAACACAAATGTAATATAATACAAAATGTCCGTTATATTTTACATTTTATGTACCATTGTCGGCAGAAAGATCCCCCTCCGTCACCTGCGGTGCCGGCATTCAACCTGATCCGGAGGCATCCTTCGTAAAAGGTGAGAGGGCATTTTTTACAGAGCTAATCTTTTGATGATCACAACAAATAGGAGATAAAACACCTCCTCTACATCATTACCTGTAGGGACCGGCGTCCCCGACGGTCCGTGTACCATAGAAAATCATTCGATGTATAATCCATAGGAAGTTCAACGTATAGGATTATCAAAAATTTTTCTGTTTGCTCGGACCGTCGGGGACGCCGGTCCCTACAAAAATAATTGCAATAAAAGTTTTTGGACCCACCTTTTTTCAAAAAGAAATCAGGGTCCGAGCTAAATAAAGCATCGAGCATTTTGTTATTGCTGACTTCATCGACAATGAAAGTTTTTGGCTCCACCTTTTTTCAAAAAGGTGGACGGGGCATGGGGCAGCGCCCCATACAAGTCAAATCATACAAAAAAGATGCACCCCGAAGGATGCATCCGAAGAATTATCGGTCCTCTCTGAAGTAGTTGAGGCCTTTGGCGGCAGGTTCGCCCGACTTGGAATTTTTCTTAACCGAGCTTGCGATAAGGACAATAGCGGTGATAATAAAGGGTAGCGCCTGGAAGAGCTGGATGGGGATATCGGCAAGCCAGCCGAGCACGTTGGGGAAGGTGTAAGCAAGAGCGCCCTTGGAGACCTGGAGGGCATTGAAGAAGCCAAAGACAAGAGTTCCCAGGATCGCCTTGGCGGTGTTCCAGTTGGCGAAAATAACAAGAGCGACCGAGATCCAGCCGTAGCCGTTGATCCAGCAGGTGCCCTCGAAGCTGCCCGAGAGCTTGAGACCCATATAGTAGCCGCCGATGCCCATAATACCCGAGCCAAGCATATTGTTGAGATACTTGTAGAGAGTGATGTTGATACCGACGGAGTCGGCAGCAGCGGGATTTTCACCGATAGCTCTGAGCTTCAAGCCAACCTTGGTGTACTTAAGATACCACCACATCAAAACGGCGATGGCAATACCCAGATAGACGAGAATATTGTGGCTGAAAAGGCCCTTGCCGATGAAGGGAATGTCGCTTAAAAAGGGAATGTGAATGGGCTCAAAGGCCTTGACCACAGCCTCGCTTTCAAAGAAAACGGGCCAATCGGAGCCAAGACCGTTACCGACGAAGAAATAGAAGCCGACGCCAAAGGTGGTGATGGTAAGACCCGTAACGTTCTGATTTGCCTGGAGAGTAACGGTTAGGAAGGCAAAGAGTGCGCCGCAGAGAGAGCCGAAAACGAAGGCGGCGAGAACACCGAGAAGGAGACTGTTTGTCCAGCATCCGATGATATAGCCGAATACCGCACCGATAGCCATAGTGCCCTCCACACCCAGATTGAGGCTTCCCGACTTTTCGGTAACTATCTCGCCCACGGTGCCATAGAGAAGGGGGATGTTATTGAAGATTATGTTGTAAAGAAAGGTAGCAAGAGTTGTTATCATCAATCGTTACCTCCTTTTTTGTGGAACATAATTTTAAATCTGACGAGGAAATCCGCCGCAAGGACGAAGAAAAGAATGATACCCTGAAGGATATCGGCAAAGTGTGCATCCACCTGGCTGAAGCTGCTGCCCGCAAACTGACAGCCGTACTGCAAAACGCTTATGAGAAGGCTGACAACGGTAACGCCCCAGATGTTGAGCTTGGCAAGCCAGGCTACTATAATACCCGTCCAGCCGACGTCGTTGGTGATGGAGGTGGACATAATGTTGGCGGTGGATACGGAGCACGCACCCGCAAGACCGATAATGGCAGCAGAGATAAAGGTGGTGCGGATAATGATCCTTCCGACCTTCATTCCCGCATAGGATGCGGTGGCGGAGCTGTCTCCCACTACGTTGATCTCATAGCCCTGCTTGGTGTACTTCATATAGATGAAGATGAGAACGGTTATAACCACGGCTATGATAAGAGAGATGTCAAGATGGAATCTGCCAAGCTGGATGGTGGGCATCTTCATATTGAGATTTGCAAACATCGGTCTTTGACTGGTGGTGGAAAGAAAGAGGTTCCAATCAGCCTTTGTCTCGGCAAAGAATTTTAAAACGTAGAGCACAACGTAGTTGAGCATAAGAGTGAGAAGGGTCTCGTTGGTGTTGAATTTCACCTTTAAGAAGGCAACGAATACACCGAGAAGTCCCGCACAGATCATTGCGGAGAGCATCATAAGCACAAGACACAGACCGAAATCCATTTCCGGTCCGAATTTCAGAGCCACGAAGCCTGCGGCGATGGTGCCCGCTATAAACTGTCCCTCGCCGCCGATGTTCCAGAACTTCATTTTAAAGGCGAGAGCGAGAGCGGTGGAGGTCATCAAAAGAGGAACGAATATCTTTATAAGGGATTCGATATTGCTTTCGGGGAATTTTGATTTGGGAAGACCGATGGTTATCATAGAGCTGTAGTATTTTATCGGATCCACGCCCAGGATAGCCAGAAGCACCGCACCAACGGCGAGAGCGAGGAGAACCGCGCCCACATAGACTAAAAGCTTGTAGCCGAAGCCCAAATGATCGCGCTTGACGATATGAAAAAGCTTTTGCTTTGCCATTCTTATTCCTCCCTCAGGCAATCTTCGGTAATGTTGGAATCCTTTGCGATACCTGCGATCTTACCGTTTTTATCGGAGATATCAAGAGAGCCGGTCATCATAAGACCAAGCTGCTCCTTGGTGGTCTTTTCGCTGAATACGACGCCCATAAGCTTGCCTGCGCAGATGACCATTATCTTGTCGCACAATGCCAGCATAACGTCAAGATCCTCGCCGACAAAGAGGATACCCGTTCCCTTGAGCTTTTCGCGGTTGAGGATATCGTAAATGGCGTAGGATGAGTTAATGTCAAGACCTCTGACGGGGTAAGCGGTGACAATAACGTTGGGCTCTGCCTTGATCTCCCTGCCGAGGAGCACCTTCTGCACGTTACCGCCCGATAAAAGTCTGACGGGAGTCTCGGTGGAGGGAGTAACTACCTCCAGCTCTTCTATGACCTTTTCCGCAAGCTCCCTTCCCTTTTTTCTGTCCACAAAGGGAGAGGCGCCTTCGGAATATTTCTTTAAAATAACGTTATCTGTAATTGACAGCGAGGGTGCAAGGCCCATTCCCAGTCTGTCCTCGGGAACGAAGCTCATGGCGATTCCCTTTTGGATTATCTCCTTGGGAGGAAGCCCCACAAGGTTTTCACCCTTGTAGTTTATCATACCGGACTCTATTTTTCTGAGTCCCGCGATAGCCTCGCAAAGCTCCTTCTGGCCCGAGCCCGCGATGCCCGCAACGCCGAGGATCTCTCCGCCTCTGATATAGAAGCTGAGCTTATCCACCGCAACGCTTCCCTCGTCTCCCTTGACGGTGAGATCTCTGATCTCAAGTAAGGGCGCCGTCTTTTCCATAACGGGTCTTTCAATGTTGATGTCCACCTTGCGTCCCATCATCATCTCGGTAAGGGATTGCTCGGTGGCGGAAGCGGTCTCGACGGTGTCGATGTACACTCCCTTTCTTAATATTGCAACTCGGTCGGATATCTCCATTACCTCGTTGAGCTTGTGAGTGATAATGATGATGCTGTGGCCCTGCTCCTTCATTTTTCTCAAAACGTCAAAGAGCTTTCTGATCTCCTGGACGGTGAGAACGGCGGTGGGCTCGTCGAGAATGATCACCTTGGCGCCGTAGTAGAGCACCTTGACGATCTCAAGAGTCTGCTTCTCGCTGACAGACATATTTTTCACAAGCTTTTTGGAATCGATCTCGAAGCCGAACCTTTCGGCAACGTCGGTGATCCTCTTGAATCTGTCCTTTTTAAGTAAAAAACCGCCGTTGTTATCACCCATAAGGATGTTGTCGGCGGCGCTGAAAACATCCACCAGCTTGAAGTGCTGATGGACCATTCCTATACCGAAGCGCTTGGAATCCTCGGGAGAATTTATGACGCAAGGCTTGCCGTCAATGAGGATCTCACCGCTGTCGGGCTTGTAGATTCCGGAAAGCATATTCATAAGAGTAGTCTTTCCCGAACCGTTTTCACCAAGCAGGGCGAGGATCTCGCCCTGCTTGACGTTAAGGTTGATATTATCATTGGCCACTACCGAGCCAAAGGTTTTTCTGATATTTCTCAGTTCAATAGCATAGTTGGCAGCAGCCATAGTTTTACCCCTTTAAATTATTTTGCTTCTACAACGCCCTTGACGAAGTATGCCATGGATCCCTTGATAACGCCGTCATCAACCGCGCCTGCGGGAGTGCCGTCGTTCTTAAGAAGAGGAGTTTCGGTCTTGATGATCTCAACCTTGCCGTCCTCAACCTTGTAGCTGAGCTCAACGCCGCTGAATACGTCCCACTCGCCGTCGATCATAAGCTTCTTAACAGCTTCAACGATCTCCTTGGTGTTCTCGGCGCAGTTGTCTGTAAGGGGAGAAATGTCGATAAAGCCTTCCTTGAGGCCGCCGTAGTAGATGCCGATCTCATCCATAAACTTGTCGGGAGTCTCCATTGCGCACTTTATAGCTGCGGTGTAGTAAACCTCCCAGTTCCAGATAGGAGCGGTAAGATGTGTAGCGGACTTGTCGGACATATCGGAGTTGTAGCCGCAGCCGAAAGCGCCGTTCTTGGCAGCAACGATCTGAGGCTGAGCGCTGTCGCAGTGCTGAGCGATAACGCAGCAATCATAGGTGTCGATAAGGTTCTGAGCGATCTGAGCCTCCAGAGTCTCGTCTGCCCAGTTGCCGATCTCCTGAACGTAAACCTTAGCATCGGGGTTTACGGAGAGAACACCGAGGGTAAAGCCGTTGATACCGCTGCAGGTCTCGGCGTACTGAGTGCCGTATGCGGCAACGTAACCAACGTTGTTGTTCTTGACTTCGAGAGTCTTAAGACCTGCGGCAATACCTGCAAGATATCTTGCCTGGTAGATCCTGCCGAAGTAGTTGTTGAACTGCGCCTTGTAGCCCGCGCTCTCGCCGGGAAGGCTGGAGAGGTAGCCTGTTGCGTGGGAGAAGATGATATCGGAATACTTCTCGTTCTTTGCAGCTGCATCAAAGGCATCGATATAGCCGAAGCTGATACCGAAGATGATGTTGCAGCCCTGGTTTGCAAGAGTGTCGATTGCGGTGGTGACCTGAGTGGTATCCTCGGGAATGTTATCGATAACGATAAGATTCTCTTCGGGGAGACCGAGAGCCTTAACAGCCTTGTTGATACCGTTTGCATGAGCAAAGGTGTAGCCCGCGGTATCGTTTTTACCGGTGATGTAGATAGCGCCAACCTTAAAATCGGAAGGTGCACCTGTTGCGGGAGTCTCGGAGCAGGAAGCAAAGGTTGCGATGCATCCAACCAGCATGAGAGCCGCAAGAACGATGGATAAGAGTTTTTTCATGATTTCCTCCTAAAAAATTTTATTAAAAGAGCCGAGGCTCAATTAATCCGGAATTATCTGAACAGGATGCCCTTTTCGGGATCCATGCTCTCGACCACGGCAAGGCTTTCCACTCTTAAGCCCGCTTCTCTCAGACGGTCTCCCCCGCCCTGGAAGCCCTTTTCCACCGCGATGCCTGCGCCCACCACCTCGGCACCCGCCTGCTTACAGATGGAGGCAAGACCCTTGATGGCGTTGCCGTCAGCCAAAAAATCGTCAATAATAAGGACTCTGTCCCCTTGATCCATAAAATGAGAGGAGATAGCCACGTTATAAACACAGTTATGGGTAAAGCTGAAGACCTCGGCGGAGTATACCTCGCGGGACATATTGCTGGTCTTGTGCTTTTTTGCAAAAACCACGGGCACCTTGAAGTAGCGCGCCGCAAGAGAGGCAAGAGCGATGCCCGATGCCTCCACGGTGAGGATCTTCGTTACACCTGCCTCGGAAAAGAGGTGATAAAACTCCTCGCCAAGCTTATCCAGCAGGGCTATATCCAGTCTGTGATTCAAAAAGCCGTCCACCTTAAGGACGTTGCCCGGCAAGACTCTTCCCTCGAGTCTGATCCTATCTTCAAGAAGCTTCATAACTGGATATACTACCTCACTTTTTAATTAATATATACATTATATCTCATGTTAACCGTTTTTTCAAGATTTTTTTACAAAAAAAGCAAAAAAACAAATTTTTTTCAAGCTTTATCAAATTCGGTTGCAAAAGCAAAGTAATAATGGTATAATAAAAGGAAAAAGAAAGGATGTGAGGGTATGCTTACCGTAAAAGAGACAAGCTTTTTTCCACCGCAAGACTGTGCGGTATGCCTCGGGAACTTCGACGGCCTTCACATCGGACACAGAGAGCTTATAAAAAGAGGCGTGGAGATAGCGAAAAGGGAGGGCTTGAAATGCGCGGTCTTAAGCTTTGAGGTCCACCCCGCCGTGTATCTTTCAAGCAAGAGTCCGGAGCTTTTAATAAGCTTTGAGGAAAAGGAGCGTATACTTTCCTCAATGGGAGTCGATTACTTCGTTCTTTCCGATTTTTCCTCCATAAGGGATATGTCCTGCGAGGACTACGTGGATAAGATCCTCATAAAAAGGCTGAGCGCCGCCTTCGTTATATGCGGCTTCAACTACAGCTTCGGCAAGAGGGCATCGGGAGATGCCGCGCTTTTAAGGGAGCTGTTAAAATCAAAAGGAGTCAAGACCGAGATAGTTGACGAGGTCAGGCTTTCCGGGCAAAGAGTAAGCTCAACGGCGATAAGAGAGCTTTTGAAAAACGGCGATTGCGAGCTTGCCGCAAGGCTTCTGGGAGGAAGCTTTTGCATAGACTCTCCCGTCACGGCGGGAAAAAGGCTGGGCAGGACTCTGGGCTTCCCCACCGCAAATCAAAGGCTTGATCCCGTAAGGCTTAAGCCCAGGAAGGGAGTTTACGCCAGCACGGTCAGCTACAACGGCAGAGTCTACGCCGCCATATCCAATTTAGGGGAGCGCCCCACCGTGGAGGATAACGGGCAATACAACTGCGAGAGCTTTATTCTCGGCTTTAACGGCGAGCTTTACGGCTGCAAAATAAGGACCGAGCTTTTGAAATTCATAAGAGAAGAAAAAAAATTCAGCTCCACCGAGGAGCTGAGGGAGCAGATAGAAAAGGACTTAAGAGAGGTCAGAGAGTATTTTGAAGATAAGGATATTGGCGATATTACTTTTAATAGCGATCATTGCTTCCCCCACGGTCTTTGCCGATGAAAACGAGGTAAAGCTCAGCTTTGACGGCGAAAAGGGCTTGATCTACAACATTGAATATCAGCGCTTTTTATATAGCGAGGGCAAGGATGAGAAGATCGCACCCGCATCCCTTACAAAGATAATGACGGCGGTTCTGGGCTTTGAATATCTCAAGGACCATCCCGACACGGTGGTGACTGTAGACTCCTACACCGTGACTAAGGCAACGGGAACCAAGGTGGGACTAAAACAAGGCGAAGAGATAAGCTTAGAGGAGCTTTTATACTGTATGACGGTGGGCAGTGCCAACGATGCGGCTCTTGCCATCGCCATAGCGGTGGGAAAAAGCGAAGCGGAATTCGTGGGGATGATGAATTCCAAGGCAAGGGAGCTGGGTATGGAGAATACCTACTTTGCCAATCCCACGGGTATGGACAATTCCGCAATGTACACCACCCTTTCAGATATGGCAAGGCTCTGCGCCTACGCTTACAAGATAAACGATTATATGCTTATGACAAACACCGTTAACCACACGGTGCCCGCCACCAATCTTTCCAAGGCAAGAAAGCTGAAAACCAAAAACCTTCTGGTAGATCCCAACCCCTACACGGGATACCACACCCCCGAGGTTATGGGAATGAGCTTCGGAAGCACCGCAAAGGCAGGCTACTGTGTAGCCACCACCGTGGAAAAAAGCGGACTGAGCTACGTAATACTCATTTCCGGCGGGGGATACGTCAACGACACCTACACTGCCCTGAGCGATGCAAGAGTGCTTGTGGATCACGCCCTGAACGATTTTATTCTCTCCACCGTTCTTGCCAAGGACACCGCCCTTTCCGAGCTGCCCGTCCACCTGGGAGAAAACGCCGACGGAGTAATGACGGTATCCGCAGATCAGATCCAGGCTCTTTTGCCCACCGATCACGACAGAAGCTTTATCAGAACCCAGTGCGTTTTCAGCGCGGATCTTCTGGAGGCGCCCGTTGAAGCGGGTATGATGGTGGGTACGGTAAAGGTATTTTATAAGGACGAATACCTGGGAAGCTGCGAAATAATAACCCAGAGAGCCATAGCAAAAAGCACCTGGGACAGCTTTTTATACGAGCTTGAGCAATTCTTTTTAAGACCCACCGTGCAAACCTTTCTCAAGGTAGCCGCAGTGCTTCTTATATTGGCGGTAATAGGCGCAATAACTGTAAATTACCTCAGGGCAAGAAAACAAAATGCAGCCCAGAGGCAGGCGGTAAAGGAATACCTTAAGCAGGACAGGAAGCGCTTTAAGGAGGATCAAAGGGAGTACCGCCGCACCCGAAAGGAAAAGCGGAAAAGAAGAAAAGCCAATTTTATAAGGATAAAGCAAAACTATCATAAATACAAGCTCGATAAGGAAAACGAAAAAAGGCTTGAGGTAAAAAGGCAAAGCAAAGCCTCCCCTCAGTCCTCAAGACCTCCGCAAGCAAAGCGCAATCCCCGGCCGGGACCGCAGGATACCCCCTCGGCTCCACCGCCCACGCAAAGACCGGGCGACCAATATTACAGAAAATGATCCGTACTAAACGCCTGCCTCAAGGATACCCATTCCTCTGCAAAACGGGTGATATACCGTGATATAGCTCTATGAGCTCTGATATATGCCTGCGGCAAAGTAAATAACCAACTATGACACTTTCAAAAACCGAAAGTGTCATTTTCTCTTTATACAGAAAAAGCAAAGACTAATCTAACTGCATCACTACTTTTGGAAGCATATTTAGACAGTTTTTCATCATTAGCCGAATTTATGGACTCTAAGTATTTCTTTTCGGCTGCAGTAAATTCAAAAAAAATTACTCATATAAAACACCTTTTATTCTTCCGTATACTCATGCGGGCGTTCCTTGTAGTCTTTAACTTTATATTCGCCGATGGTCTCGTATTTGCTTGATTTGGTTTGGGTGGGGTTGTTGGTTTCGTTATCTTCGCCGAGGATTGCATCGAAGAATATACGCTCAAGGTATTCATATTTGGAATAAATACCTTGTGATGCCCAAACAAGAGCGTTACGCACGTAGGCAGAGTTTGTTTTAAAGAGTTCGTGTTCAACTTCAAATCCCATTGATTTTGCGAGCAGAACAGCAAACACTATAACCGTTCTCGTATTACCTTCACGGAAGGGGTGTGTTTGCCAAATACTTGCGATTATTCGAACAAGTTTGAAAACTATATCCTTATCATTGTCGACGGTTCTTTTGAGCTTGGCGATTTCTTTCGTTGCTTCGTTTAACTGCTTTTTAATTTCCTTCGGATAAGCATAACGAACAGTATCCCCGCCGAGAACATCTTCGTATTTCACCATTTGAATGGTGCGGAATTCTCCCGCCCAATCAAATATTTGACCAAAGATATTGCGGTGAATATCCTGCAAGGTTTCGGTGTTAAACTTATCATATTTATAATCATAAATCGCTGCCATAGCAAGACCGGTAATATCGGCTTCTGCTTTACGTAGTAATTCTGAATCTTTAATATCTGCTAAATTTTTAAGCACGTTTACGTCATCATATAAATAAGGGTCACGCATTTGTTATACCTCCGTTTCAAAGCCGTATCTTCTGAGTGTTTGTTCAAAAACAGATAAGAATGTAATATTGCCGTTTTTCCAATTTGCAAGGTCGTTTTTCACCTTGTCACTTACGGGAACACCCTCGATTGAAGTCATAGCATCTGAAAAGGAAATTCGTTTTTCTTTTTCGTCAGCAGATATACTATCCATACCGTTTATGAGCTTTAACATTTTTAATTTGCGAAGTAACGCTTTATCCAACAACTCTGCGGCGGTCTCAATGTCGGCAAGTCTTAATATAACTTCGGGTAATTGTGCCTCGTATTCTTTCCTTAAAGAAATTTGATTTGATATTTCATCTGCTTCTTCAGCCTTGATGTATTTGCTCTCAACAGTATCGCCGTTACGGGTTTGCAAGTATAAATACTGCTTACCGCCAATCTTCTTTTTAGAAATATATCCTTTGGGCAAAATACTAAGCTTTTGCTCAATTTCAAGTTTTGATGCAAGTAATTCTTTATACTCAAAAATAATATCAGTCATACTATTACCTCCCGGCTACTAATAGTATACCATAAAATAACCTACAAATCAACAATTAATTGAAAATTTGTAGGTTAATTATAACTATTCTTTTTTGTCAGCTGCTCCGCCCTTGCCATTCCACTTTGTTGGTTGTGCTTCCCCAAAAGATTTATTTTATAATATCTCTATCCTGACCCAAAGTGAGTCCTCTCCCTTGGCGATAAAGCGGCGGTAATGACCGTTTCTGTTGGCACAGATCCCTCCCAGCTCCGATATACTGCCGTCGGTGGTATATCTTACCAAACTACCGCAATAGCTCACCGAAAGAGTGCTCTCATCTGCCGATATCTCACTTTTCCTCTCGCCGTCAAAGGAAAGAGCGGGCAGAGTGTAGCCTATTTTGCCCTTGCCGCGGATCTTAACGGTAACGCCCTCCTTGTTGACCCTATAGCCTTCAAAAATGCCGCATCCCTCCGAAAGGCTATGATCAAAGCTTGCAAAGGCGGAGTCGGAGTCGGTTTTCAGCTCCTTAAGCTCCAAGGGCTTATCAAAGCCGAGGATCCATTCACCCTTATCACCCATAGCCGCAGAGCTTAAGGAAAAGGCCTTGGGCTCGGGGATATCCACGGTGTAAACGGGCTCGGCGGGACAGGGACAGCTAAGACACAGCGCAGAGGGCGCATCCTGTCTGTGCACTCTTCCCAAGCCGCAGGCATCGTAGCGCTTGTCGGCATTAAGATCAAGCTCCGCCATATATCCGCCGCTCTTTAAAAAGACCTTATGAAAGCGGTCAGAGGTGGCAAAGGCGGTGGGAGCGAGATCCTCTCGGTAAACCGAGGGAAGAGAATCGTCGCAGACAAGGTAAGCCGTGTACAAAAAGGAGGCGGCGGTGATCATATATTTATCAAAATACGCGTATTTCTCACAACCGTATTTTGTTTCGGTGGGAAAGCGGTTCTTTATATGTCTGATCGGCTCTTTAGCGAGCCAATCCCCGGTTACCCGAAGAGCTCTTTCCACAGCCGCCTTATACTCTCCCGCCCTTTTGATATCGCCCCTTTTAAGATATCGCCTTGCCTCGTACTCAAACAAGGTCATAAGCCAGGGCTCGTTATGCAAAAACTGATTGCTCCTGCCGCCGAAGGCTATCTCTCCGTTGGGAGATTGCATCATCAGCGTAAAGGGTGCGGAGCTTTCAAGGATACGGTCCAATCTGTCCCGATACACACCGTCGTAGCCAAAGCTTAAAAGGGTCGCAAAAAGCCCGCGGGAGACGATATCGTAGACCATAGGCTGATGCTCTCGGGTCTTTGGATAGTCGCAATACATTGAATTTTCATCTATCCACTGAAATTGGCAGGAAAGCTGACGCTCTACAAAATCCAAGTCTCCGCCCATTCCGAAGCGAAGCCTTGAAAACTCGCTTACCGCGCCGAATATCGCCCAATTTGTAATTTTATCATTCTCGCTTTCCACCACGACGTCGTAGCATTCCGGTGCTTTTATCAGGGAGATCTTTTTTTTCCAGCTCAAAAGAAGCTCCTTCTCCACCGCTCCAGAGCTCTCCAGCGCCTTTATGCAGCAGACGATCTCCCTTACGGAAAACTCGTTTGCCGCCTTTACTCCCACTCTGAGAAGCATATCGCAGCAAAGCTCCATCATTTCCTTAAACAGACTCAGAAGCTCTCTTCTTCTGCCGTGGGAAATAAGCACGCCCATATTGGCGGTAAGCCTCGGAAAGCCGTGCTCGGTAAGCCCCTCTCTTTTTACCTTGTCGAGGTATTCGGTTATATGCTCGACGGAATACGCCGACAGAGTCTTTTCCATCAGATCTATATAGCGTGTTTTCATATATCCCCCTTTAAGCCATAGTCTCAAGCATTTTTTCCGTGACCTCGTAGCTTGTGGGTGCGGAGTTTATATAGGCGCAAAACTCATCCAGCATATAATCGCCCATCCGCGCAACCTCATCCCCCCCACTGCCTGCGATGTGAGGCGTGAGAAGGCAATTGGGCAAGGTGTAGAAGGGATGTCCCTCAACGGGCGGCTCGGGATAGGTAACGTCAAGGAGGGCAGAGATATCCTCCCTCTCCTTTAAAATGCGCACCAGCTCCTCCTCCACCACCTGAGCACCTCTGCCCGTATTTATGAAGACCGCATTCTCTCTCATACGGGAAAACAAATCGTACCCCAGCATTCCTTTAGTCTTTTCGTTATCGGCAAGATGATTTGATATAACGAAGGCACGGGAAAAAAGCTCCTCCAGCCCGCATTTTTCCACGCCCAGCTCCCTTGCACTCTCTTCGGACAAAAAGGGATCAAACACTATCACCTTAAGCTTATATTGCTTAAGCATTTTTATAACCAGCCTTCCCACCATTCCCGCACCGATAATGCCCACCGTCTCGCCGAAATTCCCCTTGCAAGCCGAAAAAGCACTCTTTGCCGCCTTATTACCCTTGGAGCGGTAAAGGCGGTTAGTGAGAAAATACCCCTTGTTTGAAAGGACGATCTGAGCCACGGTAAATTCCGCCACGGGAACTGCGTTTGCCGCCCAAGCGGAAAAGACCCTGACTCCCGCCCTGAGAAATTCTCTTGCAAAGCTCTGTACCGAGCCCGCACCGTAGAAAACACATTGAAGAGAGGGAAAATATCTCTTTATCTCCTCAACGGAAAATCTCGGCATTCCCCAGGTGGAGAAGATATATTCCGTATCCTTAAAGGCCTCGGGCTCCGCAACAACCTCAGCCCTTGATAAAACTTTTTTTTCAATGCCGCAAAGCCCGTTCAGAGCCTTTACGCAATTATCGTCGTAGACCTTAAAGATCTTAGATGTGCTTTCACAAAGAAAAGCTCCCTTCATTTCACACCTCCGCATATAACTCTCAGCGCCGCCGCCTCATCAACAAGCTCGCTTATACCGCCCTTGGGCATAAATTCAAGCAAAAGCTTGCAGGGTGAAAAGCACTGAAGATAGTCTCTCCACTCCCCTTCGGCATCCCTTAAGGGAAGCTTATCCTCACCGTTCCAATTGAAAACGTGGATATTCTCGGTGTAGGGCGAAAGCCTTTTGGCGCTTTGAAGATTTTTCTCAAAGCATTGCCACTGAAAGGGCTGCCAATAGGTTAAAAAGCGCCGTGAACATAGCTTATTCATAAGCTCCAAGGTACTGTCAAGGTCCTCGGTAAGAGTTTTTTTGTGACGTTCAAGGCAAAGCTTTACCTTATACTCCTCCGCAACTTCCCTTGCACGATGACATTCCAAAAAGAGAGCCTCCTTTTCGGAGGAAGTCATTTCCTCCCCGCTTTTATCACCGCACCAAAGCCTTAGGGTATCCGTGCCCAGAAGCAGGGCGGACTCAATATACCTCGGAAGCTCGGCAATATTATTTACACCGAGGCGAAAGTAGGTGCCGTAGGATGAGCTTCGGATGCCGTACCCCTCTTGCAGGGTGATGATCTCTTTTATTTTTTCACCGTCGCCGCAGGGTGCGTGAACGTCGCTCCCCCACTCGATAAAGTCAAGCCCTGCACCGCTCGCGGCCTTTATTATTTCCTCCGCAGAGCTTTTTCTGAAGGATACGGAGCAAAGTCCGAGGCTGAATTTCATTTTTCATTTCCCCTTCGGTCTTAATTCAATTTCACGTAGCAAAGCGCGGCGGGATAGCCCTCACAGCGGAGTGCAAGCTCTCCTCTTTGAAGCTCCTCTCGGATGCGCCTTGTTTTTTTGTCCTCTCCGACTGCGTTGAATTCAAGATTCAAGCCTATCATATCTCCCCTTTTTCGTGGAAAATTAAAGGGGATCTCGGCACAGACCGAGAAGCTCTCGCCATCCCTGAGCACCTTGTACCGACATCTTTTATCATCGGAGCAAAATCCGTCTCCCGAAAGGGCGCTCTTTTTCTCGGCAAAGAATTTTAAATTATCAATGATCCGCTCTTTCGGGCAGTCCTTCCACGGCATAAAGCGTTGAAAGAAAAGCCCCTCCGACATGGCAAGGCGAAGGTTATTGGTGCTTGCGGTCTTAATGCAGTCGGGATCGGATGGGTAAAGACTGCATTTAACAGAAAAATTAAAGTAAAGAGCATCCTCCCGCCACAGGAGCCTCACCCTTCCGATACCCTTATCATAGCTTTCCGCAGGGCTTAGGCTAACCTCCTCGGCTTCAAGCCATACCCCGTCGGAGGGATCCGAAATATCGGGGCGACGGGATGCTTCATTTACGGTGAGCTGAACCTTTTCACTGCGGATCGCAGGGGGCACCTCGGGCAAAAAGGGCGCAACGCTCGGTCTGACGGGGAGCTCGAGCCTTCTTGTGCCGTGGCCTGCAAGGATAACGTCCTTTACGTGAAGCTCGGAAAGAAGATAGTGGGATGCCTTGATATACCTTGCGCAAAAATCAAACTTTTTCAGTCCCACGGGCCAAAGAAGGATATCGGGATCCACAAGATCGTAAAACTCGCAGGTGGATGCTCTGGCGCCGTGATGGGCGATCTGGCAAAGGTCGCTCTTTAATTTATCGCCGTAAAGCTCTGTAAGCACTGCATCTCCTGCCTCCATAACGTCGCCCAAAAACAAGACCGTCTGACCCTCGGCATTAAGACGGAACACAAGAGAGCCGTCGTTTGTTTCCTGAGGGATGGGCGCGGTATCCAGCGGCGGAAGATCGGATGCCGTGAAAAGGATATGGATACTGCTTTCTCCGAAGCTGTATTTCTCACCGCGGCGGGGAGTGACCACCTCCATACCCTTCAAAAGCTCCTTTACTCTTTCAAGACGCTCAAGCTCGGGAAGCACCTTTGGCTGAACGATCTCGAAAAAGCTCTTGGGCTGAAAATCGTACATCAGCTTTTTAACCTTGAGCTTTTCACAGTAGCTTTCCGCCATCTGCATAAAGCAATTGTAATGATCGGCGTGAGCGTGGGTGATGATCCAAAGATCCACCGTCACCTTATCGCCGCCGCAAAGCCTCTGAAGGTAAGCAAAAAGATCATCCGCATCCTCGTTCATACCGCCGTCAATAACTATTAAGGAGCCGTCCTCGGCTTGAATAACGTAGCTCATACCGTCAAGAGTAATGCCCTTGGTCTTTATCTGATGAAGAACTGTTTTTCGTTTCATTTTATCACTCCTTGTCGTGCTTACTTGATTGTAACACAAAAAACGGAATAAGTATATAACCTAAATTGCTTTTTTTATATAAAATATTGCCATTATAAAAAATATCCCCGCAGAAAAAAGCTCTGCGGGATAAAATTATTTTAAGGTTATTACCTCGCAGGGCTTATTTACCTTGCGGGCATATTCAACGGTATACATCGTTCCTCTGGACTGACCGTCCCAAAAGGCTATGACCTTATCGGCGTAATCTACTATAAGCTGATTTCTGTAAAGAGGCGCGGGTCTGCCGTAGCGCTTATAATTGGGAAAAAACACCGTAAGCTTCAAGCCGTTCTCCCTTGCATAGCGCTCAGCACATCTGTCAACCCCTACGGCACCGCCTGAAACTATCTCGTCATCCTCGCCGATATATGCACTAAGGTCAACGTTATATATACCTCTTGATCCGATCACTGCAATTTTCATATTTTTCCCTCTCTTTTGTTTTTTGGTATACTTACTTTAAGTATACCCTCCACATTATAGCACAAAATAATCTTAAAATATACTTAAATCAAGATTATTTGGAGATTTTTATGAGAAACAAGCAAAACAAGCATCTCGGGATAGAAATAGACCCCGAGCTTCACTATAAGCTTCACTACATTTCAAAATACTACGGAAGGTCCGCCAACGGGCAGATACTCTTTCTCATACGGCAGGCTATAAAGGCCTTTGAAAGCACCGAGGGTGAGATAGAGATAAGCGAAAGCAACAAATAACTCAAGGGCTCTGCATTATTGCGGAGCTTTTTTTGTTTGAGCAAAGGCTATTATATTCTCTCCGTCCCTTTTCGAGATGCCCTCCACAGCGCAAAGCTCCTCAAGACTTGCCGAGTACACTCCCTTAAGGGATTTAAAGTGCCTCATAAGAGCCTTTGCCTTTGCGGGACCTATTCCCGAGATCGTTTCAAGGGTGGATTCCCTGACGCTTTTTTGCCGCTTTCTGTCCATTCCCGAGAAGGCAAAGCGGTGCACCTCCTCCTGAATGCGGTAGATAAAGCCGTAAAGAGTCTGATCCTTGGCAATGGAGATCTCCTTTACACCGTCGGTAAGACAACGGGTCTTGTGGAAAAGATCCTTCACCATTCCGAAAACGGGAATATCGTAGCTTGTTTTTTCAAGAGCCCTTTTCACGGCATTTACCTGATTTGCCGCGCCGTCGGCAAGGATAAGATCTGGAAGGGCGCTGAATGCCTCGTCCTTATCCCTTGCTCTTTTCATTCGGCGGTAATACGCCTCCTCCATAGAGCCCACGTCGTCTCGGCAGGACAGAGAAACGTTAAAATACTTATAATCCTTTTTTGAGAATTTGCCGTCAAGAACAGTTATTATACCGGCAGTGATATTTTCATCGCCGCTGTTGGAGATATCGATCGCCTCTATCCTTACGGGAGGCTTCTCCAGCGAGAGGGCCTTTTGCAAAAGGACGAGCACCGAATCGTTTTTTTCTCCCACAGCCCTCTTAAAGAGCGCCGCCTCCCTGGCGTTGGAATCCCCGAGCTCCACAAGGCGCTTGGGATCGGCTCTTTCGGGAACTGAGATCTTTACCTTGTGCCCCGCTTTTTTCTCAATAAAGGACAGTATAAGCTCCTCATCCTCACCGTTATAAAGCCCGGGTGAAATATATATCCTGAAGGGAACGTGATCCCCCTCCCTGTAAAGCCCCACCAGGATGGAGGTAAAGCTTTCCGATGACAGTATCTCATCGGCACCGAAGTGATACACGTGGGAATCAATAAGTCTGCCGCCACGGACTATAAGCCGTGCCACGGCACTGCCAAGCTCGTCGGAATAATAGCCGAAAACGTCGGCATCGAAATCAACGTCCCTTACTATCTGCTGCTTTTTAGATACCTTTTCAAGCGCCCTTATACAGTCTCTGAGCTTTGCGGCTCTTTCAAACTCCAGCTTCTCCCCCGCCTTGTTCATCTCCTCGGTAAGTCTTGACGCCAGAGTCTTATGATCCTCTCTTAAAAAATCCGATACCTTATCCACCGTGAGGGCGTATTCCTCCTCCGTTACGCTTCCCGTGCAGACGCCCATACATCTGCCCATGTGATAGTAAAGGCAGGGTCGCTCCTTATTTATATCCTGCGGAAATCTCTTCCTGCAGACCGGCAGAGAAAAGATCCCATTGGCGGTATCGATCACCGTCTGCGCCGCCTTAAGAGAGCTGTAGGGCCCGAAATACCTCGCCCCGTCCGACCTTCTCTGCCTCACGGCGCTGAGACGAGGAAAGCTCTCCTTTACCGAAAGGCGGACGTAAGGGTAGCTCTTATCGTCCTTAAGCCTTATATTATACTTAGGCTGATGAAGCTTTATAAGCTCGTTTTCAAGTATCAGTGCCTCCGACTCGGTGGAGGTGAATATACATTCAAAATCCCTTATGGCGTCCACGAGGCGCTTGGTTTTGACGTTGTGCTGATGGTAATTTTTAAAATAGCTTGACACGCGGTTTTTAAGCGCCTTGGATTTACCCACGTATATTACCTTACCGCCTCCGTCGCGCATAAGATAGCTTCCGGGGCAAAGGGGCAACAGTCTCGCCTTTTCCAAAAGCGAGGCTCTTATATCCTCATATGAGCTTTCCGTTTCCCTTCACCTCCGAAATAAACGCAAAAAACCGTGATGATATAAACACCACGGAATTTTCGTTAATTAAGCTTTGCAGGACAACTCTACCCCGCGGATCATTCACCGAAGCCGGTTATGATAAGATTTGCCAGACCCTCCAATGCATCGGTCTCGTCGGCACCGTCAGCAATGATGGTTACCTGTGTTCCCTTTGCAATACCCAGAGAAAGAACACCCAGAAGGCTCTTTGCATTAGCACGTCTGTCCTCGCACTCGATCCAGAGGAAGCTCTTATAGGTATTTGCCTTTTGAATAAAATAAGTGGCAGGACGTGCATGCAATCCGACACTGTTTGTAACTGTGATCTTCTTGGAAATCATTATTTCGCTCCCATTTCTATTTGTAGATAAATAAAATCACGATATATTATATAATATTATACCAATTCGCTTAAAAAATTGCAATAGGATAAAGTGTTTTTTTGTCGGAGAAGATTTTTTTCGTCCCTTTTCACACTTTTTACAATTATTTACGGATTTTTTAGTAAATTTTCACAATTATTTTAGAGCGATATCCAGCACTGCCACTGTTATATCCACTCCGTTAACGGTCACAAGCAGAGTGTTACCGCTGTTAAGAACAAGATCCTGCCCGAAAAGAAAGCCGCTGTCGGTGCTTTTGCCCATTGAAGCAAGATCTATCACCACAGAAAACACACCCGAGGCATCAGGCGACTCCTTTACCTCAAGGCTCTCAACCGTGCCGAGAACAAGATCTCCGCCGTAGATGATCCTATCGCCCTCGGAGATATCGGGGCGCTTTTGGGAGTCGTAGGTCAGTACGATCTCCACGTCCACCCTATCCTGAAGCTTATTGAAAAGCCCCGAAACCGCCCCCTTGACCAAAAAAGAGCCGACAACGATAATTATAACAACAAGGATAGCAAGATCCATAATATTAAATTTTGTATTACGGGATTTTGTCATGGCCTTATCCCTCCTTATATGATTTGAGCTTGGTCAGCGTCAGAGACCGCCGCATTGCAGGCTCCGCAAAGTGTACCCGTGATCATCCAGAAAAAGCAGAACACGCCCCGATCGTCGGCAATATCGGCGGTTATGCCTCTTACCATAAGGATCAAAAGGCTTATAAGAGAGCCGATAATAAAGGCGGAAAGTCTTTTATCCCTTGTAAGCCTCAGCGCGCCCGCGGTTTTCCTCAATAATACCACCGCCGCCGCAACAAAGACCGCCAAGCCAAGTACACCGAAGCGGTAGAGCATATCCGCCCAGAAATCAAGTTGGATCTCGGGAGCGGTTGTCGATCCGAAAAGCACCGAAACGATATCACCCGAGAAGATATATCCGATACCCTCGCCTATTTGGACAAGAGAAGCCTCCACAAGAGGCACAAAGCCCGAAAGGAGCTCGGAAAAGATACCGGGGTAGAACAAGACTCCTATTCCCGCAGAAAGCACCAAGGCAAAAAGCAAGGGTAAAAGCCTTTTCTTTAAGAGCACCGCCAAAACCAAAACGGATATGGCAAAGCAAAACAGTGCTCCGGGAGAAACACAGAAAAGCAAGGTAAAGAGCCCCGCAGCCAAGGCAACAAAGGCGGCGACCCTTGAAATGGCACTTTTTGTCAGGGAGACCGCCACCACGGGAAGGAGCATCATAATAACGTCAAGAGACACCTCAAAGGGCTTTGATACCGCGCCGGCATATCTGAAAAAGGCATCGGTAATGGTGTTTTTCAAAATGACTGTATCGCCCCACACCAACGCCACCAGACAAAAAACAATAAGGGAAATGATGAATATCCCCGAAAGCCTTCTTATCTGCTCCTTGCCGCCGATAAGCTTTGCAAAAATAATATAAAAGCCAAAGCCAAGATACACACTGACAGGGTCGGCAAAGCCGAAAAATGCCCCCGTCAGCCACAGAAGGAACAAAAGCAGTACAAAAATATCCTCGGGGCCGAATTTTATCACTCTCTTTCCCCTCGCCGCCTTAAAAATATATGCAATAAGCACGCAGGCGGTCAAAGCCGCAAGAGAGAGGGTATCCAAAAAGCAAAGGGTCAATGCCGCAAGGGACAAGCCCAGCTCGGGTCTGAAAAATATCTGCAGGACGGTTACCATGATAAAAACCGTCTTGACTATAAAAACGGGACTTACGAAAAAGCTGAGTATTCCCAGTATTACGCCTATAAACACCGCAAAGCCCGAGCTTTGATGCTCGCCCTTGCGCCTTAATTCCTCGGTTCTGTAGCAGCCCAGTCCCACCAGCCACATCCTGCCGAAGACTCCCGTGCTCAATACCTCCCACCAAAGCTTTCCCGAAAGGCAAAGCAGCGCCGCTCCGAGACTGATGGCAAAGCAAAGGGCAAGCTGCATAAGCTTTGCCTCGGTGCAATCTCCGAGAATGATATCCATCAACGAGAAGGCAGATGACAAAAATCCAAAGCACAGTATTCCCGCACAGGTGCTTCTCACACGGGTCTTAAGGAAATTATCGGCAAAGCGCTTAAAGAATTTCACTAAAAAAAAGCCTTCGGTAAAGGCGGAGATCGCCATCTTCGCCTTCATTTTGGAATTCACACCCGGGCTGAGCCTTTTAAAAAAGCGGCCGAAAAAGCCCTCGGAAAGCCTTAGTCTGTCCGAGCTGCCGGGGTCAACGGCTCTTTTTTGAACCTTGAATCCCACAGATGCTATGTTATATTTCACCAAGACACCTCATTTCTTATCCAATAGATCGGGGCGCTTTTCAACGGTGATCTCCAACGCCTTTTCCCTGCGCCACTGCTTTATCTTGCCGTGGTTGCCGCTTAAAAGCACCTCGGGCACCCTCATACCGCAAAACTCCACCGGTCTGGTATACTGAGGGTACTCCAAAAGCCCATCGGAAAAGCTTTCCTCGGTAAAGCAGCTCTCGTCAGAGAGCACGCCGTCGCAAAGCCTCGCAACGCTGTCCACCACACAGGCAGCGGCAAGCTCGCCTCCCGTAAGAACGAAATCCCCTATGCTGATCTCTCTATCGACAATAAGATCTATAATTCTCTGATCCACGCCCTCATAATGACCGCAAAGCATAACTATATGCCCCTTTTCTCTGAATTCATAGGCGGTCTTCTGGCAAAAGGTATCACCCTTGGGAGAAAGATACACGGTAAAGGGCTTATACTCGAGCCCCTCGGTTATCGCCTTATAACAGTTATAAATGGGCTCGGGACCCATAAGCATCCCCATTCCGCCGCCGTAGGGAGTATCGTCCACCCTTCTGTGCTTATCAAGGGAATGATCGCGGATATTATGAAAATTCACAGTTACCTTCCCCGCCCGTCTGGCTCTGCCGATTATGCTCTCGCCGAGGCAAGCCTCCATCATTTCGGGGAAAAGGGTCATTATATCAAAAATCATTATCACTCCGCCTTATCAAAAAGTCCCGCGGGAACCTTCACGTATACTCCCGACTCGGTATCTATCTTAACTATAAATTCCTTAACGGCGGGAAAATACTCCTCCCTGCCGCCCATATCCACAAGGTACAGATCGCTTGCGCCGCGGTTAACAACGTCGGTGATTTTTCCTATCGCCTTATTCTCATCAACGTCTATAAGGTCAAGCCCTATTATATCGCAGATAAACACACTGTCGGGATCCTTAAAAACGTCCTCACGGGCGACGTAGAGGATCTTATTCTTCATCCTTCTTGCGCTCTCGGGATCGTTTATGCCCTCCAGCTTCAAAAGCAGGAATTTGCCGTGTATCCTCTTTGAACAGAGTGCAACGGGGCTTTTGCCTTCACTGTCAAGATAAAAGCATTTTACCCTCTTAAGAGAGTCGAAGCCGTCGCACCAATGCTCAAACTTTACCTCTCCCGCTATTCCGTGTACGTTTATTATCCTGCCCGCTTCAAGAAATGCTTTTTTCATTTTTATTTCCTTTGGAAAATTATTTTTGTCACGTTTTGCCATCAGCACGAATATAATGATAAATGAGAAAACCGTTTTTAAGGAGCGACCGATGAAAGACTTGGAAAAAACGGTGGGTATTGCCGTATCCACCTTCGGTCTTGGCATACTGCTGGCATTTTTCCTTCCCGACGGAGTGCTTGCGGTAATGGAAGCAGTGGTGATCGTCACCGCAGGCTTTATTTTTATCAAACACTAAAGGGAGGTCGGAACCAATGAAGATAGTGATACTGCGCTCTCCGAAATTTTTAAGAGCCTTACTGAAAAAAATTTTCAAAATGTCAGAGTAGCCTTATTTCATTATATCATTTTTCCCAAAATATTGCAACACATATTTTTCTTTGTGAAAATCTATTGATTTATCTTCAAAAATAAAGTAAAATAACAAAAAAGATATTAATTTCGGAGATATATGGAAAAATTAAGAATTGCAATAATAGGCGCAGGCGCCGCAGGCTGTGTTGCGGCATTAAAGGCAAGCCAATGTGCCGATGCCCAAATAACGCTATTTGAAAAAAACAAACGCATAGCCAGAAAGCTTCTCATTACGGGAAAGGGGCGCTGCAACCTCACCAACAACTGCTCGGTGGAGGAGTTCATCCCCAACGTAGTCAGCGGCGGAAAATTCCTCTATTCCGCTCTCAACCGCTTCACGCCCGAAAATACAATGGAATACTTCACGTCCTTGGGCGTTGAGCTCAAGACCGAGCGCGGCAGAAGAGTATTCCCCGCCAGCGACAGAGCTCTTGACGTAAAGGATGCTCTTGAAAAAGAGCTCCTGAAAAGGTCAAACCTTACCGTGCTTTACCAAAAGGTCACGTCCATAAGCAAAAAAGACGGTATCTTCACCGTAAAAGCCGCCTCAACCCCCTATTCCTTTGATCGCGTTATAATAGCCACCGGCGGAAAAAGCTATCCCAAAACAGGCTCCGACGGCGACGGCTACTGCTTTGCCAAGGCCTTCGGACACACGGTAAAGCCCCCCAAGGCAAGCCTTGTGCCCTTAGTCTGCAAGGAGCGCTTCATAAAGGAGCTGGAGGGGCTCTCGCTGAAAAACGTTACCCTCTCTCTTTCCAACGGAAAAAAGACCGTCTACAAGGATATGGGCGAAATGCTCTTCACCGCCGACGGAATATCCGGGCCCCTGGTCCTCAGCGCCTCCGCTCACACAAGAGATCTTGAAAAATGCTCCTACTCCGTCTCCATTGACCTCAAGCCCGCCCTTGACAGATCCGCCTTGGACAAGCGTTTACTTTCGGATTTTGCAAAATACCAAAACAAGGACTTCTCCAATGCTCTCGGAGACCTCCTTCCCAAAAAGCTCATCCCCGTTATCATCGCCCTCAGCGCCATCCCACCCACAAAAAAGGTTAACTTAATTACAAAAGCCGAAAGAGCGACTCTCTCCGAGCTCTTGAAGGACCTTAAGCTCACCGTGGTCGCCACCCGCCCCATCGACGAGGCTGTTATCACCGCAGGCGGTGTGAGTCTCAAGGAGATCGATCCGAAGACCATGGAAAGCAAGCTCTGTCCCGGCTTATTCTTCGCAGGCGAGGTTATCGACGCAGACGCCTACACCGGAGGCTACAACCTACAGATCGCCTTCTCCACCGCAGCCGTCGCTGCCGAATCTTCCACCTTTTTGAAAAAAGATGGAGCCAACCTACTTTTTTGAAAAAAAGTAGGCAAAAAACTTTTAATGTCGATCAAGTCAGCACAAACACAGTGCTCGATGGGGTATTGGGCTGTATGGGCGCCGCCCCAAGCCCCGCCCACTTTTTTGAAAAAAAGTGGGGCAAAAAACTTTTAATGTCGATCAAGTCAACACAAACACAGTGCTCGATGCTTTATTTAGCTCGGACCCATACTTATCCTTTAAAACAACGGCAAAGCTCGGGAGGATCACCCTCCCGAGCCTTTTATTGGTTCTGTATAGGCTTTTGCCGTTGAGCAATCCCGCCGCAGCGGTAGGCTCCCCTGTGTAAGGGGAGCTGTCAGCGAAGCTGACTGAGGGGTTGTTTGAGAAAATTTTTACAATCCCTCCGTCTCGCTTGCGCGAGCCACCTCCCTTTACACAAGGGAGGCTGAAATAACAGCCACATTTGTGGCGATAGGGTGAGTTTGCAAGTGTCAAATGTTTCGGTGGGCTTTCAGCCCCGCCGGCAACACGCCCTTATAGGGCTGGGCAAGCCACCGGCTTAGCCGGTGGTTATGACTTCACCTTATATCTTATTAATTTACAGCTTCTTTTCTCGGGGAGGATAATACTCAGATTACCGTCTCCCTCAAAGCTCGTGCCGTCATCGGCGTCCTCGTAAGAAATAATATCGAAGTCCTTTACACCCTTCAGAGTCATATTCATATACTCAAAGGGGCTTTCCTTTCTTCTGAATGCCAATATCACGCCACTGTTCTTTTCGGGATCGTGATACTGCCACAGACACCAGGAGGTAGGATCAAATACCGCCGAGCAATGATTATAGAAATCGCAGCTCATATACCTGCGGATGCTTCTGTATTCGTCGGTATATTTTTTTATCCACTTAAGATCCTCCCCATCACAGCTCTGGAAAACGGCATTGTAAAAGGCGCCGCCCCAGCAGGACGAGTAAGAGCTTCTCACGGAATAAGCATCACGCTTGGTCTTTGTGGTGCAGCCGTTATACGGCAACAGCAAGGAAAGATTGGAGTTATGCACCTGCAAGACCTCCGCCTCCTCGTTGAAGTTACACTGATAGTCACTTCTGAAGAAAATTTGAGTTCTGCGAATGCTTTCTATATCTATCCTTCTTCCGCCCGAGGCACAGTTATCGATCATAAGCCCGGGATTTGCCTCACAAAGCCTTTCCCAAAGCTCGTACATACCCGTAATATGCTTAATCTCGGCAATACCGACCCTATCGGGAGTGTCGACTATCTCAAAATACTTATCAAGATCGAAGTTACAGTCCTGTCTGTAGCAGGAAAGCTTCAGCCTCTTTACGTAACCGTCGATAAGCTTAAAGATGTACTCCAGGGCATCGCGGTTACCGTAGTAAAGCATCATTGCCTGACTGCCCTCTTTTTTAATAAACCAATCGGGATGCTCCTTGCAGATCGGTGCGAAATCGTAGGCTCTTTCCGGCTCAAGCCAAAGCATAAGCCCCGCTCCCATATCACGGGCGGCGCGGGATACGTCCTGCAAAAGCTCGGGATGTATGCGCCTGTTTACCTCCCACTGCCCCGTAAATTTACTCCAATCACCCTTATACGCGCTCACACAGTCGTCGCACTGACCGTACCATGCCGCATCTATCCAGATCTGATCGAAGGCTATTTTGTTATCCTTCAATTCCCCGAGGCGCTTTTTCATCTCAACGGAATCAAGACCGCCCCAAAGCTCAAATGCCATAAGAGGCTCCTTAAGCT
Source organism: Oscillospiraceae bacterium (assembly GCA_015063985.1). Lineage (GTDB taxonomy): Bacteria > Bacillota > Clostridia > Oscillospirales > SIG627 > SIG685. The sequence continues at coordinate 5,781 of SVTC01000010.1, read as the reverse complement.
CGGGAGTAAAATACTTTTTCAAAAATCGGCGGAATTTATTGTATTTATCCTCCGATTCATCATATTTCATTATCACCACCGAGGTAGTTCTCAGCTTCTCCCCCGCCTCAAGGTAAAACCTTGCCTTATTAAGCCCCGTTCTTACAACGGCGCCCTTTTCCCCACGGCTAAAGCTCGCTCTCCAGCCGCCCGTCCAGCCGATCGCCAGCATATATCCCTCCCCCGAGGAGGTGATATCGAAAAAGGGCAGATATCCATGGCTCGATCTGCCGCTTTTGGAGGAAAAGGATTTTACCTTGTTCTTTACCTTATCAAGATATTCCTTGCAAAGGGTAAACTCGGTAGCTGAGGCTATATCGTCATCGTGATAATATCTTCCCTCCTGAATGCCCTTTCTGACGTTTACGCACAGATCTCCGTCCTTGGGCATATATCCCGGTCCCTTTGGCTCCTTAAGCCTTAAAGGAAGCTCGATATCACAATCGAAAATATCGGAAAACACAAGGGAATCGGCATTGCTGCGGTTCTCAAAATTCAACACCCACTCCGCGGCGTCGAAATCGCCGTAGCTTTTTTCCCTTGCCTCCACTCTTACGCCGCCCATTTCAAATACAGCGCCATCCTTTAAGCTAAAGTGTGTGTCCCCGTAGTTAAAGCTGAATGCGGCTCTCACTTTGCTCCCCCTTTTCCGATCCTCTCTTTTTCAATAAGCTTATCAAGATTTCCTATCACGCCAAGGTTATACTCCCCCCAAGCCTTATCGTCGTAAAAGGCAAGCTCATCCCCCGCCATAAGCCTTTCATATCGCTGAGGCGTATTATTATGCTGCATATGATTTCCCAAAAAAACGTCCACCTTCTCCTTAGCCAGCCTCAGCATAGAGGCTCTGAAATCCTCCCTCAAGCCAAAGCTCAAGCCATACCTTGTCAGATACTCCTCGGTCAGGGTATTCACTCCCATACCGCCGTGAAGCGCCACTCGGTAGCTCTTATCCATATGGCAGATATTGAAAAAGTAGCTCATCGCACCCTCGGTATGACCGGGTGTTGCCACCGCCCTGATGCTGACGTCTCCGAGAGTCACAACGTCACCGTCGTCCAGCAATATATCGGGCTCGAAGGTCTCGTTAAACTCCATATCCAGCTCCCTTGCAAAGGAAAGCTCTCTCTTTCCCGTGCAGGCGTCAAGATCCCTTCTGCCGATCACGATCCTTGCTCCCGTCAGCTCCCTTATGGCACGGGCAGAGCCGAAGTGATCTATATGTCCGTGGGTAATAAAAAGGTACTTTACGTCGTGAGGATCAAGTCCCACACGGTAGATATTGTCTATCACCGCATAAAGGGAGTGCTGATATCCCGAGTCCAGCATAATAAGCCCCCTTGAGGTCTTCACGATATGACTTGATGCGGGCTGAGTGCCCACGAAATACAGATCCGAAAGGATCCTGAAGGGAGGAAAAAGCCCTTCCCAATGCTTTACGAATTTTGCCATTTTTGCCTCCTGAGATCAGTTTATAAAGCAGATAGCTATCAACGAAAGGATACCGCCTATAAGACCCACCGTCTGTCTTTTGCTGAGGCGCTCCTTAAAGAAGATAACGGAAATAAGAGAGGTTATAACAATAGAGCTGCCGTTTATCATCGGGAAAAAGAGCTGAGAGGGCAGCATTCCCGAAAGCTGAAGATTTATAAAGTTTGCGCCGAAGATACACGCACCGCAGATGACACCCAGCATCATATTTTTACCGTTATATACACTCTTGTCCAGGCTTCCTCTCGTCCTGACAAAGCAGAACAAAACGGCGCACAAAAAGGATACGAAAAGAAAGCCCGCAACCTCCTGCTTATGAGGAGAGCTTTGATGGATCTTTTGCAGCACTCCCACAAGACCCTGATTTAAAAACGCCAAAAGGCAATACAAAAACCACCTTAGGTTTACTCTCTTACCGCCGCTTTTTTCAAGGGAAAGATAAATAAAGAAAAGAAGCACGAATATGGCAATAAGCTTGGGAAAGCTGAAGCCCTCGCCGAAAAACACTCCCGAAAGCGCGGGTATTATCATAGATGAGGTGGTTATAAGAAGAGTCACGTGCATCGGGCCTACCGTGAGCGCCATCAATCTGTAAAAGGTACCGATGGCAGTGACTATTCCGAACACAAGTCCCAAAAGAACGGTAAAAAGAGATATTTTTCCTCCCAAAAGCATTACCCCGAACACAATAGAGCATACCGTATAGGGTATAACGTTATAGGAATCTATCTGTATCGAGTTTTTAAGATTTTTCTTGCATACCTTGTTAAAAACACAGTTCTGTGTGACCATGCTTGTAAGGGATGCTATAATAAGTCCGATCATATTTTTCTCCTCTCCAAACCTTGCATTGATAAATATACCACATTATTATCGGGATTTCTATTGACCTTTAAGCATAAAATATGGTATAATCGTCACAACCAAGTGAGGTGAGAGCTATCAGAGAGTCAAGAGAAAGAAGAATAAGCATATCGGAATCGGGAAAATTCAAATTAAAGATAAGGCGCACCATAACCGACAGAGGCTCCCACGTTTTCGAAACAGACGATCACGTTCACCGCGAGCTTGAGATATATATAAACCTCACGGGGGATATATCCTTTCTTGTGAATAACGAGCTTTATTCCCTGAGCTCGGGAGATCTGATAATTGCCCGACCGGGAGAATATCACCACTGCATATACCGCTCCGATGCCTTACATTCCTTTTATTGGATACTCTTGGAGTGCGATGAAGACAATCCAATGGTAGAATACTTTTTCAGTGAAAACAAGAAGGTAAATTTCGTATCTCCCCCATCGGCAGTAAAGGATGAGATAAAAGCCATCTGCCAAGAGCTTCTGGAAAAGGAGGAGGGCTTTTTTGAGACGGTAAGGCTTTTTCACCTTATAAAGCAAAGCGTCGGCTCAAGCAATGCCCCAAGACAAAATCTCCCCGACGATCTCAACGGAATACTTGATTACCTATACCAAAACATCTCGGAGAGGATAAGCATAAAAAGCATCGCAGAGCATTTCTTCTTAAGCCAAAGCACGGTGGAAAGAAGGTTTAAGGAATATTTTGACACAAAACCCATGGAATTTATCCAAAAGGCGAAGCTGAATTATGCGGCAAGCCTTTTAAGGAAGGGAGAATCGGTGTTGAATGCGGGCTTGGGCGCGGGATATCAGGATAATTCCTATTTCATAACCCTTTTTACAAGGCATTACAAAATGACGCCTAAGGAATACAAGAAAAAAAGCAAGGTATAGTCATAACCACAGGCTTTGCCGGTGGCTTGCTCAGCCCTATAAGGGCATGTTACCGGCGTGGAAAGCCCACTGAGACATTTGACACTTGCAAACTCACCCTACCGCCACAGATGTGGCTACTATTTCGCCTCCCTTGTGCAAAGGGAGGTGGCACGGCTTGCCGTGACGGAGGGATTGTAAAAAATTTCTCAAACAACCCCTCAGTCAGCTTCGCTGACAGCTCCCCTTACACAGGGGAGCCTACCGCTACTGCGGGATTGCTCAACGGCAAAAGCCTCTTTGGAACCACCAGCTTAGCTGGTGGTTTTCGAGAACCCAAAAAAGGTCGGAGTATATCTCCGACCCTTTTAGTTTAAACTGAGCTTTTTGGCTCTGCCTTTTTTCAAAAAGAAAATCTGTGATTTAGCTGAACACATCTTCGACCGCTATGATAAATTGAGCTCGGTCGAAATTGAAAGTTTTTGGCTCTGCCTTTTTTCAAAAAGAAAATCTGTGATTTAACTAAACACATCTTCGACCGCTATGATATACCGAGCTCGGTCGAAATTGAAAGTTTTTGGCTCTGCCTTTTTTCAAAAAGGTGGACGGGGTTTGGCGCGGCGCCCCATAAAACCAAGTAACGCATCGACCGCTGTGTTTGCACGCACTTAATCGACATTAAAAGTTTTTTGCTTACTTTTTTCAAAAATAAGTCTGAGTTTTGTACAAAGTAAAGCATCGTCCGCTTTGTCAGTGCTTACTTCATCGACATCAAAAGTTTTTTGCCTACTTTTTTTCAAAAGGGTTAAACGTTGAAATTTTAAAATAAGTAGGGCATCGAGCACTGTGTATTGCAAAATCTATCGACATTAAAAGTTTTTTGCTTACTTTTTTTCAAAAATAAGTCTGAGTTTTGTACAAAGTAAAGCATCGTCCGCTTTGTCAGTGCTTACTTCATCGACATTAAAAGTTTTTTGCCTACTTTTTTTCAAAAGGGTTAAACGTTGAAATTTTAAAATAAGTAGGGCATCGAGCACTGTGTATTGCAAAATCTATCGACATCAAAAGTTTTTTGCTTACTTTTTTTCAAAAAAGTAAGTTGGCTCCACCTTTTTTCAAAAAGGTGGAAATCATTTATCAAATTTTTTAAAATACTGATAAAAATTACATTTGATCATTCCGTTGTAAAGCTTTCTGACCTTATCGGCGCGCCTGCCGTAAAGCCTTTGGAAGTCCTCGCAGGAGGTGATAACGTAGATCTGCCAGGAATCCAGGGTGGCAAAATGTCTGCCCATTTTTTTATAAAGCTCCTCTGCCTCATTTATCGTGCCAAGCCTTTCGCCGTAGGGGGGATTGGTGATTATACTGCCTCTTTTGCCCTCGGTCCTTAGGGTAAGAGCATCGCGGCAGGATAACGAAACTACCTCCGACACCCCTGCGCGAAGGGCGTTCTGACGTGCCAATTCAACGCAATCAGGATCGATATCCGAAGCGCTTGCACGAAAATCACAATCTGCTTTAATAAGGCTTTTGGCTTCATCTCTTGCCATATCCCAAAGCCTCTTATCCACCAAGGGAAAGCCCTTGGAAACAAAGTCGCGCTTAAGCCCCGGGGCAATATTTTTCATAAGCATTGCTGCCTCGATGGGAATAGTGCCCGAGCCGCAGAAGGGATCGCAGAACAAAACGTTATCTCTGGGGCGGCTCATTGCGGCAAGGGCGGCGGCAAGAGTTTCCCTCAAGGGCGCTCCGCCTGCCTTCAGACGGTAGCCTCTTTTGTGCAATGCAACGCCGGAGGTATCTATCATAAGCCAGGCAAGGTCGTTAAGGATAAAGAACTCAACGCTGTAGCAAACACCCGTTTCCTCAAACCATTTTATCCCGTACTTGTCCCCCAGCCTTTTTACGATAGCCTTTTTAACAATTTTTTGGCAATCGGGTATGCTGAAAAGACGGCTTTTTACGGAATGACCGCTGACGGGAAAGGCATCTCTTGCGCCGATAAAGCTTTCCCAGGGTAAGGCGTAAACGCCGTCGAAAAGCTCGGTAAAGGTGGTAGCCTTAAATTCCCCAAGCTTTATAAAAAGCCTTTCGGCGTATCTGAAATTGATATTGCATCTGGCAACAGCCAAGGCGTCGCCCTCAAAGCACACTCTTCCGTCGATGGTGGAAAGACGTTTGTATCCCAGGGCATCTATTTGCTCGCCCACTAATTTCTCAAGTCCGAAAAGACAGGTCGCAACAAGCTCCATAATATCTCCTAAAAATTTAAGCTGGGTATATTTTACAACCAATGGAGGATTTTGTCAAGAAAAAGAGCCGACGGCTTAGCGTGTTATCCTTAACGGAGAACACGCAGTCAAATCCGTCTTCGACGGGTGAAATCCACCGCCGGTGGATGAAATCGCGTTTGCGATGAAATCCCGCTTCGCAGGGTTGTATTTAGACGGATTTGATTTCATCCGAGGACTTGTCCTTGGATTTCATCTGAACGAAGTGAAGATTTCATCGTTGCCGC
>SVTC01000009.1 GCA_015063985.1 Oscillospiraceae bacterium | reverse complement strand
TCAGTTCCTCTGCAATTTCAGAAGCACTCATCGGCTTCTTGTGGCAAAGCCATACGATATGATTTGAGAACATTCTCGTGCATACGTTACGCGGATCTCCCCATGCAGGACTCCCCGTTCCCCAAATGACAAAATCTATTTTGTCAAGTGCTACGGGTTTATTATAAGTATCAGCCATTTCTTCTACCTCACTTTTGATCTTTTGTCTTGCTGAAAAGAGCCTTTGACGAACAGCTCCTTCACTTGTTCCTTGCGCTTTGGCTATTTGAGCCGTGGAAAGACCGTCTATGTAGAACATTATCATAACTTCACGGTATGCCTTTGTCAAAAAAGCTATTCTGCGATATACAGAAGTTAATAATTCCGCGGTATCATCAGAAGCATCTTCTTCAGCAGCGCTGAGCAAAATTTCTTCCGAATCGCCTTCATACATAGTTTCCGCGCGTTTTCTTCGATTGTTTGAAAAATCAGCATAAACGTTGCGAGCCACTCTCCAAATAAAGGGATATACGCTTTTGATCTCTCCGTCACTATGGGAGGCATTAACGAGGGCATAGATGATATCCGAGCATAGTTCTTCTGCCTCGTAGCTGTCATTTGTTCTTGCATAACAAAAGCCAAATAGCTTATCAATCAAGTCGTCGTCAAAATATTTTAGCAAGTCTTGTTTTTTCATCTGTTTCTCCAAGCGATTGATCAATGCTTTCACTTATATAGTCTGCGCGTTTATGGAAATGTTAGGTGGGTTTTAGAATATTATATCATATAATTTTGCATCAGTCTACAAAAACACCGCCGAGGGGCAAATGCTCTCTCGGCGGCTTTGATATTATTTGTCAAAGGGGTAATTAAGCTGTTTTTTCTTAAGGAAGTCGTTTAGCTCGGCGGTCTTTTTTCTTGTCACAAAATAGATCACTGCCCATATCGCAAAAAAGCCGACGACGAATATTGCGGAGAAGATCAGTATGGGAGCCGTGCCCAATTCAAGCCAGCCGTTTACCAGATATGTGGCAAGATAGCTAAGATATAAAACGCAGCCGTGGATAAGGATCGCCCACACCAAAGGCAGACGCTCTATCTTGTATACGGCGTTCATACCGCCTGCAATAAAGGCAAGTGCGGTCAGCGAAACAATACCGATGCATACCTCGTTGACGGTTAAGGTGAGCACACCTGCGGTCTCTTGTAAAACCCAATAGACTATCGCCAGAACAATGGGGCCGAAGCCGCAGCCGACGGCACCTCGCTTTAATAATTCCAATGCAAAGCTTTTCATATTTTGTCATACCTCCTTTTGATCTGTGCGAAGCAACGTCTTGAAACGTACTCGCGGTAGCCGCAGAAAAAAACGGCGTCTACGCCTCCGCTGAACACCGCGTTAAATCTTTCAATGCGGCGCTCGTTGGCGAGAGCGGACTTGTTGATGCGGATAAAGTAGGAGGGCAGGATCTCCTCAAGATCCCGTAGTCGGTCTTTAAGACAATACTGTTCGCCCTTTGTATCGATGGCGATCACCCTTCTGTCTATTACGGTGATACATTCGATCTTCGAAAACTCCAGTTTTCGCATTTCCTCATCCTTGTGACCGATAAGGTGATCCGTGCCCGAAAAGCAGTTGACGAGATCTTCTATCTGCTCGGTGAGAGGGCAGGTGGCGTGGACCACTGCAATTATTTCTTCCTCTCGGTCCTTGTCGATAATAAGCTTAAATTTCATTTTCCAAGCTCCTCAGTGTTTTTTCATTTGTCTGAAAAAGCAGATCACGGCAGCGACGCTTATCAGTGCACTGTATACAACTACAGGGAACAAATGGCTTACCGCAAGCTCAAGATCACCCTTAAACAGAGCTTTTTCCATTTCTGCGCCGTGAAAAAATGGGAGTAGCTTTGCCGCTTTTTCAAATACTCCGCCCACCAGACTTATATCAAACCACACTCCCGAAAGCCAGGCCGACAGATTGGTGAGAAGGGCGCCGCAGATGCCACCCACCTGCTTGACTCCCATAACACTGCCGCACAAAAGCCCGAGGGAGATATTAAAAATCGCCATGGGAATAATGCCGATAAGTGCGTAAATGATAGTGATGTCGGGCTTCAGACCCAAGGGAATGGCGAAAGCATAGGTGATAAGGCACTGAGTCAAGGCTATGGGAAGCATAGGCAGTATATAGCCGAAAACGTAGCTCCAAGAGCTGAGAGGGGAGCTGTAAAGCCTTTGCAGAAGGGCGCTTTCCCTATCCTTTGCGATAAGGCTTGCGCTAAAGAGAGTAATAAAGGAAAGTCCGAATACTGTGATCCCCGGGGCGAGAACGTCGATCCGGAAAAGTGGGACGGGAATATTTGCCTGTATTCCGCTTAAAAGCAATAGCAATATCAGCGGAAAGCCGAGGCCGAAGCATAGGTTAAGCGGGTCGCGCAGGATCTCCTTTGCGCATCTTTTGGCAAGGGTCAACGTCTTCATATAGCTGCCTTTCGTACGATGGATATAAATGCCGATTCAAAGTCGGCGGTCTTTGACTTTGCGATCAATTCTTTTGCCGTTCCGATCTCAACAAGCCTGCCATCCTTCATAATGCCGATGCGGTCGGAAAGTGTTTCGGCTTCTTCCATATAGTGAGTGGTCAAAACAACAGTGGTTTTTCCCTTGAGTTGGCGGATAAGCTCCCAAAGCTCGTGTCTGGCAATAACGTCCAATCCAAGAGTGGGCTCGTCTAAAAACAGGATCTTCGGTTCGCTTATCAGTGCCATCGCGATACTTACACGGCGTTGCCAGCCTCCGGAAAGCTTTCCTGCCTTTTTTGATAAAACCGAGCTCAGTGAAAATTCCAAGGAGAGCTCCTTTAGCTTTTCTTCGGTCTTTTCCCTTGTGAAGCCGTGGATCCTGCAAATAAGCTCCAAATTCTCCTTTGCCGAGAGATTGGGCGCAACGGCTGTTTCTTGAGGTGAGATGCCGATAAGCTCCTTTACTCTTTTCGCTTCGTTTATTATACTGTAGCCGCCTACCAGGGCATCGCCGTCGGTGGGATTTGTCAGGCAGGTGAGCATTTTTATCAAGGTGGTCTTTCCTGCACCGTTGACCCCCAGCAGTGCAAAGAGCTCGCCTTGGTATATATCCAGGCTGAGCTTTTCTACCGCAGTGACGGACCCATATCGCTTGGTAAGGGCATTTATGCTGATTGCGGGCATTGTTTTATCCTCCTTTTGCTTGCAGTGTTATTATAGCATATAAAAAGGGAAAAATGTGAAAATGCGACTCATCGGTCGTTTTTTGCTCCTTATCGGTTCTTTTCAAAAGAAAAAGCCACCTCTGTCTTTCGATAAAGGTGACTTTTGATGAAGTATGTTGATATTAATGATGCGGTTTCAAAAGATTTCATTTGGATTCACCTCAATATGAAACCATAGCAGTAGAAAGTGAAACTATATGTGGATATTAGTTTTTCTTGCGCTTCACTCGGGCACATTGTGGGCAACCTGCACCTTTGCTGCGGCTGCCAATAACAGCAGCCCATTCATGTCCACAAGCACCACACTGCCACCACACCTTTCTTCCCGAAGCGATGGTAACATCAGTAGGAAGAAGGGGTTCATTTTTTGTAGGATGCCATTCTTTAGCCAATGATGGCATTCTCGTTGCCAACGATCCTTGTTGCGCAATTAAGTTGGTCACTCTTTTTCGCCCTCCCAAAACTCCCTTGCAATGGGGGCAGCCATTTCCACTACTTCGACTGTTGATTGTTGCTGGCCATTCGTGCCCGTTAGAACAGAGCCACCATGCCTTTTTGTTTGAAAACGGAAGAACCTCTGAAGGCTGTTTCCCTTCGTTCTTTGTGGGATGCCATTCGGCTGCAACTTCAGGGAATTTTGTTTGAAGGTCATTGTAACCCGATAATACCTTTTTATTTGAGCAGAACGGGCAACCATTTCTATTGGTACGATTGTTTACAGAGGATTCCCATTCGTGGCCATTAGCACATTTCCACCAAACAACTTTATTTGAATGGGGTGTTACATGAGAAGGTTGAAGGTCATGGTTTTTGGTGGGATGCCATTCAGAAGCGATGTCGGGTCTTACAATCAACAGGCTATTGGCTTTTTCCATTTCGATGTATTGCGTGTAAATAAGTGCTCTGTCACGCTCCACATCGACATCAATTGCATAATTGCTGTTAGCTATAGCATTTATTCTTGCCAACAATTTATGAACTACATCATTCAAGTATGCAAAATTCGCAGAATAGTGGCAGTAGATTATATTTTCGGTATCAATCACATTATCTTCTGTTTCTTTTACTCGGAAAAGTGTGATACCTTTTTCGGATAGTTGCTTATTTTTCCGTGCTTCTTTTGCATGGGCTTTCTCGCTGCCATGAAAGCGAATACCATCGTACTCAATTGCAATATTGAGTTCGGGCAAGTAAACATCAATTTCTGTACGAGGGGAGAGTAAAATTCTATTTTCTGTTCTTGTGATTTTGGAAAAATAATAAAATAAAACTTGCTCGGGAAAACTTGTTTGCAATTCATTTGCACAGTGGGGACAACCTATGCCTTTATTTCGGTGCTGAATGACAGCCTTCCACTCATGCCCCTTTTTACACTTCCACCATACTTTCTGGTTTGAATTAGGTAAAACCTGTGATGGAAGCAACTCTCCATTTTTGGTGGGATGCCATTCAGCAGCAATTTCGGGGTTGTTATCAAGTAAAGATCCTATTTGAGAAATCCGATTTTGGGTGAATGTGATCTTTTTCTGTACATTTCCACAAGTCGGACATCCACGGCCATTGGTTCGACTGCTGATGACTGCTTGCCACTCATGGCCATTCGCACACTGCCACCATACTTTTTGGCCTGAACCTTCCGAAACCTCAGATGGCATCAATGTTCCATTCCGTGTTGGATGCCATTCAGATGCCAAAGATGGGTTAGTAGTTGATAGATCGTTCACTCCTGTGGTTGCCACTCTTCCCGAACAGTACGGACAACCACTACCCTTATTATTACGATTTATTACAGTGGCTTCCCATTCATGCCCTTTTGAGCATAACCACCATACCTTTTTACCAGATGATTTGGCAATGGTGGAGGGATGTAAATCACCATTTTTTGTTGGATGCCATTCAGATGCTAATGATGGATTTGCTGTTGCCAAGTCATTGACACCAGTAACAGCCCGATGGCCAGAGCAGAAAGGACAACCAGAGCCTCTATTGGTTCGCCGGACAACGGATGCTTCCCATTCGTGTCCATCTCGGCAAATCCAACAAACAACTTTCTCGCTGCGATGCTTGACTTTTGTGGGGTCAAGGCCTTCGTTTTTCTGATAATTCCATTCAATCAATAGATTGGGATAATCGCTTACATATTTCTTTTCCGCCACAATGTCCACCTCGTTTCGCAGATAAAAGTCTTTGACTATAATACATTATACCGCTATACAACTCGTTTTTCAATCACGATGAAACTTTTTCAGCCACGATGAAACTTACTTGTTTACAATGAAACTAATCCCAAAAGGAAAGTTTTATTGTGGGTTTTATAGGTGGTGGAAAACGGAGGGTATAAATCATCCAACTCGGGCTTTTGTGCAGTTAATTCTGATCCAATGAAACTAACCGCTCATTCCGAAGTGTAAAAACCCTTATGGTACACGGCTTTTTGAATATAGAAAAAGCACGATGGTTTCGCATCAAAACCATCGTGCTGATTTGGTGCTGAAAGAGGGACTCGAACCCTCGGCCTATTGATTACGAATCAATTGCGCTACCAACTGCGCCATTTCAGCAGGCACAGATTATGATAACACAATGTTTGGATTTTGTCAAGAGGTTTTAATTATTTCAAAAGCTCCACAGGACCCAGGATTCCGCTGGGAAGGATCTTCATGTAGCGGCTGAAAACGTCCCTCTCCTTAAAGACGGGGTTGTTGACTACCTCTACCTCTACGGTATTCTTACCGTTTTTCAGAAGTCCTCTTACGTCGAAGAGATATGGCTCAACTATGAGAGTTCCTGCATCCTTGCCGTTTACTGTAAGCTTTGCGGTCTCTCCGACATAGCCCAGGTCAATGAACTTTATCTCGTCGGCGTTGTTGATCTCAAGGGTGGTGCTATAGAAGATCTTACCCGTAAAGTGGGTCAGCTCGCCCCTTCGGCTGAGATTGTAAAGAGGGCTTTGGCTCTTGTAGGCAGTCGCTTTTTCGGCTCCGACCTCCATAATGGAGATGTCCCAAAGAAGATCTGCGGCAATGCGCTGAAGATCTGCGGTCTCGGGAAATTCTTCCGTGGCATCTGTATCACCGATGATCCAGATGGTGCTTTCTCCGGGAGCGAGGCAAAGACGTGTGGAGGATTTAAGATAGAGCTTGTTTTTCCAGGCGTCGTAAACGCTGAGCTTGCCCTGAACGGGAAGGATAATATTAACGTCGAGCTTTTCCTCGGAATCGTTTTTGAACATAATGAGGTGATCGTTTCCGCTGACGGTGTGATAATGTCTGAGATAGGTGCCGTCTCCCTCCACCGAGAGGTCAAAGAAGCCCATTTCTCTGAGTCGGTGGCCCAGCATATTCTCGGGCACTGACTCGCAGCTGCAGCAGGCGGCGGCGGGAAGGTCGTTGGCGGTCCTCTTGGGGTGGCGGTCTGTAAAGATTATTTTTGCGCCCGCATCGGAAAGTATCTTGACCCAAGCTTCAAATTCGTCGCTGATGCAATCACATCCCGGGACTATGAGAAGGTCATAGCTTTCCTGATTGAGCTTGAGCTTGCCGTCGGTAACTGTCAGCCTGTTAAGATAATCGATGGGAACAAAATCAAAGTCGATATTTGAGGTGGTAAGCTGCTTTGCAACGTGGAAATAAAGGGAGGTGTCCTCGCCGCTCCAATCGCAATCGGCGTTAAAGTATACAAGAGCATTTGCCTTGTGAACGGAGCCCTCGAAGAGGTGGATAACTCTCTGCATATATCTCATCAGCTCGCCGAAAAGCTCAAACTGGGGATTGTTACCCTCGCAGTAGAAGTGGGGAGGGCAGTCCGTGGAGGGATATTGAGGTGTGAAGGCATGGGGAACAAAGCGGTTGATGCCGTTGGCAAGGAAGTGGTCAGAAAGCTTCTTCATAAAGGGAAGTCCCTCTGCAAAGCCGTATGCGCCGTAGATCTCGCACATGGCACGGTTTTTCATTGCGGGATTGATATGGCTGTGGCTTGCTGCAAGCTTTGCAAGAGCGTATACGAAGAAGGTGGGATCTGCGATACGATCATATATTCTTGCGGTATGGAGCATACCGTTTTGTCCGGGCATTACCTGCTGAAGAACAACGTCGATTCCTGCCATCGATTGAGGATCGAGGGCGCGGAAAAAGTGACCTGAGCTGTTGCCGGTGTGCATACAGGCGTTCATATCCTCTATGATATGGCCGATGTACATAACCCCCTTTTCGCGGCACCAATTTGCCAGCATCCCCGAGAAGTATTTCTGATATAGCTTTGTTATTGTGTTCATATAGGCAATTCTTGTTTTAGCGGTGTTCTTGCCTACGTTTGCCCAAAGAGCGGGCATAAGCGCCCAGACCTCATTGTCGGAAAGCTTGAGCTCCTCTGCCATAACGCCGATTATTTCCTTTGACCAGGGCAGAAGTATGTTCTTTCCCACTGTGGAGAAATATGAGCCGGTGTCGTTGGAAAATCCGGGCTCATCGGAGAAAAAGCCCGCGAAGGTGTTGCCGAAATACTCCTTGAAACGATCGTAATGGGGCTGATAGATCTCGCTTATCATAAGATTACAGCTCTCGGGATTGAGCTTATCGATGTGATAGGGCTGGGTGGTCTGAAAGCGATCTGTCTCGATTATGAAAAATACTCTCCACATTCCTTCGGGAATGTCGAAAAAGACCATATCGTCCTCGTAGGTGGAGGTGATATCTATTCCCTCGCCCTCGCAGTCGATGCCGTCGCCGCTTCTTTTATATGCAACGGCTCTGAGAATGCGGTCGCCGTCCTGTGTGTAGAAGTTGGTAAGGAGGGCGCAGTCCTTTTGGGGACCGAGAACGTCAACTACCTCTCTGCGAAAGTATTTTTTTCTCAGGTGGGGATATTTTTCCTTTATAACCCCCAATGCATAGCCTGTTGGGAAGTGCTTGTCGTCCAAAAGCCAGACCTTCATATCCATTTCCCGCGCGGTCTTGAGCATAAAGCCGAAATCGTCCCACCATTGATCCTCGCAGAAATTTTCGTGGGTGCGGCTTTCAACGCAGAAGCTGTTTGCGCCGCTCTTTTTTATGGCAATTATCTCTTCCAGAAGTCTTTCGTGGCTTTGTCCCTGCTGCCAGAAAAAGGGAAGGATGTAGTCTGTCTTTTTATTTTCAAGACATTGAGTAAGCTGAATGTTCATTGTCTTTCTCCTTTTTAGTTATATGGCTATTATATCAAACTCCTTGGCTTATTGCAATAATATCTTTAAAAATCCTTTGTTGACTTTTTTTAGGTATGAGAGTAAAATAGGTACGGAGGGAGAGTGCTTTAATGACAGTGTGTATTATTATTACCGCAGTTGCGGCTTTGTTTTTGATGATCTGCTTTGCTGCTTACCTAAGGGCCTTTTACCATAAGGGCTCGGGGCAGCTTGAGCTTCCGAGATCGAAGCAGTACAGCGTTCATAAGGAAGAATTCGAAAAAATGACGGGGGAGTATTCAAAGATCAAGTGGGAGAATGCCACGGTCAAGGCGCGTGACAGTATAAAGCTTTGCGCCGAAGTGCTGGATCAGGGCTCTAAGATCTGCCAGATACAGATGCACGGCTACAAAAGCTCACCCACCAGGGATTTTTGCGGGGGCGCACCCTTGGCGGCGGGCCTGGGGCATAATCTTATAGTTCCCTATCAAAGAGCTCATTTTTCCAGTGGCTCGAGGACTATTACCTTTGGCATCAGAGAGGCTGATGACGTTAAGGTGTGGGTGGATTATGCCAAGAAAAGATTCGGCGAGGACGTTAAGATCATTCTTTGCGGCGTAAGCATGGGTGCGGCGACTGTGATCACTGCCGCGGGTTTGGAGCCCGATGAAAGAGTGGTGGGAGTGGTGGCGGATTGCCCGTATTCCTCTCCCAAGGGGATAATAAAAAAGGTGTGCGGTGATATGGGGCTTCCCTCGGGGATAGCTTATCCCTTTGCTTGGATGGGGGCATTGATCTTCGGTAGGCTGAGGATCAAAAGGCAGGACGGCGCAATGTACGCCGTGAAGAACTCGAGGCTTCCGATCCTGCTTATGCACGGCGACGACGATAGGTTTGTACCTGTCGGGATGTCAAAGCAGATAAAAGAGGCAAATCCCGATAAGGTGCGGCTTGAGATATTCCCCGGTGCAGGTCACGGGCTTTGTTATATGTGCGATCCGGAGAGATATAAAAGGCTTGTGAGGGAGTTTTGTGAAGAAGTGACGGAAAAATAAGCAATTGAATGTTTTGATCGGGTTGCCGCATCGGCAAGTTATATATCTACAACAAAACCAAGGTCGAATCGTAATGATCGACCTTGGTTTTTTATCTTATATTGCTTCGTATGTGATAAGCTCGGATGACATTGAAGATGGGATCTTTACGGTAATGCCGTTCATATAAGCCGAGGCACCGCTGATCTCAAAGGAGGTGCCGAGATTATCGAAGCTTAGTTTATAGGTTTTGGAGGTGTCCACACCCTTTAAGGTAAGCTTGATCTCCTTATCGTTAGATCCTGAGAGGGCGAATACACCGAATATTCCGCGGCTGCCGTCCTTAGCGGCTACTTCGAGGAGTGAGTAGCCCTGCTTTAAGGCTTTTTTGACCTCGGGCGTGGGGTGGAACACCTTGCTTTCGGGTAGGAAGGGGCGGATAAAGCTCTTATAAAGCTCAACGCTGTGTTTGATAAACCTCATCTGTTCGGGATTTGCGTAGGTTGCCGCGGGAGCAACAACGTTTATGGACATATGTCCGAACATTGTATTTCTCATATGAGAGTCAAAGCTACCGAATTCGTGGCAACCCATACCGGCAAAGAGTCTGTCAACTCTTTCGGGCGGCAGAGCCATAGTCATACCGTTGGTGATCATAACAGAGCGTGGATTTTTCTGCCAGTCGGAAACCCAGGTATGGTTGAAGGCTTTCATCTGAGCCCAGTCGGTTCTTCCTCCGCCGCCTGCGCAGTTTTCAAATATTACGTTGGGGAAGCGCTTTTTAAGGTTGAGATACATTTTGCATACAGCGTCAAAATGGCGAAGGCCGGCATATTCCTTTCCGCCGTTGTCGGTAGGCTTCATAAGGTGATAATCGCGATGGTCAACGTTGTAGTCGACTCTTAGAAGATCTAACTTGTATTCGGTTATCATCCTTGCCAGCTCCTCCTCTGCCCACTGCGCGACCTCGGGATTGGTAAAATCAATATATCCCTTGGCTTTCTCGCCGTATGTATTATTAAGGCGCCATTGTGGATGGGATTGGAATTTCGGGGAGTATGCGCCGAGACGCTCTATCTCGACCCACATTGCAAATTTCATACCCTTTTTACGGCAGTAATCGGAAAGCTCGGCAATTCCGTTGGGGTAGCGCTCGGTATCGGGGTGGTTCATACCGTTGAAGCGCCCCCATTCCATTTCGCGATTGGGTGGGTTTTGCCAGCCTGCGTCTATAATAAATATTTCGCAGCCCATTTCCTTAAACTGATCAATAAAGGCCTTTGAGGTTTCTACGCTCATATCGTGCTCTGCGCCCATACCTGCACCAACCAACAGAGCGGAGGGGTCGGCTTCGGGAACGTTAAGAACGGATCTTCTTGCGTGGGATATCATTTCATTTACAGCCATATCTATATCGCCGTTTACAACGCCTATGTGGGCTTCGGGAGTGTTGAAGAACTCTTTTGCCTTAAGAATAAGCAGAGGATTGTATCCGCTTATTTCTGCCTTAAAGGATAAGGCCGAGGTATTTTGCTCCTTCTTGGCGTTGTAATCCACAGTAAAGCGACAGCCGCCGGAGTAGGCTATCTGGGCAAACCACATAGTGCCCATAAGATTATTACGGATAAACATAAGTGGGTGGCGGAATCTTGCTCGGTTGAAGCGTGTTTCGATACAGAGTGTGTCGGGGTTGAGGTCGTGCCATGCGAAATCGCCTTCTCTGCCCCAGGTGTCGTCATCGAAATAACCGACGGAATAGAACTTTTCTATTTCGTTGGAGTAGGTAAGGGGAGCCCTGTTCATAACCTCCATACCGCCGCTTATGATGCTCATACGGCTGATGTTAATGGGAGTATCCGAAAGGTTTTCGATCACCAGCCAACGGGTAAACATAGCAGTGCCGTCAAGGATGGTGTGGACCTTTACACGCACGGGAGAAATGCCGCTCTCTAAGGTAATAACGGCGTGAATATCCTTATCGGTTTTCTCAGTGGAGAAGTCTATAAATTTAAGGTCGTAATCTATGCAAGCGCCGTTTACCTCCAGATTAAATGCAAAAGGCTCGGCAAAGAGCTTGGGATCTATGTTGGAAGGGCAGTTTGTAAGTACGTTGAGAGGGTATCCGGATGCATTCCAGCCCCGAGCAACAAGGGATCCGTTTACAAGGGCCTCTTCATATACCGTATAGCCTGTACGGTAGCAAAATATAGGGTTTTCTCCCGGCTGATAGTATACGTCAAAAAATTTATGATTAAAGTTGTTCATGGCGGTTCTCCTGTGTGTTTTGCTTTTCTTTCATATCGAGCACTGTGATAAAGGGTACTTTATCGACAATGAAAGTTTTTTGCTTCTTTTTTCAAAAAAGTAAGAGGTTATAAAACAAATCTGGGAGTGTTTTTCTCGAAGCGGAAGGTCCAGGATTGGAGACGAAGCCTTTGGGAGAGAAAATCGTCGTTAAACTGAGCGGGATCGTGGATCCATTCTTTTCCAAGCTGAGTGTCTCTGAGAGCAGGGAATTGGTCTAAGTCGATTTGCCATTGACGGGGTGATATCAGGATGGTATCTTTATCGCTTATAAGCAGCTCCATAGCCGCCATTAAGAAATCGAATGGACCGATTTTTTGGTCGCCCACGTAGATGAATTCGGGAATGAAGCCTTCTGCGGGGAGATATTTGGCGCTTTCTTTAATATCGTCGGCTCTCACGCTTACGGTAGAGGGAAGTGCAAAAGGCTCTTTTAAAAATCCGTAGACCTTACCGCATTGATGCGATGTATTGCCCTTAAGAAGCTCTATGCAGGCATAGTAAAGGTCGCTGATGCATAAGGAATCGGGTGTGGTAACGGGGAAGGTTTTTTCCAAAAGTTGGGGGTATATTTCCTTTAAGGTGTCTTTGGTGATGGTCCTTTGGCTTTTGTCCAAGGAATCGACAAATTCGGAGTAGGTGGTGAATTCAATTTCCGGATCTGCTTTAAGGGCAAGGACAAGCTTTTCAAAGTTTTCAAAGAATTTTTCGGTCTTTTCTTTTTCCCAAAGCGGAGAAAGGACTTGGGGTTCACGGTTTTTAGCCATAAAATTGAGCTCATCACAAAACACTTTGACGTAGGACATGGCGGGGTGATGATAAAAAACGTAATTTTCTTTTGTTTTTACTCTTTCAACCGTTTCTTTGATTCCTTCGTCGTCCAGACGCATAAGAAGAGTGTCAAGACAGCGGTCATATCTGAGATGGGGAAGGTTATCGCAGAAGAGCACACGGCTTTTGACTTGATCAAATATTCTGCTTGCGGAATAAAGCTTGATGCCCATATCCGCATAGCCGTAGTAGGCAACGTAGCTGTGGCTGGAGCCGGGAGGAACCACCGCAACGGGATCGGCTTTATCGAAAACAGATTTCAAAAGCTCAATTCCATATTTTTCGCGGGCAATATGAATGCTCTTTGCGGTGTTGAAATCGCAAAGGTCGCTGTATTCGTTTATGCAGGGATGCTTGGAGTGAGAAAGAGAGTGGAACTCGATACAGTGATTGTCGTTAAGCTCATTTATGACGTCGGACCTGTTCCAGGCTTTTAATGCCGATGCCATTTCTCCAACCATACACCAACAGCCCTTTATGCCGTTTTTGCTGAGAAGCTTGGCGCTGCGGAGAATACCGTCTGCACCGATGGGGTTTATGTAGTCTTCCGTGTCAAAGCTGAAAATTACTTTTGTCATTTCTGTTCTCCTTTTTTCGGAACGTGCTTTACCTTATTGTAGCAGTTAAGAAAGGGGTTGTCAATGTGTAATGTAGCTTTAATTTTGTAAAAAAGAACAAGGATGCAAGTGAAATTGCATCCTTTGTTTTTTAACCTAAATAGCCTTCTCTGTAAAGAAGCTCTGCGGAAAGCACCGCTCCGCCTGCGGCACCTCTGAGGGTGTTGTGGCTCAGACCGATGAACTTGTAGTCGTAGACACTGTCCTCTCTGAGTCTGCCTGCGGAAATGCCCATTCCACCCTCGATCATTCTGTCAAGAGCGGTCTGAGGACGGTTGTCCTCCTCGAAATAGGTAATAAACTGCTTGGGAGCGTGGGGAAGACCAAGCTCCTGAGGCTTACCGGAAAACTCCTTCCAGCGCTTGAGGATCTCTTCCTTGGAGGGCTTGTTCTTGAAGCGGATGTAAACCGCTGCAAGGTGTCCGTTGGAGGCGGGAACACGAATGCACTGTGCGGTGATCTTGGGGCCCTTGGCGTTGTGGATCTTTCCGCATCTGATCTTACCCCATACCTTAAGGGGCTCCTGCTCGCTCTTTTCCTCTTCGCCGCCGATGTAGGGGATAACGTTGTCCAGTATCTCGGGCCAATCCTTGAAGGTCTTGCCTGCACCGGAAATTGCCTGGAAGGTGGTTACAACGATCTCGGTGGGTTCAAAGTCCAGAAGGGGGGTGATAAGGGGAACGTAACTCTGAATGGAGCAGTTGGGCTTAACGCTGATAAAGCCTTTTTTGGTTCCGAGGCGCTTTTTCTGGCTTTCTATGATCTTTGCGTGTCCGTCGTTGATCTCGGGGATGAGCATGGGAACGTCCTCGGTCCAACGGTGAGCGGAGTTGTTGGAGACAACGGGGATCTCCTTTTTCGCGTAAGCCTCCTCAAGGGCGCGGATCTCGTCCTTTTTCATATCAACTGCGCAGAAAACGAAATCGACGTGGGGCTTGATGGCGTCAATATCGGAGGCGTCGAAAATGGTCATATTCTTAACGCACTCGGGCATTGGTTCCTCAAGCTTCCAACGCTCACCAACTGCCTCGATATAGGTCTTGCCCGCACTTCTTGCGCTGGCGGCAAGGGCGGTGATCTCAAAATAGGGGTGATTATCAAGCAAGGTTACAAAGCGCTGGCCGACCATACCGGTTGCGCCGACAATGCCTGCTCTGAGCTTAGCCATAACAATAGATCCTTTCTTAAATGAAAATTACTTTTAAAAGGCAAAATGACGCTGTAGGAGCTTTGTCCTATAGCGCCATATTGTTCAACGAAAACTTATTTATACTTGCGTTTTCTTGCAGCCTCAGACTTCTTCTTGCGCTTTACGCTGGGCTTTTCATAGCACTCGCGTTTACGAAGCTCGCTGAGAACTCCGCTTCTGGCGCACTGTCTCTTGAATCTGCGGATAGCGCTATCCAAGGATTCGTTTTCTTTAACTTTTACTTCTGCCACTTTTATCCCTCCCTCCGCAGCATGCAAAGAGATTTGTCAAACCGTAATGGTGACATTTACTCATAATAAACTTTGTACTATTATACTACCAATAGCTTGTGTTTGTCAACAGGTTTTTGAAAAAACTTTTGAAAAGTTTTTATTTTCAACCTACTGCGACAAGATTTACCAGTTTTCCGGGAACGTATACTTCCTTTACCAGTCTCTTGCCTTCGATCTGGGGGGCGATTGCAGGATCTGCCTTTGCAAGGGCAAGGACCTCTTCCTTTGTGGCGTCTGCGCTTACGTTAAGCTTAGCGCGGATCTTTCCGCAGATCTGAACAACGATCTCGATAGTATCGTCTATGCACTTGGACTCGTCGTACTCGGGCCAGCTTGCCAGGGAGCAGAGGTCGGTGTTGCCCAGCATCTGCCAGAGCTCCTCGCACATATGGGGAGCGAAAGGACAAAGAAGCTTGGTGAGTATGGCAAGCTCGTCCAGTGTAAGGGACTTATTATCGTACACCTCGTTTACGAAGGTCATTATAGCCGCAATAGCGGTGTTGAACTTCATATTGTCGATGTCGCTTGTAACCTTCTTGATGCACTTGTGGAGTCCCTTGGTCAGAGCGGGAGTCTCACCCTTACCGGAGGCAATGTCGTAGAGGGACATAAATCTTTCGGTGAATCTCTTGCAGCCCTTGATACTGGAGGGGCTCCAGGGAGCGCTCTTCTCAAAGTCGCCGATGAACATTTCATAGAGTCTGAGGGTGTCGGCGCCAAATTGATCCACTATTTCATCGGGGTTTACAACGTTGCCCTTGGACTTGGACATCTTCTCGCCGTTTTCGCCCAGGATCATACCGTGTGCGGTGCGCTTGAGATAGGGCTCCTTGCACTTTAATATGTCTATATCGTAGAGAAACTTGGCCCAAAAACGGCTGTAGAGGAGGTGGAGAGTAACGTGCTCCATACCGCCGTTGTACCAATCAACGGGCATCCAGTAATCCAAAGCCTCCTTGGAAGCAAGGCAGGTGTCGTTGTTAGGGTCGCAATATCTTAAGAAATACCAGCTGCTTCCCGCCCACTGAGGCATAGTGTCGGTCTCGCGCTGTGCGGGGCCGTGGCAATGGGGGCAGGTGGTGTTTACCCAATCTGTGATCTTGGAGAGGGGGCTCTCGCCGTTGTCGGTGGGCTCGTATGCCTCTACGTCGGGAAGAGTAACGGGGAGCTGATCCTCGGGAACTGCCACCCATCCGCACTTTTCACAGTAAACCAGAGGAACGGGCTCGCCCCAATATCTCTGACGGCTGAATACCCAGTCGCGGAGCTTGAAGTTTACCTTTCTTTCTCCGATGCCCTTTTCGGTCAGCCAGGAAATGATCTTTTCCTTTGCATCCTTTACCTCCAGACCGTTGAGGAAGTCCGAGTTGACCAGAATGCCTGTCTCTACGTCGGTAAAGGGCTCGTCCTGAACGTTTCCTCCGCCGACGACCTCGATGATGGGGAGGTTAAATACCTTTGCAAAGTCCCAGTCACGGGTATCGTGAGCGGGAACTGCCATAATGGCACCTGTGCCGTAGGTGGCAAGAACGTAATCGGAAATGAAGATGGGAATCTCTTTGTTGTTTACGGGGTTGATGGCGCAAACACCTTCCAGCTTAACGCCGGTCTTGTCCTTTACAAGCTCTGTTCTTTCAAAATCGCTCTTCTTAGCTGCCTGAGCCTGATACTCTCGTACAGCATCAAGATTCTTGAGCTTGCCTGCCCACTTTTCCACCAGCTCGTGCTCGGGTGCGATTACCATATAGGTAGCGCCGAAGAGGGTGTCGGGACGGGTGGTGTATACCTTTATTATATCGCCCTCGGTGGATCTGAAGTCGACGTGAGCGCCCTCGCTTCTGCCGATCCAGTTGATCTCCTGAGTCTTGACTCTCTCGATAAAGTCAAGTCCCTCGAGATCGTCTATAAGCCGCTGAGCATATTCGGTGATCTTGAGCATCCACTGGCTCTTTGTTTTTCTGACTACCTCTGTTCCGCAACGCTCGCAAACGCCGCCTGCAGCCTCCTCGTTGGCGAGAACCACCTTGCAGGAGGGGCAGAAGTTAACGTTCATTTCCTTTTTGTAAGCAAGGCCCTTCTTGAAGAGCTGGAGGAATATCCACTGAGTCCACTTATAATAGGAAGGATCGGTGGTGTTGATCTCTCTCGACCAGTCAAAGCTCAAGCCCAGACTTTTGAGCTGAGACTTGAAGCGGGCAATATTCTTCTCGGTTACTATACGGGGATGGATCTTATTTTTGATCGCATAGTTTTCGGTGGGCAGACCGAAGGCATCCCAGCCCATGGGGAAGAGTACGTTGTAGCCCTGCATACGCTTCTTTCTGGAAACTATATCAAGAGCGGTGTAGGGACGGGGATGTCCGATATGAAGTCCCTGACCGGAGGGGTAGGGGAATTCGATGAGGGTGTAGTATTTGGGCTTGTCGGAGTTGTTGTATGCCTTAAAGGCTTCCTTTTCATCCCAAATGTCCTGCCATTTTTTGTCGTTTGTCTTAAAATCGTAGATCATTTTTATTCTCCTGCAGGGACTGTGTCGGGCTCAAAGGGAATAAGCTCGGCATCCGCCCAAAGTTTTTCAAGGTTATAATAGTTTCTTTGCTCGGAATGGAAAACGTGAACCAGCACGTCGTCGCAATCCAGCACTATCCAGCTTCCGCCGTCTCTTCCTTCTATGGAGGAGCAGGGGGTGTTGTTTTCCCCGAGAACGTAGTCCACCTCGTCGGCAAGTGCCTTGACCTGAGTGGTGCTTGTTCCGTGGGCGATGACAAAATAGTCTGCTATAACGGTCTGATCGTGAACGTAAAGGATCTTAACGTCCTTTGCCTTCTTTTTGTCGAGGGTGTTGGCGATCAGCTTGACTTTTTCAAAAATCTGTTCCTTGGTCATTAAAGCCTTCCTTTCCCATGGGGCTTATAGTAATCTCTCATCAGCGGAGTATTGGGGTGAAGGTACATATCTCGCTCGACGAGGAATTTTACGGTGTTATCTGCAATATTATACACCGCTTGATCCAGTATTTCAAGTCTTTCCTTAAAATTATCCGCATTGTCTATGCCCTGATGTACAAAATTCCTCATTTTCATACAGTCGGGATAGCCTCTGCCTTCTTCAATATAGTCGGCAACGTACAAAAGCTTATCAAATAGGCTCAGATCCTCTCCTCCCGTGGAGTGATGGAGCACGGCAAGAGCAAAATCGCTGTCAAGCTTGTATTGGTCTCTGCAAAGCACGTATCCCGAAAGAGCGTGAAAGGTGTACACGCTTTTGACGTCGTCCTCTGAGGGTACAAGCCCATGAGCCCTGACGGTTTCAAGCTGAAGGGCCATATCGTCTTCCTTGGTTATATCGTGAAGAAGAGCCGCCGCAAGCATTCCGTTGGTATCCTTTTGGCTGAGCTCAAAGGCTTGGCAAAGGTAAGTGAGCTCTTCCTTGACTCCCATTACGTGACGGGCTCTTTTTTTCGATACTCTTGCTACTACCTCTTTTTCCAGAAAATCAAGATCCTGCAAGATACAGCCCCCTTTGCCTGATGTAGTCTGCCACCTCGTCCACCAGCCCCGCGGGGATGCTTCCTCTGCTCAGCTCTTTTCTTACTGCAGTGGAGCTTTCCTCATAGTGAGGAGCGGTAATGGGGATTATTCCGTTGGGCGCCTCATCCTCAAGCTCCTTCAGCGAGCTTTCCCAGAGGGGGACGCAGTCCAGACGCTTCATTACGCAAAGGGTGCACATTTTCAGAATATCGGTGTATCTGTACCACCTTTTGAAGCTTAAGAGCATATCGCTTCCGCAATATAAGAACAGCTTATCATCGGGGTAGAGCTTTTTGAGCTGACAAAGTGTGTCGTAGGTATAGCTTTTTCCTCGGCGCATAAGCTCTATGTCGCTGACGGTGACTCTTTCTCCCATTGAGAGAAAGTTTAATCTGGTCATTTCCAGGCGATGGGCATCACTGCATTTTTCGTCAAGCTCCTTGTGGGGAGGCTTTCCTGCAACGGTAATTAAAAGACGGTCAAGCTTTGCTTCTTCAAAAAAAGCCTTTGCCGCCACAAGATGCCCCCTGTGGGGAGGATTGAAGCTTCCGCCGAAGATTCCGAGATTCATTTTTCAAATGCCCTCGAGATCTTTTCCGCGGCGGCGCGGATCGCCTTGCCTCTGTGGCTTACGGAGTTCTTTTCCTCCTCGGTGACCTCGCTCAGTGTCTTTTGGAATTCCTTCATATAGAAAATTGGATCGTAGCCGAAGCCGCCGTCGCCTCTTTTTTCGTTTATTACCTCGCCGTGGCATTCACCTCTTACGGTGAAGCTGAGAGTCTCGCTGACAAAGCTGACGGCGCATACGAACTGCGCTTTTCTGTCAGTCTTTCCCGCCATATTCTTTAAAAGAAGCTCGGTATTGGTGTCGTCGGGACTGTTTTTGTCGGCGAAGACCTGAGCGTATCTTGCCGAATGGATGCCGGGGGCACCGCCGAGGGCATCAACACAGATGCCTGAATCGTCGGCAATAACGGGAAGGTGGCAAAAATCGTAAACCGTCTTTGCCTTTATCATTGAGTTTTCCTCAAAGGTGCTTCCGTCCTCTACGATGTCGCCCTCAAAGCCGATATCCTTTAGGGATAAAAGCTCAAAGGGGACAGACATAGAGGCTTCAAGAAGCTCTGTTACCTCTCTCAGCTTGTGGGCATTTCCCGATGCAAATACTATCTTCATAGGCTCTCCTTATTCAAAAAGTGCATCAATAAATTCCTTGGGATCGAAGGGCTGCAGATCGTCTGCCTGCTCCCCTACACCTATAAACTTAACGGGTATGCCAAGCTCCTGCTTTAAGCTGAACACTATTCCGCCCTTGGCGGTGCCGTCAAGCTTTGTGAGTACCAGACCCGTGATCTTTGCGGCGTTTAAGAATTCCTTTGCTTGATTTACTGCGTTCTGGCCGGTGGTTGCGTCCAGCACGAGAAGAGTCTCTCTTGCATTGCCGGGCATTTCTCTGTCGATAACGCGGTTTATCTTTGCCAGCTCGTCCATAAGATTCTTTTTGTTGTGGAGTCTTCCGGCGGTGTCACAGATGAGAACGTCGGCGCCTCTTTTTTTTGCGGCGTTGACCGCATCGAATACCACTGCGGCGGGGTCGCTTCCGTCGGAGTGCTTAATAAGCTCCACGCCCAATCTGTCTGCCCAGACCTTGATCTGATCTATTGCAGCGGCGCGGAAGGTGTCTCCGGCGGCAAGCATTACCTTTTTTCCTTGATTCTTCAGGCAGTTTGCTATCTTTGCGATGGAGGTGGTCTTGCCCACGCCGTTTACGCCGATCACAAGCACGGTGGCGGGAGTGGTCGAAAGATCCAGCTCGGTATTTTCAAAGCTGATCATCTCGTAAAGAATATCCTTAAGAGCCTGCTTTGCTGCTTCGGCAGTCATTATTCTGTCGGTTTTTATCTTTTCCTTCAAAGAGTCGATTATCTCCTCGCTGGCTCTTGCGCCCACGTCGGAGAGGATAAGGGTCTCTTCAAGCTCCTCGTAAAAGTCGTCGTCCAATTCTCCGGAGAAGCTTCTGAAAAGATTGTCGGTCTGAACGGTAAAGAAGTTTTTGGTCTTTTTCAGACCGTTTTTCAGTTTTTCAAAAAATGACATTGTTTTACCTCGTTTATTATTCGGTCTTGAACATATCAAGGCCTGCGGCATCGAGACGAATAAAGTCGCTGACACCCTTTTCCTGCATGGTTATGCCGTATAAAACGTCGGCAAATTCCATGGTTCCTCTTCTGTGGGTTATGACCACAAACTGTGTTTTATCGCAGTTTTTCTTAAGATAATCCGCGTATCTATAAATATTTGCCTCGTCGAGAGCGCTTTCGATCTCGTCGAAAATACAAAAAGGCGTGGGGTTTACCTTCAGAATTGCAAAATACAGCGCTATGGCGACGAATGCCTGCTCTCCGCCGGAAAGCAGAGAAAGATTTTTAACAAGCTTTCCGGGAGGCTGGACGTTTATCTCTATTCCGCAGTTGAGTATATCGTCCTTGTCGGTAAGAACTATATCCGCAGTTCCGCCTCCGAAGAGGGTGGTAAAGGTCTCCTTAAAGCCCTGACGGATCTGCTCGAAGGATGAGATAAACATTTCACGCATGGTCTTTTCCAGGGAAAGTATGAGCTTTTCCAGCTCATCCTTGCTGGTAACGATATCGTCGTATTGCTTTTTCAAAAAGTCGTAGCGTTCCTTGGTCTGGCGGTATTCTTCAACGGAATCGGTGTTGACGTTGCCGAGCTTTTTGATCTCTTTTCTCAAGAATATCAGTCTGACCTCTCCGCCAAGACGGCTTGCCTCGCCCTCGGGAACGGATAAGAACTCCTCGCTGTTGCTTTCAAGATCGTACTCCTCCTTGAGCTTTTGCAAAAAGCCTTCCTTTTCCTTTTCAAAGCCGTCCAGCTTTATCATATAGCCCGTGCAGATATCGTTGTATCTGTCCTTTTCAAGGTTCAGCTCCTTTTGGCGGTTGCGCTTTTCGAAGCTCAGCTTTTCTATAAGGGCTATTTTTTCTCTGCAGGAGTCAAGCCTAGATCTGGCATCGGCTATTTCCTGCTCTAAGCCGTTGCTCTTTTCTACGTATTCGGAAATGTTTTCACTTCTTACGGCGATCTTTTCCTTTAGAAGCTCCTTATCGCTTTCAAGTCGCAGGCTTCTTTCTTTCTTTTCCTCAAGCTTTTGCTCTGCGGCACGAAGCTGATCCTCGGAAAGCCTTACCTCGCCCTCAGCGGTTGCAAGGCGAGAGGCAAGAAGGGTGTTTTGGCTTATGATGCCTTCCTTTTCGGAATTACGAGCTCTTATCTTAACGGCTAAGGAGGAAAGAACGGTGTCGTTTTCCTCGAAAAGGCGGTTCAAGGCAAGGTTTTCCTGCTCGAGGCGCAAAATAAGCTCCTTTTCGTCCTCGCCCTGCTTTGCCAGAAGCTCCTTTTCGCTGTCCAGTGCCGAAAGGGTCTGATCCATTGAGCTTAAAAGATCCTTTTGTGCCTCAAGGGAATTTTCAAGCTTGTAGACCTTCTGCTTTGCCAGATCGAGCTCCTCTGCGCATTTTTTCTTTTTTGCGTAAAGCCTTTCGCTTTTCTCTTTGAGGGCTTTGAGCTCGCTGCCTGCCTTGTCCGCAAGCTCCTTTAAGCTTGCCGACTGCTGCTCGAGACGGGCGATATCTCCCGTTCTGGAGAGGATACCCGTTTTGTTGAGCTGCTGACCTCCCGTGAATGAGCCGCCCGCGTTTATTATCTGACCGTCAAGGGTGACTATTCTCAGACTGTAGTTCTTTTTTGCTGCCAGGCTTGCGGCGCTGTCGATATTATCGCACACGGCGGTTCTTCCCAAAAGGAATTTCACGGCGGGAAGGTAGGCGACGTCGCATTTTACAAGCTCTGCCGCATTACCGATAAAACCGGGATGGGATATATCGGACATATTTATTACGTTGGGACGCAGAGTGCTCAAGGGGAGGAAGGTGGCTCTGCCCGAGCGGGTACGCTTCAAAAAGGCAATGGCCTCCTTTGCCGCTTTTTCATCGGACACTACTACGTTTTGTATACCTGCTCCCAGGGCGGTCTCGATGGCGGTGATATATTCCTCGGGAGTGCTGATAAGCCTCGATACGGGGCCGTGAATGCCGGAAAGCTCTTTTCTTTCGTGAGCGTTCATAACCTCCTTTACGCTTCCGGAGAAGCCCTCGAGGAGCTTTTCCATTCTGAGAAGAGTATCTTTTCTCTGGTTTACTTCCAAAAGCTTCAGATCGGCGTTTCTTTTTTCCTTGTCCGCCTCGTCAAGCTCCCTTTCCAGAGCATCTCCTTCGTCCTTTAATTCATCTCTTAAAAGGTACCTTTCCTCAAGCTCGTCTTCGGCAAGCTTCAGCTCCTTCTTGAGCTGATCAAGGATCTGCTTTTTGGATAGAAGCTCGTTGGATTTTTCACTAAGCTGAGAGCTGAGCTGACCTATACGGTCGTTTCTTGCCTTGGAAAAGCTCTTTTTTTCCATTTGGCGCAGCTCCTTTTCCTGGATCTGCTCCTCCAGCTCTTCCTTTTTTGCTATGGCAAGATCCTGCTCAAGCATAAGGTCGTTTATCACGCTTTGCAGCTCGTCCAGGCTTTTTTGCGATGCATCCAGCTCGTCCAGTGCCTTTTGGCAGAGCGTCTTCTTTTCCTCCAAAGCCGCCTTACAAAGGCTGATGATCTCCATCTCGCTTTCGCATGAAAGTGTTTCGGAGCCTTCCCTTTCAAGAGTGGCGATGCTTTCTCTGTAGTGGTTTATATCGTTTTCCGCCACTGACAGAAGCTTTGACAGCTCCGCCTTTTGGGAGTTGAGCTCGGCGATGGCATCGGTAAGAGCTGAGGAGGTCAATGCCTCCTGCTGGCTTTCTACGTAGCTTTTATCAAGCTCTGCCTCGATGGCGGCAAGAGAATCGTTGACCTTTTCCAGCTTTTTGCTTTCCTCCTCGTAAAGAGCCGAGGTCTCAAGGCGGGTCTTTTCTATGGATTTGAGCTTTTCTGCCCAAAATGCGATCTCAAGACTCTTTTTCTCCCCTGCAAGCTCAAGATATTTTGTGGCCTTTTCGCTTTGCTTTTCAAGGGATGGCAGGCGTGCTTCCACCTCGGCGAGGATGTCTCCTACGCGCTGTGAGTTTTCGTTTACCTGCAAAAGCTTTGAGTTTGCCTCGCTTTTGCGGTATCTGAAACGGCTTATACCCGCCGCTTCTTCAAAGATGTCTCTTCTGTCACTGCCTTTAACGGAAATGATCTCACTTATCTTTCCCTGGCTGATTATGGAGTAGCCTTCTCTGCCGATACCGGTATTCAAAAACAGATCGACCACGTCCTTAAGACGCACCTTTTCCTTGTTTATGCGGTACTCGCTTTCGCCGGAGCGGTAAAGTCGGCGGCAAACGCTTACCTCATCGTAGTCTATTTTCATAAGCCCGTCGGAGTTATCAATGGTCAAAACCACCTCCGCAAAGCTTGAGGGCTTTCTTTTGGCGGTTCCGTTGAAGATCACGTCCTCCATTTTTCCCGATCTTAGGGATTTGGGGGACATTTCTCCCAGAACCCATCTGACAGCGTCGGAAATATTGCTTTTGCCGCTTCCGTTAGCGCCGACTATGGCGGTTATTCCCGGCTCGAAGCTGATGACCGTCTTGTCAGGGAAGGACTTGAAGCCCTGTAGTTCAAGTGTTTTTAAATACATAAAATACCTTTCCTAAGTTATCTGAAGCTTTATATCAAAGGGGAGTACGTATCGGTCGCCCCGAAATGAGACGGAGCTTGGTGAGAATCTTTGGCTGATAACGTTCTTGTTGATCCTTTTGTAGCCGCAGACCCTTGAAAGCTCGTTTGGTGCGGCGAGGACGGTGAGAGCTTTGTTCTTCACGTCTGTTTCCTCAAGCCTTTTTAACAGCTTTGTGAGGTAGATCCTTGAATAGACCATCTCTCCGTAGCTTGAGAAATTAGCTCCTCCCAAGACCTTCGGTGAATGGAGCTCGTCGCTTTCGCAAAGCCCGACTCTCAAAAGCCTGACGTTTGAGGAAATCAGCTTGCCGCATACCTCTGCGCCTCTGTTGACCGCATCCTCCTCTTCAAGGGGGGAGTATTCGCCGTTTTGCGCCATTTTTCCCAAAACAGTACCGTCAAAAACAACGGTGGGATATACTCTCGCACAGTCTGCTCCCATTTTTATAACGTCGTTGGCGGTGTTCATTTCCTTTTCGAGAGTGCTGGACGGAAGCCCTATCATCATCTGTGCGGTAAATTCGAAGCCGCCCTCCTTTACAAGGCGTGCTCCCTCAAAGCTTGCCTTGGTGTCGCAGCCTCTTTGGCAAGCTCTTAAAACACCGTCGTCGGTGGATTGTATTCCAAGCTCCACCGCCTTTACGGGGTGGCTTTTCAGTATGGATATTATTTCGCTGTTCACCGCATCGGGACGAGTGGAGAGGCGTATGCCGCTGCTGAGTCCCTTTAGGTAATAATCCGTTGCAAGGCTGAGAAGATCGCACATCAGCTTTCTGTCGATGGCAGTAAAGCTTCCGCCGAAAAAGGCTATCTGTGCGCCCTTGGCGTAGGGATCCGAAAAGACCTTGGCTAACTGAGCTTTGACCTGCTCGGGGTCGAATTCTCTAACTCCCGTGATGGTCTTCTGGTCACAGAATACACAGTTGTTCTTGCATCCTCTGTGGGGGATAAATACGGCGACGGTACGGTGGCTTTTCATAGCTTTCCGAAAAGGCGCAAGGCTTCCTTTGCCGCCATTTGCTCGGATTCTCTTTTGGATCTTCCCTCACCCGTTCCCACGGGGTTGGAGCTGAGAACTGCCCGGGTAACGAATACCTTGTCGTGATCGGGGCCTCTCTGGCTTATCAGCACGTATTCCAGCTTTTCACCCTTATTGTTCTGGACCAGCTGCTGGAGCAGACTCTTGTAGTCCGTGGGTGCAGTGGATTCGGGCGCTCTTTCCATTCGCTCCTCTATGCTTTTGAGAACAAATTCTTTTGCCTTTTTTGCGCCGCCGTCAAGATGGATGGCGGCTATCAAGGCCTCGTAGCAGTCCGCAAGACGGCTTTTCTTGTGGCGCTCGTCGCAGTTTTGTTCTCCGTTGCCCAAAAGCATAAAGCAGTCAAGCCCTATTTTTTTTGCATACTCGTAAAGAGCATCCTCGCATACCAGATTGGCTCTGTATCTGGTCAGCTCACCCTCCGGTCTGTCACTGAAATGAGAAAAGAGCTTTTCGCTGACCGCGATGGCGAGAACGCTGTCGCCGAGAAATTCCAGTCTTTCGTTGCACTCGTATATACAGCGGTTCTTTTTTTCGTTGGAGTAGGATGAATGGGTCAATGCCTTGTAGAGGTAGATAGGATCATTGAAGCTGTGATCTATTATCCCCTCAAGCTCCTTGCAGTTTTGCTTAAAGAGCTCGGGATAATCCTCTTTTTTTGCGATGGGGATCTTGGGCATTTTATTCCTCCCTGCTCTTGTTTGAGCAAAGCTCTTCTATTTTTTTGCAGATGCCGTTTTCGTGGAAATACAGAGCCTGCCTTACTGCGCTTACCACTGCTTCGGCGGTGGAGCTTCCGTGGGCCTTTATTACGGGCTTGGGAATTCCGAGGATGGGAGCGCCGCCGTATTTTTTGTGGTCAAGACGGTCCTTAAGATCCTTTATTCCCTTTTTTGCGAGAAGTCCGCCGAGCTTTGAAAGTGTGTCGTGGTAGAACATTTCCTTAAGGCTTGCGGACATAAACTTACCGAAGCCCTCGCAAAGCTTGAGGATGATATTACCCACAAAGCCGTCGCAAACGCAAACGTCGCAGGCGCCCAGAGGCACGTCTCTTCCTTCAACGTTGCCGATAAAGTTAATGGAATCGGTCCGGGAAAAGAGCTCGTGGCTCTCTCTGTAAAGAGCGGTGCCCTTGGTGGACTCGCTTCCGTTGTTTATAAGACCGACACGGGGAGAAGGAACCTTCATAAGATGCTCCATATACGCACTGCCCATAACCGCAAACTGCAAAAGCTCCTCGGGACTAACCTCGATATTTGCGCCCGAATCCATAAGAAGCACGGGATTTGTAAGAGGAAGCACAGATGCAATGGCGGCGCGCTTTACGCCCCTTGTTTTACCGAAAATAACTCTGCTTGATGCGCCGGTTACCAATGCGCCGGTGTTTCCCGCACTGAGAAAGGCATCTCCGTCGCTCTTTAAAAGCTTGAGGCCCTCAGCCATTGAGCAATCTCTGTTTTCTCTGAGAATGCTCATGGGGTCGTCCTCCATTGCTATGCTTTTTTTGCAGTCCCTGAGTGCATATTCTTCTTCTTTTGCGCCCAATTGGTCAAGGATCGGCTTAACCTTGTCGGTGTCTCCGACAAATACGGGAAAGATTCCGTGCTCGCGACAACCCTTCCAGGCGCCCTTTACTATTTCAAGAGGGGCGTTGTCTCCGCCCATAGCGTCGATAATAAGCTTCATTTGTTCTCTCCGGATCCGGAATCCTTATAGCCGCAATCCTTGTCACTGCAATACATTTTTCCGCTTTTTCTTTTGAGGAGGATCTTTCCGCACAGAGGACACTTTTCCTCGGTGGGCATATCCCAAACCGAAAAATCGCATTTGGGATAATTTTCGCAACTGTAGAATTCCTTTTTCTTGCCTTTTTTAATTATGATCTTTCCCGAGCACTTGGGGCAAGAAATGCCCGTATCACGGGTGATAGGTTTTGTGAATTTGCAATTGGGATAGTCACTGCAGGCGTAGAAATCGCCGTATCTTCCGCTTTTCTTGACTACCGGCTTGCCACAGAGGTCGCAGCTCATACCGGGAACGGTTTCGGCTTCCTTCTTCTCAAGGGCTTCACCGTTTCTGTCAAGAGGAGTCGTGTTCTTGCATTCGGGATATCCGGGGCAGGCGGCGAATTTTCCGAATCTGCCCGATTTGATAACCATCTTTCTTCCGCACTTGGAGCAGATTATATCGGTCTCAACGTCGGGAACCTTAAGCTTTTCCTTTTCCGCAACGCTTTCCGCGCTTTCCAAAAGCTTTTTAAGCTCGGAATAAAAGCTGTCAAGAATGGAAATATAGTCCATTTTTCCGTTGGCGACCTCGTCCAGCTTTTCTTCAAGCTGTGCGGTGAACTGATAGTCAATAATTGGCGCAAAGCTCTGCTCCATAAGATCGTTGGTCACCGTTCCCAGGGGGGTGGGGCGCAGCTGCTTTTCTTTTCTTTCGATGTATCCGCGCTGAAGTATGGTGGTAACGGTGGGAGAGAAGGTGCTGGGCCTTCCTATACCCTTTTCATCCAAGGTCTTAATAAGAGTGGCTTCGGTGTATCTTGCGGGGGGCTGAGTAAAGTTCTGATGCTCTGCAAGCTCGTTGAGCACAAGCCTCTCGCCCTCGGTCAGAACGGGGAGCTTGGCGTTGAGGCTGTCCTCTCTGTCGGGGGATTCCTCCTCCTTTGCTTGCTCGTATACCGCAAGATGACCTGCAAAGCGCACCGTTTCTCCGGAGCACTTAAAAACGTACTCGTTGCAATTTATCTCAACGTTTTGAGTATCGATTACGGTTGAAGCCATCTGGCTTGCCACAAATCGGTTCCATATAAGCTTGTAAAGTCGGTATTGATCCGAGCTGAGGTTGTCCTTGACGGAATCGGGAGTGCGGGTCACGTCAGTGGGACGGATCGCCTCGTGGGCATCCTGGCTGGAGCCCTTGGTCTTGTATACCCAAGGCTTATCGGGAACAAACTGATTGCCGTATTTTTCGCTGATAAAGCTCCTTGCCGCATCCTGTGCCTGCTCGGAGACTCTCAGTGAGTCGGTTCTCATATAGGTTATAAGACCGTGATCGCCCTTTTTGCCTAAAGTGACACCCTCGTAAAGGCTCTGTGCCACACGCATGGTGCGCTGAGACTGGAAGTTGAGCTTTCTGTATGCATCCTGCTGGAGCTGTGCGGTGGTGAAGGGGGGAGCGGGACGCTTTTGTCTTACGCTCTTTTTCACGGAGCTTACGGTGTAGATGCCGTTTTTCAGCTGTGCAAGGATATCCTTGGCAGAGCTTTCATCCTTCAAGGGAAGCTTTTTGTCCGTTGTGCCGTAAAATCTTGCACAGAGGGATTTTTTATCCTCGGTGGAGAGGAGGGCGTCTATAGTCCAGTATTCCTCGCTGACAAATGCCTCGATCTCCTTTTCTCTGTCCACTACCAGCCTTGTGGCAACGCTTTGCACTCTTCCCGCGGAAAGTCCGCCGCGGATCTTTTTCCACAGAAGGGGGCTGATCTTGTAGCCTACGATCCTGTCCAGCAGTCTTCTTGCCTGCTGAGAATCCACAAGGTTCATATCTATCTTTGTGGGGTGGGCGATGGCTTGCTTGAGTGCGGGCTTTGAGATCTCGTTGAAGGTGATCCTGTTGACGCTTTGCTCATCAAGACCGAGAGCCTTCACCAGATGCCAGCTGATCGCCTCTCCTTCGCGGTCGGGGTCGGTTGCGAGGTATACTTTTTTTGCGTTTTTTACCTCTTTTTTCAGTTCTTTAATAAGATCGCCCTTGCCGCGGATGTTGATATACTTTGCCTCGAAGCCGTTATCCAGGTCGATACCCAGGGTGCTTTTGGGCAGATCGCGGATGTGGCCCTTGCTGGCGACGACCTTGTAATTTGAGCCTAAATAGCCTTTGATGGTCCCTGCCTTTGAGGGGGACTCAACGATAACCAGATTTGACATATAAGGTTCCTTTCCTTGCTTTGGGTTTATTCTTCTCTGAAGGTTGAAAATTTCGCGCCGGGATGTCTTGTAACGTAGCCCTTGATCTCAAGTGCGGTCAGTATCTTCAGCACCGTTTTAATGGGGAGATCGTCCTCTGCGAGCTCGTTGGGGTTAAGAGGCTCCTGCCCCAATTTAGTATAGATCTTCAATTCCTGCTCGCTCAGCTCGGTAATGCTGGGAGGGGGAGTGAAGTTATCTGCTTTGTTCTTTTCTTTTTTCGGACTGTCGTCGAAAACGGGAGGTATCTTTGCCTGGGACACCTTGACCAGATTCTTTCCGCTGAAGAGCCGTTTTTCTTCTTTCGTGGGCTTTTTCTCGTAATCGTCCTTTTGGGGAACGTATCTTACCTTATCGGGAAAGAGCTTTTCCATATCCTGAATGACGTTGTAAGAGCCGAGAAGGGGCTGAGCACCTACGGTCAAAAGGAAATTAGAGCCCGCACAGCCGGGGTTGAATATGGAGCCGGGAACACTGTAAAGGGGTTTCTTCTGGCGAAGCGTATGCTCGGCGGTTATCAGCGCGCCGGATCTTTCCGAGCCCTCTACTACAACTGTAATATTCGCAAGTGCGGCAATTATGCGGTTTCTTTGCGGAAAATTTCTTCCCAACGGAGGAGTTGAGGGCGGATACTCGGTAAGTATCAGACCTCCTTGAGCAACCTGGTGGTACAGCTCGGCGTTTTCCTTTGGATATATCACGTCGATACCGCTGCCGAGCACGCCCACCGTGAGGCTGTCGTTAAATACCGATGCCTTGTGAGCGCAGGAGTCTACTCCGGACGCCAGACCGCTTACCGTGACTATTCCGGCTCTTGCAAGATCCAGAGAGATCCTCTTTGCGCAGACAACGGCATAGTCGGATGGCTTTCTGGTGCCCACCACGGCAACGCAGGGCATACTGTCAAAATCTATAAAGTTGCCGAGATAATAAAGCAAAACGGGGCGATCCACCAGCGAGCGAAGCTTTTGGGGATAAAAGTAATCGTTCATAGTGGCAATCCCGATGGAGTTTTTGGCGCAGTAGTCTATTATCTGCTCCGCCCTTGACAAGTCCTTGTCCAGGAGAAGCTCCAGGCGGTTCTCCTTCATTCTTACAGACTTGAGAGCTTCCTCATCGGCACCGTGTATTTCTTTAACGCCGCCGAAGAACTTCAGCAGTGTGTTTGCAAGCATTGGGCTTCCCTGAGTGGCGTTTGAAAGCCATACCCAATATACAAGATCGTTGGAATTGTTGTCCATCTTACTTCTCCCGTGTTTTCAGCATTTCCCAAATATAAAGTGAAGCGGCAACCGAAGCGTTAAGTGATTCCATACCCTTCATGGGAATGATGCTCAGATTATCACAGAGCTCTTTTGCTTTTTCGGTCAGTCCGTGTCCCTCGTTTCCGATCACCACCGCGCATTTTCCGCTGAGGTCAGTCTCCGAAACGGGAAGACTTTTCTTATCAAGAGCGGCGCCCACTACCCTGAAGCCTCTTTCCTTCAGCGAGAGTATTGCCTTTTCACTGTCGGAGCAGATCTCCACGGGCATACGGAATAAGGCTCCCATAGCGGATCTTTGGGTCTTGGGGTTAAAGACGTCAGCACAGGATGCGCACACGCAAAGCTCGCATCCCAAAGCGGCGGCTGTCCGTATCACCGTGCCTACGTTTCCCGGATCCTGGAGGTTTTCCAGGACTATCGCCGTGGAGGGCTCGTCAGCGTGGAGGGTGAATTTTTCGAAGATGCTCATTACCCCCTCGGGGCAGTCGTCGTTGGATATCTTTTTAAAGACCTCATCGGTAACGATACAGGTGTCTTTATGGCAGATCTCGGGAATAAAGGGAAGGCTTTCCTCAGTGGCAAAAACCGTTTTGGGGTATATGCCCGATAAAATAGCTTCCGAGAGCAACATTCTGCCCTCGGCGCAAAAAAGACCCGTTTGGTCTCTGTGTTTTTTGTTTTTCAGTGATGCTGCCAAAACTATACGGGCGTTCTGGCGGCTTGTGATTACTTCAAAAGGCATATTGAAAAATGACCATACCTTTCCGAGAATATATTATAGTATAACACAAACTTTGTTTTTGGCAAGAGTTTTTTGAAAAAAATCTTCAAATAATTTATTTAATATATTGTAGACAGAAGTCTGAGCGAAGAAAAAATATCAAAATATTATTAAAAATATATATACAAAGCTTAAAAAATGTGATATAATGATTTAATAAAATGATTATAGTGGGTAAAGAGTGACGAGTATGGCAGAAAGAACAAAAGGACAGCCTCAGCGCAGTGCGGATGAAAACTGCGTTTTTGGGCGGAATCCCGTCATCGAGCTTCTCAGATCGGACAAGACCGTTGAAAAGGTTTTTGTTTTAAGAGGGCCCAGAGAGGGAAGCGTAAAGCTCATTGAGGCGATGTGTCTTGAGAAAAAGATTCCCGTGCTTGAGGCGGCAAGACAAAAGCTTGACGCTATGAGCGGCGGAGGAAACCACCAGGGAGTCTGTGCGATAAGTGCCGATATTGAATACACCGATATAGATTCCATTCTTGAGATCGCCGCACAAAGGGGAGAAAAGCCCTTTATCGTGATCTGCGACGGAATTGCCGATCCCGGTAATCTGGGAGCGCTCATCAGATGCTGCGAGGGTGCGGGAGTACACGGAGTAATACTTCCCAAGAGGCGCAGTGCGCCTATAACCTCTGCCGCTATCAAGGCATCGGCGGGAGCGATCGAGCATATGGCTCTTTGCAAGGTATCGAACCTTGCATCCTGCGTGGAGGAGCTCAAGGAAAAGGGGCTTTGGATCTTCGCCTGCGAGGCAGGGGGAGAAAGCTACGAGAAATGCGATTTCGACATTCCTCTGGCGGTGATAATGGGCTCGGAGGAATCGGGCGTATCCAGGCTTTTAAAGGAAAAAAGCGATCATATAGTGTCCTTGCCTATGAAGGGCAGGGTAAATTCACTTAACGTTTCCTGTGCCGGAGCGGTAATACTGTACCGCATCCTTTTAAACAGAAGCGAACTTAACTGAAGGAAGGAGAAAAGGTTTAATGGCAGTTTACAAGATAAAGCGAAACGGTCCCAAAGCCGAAAAGCCCAAGGAGCAGGTAAACAAGCTTTCTGCCGAGTCTGCCGAAGCTATCGAGCAGTCTCAGGATACCGTTTCAATAAGCCGCAACAAGAACCGTTCTCTTGATAATTACGTGGGAACGGGCAAGCAAGGAAGGCGTTCCAAGGAAAAGGTCGGCAGTATTGTGGATGCAGTCTACAATACCCGCGAGACCGCAGACGATTTCAGTATAAACGACACCGACAGAATGCTTCTTGAGGCCTTCAGTGACGATAAAAAGCTGAAAAAAGAAAAAAAGAGGCTTGAAAAAGAAAGAGCGAAGGAAGAGAAAAAGCGTCTGAAGATGGAAAAGAAGCTCAAGGCTTCCGGCAACGTTCAGGATGACCCCTATGCCGACAGTCTTGGAGTCTTTGACGAGGATATCAGCGTTGACAGAGTGTATAACGAGGAGGAGCTGAAGCTTTCCTTGGCGAGAATGTCAAAGGAAAAGGAGGCTTTGGCGGAAAAAGCGGTTTCCGACGAGCAGTCTCACGATGCTCCTGTGCTTGACGCCGCATTTTTAGAGTCTCTTATCGCAGATGGCGAGGAGCTTGAGCCCGAAGAGAGCGCTTCCGAGGAACAGATCGAAGCATCCGAAGAGAGCGCATCCGACGGTTTAGAGCCTGAGGCTGTGAGGGAGCCTGTAATCGAGGAAAAAGAGCCCGTCATCGAAGAAGTGGATCTTGAGGAGGAGCCTGCAGTGGAGGACAGTGTGCCTCAGGACAGCGGTGCCGTATCCGAGGATATGGGGGCAACGAGAGAGCTTCCCTCACTGGAGGAGATCTTCGGAGAAAGGACCGAGGCTCCCGAGGAGATCGCAGAGTCCTTGGACAAGACCAAGGAATTTGATATTTCCGAGATAGATAACGAGGCTGTAAAGAAGATCCTTGAAAACGAGGGAGTTCTTCCTGCAGATGAGGAGATCAGTGAGAACGATCTGTTTAACGATGAGCTTGTTGCCGACGTAAAGGCGGTAAAGCCTTCCGAAAAGCAGGAGGAATTTACCGAGAAGGCTCTGGCTGAGGAAATGACCGAGGGTATCAAAAACAAGAGTGCCTCGATGCTGGTAAATGCTCTGTGGGGCTTCTTGCTTACTCTTATAAGCTTCTATCTTTCCGCATCCTGCTACGATAGCTTCCTGCCCCATCCGGTATTCCTTCAGCCGGGTGAATACGGCATAATACTTTTGCTTGTGGATATTCAGATCCTTGTGGTAAGCTGTGCCCTTGTGTGGGGTAATATAGTTTCCGGCTTGAAAAAGCTTTTCAAAGGAAAGGCGGACCCGGATTCCGTTACGGCGGTTGCAATGTTCTCTGTTCTGATATATCAGATAAGCCTGTTCTTTACCGACGTTAACAGTGAAAATATAATGCTTTTCTCGGCAGTGGGATGTCTGTGGGGCTTTTTGAACAGTGTTTATCACTTTATGGATGAGCGCCGCTCCTACCGATGCTTTAAGGTGGTATCCAGTAACAAAGAAAAGTTCATTGTCAGAAAGCTTGGTACCGACAGTAGCGAATACGAGCTTCTTAAGGAGCATATTCCCGAGAATCCGGATATTTTTACTGTAGAAAAAACAAAATTTGTCAATAATTATTTTTCCCGTACCAAGGCGCCCGCGAAGCTCTGCGGAGCATATAATGCGGCGGTATGGCTGGTGTTGGCGGCGGCATTGATCTTTGCCTTTTACAGCTTTTCCGGCGGCTTTTCTCAGGCGGCAAGATCCTTTGTGACGGTAATGATCTTCGGTCTGCCCGCCTGCGGACTTTTTGCGGTGGCTATGCCCTTGGGAAAATTCACTAAAAAATGCGCCAAAAGAGACAGTGCCATAATCGGAGCTACCGCGGTTGAGGACTACAGTGCCGCAAGCGTTATCTCCTTTAACGATACCGAGCTTTTCCCTGCGGAAAAGGTAAGAGTTACAAGCATCCGTACTTATTCCGATTTCCGTTTGGATAAGGTCATCTTCTACTGTGCGAAGATATTCGGCAAGGTGGGCGGTCCTCTTTGCAGAGTGTTCAGCGATTCTCTTTCCGGAATGTTCGATCTTTCCGATAACTTTGATATTCTGGAAAATACAGGTGACGGAATCTGCGCTAAGCTGGAGGGTAAGGAGGTATTCGTAGGCAACAAGGACTATATGCTTTCCTATGATTTCGGCTACGTGAACGACGATATCGACGAGCCCTTTGAGAATTCCGTCGGCAGGATAATGTATATGGCAATAGGCGACCGTATCGCCGCAAAGATATATATCAGATATGCCGTGAACGGAAAGTTCGAGAGAGTGATGAGAGGGCTTTACAAAACGGGAACCTGCGTATGTATAAAGACCTGCGATCCCAACCTTGATAACGATCTTATAAAGTGCATTCTGAGAAACAAGAATTATCCCGTGGGAGTTATGAAGACCGCGGGAGCTTCAAAGGAGGTCGCCGCAAGCGAAAACGGCGATAGCGGACTTGTCTGCACCACGGGAATACTCAATATGCTTATGACCTTTATCTACTGCGATAAAGCCAAGAGGCTTATAAGTATAAATCTTCTGGTCAAGTTCCTCAGTGTTCTGGTGGGTGTGTTTGTAAGCATCTTCCTTGGTTTTATGGGAAGAATGACCTCCATTACCACCGTGTTTGCCTTGGTATATCAGATACTGTGGGTAATTGCGGTAACGGTTCCGGGTATGTCCGAATAAAATGAAAAAGCCGAGTTTTTCTCGGCTTTCATATGCGCCGGTAGCTCAGCAGGATAGAGCACCAGATTCCGATTCTGGGTGTCGCGCGTTCGAATCGTGTCCGGCGCGCCAAAAAATAACGAAGCTTCGGCTTCGTTATTTTTTATCCAAGCCGCTGGCTTGGCATATCACCGCCAAACAAAGCGCGGGGCATCTTATACGGCAAGTGTTAAACGCCCAAGCTTTATATTTAAAATAACGAAAAGCGAAGACAAAAGTCTTCGCTTTTATAGGTGGTGGATTTTAATAAACGATCTCCATATAGAAGGGTTTTCCTTGGTCTGTGATTCCGAAGAAACGGTAATCGTTGGGTATTACCTCTCCGTTATCTGTTTTGAATCCCAAGAACCACTGTTTGCGTACTGTTTCGGATGCACTTTCAAGAACTCCGACACTTGAAACGGAGCAATCGTAAAATCCTATTCCGCTGGGATAACCGCTATTGCCGATGGCATCAAAAAGCACGCCGTGTTTGGTTCCCGTAAAGGTACATTGATAAAGCGAAATCGAATCGACGAATTTACAATGTGCACCTATTGAATTATAGCCTGTTGCAACAAAGCTGCAATTTGTCATAGTCGTAAGCCAGGTATCATTGATGGCTTTAAAGTCGCCGTCGAAATATACGCCCACAGCGCCATCGATATCGGAGCGCACGTTAAGATTTTCAAACTGATTGTAGGTGTTGTAGTTGCCGCAGGGGTCGCCTCCGCCCATTATAACCAGTCCTTTTTTTGTGAAGTTAACTATATTTGAATTTCTTATTGCGCATCCGATGAAAGCGGTCATCCTTACGCCTGTTTGTGTGTTCTTGTTGCAATCTATTGTAAGGTCACTCAACAGCAGATCATACATCATACCTTTTACTTCGATGACGTTGTTCATTTTTTCAACTGCTCGAATGTTTGCATTTCCGTCACCGAGAATATGTATTCCTTTTTTTGTTGAAGCTTGAGAACCCATATTGCCGTTGCCGATGATGATCGTTTCGCTGACGTTATAGGTGCCGTTGGGAACGCTGACGGAACCGCCCGGATCGGGCAAGGCTTTGAGAGCGTTTTGGAAGGCAAGCGTATCGTCGTGTTCTCCGTCGCCTTTTGCACCAAACCACTTAAGGTTAAGATTTTCATTGTCGCATAGGCGGATGTATCTTCCGATTTCATCGTTGGTGTTTTTGAATATCGTTCCGCCGTTTTCCTCCGAAGCGGAATTTTTGTCCCAAAAGAACGTACCTCCGCCGCCATCACCTGCCGTGTAGTAGCCTTTAACAACAATTGAGGCATCGGTATCGTTTATAACCAACGATCTCATTTGGTCAATGTTTTCTACGATATATGACTTAACGCTATTCATTTGGTTGTCTTTCGCACCGATATTAAATATTGCAAATACCGTCATCACAATAAGGAGAACTGCTGTAAACAGTGCAGAGGTTTTGATTTTTTTGTTTTGCATCATTTGATTCTCCTTACTCAATATTGAAAATACCGCAAATGCCGAAGTTGGCATCTTTGCCGTCTGTAAATGTTTTTATACCCTGTCCCGGATTTTGTGTCCAAACACCAACACCGTAACCGTCGGATTTGCCATCGTGGAGTAAAACCAGATATTCTCCTTCGCCGAGGGGTTCTTCAAATTTGAAGTCTACCATGGAATTATCCTCGAACTCCTTGAAAATGCAGCTTCTTAATTCCTCGCCGCTTATTGTTGTTT
The DNA here is from genome assembly GCA_015063985.1 of Oscillospiraceae bacterium. Lineage (GTDB taxonomy): Bacteria > Bacillota > Clostridia > Oscillospirales > SIG627 > SIG685. The sequence continues at coordinate 42,357 of SVTC01000009.1, read as the reverse complement.
TGAAGTCTGTGTTCCATTTATACACAGAGAGCTTTAGCTCACATCCGGGAGATCCGCTGTACGTTGCAAGTCTGATGGAGCCGCCGGTGAATAAACCTCCGTTGTTGAAACGTATACCCATATTCTTTATTTCGGTCTTGAGATTGTGAGCAGCGTATTCACCGTTTGTGTTTGTCTGGAAAGGGGCGGTTTTGATCGGTAATTTGGTTCCGTCGCCCAATTGATAACCGAATATCGATCCTTCATCGGTTATGGTATGGATATTTTCGTTAACGGGAATTACTTCGTTGTCATAGGTTCCGTGGCCGAATAGCATTACGTTGCCGATTTTGGAACTGTTGCTCTCATCAACAACAATGTCGGTAATCGAGCAATCGTAAACGTTCAGCTGTCCGGGATAGCCGTTGTTATTGCGTGCATTCAACCGAAGTCCGTCGGAACGCTCATTGTATCCCACAAAGTGACACCTGTAGAAACTAAGCATCTGTGCGTATTCAACGGTTAAAGCAACTGAATTGGGGCTCTGGTGATAGTCAAAACGACACGTCGAGAAAGTGCAATTTTCGACAATGTTTCCCGTGCTGTAATCACCGCCTATATAAAAACAGTATATCGGGTTTTTATTGTGTGTTGTTATTGCATTAAGCTGATCAAAGGTGTTATTTTTAGACGGTCCCGATTCACCGGCTGTAAGCTTGATTCCGTACTTTGTAAACTGGAACGCTCTGGAGTTTTTAATGACTGAATTTGTTATCGATTCAAGGATAAGAGTGTTTTTTGCCAATAAACCGCCGTTTATGTGAATGCTGTCAATGGTAATTCCGTCGACACCCTTAACGTGGATCATTGTGTCCATTTCCGATAAGGCGTTGATCTTTGTTGAATACCAGCCGCCCTTACCGATCAGCTTTATGTTGTTTGCCGAGCTGTCTAAGACTAAAGGCTCGGCGATGTAATAATCTCCGCCTGAAAAATTAACGGTTCCTCCGTTTTTAAGGCTGCTGATCGCGGCTCTGATTGCGGAAGAGTCATCGTTTTTATCGTTTGCCGTTGCTCCGTACCAGGCAACGTGGCGTTGAGTCGGCGAGCAGATACGAACATATTTACCGCCGTCTTTTGCGTTGAATACGACACCGCCGTCTTCCTCGGAGTCGTAATTACTGTAATATACGAACTCACCCGCACCGGCGTCGCCAACGCTGTTATAGCCCTTGACGATAATCACGTCGCCATCGGTAACGTTTTCTACTTCCTTTAAATCCGCTATGAGATCAACCATATGGGTTGTGTTAGTCGTCGTTTTACTGCAACCCGTTATCATAATACATGATACCGTAAAGACAAATAATATTAAAAATAGCTTTTTCATTGTTTATCCTCGTTAACTCAAGCCAAAAAATCTGCCGTCATCAGTTGAACCAAAGATCTTATCATTGTTTGGAACGACTTGTCCGTTATGCGTCATAAATCCGAAGAAATGGTTTTTTCCGATAGTGCCGTGTTCTTCGTTTACGACGACGTTAATAACGTCACATCCGTAAAAGCCCAGTGATTTTGGATAGGCTTCTTTTTCGCCGCCGACAAACAAAGTGCCTGTTGACGCAGACGATATTGCTGTAAACGTACAGTTTTGGAAGGTTATATCGTGGGTATAATTAAACTCGCCTGCCACACAGTTCTCGAAAGCTCCCATATCAAATCTGCACGCGGTGAACACTATATCATTTGCACCGCCGCTTATGGAAAGCCCCGATGATGAAGCTGCATTTGAAGTTACGTTTACTTCTTCGTAAATGCCGCCGGTGATCTTGCCCGAGAGCTTCAAACCGCAGCTGACAAATTCCGAAACGAAAACACTCTTCATTGAAATGCCCTTACATTCCCCTTGGATAAGAATACCGTGATTTGCTTTATTGCCGCCAATGAAATTAAGGTCTGTCAGCGTAACGCTGTTGGCTTGGTCGATAATCGTGATTCCGTCCATTGCATCGCAAGCCACAAGATTCACGTTTCCTCTGCCGCTTAATTTTATTCCGTCTTTATCTATCTTTAGCGATGACGAGAGCAGATAATTTCCCGGTTCCAAAACCAGTGTTCCGCCGTTTTTAAGATCGGTAAGTGCCGATTGGATGGCATTGGTGTCGTCCACGTCATCCGTACCGTTGGCACCAAACCACGCAACGTTACGAAGATTGGAATCGCAAAGCCTTATATATCTTCCTTTTTCTGCAGATTCGGGTTTGACTACAGTGCCGATATTGTGCTCCTCGCCGGAGTTCGCATCCCAATAAAACGTTCCCCCTGCTCCGTCGCCCATGCTGAAAAATCCAAGCAAATTAACGATAGCTCCGTCGTTTTCCGGTACATAGGATATCATATCTGCCATTGTCTTAAAAGAAAGAGTGGTGTTCGGGTTATCATTTCCCGCGCTTGACTCGTTGGTGTTATTACTTGCATTTGATTGGCAACCTGCCAGGACAAATAATAAAAGTAATATGACCGATAGTAATGATTTTTTCATTATTATCCCTTCCTGTATTTTACGTTTTTGTTAAAAACCGTCCAGCTTCATTATAATATGTCAATTGATTTTTTTCAATGGCTATATTTTTCTTTGCACTTGTCCAAATTTGCTATCTGTCCAAATTATGTATAAATTTTTGCTATAATATTGTGTTTGTGAGCTGTATGTGGTATTATATTACAGTACAAAGAACATAAAAGAGTGGGTATGCTATGGAATCTCCGGTAAAGGTCGGTAAGACGTTTGAATTTGAAGTGATTTATCCTGATGAGCCTCTGAAATACGGAGGCGTTTGTGTCCATCAAATGGGCGAGGTTTGCTATGAACCGGGTTATATCGTTGCTCCGCACGTGCAGTGGTGCTTTGAGATCACTTACGTCATATCGGGAACGGGTTCACATGAAGTAAACGGAAATAAATATAACGTAAAAGCAGGCGATCTTTTTCTCACCCCAAAGGGGTCAATGCATAAGATGTCCGCCATCACAAATTTAAGATATCTTTTTATTGGATTTGATATTGCCGAATCCGCATCGGGCGATGATATAGCCGTTCTCAGAGCCTTCTACAACGACTCGCCTCACAACGTTATCAAAGGTTCATCTGAAATAATGACTGTTTTTCAAAAATGCCTTGGAGAATATTATAGCAATGAATCGTGTTTTCGCTCGATGATTGAAAGCTATCTTGTTCAATTGCTCACTGTTGTTTACAGAACCTATACCTCGATAAATAACACCAGATATTTAGTCGATTCACAAGTAAACCACGTTGGATTATCTTTATACAGTGTTTTGCTTTATATTGATAACAACGCGGAGAATATAAAAAATATAAGCGAGCTATCCAAAACCTTAGGATACAGCTCTTGTTATCTTTCTCACGTTTTTAAAAACAGAATGGGGATTACTCTTCAGCAATATCTATGTCAAAAGAAAATAGAGGAAAGCATTAAGCTGATCGAGTCAAAAAAGCAAACGATCACATCCGTTTCTCAGCGTCTTGGCTTTGCATCTCCGCAATCCTTTTCAAAGACCTTCAAACGTATAAAAGGCGTATGCCCCAAACAGTATTTCAGCAAAAGCCAAAACAACAGAAACAATGAATGACCGTTGATCTTACATATCCTCGGTAAGCTTTTAAAATGTATTCCGAGGATATTTCGTTTTAAATTTTCCAACGGTGGTTGGATCACGATTTTCAGGGAGGAGCTTATGATAAGCTTTGGAAATGACTGGGACCTCATCTTAAAGGATGAGTTTGAAAAGCCTTATTACAAGGCGCTTCGGGAATTTTTGAAAAAGGAATACAGCACTAAGACCATATATCCCAATATGTATGATATTTTTAACGCTTTGAAATTTTGTTCCTTTAAAGACGTTAAGGTTGTGATTTTGGGTCAAGACCCTTATCACGAGCCCAATCAAGCCCACGGGCTTTGCTTTTCCGTGTTAAAGGGAAATCCGCCTCCGCCCTCACTGGTTAATATATATAAAGAGCTTAGTGACGATATCGGCTTTAAAATTCCTTCTCACGGCGAGCTTGTTAAGTGGGCAAAGCAGGGAGTGCTGATGCTGAACACCGTTTTGACCGTTGAAAGAGGAAAAGCCAATTCCCACAAGGGTATGGGATGGGAGATTTTTACCGACCGCGTTATAAGTGAGTTAAACAAAAAAGAAAGCCCCGTGGTTTTCCTTTTGTGGGGCTCTCCCGCTAAAACCAAGGCGCAAATAATAAATAATCCCAATCACATAAAGCTGAGCACAGTGCACCCAAGCCCCCTTTCCGCCTACCGCGGATTTTTCGGATGTAAGCATTTTTCAAGGGCTAACGAGATCTTGGTTTCAAGGGGACTTTCGCCTATAGATTGGCAGATAGATTAAAGCTTTCAGAGGAAAAGCGTTTAAACCGAGATTTTGGGATTATCGGCTTTGGGAGCGGATTATTACAGCGTCAAGCCTTGATTTTTTGATAAAACTGTGTTAAAATGCCCGTTGCGAAGAGTATTGCGCATTTTAACAAAAAGAGGGAAAAGAAATGAAGAAAATTAACCTTTCTATCTTGAATGAGAATTTGGAAAAAAGAATCCAAAACGACGTTGATACAAACCACATTCTCGGTGCAACTGTGATGGTAAGGCAGGAGGGTGAGGTTTTGGCTGACAGAAGCTGGGGATATCGCGACGTTGAAAAGAAGATCCCTTTAGGTGACAACGATCTTTTCAGGATCGCCTCGATGACAAAGCCCGTGACCGGTGTCGCGGCTATGATCTTGGTTGACAGAGGGCTTTTGAAGGTCGATGACGAAATAGAAAAATATATCCCCGAGTTTTCCCGTCTGAGAAAGGGAAAGCTTGACGAAAACGGAAACATCCGTGTACTCGGCAAGCTTGATAATGCGCCCACCGTGAAGAATATTCTCACTCATACGACTCTTATAGACTACGGCGAGCTATTTAAGGCGCAAATGAAAGCATACACCGATGAGCACAGAGCCGATCTTCACAAGGCGGTGGATTTTTATTCCTCGCTGGTGGTGGAAATGGAGCCCGGAGTGATGAACAGCTATAGCGGAACCGTGGCATTTGACGTTCTCGGAGTGATGATCGAGCGCATCACCGGAAGGGGATATTCCGAATTTTTGAGAAACGAGATATTTTTACCCTTGGGTATGAAGGATACTACCTTTGAGCCCACCGAGAGCCAATGGGACAGAATAGTACAGATGCACGATCTTAAGGATGGAGAAAGTGTTTTGAGTCCGACCCTTCCCGGTTGTGTTTTCGAGGATTTTCCCTCATCTCATCCCTTGGGTGGCGCGGGTCTTGTCAGCAGTGTGAAGGACTATGACCGCTTTGCCTCGATGCTGTTAAACGGCGGCGTATTGGACGGAAATCGGATTCTTTCAGAGAAGGCGGTGGAGACTATGGCAACACCTCCCTACCCTCAACTTAAAAACAGCTCCAACCGCTGGGGACTGTCGGTGAGGGTCATAGACACTGAGGACAAAATACTTCCCGTGGGATGCTTTGGATGGAGCGGCGCATACGGTACACACTTTTGGGTGGATCCCGTAAATAAGATAACTGCGGTATATATGAAAAACTCCAGGCACGACGGAGGCGGAGGCTGCATTACCGCAAAGAACTTTGAAAGAGACGTTGTTGCCTCAATGCTTTAAGTCCTGTCACCTTTACTGAAAAATTGTCGTTGAGAGAGGGAAATATAAAAATGTTTAAAATAACGGTACCGCTCTTCTGTAAAACACCGCTTGACGGCGAGATTCTTGCGCGCTTGAGGCGTACGGGGGCAAGCCGTGTAGCTATAACGGTCGAACGCGAGATAAACCATAGCTTTTCCTCCCCTGAGACCCTCGATGCCTTAAAGAATTCAATTGAGTTTTTTACAGAGCACGGTTATGATCCTCTTGTTTGGGTAGGGCAGACCTTTGGTCATGATACCGCCAGAGGAGGAGGGAAATACACCAATATTCAATGCGTTGATGCCGTAGGCAACTCCAACGGCTCTGTGTTTTGTCCTCTGGATGAAGCGTTTTTGGAGGACTTCAAGAATTGGATGAGAAATCTTGTGCGTTGCGGTGCAAGGCTTATACTCCTGGATGATGATTTTCGTCTCAGCTACCGCGGTACGGGCGTAGGCTGCTGCTGCGATCTGCATATGAAGCTTCTTCGGGAGGAATTGGGAGAGGAGATCTCTCGGGAGGAGCTTAAGGAAAAGGTCTTCAGCGGGGGCGCCAACCGCTACCGCGATGCTTGGTTAAAGGTGCAAAAGGGCTCTATGGAGCACTTCGGAAGAGAGCTTCGTAAGGCTGTGGATGAGCTTGATGAAAGCGTTCGCCTGGGCTTTTGCTGTTCTCCCTGCGGCTTTGATCTTGATATGGATACGATCTCCCTTGCAAAGATAATGGCAGGTGACACAAAGCCCTTCCTTCGCACGTTGGGTGCTCCTTATTGGGCAACGAAGCCCAATCGCCGCCATTTGGGAGAAATATTGAATATGGAGCGAATGGAGATAGAATGGTGCCGTAATGCGGGTATCGAGACCATAGCCGAGGGGGATAACTTCCCAAGGCCCCGATTTATGACTCCCGCCGCCTACGTGGAGGTCTTTGAGAGCGTTCTTCGCGCCGACGGTGTAAACGACGGCATTTTGAAGTATTATTGGAAATTCGACGATGCTTCTGATTATGAAACGGGCTACGTCGAAGCCCATGAAAATGCCCGCGAGCTCAACGAAAGGATCGAGGAGCTGTTTTGCGGCAAGGATGAGACTGTGGGTCTTGTGGCTTATAACTGTCAAAACGTTACACAAAATGCCTATCTTGATCCCAATGATCCCGGGCGAATTTTCAATTCCGAGCGTTCTCTTTACTATCCGTCCTTGAATTTTACCGCCGTTACGTCTATGCCCACTGCCTTTTCCGGAGACGGAGTAAAGCTGGTCTTCGGTGAGAATGCCCGTTTTATTACCGAGGAGGAGCTGATGAGCGGTTGTGTTCTGGATGCGGATGCCGCTATCATTCTGACACGGCGGGGAATTGACGTCGGTCTTACAAAAACCGAAGAGATTTCATCCTTTGGCGCTTCCGGAATCTGGGGCGCTGTCAGAGAATACGACGCCGACAAAGTGAAGAGTACGTCAATGCTTGGAAACGTAAGGTTGCTGGATCTGCCCAGAGCAAAGAGTGCCGTTACCGTTTCCCATTATAAGCAGGGCGATAAATTTTACGAGGGTGTTTACCGATACGAAAACCAAAAGGGAGCGCGTTTTTTGGTCTATCCCTTCAGTGCCGACCGGGCACGCAATGAGCGTCACTGGTTCAACTCCTATTGGAGAAAGGAGCAGCTGATGGATAATCTTGAGTTTTTGGGCAGAAAGCCCTTTGAGGTATGTGTGGTCAGCAAGGCGCCTATGCTATATCCTCTGGTAAAGAAAAACGAAAGCTCTGTTGCGGTGGGTCTTTGGAATATTTTTGAGGATAAGATCCACAAGCTGAGGATCAAAGTGGAAGGGGACTACGGCAAGGTAAGCTTTGTTAATTGTACAGGACACCGCGAAGGTAAGGAGATAGTACTGGACAGTGTATTGTATCCCTTTGAATTTGCGGGCTTTGAGCTGAAACAATAAAAAACGGCACTTGAGCATTTCGCTCAAGTGCCTTGCTTTTAATTTAAAGAATTACCTCTTTGCCCGTTTCTGCTGATTTATAGATTGCGTTCAAGATCTTTATCATATCTATTCCCTGATCGGGGAGGAATACGGGCTCTGCGCCGTTTAATACCACGTCAACGAAATGTCTCAGATTGGCCTCATGATGCTGAGGATTTTTACCTGCAGTCTTAGGGCAGTAGTCAACGGTGGAGCCGAACTCTTCGGTGAAGATGTATAGATTTTTGTCATCCAGGCTGTCCCAGCGAGCGCCTGCCTTTGTGCCGCGGAGCTCGAAGAAACGGCGTTCCTTGGCGATGTTGGACGCCCAGGAGAATTCGATCTGCATACAAGCTCCGTTTTCAAAGCGTATAAAGCCCATTGCCAGATCCTCGACGTCGAAGGTGCCGTCGGCCTTCTTTTCGCCGAAGGAGGAATTAACGGAGTCGCTCACGTCGTTGTTGGCAAATTTGGAGTAGGTGCAGCCGCTGACGGAAACGGGCTTGGGATTTCCCATAAGCCACATGGTCAGGTCGATCATGTGAACGCCCAGATCGATAAGGGGACCGCCTCCGGACTGAGCCTTTGTGGTGAACCAGCCGCCCTTTCCGGGGATGCCGCGGCGTCTTTGCCATCCGCAACGGGAGGCGTAGATCTCGCCCATTTTGCCTGCGTCAATGAATTTTTTTGCAAAGGTGGAAACGTTCATAAAACGGTTGTTTCTCATTACCATAAGGACCTTACCGTTTTTCTCGGAGGCTTCCTTCATCTTTACGGCTTCCTCAACACTGACTGCGTCGGGCTTTTCGCACATTACGTGAAGACCGCTGTTGAGGGCGTCGACAGCCATAACGGAGTGGAGATAGTTGGGGGTACAGATATCTACCGCATCAAGCTCTTCCTTGGCGATCATTTCCTTGTAATCCTCGTAAATTGCGGGGATAGAGAAGCTTTCCGCAAAGAGCTTTGCTTTCTCGGGCTTTATGTCACAAATTGCAACTATCTTAACGTTGTTCATTTTTTGGTATGCGGGCATATGGCAGTGAGTGGAAATTCCGCCTGCGCCGATTATACCTATTCTTAATACCTTTTCCATATTAAACACCTCTTTTTATACGTTTACGTGAATTATATCGCAAAACTAAATCAAAGTCAATAAAACCGCAAAAAACAACTAAAATATATCAAAAAAACGATATTAAAAAATGTGCTTGAGCCAATTTACCAAAAGCTCGCCCCATTGCGCGGTGTGAGGAATGGAGGGGGCAAGTCCAAGACCGTGAGGGCCGTCGGGGAACAGATGAAGCTCTGTGCTGATCTTATGGCTTATAAGCTCAGAGGCGTATCTTAATGAGTTTTCGGGGGGAACTCCCGTATCCTGAGAGGTGTGCCAGATAAAGGCGGGGGGAGTACTGTCGGTCACGTTTCTTAACGGATCCAGGCTCCGAATAAGCTCATCGTCGGCATCGCTTCCCAAAAGGTTTTTGTAGCTTCCCTTGTGTGAAAAGCTAAAGTCCAGAGGATTGGCAATAACCGGATAGCAGAGTATCTGGGCATTGGGCAAAAAATCCTCGTTATCTATGCTGTCGGTATATTCTCCCTCCAGGGGGGCTGTGTAGGTGGAGACGGTTGCCGCAAGATGTCCGCCTGCGGAGGAGCCCATAACGGCGATCTTGTTTTTAGCTATTCCGTACTGATCTGCCATGCTTCTGACAAGACGAACCGCTCTTCTCGCATCAAGAAGAGGTGAGGGAAAGCGGTTGGGGCTTACACGGTACGCCACGTCAAAGGCGGTAATGCCGTTTTCATTTAAAAACTCGCAGTAGCCCTTTCCCTCGTGGGCAGCTCTTCCCACGTATGCTCCGCCGGGGAATATTATAACTGCGCAGTCCGAGCTTTTATGCTCGGGAATATAAGCGGTGATGGTGGGATCCTCATCGATAAGTCTTGGGGTATTTGTATAAAGCTTCAAAATATATCAACTCCTTTGGGTGAATTATATAATAATATTTGTACAATGTCAACAAAAAGTGAAAAAAACACGGCTTGTCGGCTTTTTTTTAAAAAAGATGGGACAGTGACAGTATATGGTTTTAAAATGTGTTGACAAAACTTCCACTTGTTGATATAATAATAGTCTATCAATTGAAAGGAAATAATTTTGTTATGGAAATATACGTAAGTAAATTCGGCGGCTCCTCTCTTGCCGATGCCGAGCAATTTAAAAAGGTAAAGGAGATCATCACTGCCGACAGCAGAAGAATATTTATCGTTCCTTCCGCTCCCGGAAAGCGCTTCAAGGATGATACTAAGGTCACCGATATGCTCTATAGTGCATACGATGCGCTGAGCAAGGGCAAGGATTATGATTTTTCCGTTATTGAGAACAGATACCGTTCCATAATCAGCGAGCTTGGTCTCAAGGTCGATCTCGAGCAGGATTTTGCACACATCAAAAACTGCTTTATAGCCAAGGCGGGCAGAGACTTTGCAGCCAGCAGGGGCGAATACCTCAACGGAAAGCTCTTAAGTGAATATCTGGGCTTTGAATTTGTTGACGCCGCAGAGGTCGTATTCTTTAAGGCGGACGGCAGCTTTGACGAGGAGACTACCTATTCCGTTATGGGAGAAAGACTGAAAAACTCCAAGGGTGCAGTCATCCCCGGCTTCTACGGGGCAATGCCCAACGATACCATCCGTACCTTCTCCAGAGGCGGATCGGATATAACCGGCTCCATAGTTGCAAGAGCGGTAAACGCTACTCTTTGTGAAAACTGGACCGACGTTGACGGCTTCTTGATGGCCGATCCCAGAATAATCGACGATCCCAAGCCTATCGACGTTATCACCTACAGAGAGCTCAGAGAGCTTAGTTATATGGGAGCAACCGTTCTTCACGAGGATGCTATCTTCCCCGTAAGAAGCGCAGGTATTCCCATCAATATCAGAAATACAAACCACCCCTCCGCGAAGGGTACGATGATAGTCCCCTTCCCCAAGGCAGATCACATTCCCGGCGCGATCACCGGTATTGCGGGAAAGAAGGGATTTGCTGAGATAATCATTGAAAAGGGTATGATGAACCAGGAGCTGGGCTTCGGAAGAAGGATACTCTGGGCGTTTGAAAAGAACGGTGTAAGCTTTGAGCATCTTCCCAGCGGAATCGATACTATGAGTGTTATAGTGGACGAGAAGGCCTTTGACGCAAAGAAGGAAAAGATCCTTGCGGATATCGATGAGCTGACCTCTCCCGATAACGTGTTCGTTCAGTACGGTCTTGCCCTCATCGCAGTGGTGGGACGCGGCATGGTAAAGGCAAAGGGTACTGCAAACAAGATATTCCGTGCCGTTTTTGAAAGCGGCGTTAACGTAAAGATGATAGACCAGGGCTCCAGTGAGCTTAATATTATCATCGGTGTCGACAGTGAGGATTTCGAAAAGGCAATGCGCGGTATTTACAAGGCGGTAATGAACTGAGCTTTAAGGAGTCCCTCGGGACTCCTTAAAAAAATAAAATAATTACGAAATTTAGTAATAAATATATTGACAAATTCCAAAAATCGTGATATTATAGAAGCTGAAGGAAGAAAGACGGGAAAGCGAGAATAAAAAATTTGGATTTTGAAAAGGAGAATTTAGCGCGCATAGTAGGTCTTCTTCAGGAGGCGTTGCAGCTGTTTCCCGTCGGTTGCAGCTCCTTAAAGGAGGATCTTGTGTGGATCGCAGAGCAGGCCGAGGAGCTTTTGGAGGATCTCGGTCAAGGACGATCCCGCTACGGCGAAATGTATATCGATGGCGGGTGGGAAGATGGAATATGAAAGGAAGGTGACAGACTTTGAAGCTCAAGGAGTATCTTTCTATGTACACCGCATTGCAGAGCTCCATAAGAAACGATGAGAAGCTCTTGGAAATGGTGGAAAACGAAAAGAATTCATTTTTATTGAGTCGCCTGAGCGCGGAGGGAAGCTTCTCCGGCGAAGGGAAAGAGAGCCTGTCGGGATTGGTTTATAACGCAGATGATCTGCGTTGCCGATTGAGAAGAAAGAACAGGCTCTACGAAAAATACACTTTGCGCATAAAAAGAGCTGCAGAGCTTATCACGTCCCCGACTTTGAGAAGCTACGTTATTTACAGATATCTTTACGGCTTTAACGCACAAAGGATAGCGGATATAAACTTCTACAGTGAAAGACATATCTACCGCAAGGCTCAGCTGGCGAGAAGAGAGCTTTATCTGAAGCTTTTGCAGGTGATGCCAAAGCACAAGGCCAAGGGCGAGTCCCATAAATATAAAATTCTTCGCGGTTTGGAAAACGTGAAAAAGCATATCAGACCGGGGCTGATCCCCAAAAAGCCTCCCAAAAAACACAGCGCATAAAAAGAAAAAATGACCTTAAGGGTCGTATTCTAAAGGACAGTAAAAAAGGAAGCACGAGATTTTCGTGCTTCCTTTTTAATTTTGTCTTATACCGTAACAAGCAGGGAAAATGTACGGCACATTTTCCACTCGTTAGGAGAACCTAAAACCCTTAATCTAACTCAAAACTAATTGCAGCCTGTGGTGCTATCAGTAAAAGAGGGTCAAGAGTTGCCATTATACTTCTATTTTAGCAATTCTTACGACGAAATCTTGCCCATATTCAAAAGGTTTAGAGTTAATATTTATCTCGCTATCGTTCTGGGTAAAGTTAAGCTCTTCTCCACTGTCAAGCCAACACACAGATTTGATTTTTTTATTAAACGGAAAAATGTTGTCGCAATTAAATTCTTTTTTGATAGTAACATTTTCATTACCGTTAATACTCAAATCACATATAAAAAGGTAATACGTGTTGTCGTTTCGAAGAATAAAATTGTATGGCTTATCTTTGATTACAATATCAGTGGGTTCCGGAATGTGCAATGCCTCGTCGTTTAACTTACTCCATTGTCCTAAAATTTCCAATGCGCCCTTATCTATCGTGCGAAGGCTTCCGTCTGCTTTGGGTCCTACATTGAATAGAAAATTAGATCTATATCTGCGGCAAATAGCAAAACTGTTAATAAGATGCTCCAACGGCTTGAAATTAAAGTCGTTTTCTGCATATCCCCAATGGCTTGCAAAAGTTTCACACATCTCACTTGCAACATATTTGGGTGAACATTCAAGATTGATAGGTTGAGGTCTGCCGCGTTCAAAGGTGACACTGTCGAGTTCAATATGACCTAGTTCACCACGGTTACTAAGACCGGTATTGTTTATTATCATAGTATCGGGCTGCAAACCTCTAATAAGTGAATAAAGTGCGTCCTCTTCCCAATCTTCATTCGGTTTGTCCCACATTCCATCAAACCAAAATCCGCCTATTTTTCCGTAGTTTTTGCAAAGGATTTCTATACTTTTTCTAAGATATTTTAAGTATTCTTTAAAGTTGCTATTGTAACTTTCTTCGTGCCAATCTAAAAGAGTATGATAGAAAAATGGTATAATCCCATTTTTGTTGCACGCGTCCACAAATTCTTTTACAATATCTCGCCCACACACATTAGGTGCATCATAGGTATTTAATCCGCAAGTATCATAAAGAGAAAATCCATCGTGATGTCGAGTGGTTAGTGTTATGTATCGGCAACCAGCCTCTTTTGCTATTAAAACCAATTCCTCTGCCCAATTTATTTTAGGATCAAAACTATCAAGTGTTTTAAGATATTCGCACCAAGGTATATTTAAAACGCGTTTTGCCCATTCACCTTTTCCCATAACGCTGTAAAGACCAAAATGTACAAACATACCAAAGCCGAGTTTTTCAAATTCCTTGATTCTTTTTTCAACAATCATAAAAACACCCTCCTTTTATAAGTTATTCGTATTATACCATAAAAAAAATAAAAATCAAGTAAAACCCCACCGAAAACTCGGTGGGGTTAAAACGTTCTTTTAGGGCTATGATTATTTCATATCCTTAATTGCAGCCTGTGGTACAATACAACGGGCGATAAGAACAAATTTTAGAACTGTCCTTAATTGTACGCTCCTTAGTGCAGTAATCTTTTTCAGAGAGCACTAAGGTCGAATATTTTTATTTTGTTTTTACTATTATCAGCTTATACATTTCAAGATCGGTTTTTATTTCGAGCATTGAATCTTTGCTGAAGGTGAACTCAACGGGAGCCCCAAAGGCATCAACTGCGCTGATGGGCTTTTTGCCTTCAAGGTCGAGTGTGATCTTGATGTCGTGAAGTTTCACGGGCGGGAAGATGCTTTGATAATTGAGAAGGTGGATCTTATAAACGCCGTCCTTTTCATAGACTGTATGATCCAGATATTCCGGAGCTTCGACTTTCACTGTCTCTTTTTTCAAAAGCATTTTTACAAGCGCACAGAAAAGATCACAGGTGTCCTTCAATGGATCCGTTTCGGGGCTTGCCGCGCAGTAAAGCGCCTTGCCCTTTCCGAAGCTGTTTAAATACAAGGCAGGGTGATCGGTGGGGATCATAGGCGGATCGCTGATCGCAGATGAGAAATTGATCCTGTCGGAGGATGAGCTTATGGGAAGAGTGACGCTTGCCAAGGTGAGCTTTGGATCTTTTGCTTTGACCTTGATAAAGGGGTCTTTGAGCATATAGGGATACTTTTTGCTGTAGCGGCTGAAAAGCTCTTTGTTTTCAAGCTCGGGAGCAATATAGTTGGGGCCGTAATCAAATCTGCCCAAATAGTCAACGCCCAAAACGTCGCTGAGCATAAAGTTATCTTTGAGGTTTCCGTCGTCGTCCTTTAAGGAGGTTTTTCCGCTCACGTAGAGAGAGCCGCCGTTTTTAGTGTATTCTCTGAACGCCGAGATCTCATCTTGGCTTAACATTTCCAGATCGGAAAGGATAAGAACGTCGTAATCGGAAAGTCTTTCAAGCTCTGTTTTGGTGATAACGTCATAGTCAAGGTGTGCAGTGCTGAGCACTTCTCCCAAACGGCTTACTCTCTTGAAATGACCTCTGGATTGGATATCGTCCACAGAGACGTTTTCGTTTTCCTTTTCGGTAAGAGCCGATTCAAAGCTGAAATACACAGCTATACTGCGCAGAGCCCTTTCGCTGTAGTCGATGTGTGGGATATAGGGCTCAATTGATTTTTTCAGGGCATCAAGCTCGCGGTAGAAGTCTTTGTTCATCTCTCCCGAAGGGTCGATGGCGTCGATAAGAACAAAGCTTCCCTTGTGCATCATAGCCGAAAAAGCCTGGGCGCTTATCTCACCGATGTTTTTGGTCATGGTGTGGTAATCCAGCTCTCCCGAGCAACGGCTGGTCATATATTCAAAGGGAAGATTGGGGCTTAAGCGGTAGAAGAGTCTGCAAACTGTGTTGGGGCCGGATCTTCCGAAATAGAAATCTCCCGAAAGGTAGTCGCCCAGCTTGTGATAAGCTATGCCGTTATGACCGTATCTGTAAGGATTCTTAACGTCTGCACACTGATATGCAAAGCTGAGGCGGGGATTGATCTCCAGTGCCGCATCTCTCACTTCTCTTACGTATTCTTCAACGCAGTCTCTTTTGAATTTGAAGTAGCTGATCAATTCGGGGGAGTTCACGTCGGAGGTGGTGGGGAGCTCTTTTTGGCAATGGTCGAAATACTTCTTTTTGCAGGCTTCGCAGTAGCAAACAGGAGTGTTTATTCCGATCATATCCAGCCACAGACCGTCAAGATCGTAGTTTTGCGCCAGCTCTCTTGCAACGTTCTTCATCAGTTCCTTGAATTCGGGATTGTTGTTGCAGGGTGATGCAAAGCGGGTCTTGTCTCTTTTGGAAATTCCTTTGCTGTTTATCGCATTCCATTCCGGATGCATATCTGCCACAAAGGTCATCCAGGAGTTGAAATAGCCGATGGGAGATATCCCCAGCTTTCTCAGCTCCTTTACTGTCTGACCGAAGACGTCCTTTTTTGCACACTGATGGTTGGGCAGATATTTGGAAGGGAAAAATGATAGTCCCAGGCAGTTGGAGGAATAAACGTATGCGACCTTGGCGCCGGAAAGGCTGATGTTTTTTGCATATTCGGCGGGGTCGAACTTTTCCATATATCCGTCTTTGTTAGGGATGTGCTGATCCACGAGCATACGGAAGAAGTTTTCTTTTTTCTGATACCACGTAGTCATTTTTTATTTACTCCAAAAATCAAACGCTGTAGCCCTGAACGGGATAGTATGCCATATCGGGGCGTCTGTCAAGTCTGCCGTAAACGGCAACGACCTCAACGTCGCTTTCAAGAATGACGGCAAACTGTCCGAAAGGAATCTTGAAGCCTTCTTCGCCGAGAGGCATATCCATACGGATGCAACGAACTCTCTTGGGCTCGACGGTGAGAGCGATGTTTTCCTTGGGTTCTTTGTCTTCAAAAAGAAGGGTGATCTTTAAATTTGCAATCTTGTCGGAATTGTTGACTACCATCATAGCCTCGTGAGCAAAGGGCTCGCTGTTGCCTGCGGGGGGAAGATCGCCGTCGCAGAAAACCCATGTTTTCTTACCTAAATTCATTTTCGGTTCTCCTTTTTTTATTTGATAAAGCAGTATTCGGTTTTGAGATTTTTATAGTTTAAGGTGGAAAAGTCATTGGTGGAGCTTCCCGGACTGAGACAGAACACGGTACTGCCGTAATGTCCCGCAAGCTCAGGCCATAGGTAACCCATCTTGACGAATATGCAGTCGTAATCACTGACGTCTATACCCATCGCCGAAAAATGATCGGGAGAGATAAAGCTTGAGCGAACTGCGGTAAGGATAATGGAGATATTTTCGCTTTCAAAGAGAATGCCTTCGCCGCAATCCTCTTTCACAAATCCCAGTATCCTGCCTTTTTTTGACACTTTTCCGTTGAGCATAATGCCTTTTGAAAATTTATCGCGGGCGGGAAGGCTTAATTGAACGCAGTCTCCCACAGAGTGCTTTGCCAGATCGTCGAAAGCTTCCTCGCAGCAGATGGCGGCAAAGAGAAGTTTTTTGTCGCGTATGTCTTTGCACAACTCCAAAAGATAGCTGCTTTTTCCGTCTGCACCTGCGGTGGTGTTATCACCGGAGTCGCTTATAAAGGCAGGGGCAAGGCTTTCGCTTATGGCCTTTGGAAGATCCTTTGGCAAGCAGTACGGCACCTTGAAGCTGAGCTTGCGGATGTTTTGGAGGAAATACTCTCCGATCTTTTTTGCGTGGCTTTCGGCTTTGTTGTCGCCGTAGATGACGACCGATGCTCCGACGTAGGGAGAGTCTATCCACGGCTGGCCGTTAAATACCGATGCGCTTACAACGGAAGCTTCTTTATCTGCCTCTTTCAGCATTTCAAGAACAGTGGGATAGGGCTCACAGTCCGTTTGCGCCGCATCTGCCCAAAGCACCGGTATTCTGACATAATGAGGCAGGGAAACGGGTTTTTCTCGGATCAGCCTTATCAGTGCTCTTGCCGCTCTGTCCTCGGTGGCATCGTAGTCTGTGTGAGGTGCGGTTCGAAAGCCCGAAATGGCATTGATAAGGGAGAGGTATCTGTCTGTGACCACGGAGTGGAAGTCGCAGGCGACGCTTATGGGGATCTCCTTACCGAGCACCAAGCGAAGCTTCTCTGTGAAAAATTCCTCTCCGCTTCCGATGTCTTCCACCTGCATTGCGCCGTGGAAATAAAGATAAACTCCGTCGGCATCGCGATGATCTGCGGCAATGGTGAGAAACTCCTTTAATATTTCAAAATAATCCTTCTTTTTCACTTCTCCCGAGGGCAGAGAAACGGCGTAAAGCATGGGTATGAGCTCAAAGCCTTCGTTTTTCAAGATCTTGCAGCCGTGCATTGCGTCGATAGCCGCTTCTTCGCGGAGAATGTGGAAATCCTCCTTGCTTGCCTTGTGGGGAGAGAAGGTGTTGGACTCACATTGGAAAGAGCCGACAAGTATTTTCATTATTTCAGATCCTCGGAGAAGTACTTATCCATCTTGGGGCTCATGGGAGTACAGCCGTTTTCGGTGATAACGTAGCCTGTTTCGATTCTTGCGCCGTGGAATTTGGGATGTCCGAAGAAGCTGACGTCAACCATAACGGTCATACCGGGAACGAGAACGTCCTCACTGTTGGGGCCGTAGAAGGGAGCTTCTGCTTCCATCAAGCCGATGGTGTGGGCAAAGGGGCATACAAGGTAGTCGAACAAGCCGTGCTTCTGATAGTAAAGTCTGCCGGGAACGTCGATCTCCTTGCCGGAAACACCGGGACGGAGCATATTCTTTGTAAGACGCATTACCTCTCTTAAGTGGTTCATACAATCCTTTTGATCCTGAGTGAATTCGCCGGATACGGGAAGGGTGTCGCCCATAGTGCCTGCGTAGCCGTTGAAGCGGGGAGCTATACCGATCATAACAAGCTCGCCTGCATTCATCTTTCTGTTGGTGGCTGTGGGAACGACTGCCTGAGCTCTTTCGCCCGAGCCGACAATTGTTCTGTATGCAAAGCTGTCTGCACCGTTGGCGCGGCAATATGCTTCACCTGCGGCGGCGACCTCGAATTCAAAGGCGCCGGGCTTGATAGCTTCCTTCATACGGTCGTATGCAACGTCGCAGAAGCTTACCGCCTTGAGAATGTTTTCGATCTCCCAGCGGCTCTTGTAGGAACGGAGGATCTCATATGCATCGGTAATGTCAACGATCTCAACGCCCTCGAAGCCTTCTGCAAAGTCAAGATATACCTGGCGGGGAATGGTGTTGGTGCCGACCATACCAAGACGCTTGATCTTGGTGTTGCTGTTTTTCAATTCCTTGTTAAGCATTGCAAAGTCGATAATCTCTGCGTTGGGATACTCTTCGTCGGGTACCATGAAAACAGGGAAGCTTCTGGTGTTTGTGATTGCGGAGGACTGCTTTGCAAAGGGCTCGCTTTCGGGACCGCCCAAAAGCCAGGGCTCACCCTGAACGGGAACGAGAATGGCGCCCTTCTCAAACTGTCCGCACCAGCCGGACAGATACCAGCCGTTGGCAATGTTCAGCTCGTCGAAGTAGATGAGAGCCGCATCGAGATTTTTTGCTCTGAGGATCTCTCTGGTTTTTTCAAGTCTTGCTTCGGTTTCTTTAAGGTTGTAATACATTGTTTTTTTCTCCTTTGTTTATCGGTTTACTGATGCTCGAACAGAAGCTCCAGATCCCATTCTTTTTGATTTGTCACGGGCTCCATATACACGTATTGCTCCATCTGTTTTCTCCAGGCGGCGAACACGGGGGAGGCTTTAAGGATTTCGTTTGTCTTTTCGGGGTCTTCGCATTCGTAATAACCGAAAAGCAGGGTTTTGTAATTCCAAATGGTGTAGTTTTTAATTCCCGCCAGGGTGAGTATCTCTCTCATCTCTTGGGGGAGGTTTTTGTGGGCGTACTCATAGCCCTCGCGGCAGGATGGATCCTTGAGCTTGAAAAGCACTGCGATCTTCTTCATTTTTCTCACCTTCCTTTGTGGCTATTTTAACATATTAAAGCTTTATACAGCAAGAGCACATTTGCACAAATTTATATCAAAATTATACTTTTAAGAAAAAATATATGATTTTTTTGAGTTGCGAAAGTGAGTCCGCCCTTGGTGTAAAAAGAATTTACTTTGTACTAAAATAGGAAAAATAAAGGGAATATTTTGTTTTTATTGACATTTTGATAAAAATAATTATAATAAAAGTATCAAAATTGGATTTTTACGGTGGAATTTATGCGCATATACAGACAAAACAGCTTTTTTGTTGAGCAAAAGGGCGTTCTGGTGAAAAAATATAAAAAAGAGCTTCCCTGCCATTCCCATACCCACGATTTTATCGAGCTTGTTTTTGTGGTGAAGGGGGAGGGGGTGCACACTATCGACGGTGTGGATTACGATTTTTGTCCCGGAAGCTTTTTTGCGGTGGACAAGCTCAAAAGCCATTCTATAGTTCCTAAGTCCCACTCGGAATATTATAACGTTTTTCTCACGGAGGAATATGCCCGATCTCTTGAGCTTTTCATTGAGGAAAGTGCAAAGGCCTCTGCGGTGGTATATTTTGACAGAGAAACTCAGCTTCAGCTTGAGGGCTTTTTTGAAGGAATGCTTTCGGAATATAACTCAAAGGGAGAGTTTTGGGAAGAGCTGGCAAGGGAATATTTAAAATTGGTCTTGCTGTTTCGCGCCAGATTCAGCCGAAAGGGAGGCGACAGCCGCAAGATAAAGATGTCGGGCGCGGCTTTGCCGAGGGTGATTGAATATCTTAACAAAAACTATTCCTCAAAGATAACCTTGACCGAGCTTGCGGGGATCTACGGCTACAACAGTGCCTATTTGGGCAGACTTTTTCGCTCTACTTACAAAATGAGCTTTAACGAGTATCTCAGAGGGTATCGGTTGGACCTTGCCTCGGAGCTTTTGATAACCACCGATATGAATCTTGAAAAGATAGCCGCGCAGGTGGGATTTGGCAATAACAACTGTTTTTATAAGGGTTTTTGCAGCCGTTTTGGTTGCACTCCGGCTCAGTTTCGCCGAAACGAGAGAAAAAAAGACGGCGAAATGGCTGCGAAAAAGGGAGAATGAAAGGGAAATCTTCCTTAATTTATATATAATAAAAGTTTTTTGGTAAAAGCTCTTAAAAAACAAAAAAAGTCTTGACAAAGAAAGAGTTTTGTGTTATCATTATTCTACCTCTCGGTGTGCGCGAGGGGTCGTTGCGCATGCCCTTTTGAGGAAGGTACATTTAAAAGAAATCTTACAGGAGGTGCCGAAATGAGAGTGAAGATCACTCTTGCCTGCACAGAGTGCAAGCAGAGAAACTATGATACTGTGAAGAACAAGAAGAATGACCCTGACAGACTTGAGATGAACAAGTACTGCAGGTTCTGCCGTAAGCATACCCCTCATAAAGAGACAAAGTAATCGGACTTTCTCAAATTATTGAAAGGAAAAAGATATTATGGCAGACGAAAAGCTTGAAAAATCTGTCCAGAAGGCAGATAAGCCCAAGAAGAAAAAGGATGGCTTGTTTAAGCGCTTTGGCAATTTCATCGTGGATTGCAAGAGCGAGCTTAAGAAGGTTGTTTGGTTGTCATGGCCCGAGACCGTGAAGAAGTCCGGTGTCGTATTGGCTATGATGGCTATCACCGGTGTTGCTATCGGTGTTGTCGACTTCGTTTTGACAAAGCTTATCATTCTTTTGGGCAACTTGCTGTGATCGCACGGCATTAAGGGGGTTTGTTAGAAATGTTAGAAGATACAAAAACACCCCATTGGTATGTAGTTCATACCTATTCGGGATATGAGAACAAGGTTGCCACCAATCTCGAAAAAATAGTTGAAAACAGAAAGCTCGGTCATCTTATCCATTCGGTAAGAATACCTATGGAGACCGTCATCGACCCCAATGATGAGTCAGCCGGTACCGAAAGAAAGCTGTTCCCCAGCTACGTACTGGTAAAAATGGTAATGAATGACGAGAGCTGGCACGTTGTCAGAAACACAAGAGGCGTCACGGGCTTTGTAGGTCCGGGAAGCCAGCCGGTTGTACTCACCGATGAAGAGGTTGAGGCACTGGGAGTTGAAACGCAGACCGTTTCACTGGGATACGACGTGGGCGACGCAGTCAAGGTTATTGACGGCTCACTGAAGGATCACATCACGTCTGCCGTCGTTGAGGAGATCTCCGCTGATTACAAGCGTGTTAAGATCAAGGCAACTCTCCACGGCCGTCAGACAACAATCGAGTTGGATTCCGCTTGGCTTAAGAAGGCGGATATCTGAAAAAGTCAAAAAAGTCTTTAAAGGGCTTTTAAGAATGTGGGAGGGACAAGGATCCCGAATTTTCACCACATAGGAGGTAATTACAATGGCAAAGAAAATAGTAGCTTACGTTAAGCTTCAGCTGCCCGCAGGCAAGGCAATGCCCGGACCCCCTGTAGGTCCCGCTCTCGGTCAGCACGGTGTCAGCATCGTTAACTTCACCAAGGAGTTCAACGAGCGCACAAAGCAGGATGCAGGACTTATCATCCCCTGCGTTATCACTATCTACGCAGACCGTACCTTTACATTCATCACCAAGACTCCCCCCGCAGCAGTTCTTATTAAGAAGGCTTGCGGAATCGAGACTGCTTCTGCCGCTCCCAACAAGACCAAGGTGGCAAAGATCACCAAGGAGCAGGTAAAGAAGATCGCCGAGCAGAAGATGCCCGACCTCAATGCCGCTTCCGTTGAAGCTGCAATGAGTATGATCGCAGGCACTGCACGCTCCATGGGCGTAGAAGTAGTAGATTAAGGAGGTGCTTGTAAATGAAAAGAGGAAAGAAATATAACGCAAGCCTTGAGACACTTGACAAGGCAAAGCTTTATGAGGCTGCAGAGGCATTTGCAGCAGTTTGCAATACCGCAAAGGCAAAGTTTGATGAGACCGTTGAGATCCACATCCGTCTGGGTGTTGACTCCAGACACGCTGACCAGCAGGTAAGAGGTGCAGTAGTTCTCCCCAACGGAACCGGTAAGACTGTAAGAACTCTGGTTTTCGCTAAGGGCGACAAGGCAAAGGCTGCTGAGGAAGCAGGCTCTGACTACGTTGGCGCAGAGGATCTCGTTCAGAAGATCCAGCAGGAGAACTGGTTCGACTTTGATATCGTTATCGCATCTCCCGATATGATGGGTGTTATCGGACGTCTCGGTAAGGTACTCGGTCCCAAGGGCTTGATGCCTAACCCCAAGGCAGGAACCGTTACTCCCGACGTTGCTAAGGCTGTTCAGGAAGCAAAGGCAGGTAAGATCGAGTACCGTCTCGACAAGACCAACATCATCCACTGCCCCATCGGCAAGGCCTCCTTCGGCGCAGAGAAGCTCACCGAGAACTTTGAGACTCTCATCGCTGCAATCGTTAAGGCAAGACCCGCTGCACTGAAGGGTCAGTATATCAAGAGCTGCGTGGCTGCATCCACTATGGGCCCCGGTGTCAAGATCAACTACGTTAAGTACGGCAACTGATTTAAAAAACTTTTAAAAAACGCTTGACAGAGAGGTTATATTGTGGTATAATCTCTCTGTTACCTAAGACAACAGGTAAAGGCAAGAGCCTTTTTAAATTCCGCCTGTCGAGGAAAGCAAAGCAAAAATATACATTTGTATTATTTTGCCCTTTTATCGACGTCGGTAAAAGGGCTTTCGTTTTACCCAAAACATCGGACGGAGGTGAAATAATAAATGCCGAGCGCAAAGATTCTGGAGCAGAAGAAGCTTCAGACAGAAGAACTGACAGAGAAAATCAAGAAGGCACAGGCAGGTGTTATTGTCAGCTACGCAGGAATCACTGTTGAGCAGGACACAGCACTTCGTGCACAGCTTCGTAAAGCAGGCGTTGAGTACAAGGTCTACAAGAACTCCATGACAGGTATGGCATGCGAGAATGCAGGCTACGGTGAACTCAAGGCTCATCTTACAGGTATGAACGCAATCGCAACCTGCGATAGCGATCCCGTTGCTCCCGCAAAGATCATCAAGGAGTACGCTGACAAGATCGAGACTTTCCAGATCAAGGGTGGATTCGTTGACGGAAACGTTCTTGACGAGGCAGGCGTAAACGAGCTTGCAAGCATTCCCGGTAAGGATACTTTGGTTTGCAAGATCATGATGGGTATGCAGTCTCCCCTCTACAAGCTGGCTTATGCTCTTCAGGCTATCATCGACAAGAGCGGCGAAGCTCCCGCAGAGGAAGCACCCGCAGCAGAAGCTGCAGCTGAGTGATCAGCAAACAATAGTTGCATAAAAGCGACAGACATTTTTCTACCGGATAATACCGGACAAAATTTATAATAACAGAAAGGTAATTACTAAAATGGCAAGCGAAAAGATCAATGCATTACTTGAAGAAATCAAAGGTCTGACCATCCTTGAGATGGCTGATCTCGTTAAGGCTCTCGAAGAGGAATTTGGTGTAACCGCAGCTCCCGTTGCAGTTGCAGGCGCAGCAGCTCCCGCAGCAGGCGCAGCAGCAGCTGAGGAGAAGACTGAGTTCACCGTTATCCTTGCAGGATTCGGCGAGAAGAAGCTCGACGTTATCAAGGCTATCCGTGAGATCACCGGTCTCGGCCTTAAGGATGCTAAGGATATGGTTGAGGGCGCTCCCAAGCCTGTTAAGGAGAACGTTTCCAAGGCAGAGGCTGACGATATCAAGGCTAAGCTCACCGCAGCAGGTGCAAGCGTAGAGGTTAAATAATTTAATATTTAACGTACTTAAGGTGCCGATCATCGGCACCTTATTTTTTTGCTATTCTTTTGCCTCTCTTTTTTTCATCATCCCGCACAAAAAAGCCATCTGCTAAACTTCTTTGAACTACAGCGTATTGTGCATATAGCAGAAAATAGTGTACGCTTCGGTATGGCTATTGACATAAGCCTTAACTACAATATATAATATAACCGAGGGGGGAGGTCCTTCCTCGGTTTAAAGCATAAAATTACTGTTTTTTCGGAAAGGAGAATTAATGAGAAAAATGAAAAAAACATTATCACTGATTATATCCCTTATATTTATTATAACTTGTTTTATCTCATGCGGTCCCGAGCCCTATGGAGGTGATAACGAAAGATATGATTTAGTAAAAATAGACGGTCAGGATTATCTTGTAATCAAAGATGAGATAATGCCAAAAATAAAAGAGATAGAAGATAATACTTATTATCACGGTGATTGGATTTTAGCAGCCGGAGATTATGATACCGTGGAGGAATTTGTTGATACCGTAAAAAACGGGAAACTGAGTGATGAAGATTTAGCGAGAATAAAGAATCTTTTAGAAAATGATTCCAACGGCATACTAATCTGTGATTTTGAAAATATTCAAGCGCCAAGAGTCCCGGATGGATACGTACTTAGAGATGTTTATTGGAATGGCGAATTATATGAGTACTATTTATATGCTCCTGATCCGGGTAATAACAGTAGTTGCATTTATTGGGTTTTTGATAATAGAGAGCTTTATGAACGTAATACCGTAGATACAGAAGCTGAATATGTCGAAAATAACAGCGAATATATAACCGAAGTAAAAAAGGTCAATAATCGCACTGAGTATTACTGTAAGGGGGAAAAAACTAAATGGAAAACCGTTTGGTACACAATAACACAAGGAGAATCTGTAATACAGGTGCAAGAGAAATACAAAGCAATTGAAAATGATGGTGATTCAAGCTCAGAAGAGGTTCCCGAGTATATAGATCTGTATGGATCAAATGAAGGTGTATATTTCTATATTAGCATTACAAAACCTTTAGAAAAGCCCACTGTAGAATGGCTTAGACAATTTGGTATTGAGGATTATAAGGGATAAGAAATCGCCTCCCGTTTTTACGGGAGGCGTACTTTTTGGGGGGAGAAAAAAGGCTTTAACTTATTTTAAAAGAGTATTGCAATTTCAAATATCTTATGATACAATAATTTAAACCTATAGAATAAATTTGGAGGACAATATGGAAAAGATCAAGGTTGGCGTAATAGGCTGCGGCGGTATTTGCCGAGGTACTTATATGAAGAATATGATGCACAAATTCAGTGTCATCGAGGTAGTTGGATGTGCGGATCTTATAGACAGCAGAGCTCAGTACATTGCTGAAAAGTACGGCGTTAAGAAAATGACCAATGAGGAGATCTACAACGATCCCGAGATCCAGGTCGTTGTTAACCTCACTTATCCGGAAAGCCATTTTGAGGTGTCCAGCCAGGCTATGAAGCACGGCAAGCACGTTTACTGTGAAAAGATGATGGCTCCCACCTTTGAGGAGGCAAAGGAGCTTGCAAGACTTGCAGAGGAAAATGACGTTTCCTTTACCACCGCTCCCGACACCTTCCTGGGCGCGTGGGAACAGTCCGCAAGAAAGTATCTTGACGACGGTATAATCGGAAAGCCCGTTACCATTCACGCACAGTGCACCTCTCATTACGAGCCCGAGAGCCCCTTCTTTGATACCGCTCCCAAGCACTTCTTCTTCCCCTTGCATTACGGCGGAGGCTTCCCCTTTGATCTTGGCGGTTACTACATCCACCAGATGATAAATATGTTCGGCTCTATCAAGCGTGTTACCGGCTTTGGCGGAAATCTTAATCCCAAGAGACAGTACACCAATCCCAAGCACCCCAAGTATAAGGAGGAGTTCATTGTTGATACTCCCACCACGCTTCTTGCCGCACTTGAGTTTGAAAACGGAGTATTGGGCACCTTCCACATCACATCAGATTCCTCTTCCACACATCAGTTTGTGGTTACGGGAACAGACGGTGTTCTTAATTTGGGCGACCCCAACAGCTTCTCCAGTGCTATCAGCGTAAAGCGCCGCGGTGCAGCTCCTGAGCATGAGAAAATAGTTCCCGGTGCAACACCCAAGAGTAATGACGCAGCTCCGATCGTTGGTGAGGATGATAATCAGGTCTTGGGAGAGGCTTGCCCTGCTCAGGAGGTTCAGCTTCCAATCCTTCACGGTTATTCCTCCTCCAGCAGAGGTATCGGTCTTGCCGATATGTGTTATGCTCTCAAAAACGGCAGACGTCCCAGATGCCACTACGATATCGGACTCCACGCCATTGAGGTCATCCACGGTATTCAGGAATCCTGCAAGAGCGGCAAGATCTATGAAATGACCACAAGATGCCCCAGACCCAAGGCTATCCGCACCAGCGCACTGAGCCTTACCGGTCAGGAAGCAACCCTGGACGACTGATAATAATAGCCTAAAATCCCGTATGGCACTGCCCTACGGGATTTTTTTGCAAAAAATATCCCCGACAGAGATCTGTCGGGGATATATCTAACTCTTAGGGCATAGGAACGTACTTTGCGGAACCGAGCTTATAGGGGAATTTGAACACTGTGGAGTTGTAGTTGGAAACGTAGTAGTCATCTGCTACGTCGATAAGGTGTCCGTTTGCTCCGCCCATACCTATAAAGAACTTATCGATGGCAGGAGAGCAGAAGAGGAGAGTTCCAAAGCTGCAGTAGTCGGTGAATTCATCCCAGGTGTTATGTCCGTGGTGGAGAACCTGGAAGAGATCGAAGTGGAGATATTCCGCATCGTAAGCGGTCATAAGGAACTCCATGTTGGACTTGTAACCGTCACCGCCGTTAAGGAAGGTCTGACCTTCGATGTTAAAGAAGTAGAATACGCTGGAATCGTTGAAGCTGTTGGTGTGCTCTTCGGGCCATACCTGTTCGGGTGCCATAAGGATCTCGAAGTAGATATCGGAGAAGTAGTATCTCTGACCGGTCTGAGGACGGTAGATCTTGGGAGTTTCACCCTTGGTGGTCTTCATAAGGGAGATAGCCTTATATTCGTTTGCTATTTCACCGTATACACCGGCATCCATATCCTTAACCTCATCAGAGGGCTCGTGGAAGTAGAAGCCTTCAACGTAGAGCTTTTCTGCGTACTGAGGATTCTTGTTGAAGCCGTTCATAACGTGGAAGTGGTCGTTGTGAAGGTGAGTAACGATCCAAGCGTCGATAATGGGCTTTTCGCCTTCGGGAACAAGAGAGAAGAGATATCTCATAAGATATTCAAATTCGCCCTCTGTACCGCCGTCGGAAATGATGAAGTGACCGTTCTTGAGCTCGATTACGATGCTGTTTCCGCCGGGGTTGTGGATCTGAAGCATATGTACCTTGGTGGACTTGCCTTCGATTACGTCAGCGGAGAACTTATCCTCGAGATGCTCGGAAAGCTCAACGTCAAAGCAAGCGGAAATGAAGGTCTGGAAATCGTAGGAGATGTGTGTAACTGTAACGTAGAGATCGTCAAGCTTGTAGGTGCTTGTGTAAACGGAATCGTTGATACCGGTCTCGCCGTTGTCGTACACCTTTTCGAAGCCGTACTTTTCAAGCAATGCGAGGTACGCCTTGTAATCCTCGTCCATAGTCATATCGATGGTAACAACGTAGTTGCCTGCACCGTGATCTCTGGTCTTGAGGATGCTTGTACCGTCAGCGATCATAGCGGGGATCTTTTCAAAGAGATCCATTGTGCTCCAATCGTGGCTGAGGGGGTAATCGTCGCCCAAAACCTTGTTTATGGGTGCGAGAACCGTTTCAAGCTGCTTTTTGGTTTCCGCATCGGTCTTTTCATCGCGGGCAAGGAGCTCTGCGTGAGTGTAGAAGGTCGCGGTCTCGGAGTTGCCGTATACCTCAAGACTAACTCCGTCCATATCATAGATAGCGTAGGGACGAACGGTGAAGTCTGTTCTTGCAAGGTCGATGCCGATATCGGTGATAACAAAGGTAGCAACGATAGTGCCCTCTTCGCTTTCTCTGAGTATCTTGCCCTCTACGTTGGCAACTGCATATTCCTTGTCTCTGTAGGTGAAGCTTGTGTCAAGAAGGTTAAGGTCGTGGTTCTCGGGGATTGCCTTAGTGGGGCAGATGAGAGCGCCGACAGTAACGTTTTCGGGCTTAATGCCTTCCTTGAGCTCCAGTGTTAAGGTCCATCTGGGACCGTAGTAGCCCTCGCTCTTTATCTCGAAGTCGCTGATGGCGGGTGCGTTAACGTCGTATACGGGAAGGATCTCGTCAGCAAAGCACTGAAGTATGGGAGTGGAGTCTGCAACAACAGTCCAAGTGCTTTCAAAATCCAGAGTGGTGTTATAGTATGCACTGTATCCTATAAGGAATTTTTCTGAAATCAGGCCCATATTCTCCTGGGTGGAGTTCTTCTGTGCGGCGTTTGCACCGATGAGTGCGGGATAGCTTTCGGTGGACGCCCAGCAATCCTTAACGTTCAATGCGGACTGGTCTGTGTTTAAGGAGCAGGCGCCCATAAGTGCACCGTTTACGTCAGTGATGCCGTTTACGGTACAGTAGGTGCTGACAGATCCCAGGTTAAGACAGTCAACTATGTTGGTGGTCTTGTCGTTTCTTCCTACAATACCGCCGATGTGAGTGGTCTGTGTGGTCTCACAGGAGGAATAGATGGAGCCTGTGTTAAGGCAGTGGGAAACGTTGGTGGTATTGCCGTTGCCGTTACCTACGATACCTGCGCCGTAACGCATTTTCAAAGTCAAGCTTCCGTCAAACCAGCAATAGCTTACGTTGACGGTGCCTGTGGTCGCAACACCGAAGATACCGCCTGCGTGATGATCTCCGCAAACGACTGTGGCGTTACTGTAAACGTAGGAGATGGTTCCGGAGCCGGAGGATGCTATGGAAGCAACTGCGCCGGATGCCTCGATGTAGCTGTTTTCCATCTTGAAGTTGGTAAGGACTGCATCGGGAGCAAGCTTCATGATGAAGCCGCCTGTTCCGCCGACCTTACTGTAAATACCGCTGATGGTGTGGCCCTGGCCATCCAGTGTACCTGCAAACTCCTTGATGGGAGCCCAGGAGATGGCGGGAGCGGTCTCTCCCCATTTAGAGGAATCACCTTCGTTGAGGGTGATATCCGCATCAAGCTTTACGGTCTTGCCGGCAAAGTTTTTTGACTGGCCAAGCTGGGAAAGACCGAGAAGCTGTGCGGCTGTGGAAATCTTAAACTCGGTTTTTGATTCGTCGTACCAAGTGATATCTGCCGTAACGGTCTCCGCGCTGGCGCTGAAGCACAGCATTGGGAGGACCATGGTCAGAACCAAGAGTACGGAAAAAATCTTTTTCATTGGTGCTCTCCTTTTTATTTTGTAGTTATGTATATTATACTATTATTCTTGTAAAATGTCAATATAATAACAGCCATTTGTGCAGCGTTATACGTTTTTATTCGATGAAAGGTAGGGTCACTTTGAAAGTTGTGCCCTCTTCAGGTTTTGAAAAAACGGTGATCTCTCCGCGGTGCAGCTCGCATATTTTTTTCACGATACATAATCCGAGACCGTTTCCCTCAGACCTACGGGAGGTATCACCCTGATAGAATTTATCAAATATATGCTTTAAGGTTTCTTCCGTCATTCCCTTGCCGTGGTCCGTGATGCTTACGCTGATGCCGTCCTCGTTTTTTACCAGAGTTACCTCAATCGTTCCTCCGCTGTAAGATGCCTTTATGGCGTTATCCAGAATATTGCTCCACATTCTGCAGAGAAGGTTTTCTTTTCCGGAGAATTCCACGGCGGGAAGCTCCGGATCCCAGCTTATATTCTTTGCTGACCACTTGCCCTCGAGGAGCAGGATCTGATTTCTTATCATTTCATCGAGCCTGAAGAGGCTGTCGGAAAGGGGCTCACATTGATTGTCGAGCTTTGACAGCAAAAGCAGCTCCTGGGTAAGAGTACTCAATCTTTGGGCGTTTTGTTGGATAGTCTCTACGTACGCCTTTTTCTTTTCCTCTGTTATTGATGGGGAAGAAAGCAGACTGGCATAGCCGGATATGGCGCTGATAGGCGTCTTTATCTCGTGAGACACGTTTGCCACAAAATCGTTTCGCAGGGTCTCGATATTCTCCAGCTCCTTTGTCATGGAGTTGAAGCTTTCGTTCATCTGGCTTATTTCCTTCAAGGATGCTTTTTTGCTGAGCTTTACCGTGAAATCGCCCTTGGAGATCTTAAAAAGTGCCTGACGAAGCTCCTGCACGGGATGGATAAAAAGCTTGCCTATAAGAACCGCCATGGCAAAGCCTGTCAGTGCGCCTGCGGCAAGAATGAACCAAAGAGGGAGGTTTACGGTTTCCGGGGGGATATTTATACTGCCTGCATTGTAAAGCAAAAGCCACACAAGTCCGGCGATGGAGAAGGATGCAACTATTACGGCAGTGCTGACAAGTGTAAAGAAGAGCCAAAGACGGCTTTTTTGCTTTCTTTTTTTAATCACGGGTCTTCACCGCCTTGTATCCGAGACCTCTTATGGTCACTATGGAAAAATCGGGATTATCCTTAAAGCGCTCTCTGAGGCGGTTAATGTGGGTGTTTACCGTGCGTTCGTCCGTTTCACTGAGCATTCCCCATATTTCATCCATAAGCTGCTGCCTTGTGAAGATCTTATCGGGATAGGAGAGAAGCTTATAAAGGAGATAAAATTCTTTTTGCGGAAGAACGGTGCTTTTGCCGTTTGAGATTACAGTTAAAGAGTCGTAATACAGCACGGTGCTTCCCGCAACGATCTTTTTTTCCGCACTGATCTTTGCCCGTCTTAAAAGAGAATTCACTCTTAAAAGAAGCTCGTTTAAATTGACGGGCTTGACCATATAATCGTCACTGCCAAGCTCGAAGGATCTTTTCATATCCTTGAATTGATCCCGCGCGGTGACGGTAAGGATAGGTATATCGCAGTTGCATTTTCGCAGGGTGTCGGTAAACTCATAGCCGTCCATTTCGGGCATCATAAGGTCGCAGATTATAAGATCTATAAACTGTTTGTCCATTATCTCCAGAGCCTCGTTGCCGTTGCTGGCACTGAAGGTCTTGTAGCCGTTATCCTCCAGTACGGCGCAAAAAAGCTCTGACATATCGCGGTTATCCTCAACCACCAAAATATTGAACATGGCTTTTCTCCTTGCTTTGATAAAAAAGCACCCGACAGAGCGGATGCTTGAAAGGATCATCTTTGGTTTCTTTCCAGATATTCCTCCAGAGAATACAAGTCGGGAAGGGATGTGATGCCACCGGGCTTCGAAGCGCACAACGCCTGAGCCGCACAAGCTCTGACTGCGGCTTGCTTCATATCCTTGGTTTGGGAATACGAGGCGCACAGAGCGGCAAAGAAGCATTCCCCGGAGGCTCTTGTATCCACGGGCTGAGCGGGGAAGGGAGCGACGAGCTCGCTGTATTTTCCGTCGGTGACGTACACACCTCTTGTGCCCAGATTGAAGACAAAGTAGTCGGAATTTATCCTTGAGGAAAGCTTTATCGAGCACTGAACGTAATCTTTGAGACTGTCGGGACGGCAGGAAATGTGAGAATATATCTCTTCCTCTCCCAATATCGCTGCCTTAAGTCTTCCCAAGGTGTGAAGAGCGCTTTCGGGGTCAGCCTTGGGGACCTGCAAAAACACGTCAACTCCGTCGCTTTTTGCAAAGGCGCTCGCTTTCTCCATGGTAAGATGATCGGCGTCGGCGCAGAGCATAAGTCCGTCGGGATAGCTTACAAAGGCTTCCTCAATATCACCGGATCTCAGAGGGGGAGCGGGATAAAGAATGCTTCTCGGAGAGCTTGCACCGCTCATCAGATTTACCTTAAGGGCGGTGGGGCTCGTTTTGTGGGTGATCATACCTCTGAGGGATATTTCGTTTTTGTCCAAAAGGGCTTTTAGCTTGTTTCCATATACGTCGTTTCCCACTGTAGCACAGGGGATGGCATCAATGCCGAGAGCTGATGCGGCAATGGCGGTAACTATAGCTAATCCTCCGCCGTTGAAGCCGTATTTACCGTCTGATACCGTGCTCTCGCCCGCTTTTGGCATTTGATCCATAGTAAGGGTCAGCTCCATATAAGCATTACCGAGAATTAGCATACGTTTTTTTACCACTGTAGATCCCTCCGCTTGAGAAACTTTCTTGACATTTATATAATAACATTATATAACAATCTTTGGGTTTTTGTCAAGAGAAAGCGAAGCATCTCGGAATATGGCGAAAGCAAAAGAAAAAAGTGATAATAACATCGGTTGTTCACAATTCGGGGAAGAATGGGTGGAATATAACGGAAAAAATCGCGAAAAAAATCATAAAGCTCTTGAAAAATAATCATTTGTATGGTATGATAACTACGTACCAATATTATTTGTTTTAAGGAGTATTCAGAAAATGAAAACCACTGCATTGAGAATGTACGGAAAAGAAGATCTCCGCCTGGAGAGCTTTGAGCTTCCCGAGATAAAAGACGATGAGATACTTGCCCACGTTATATCCGACAGCCTTTGTATGTCCAGCTTCAAGGCTGCTGAAATGGGCGCAGATCACAAGAGAGTTCCCGATGATCTGGGAGAGGGCAACCCCATAATCCTCGGACACGAGTTCTGTGGCGAGCTTGTAAAGATCGGCTCCAAGTGGGCAAATGATTTCAAGCCCGGAGATAAGTTCTCCATTCAGCCCGCTATCAACTACAAGGGCTCTCTTGCAGCTCCCGGTTATTCCTACAAGTACTGTGGCGGCGGTGCTACCTACGTTATCATCCCCAACGAGGTTATGGAAATGGGCGCATTGCTTCCCTACAAGGGTGATGCATATTTCTATGGCTCTCTTTCCGAGCCTATGAGCTGTATCGTTGGCGCCTTCCACGCTAACTACCACACCAAGGCAGGTAGTTACGTTCATCAGATGGGCATCCGCGCAGGCGGTAACCTTGCCATCCTTGCAGGTGCCGGTCCCATGGGTCTGGGCGCTATCGATCTGGCAGTGCACGGCGACATTCGTCCCGCTTTGGTGGTTGTTACTGATATCGACGATGCAAGACTTGAAAGAGCAGCTTCCATCCTCACTCCCGAGGATGCCGCAAAGGGCGGAGTAAAGCTGGTATATATGAATACCAAGGATCCCGACAGCATTGACAAGCTTATGGCTCTTACCGACGGCAAGGGCTACGATGACGTGTTCGTATACGCTCCCGTCCGTCCCGTTGTTGAGACCGGTGACAAGATCCTTGCAAAGGACGGTTGTCTGAACTTCTTTGCAGGTCCTACAGATCCCAACTTCTCTGCAATGTTCAACTTCTTCAACGTTCACTACGCTGCAACACACGTCGTCGGAACCAGCGGCGGTAACACTCAGGATATGATCGAATCCATCCAGCTTATGGAAAAGGGAAGGATCGATCCCTGTGCAATGATCACCCATATCGGCGGTCTTGACGCTGCAAGAGAAACCACCCTTAATCTTCCCAAGATCCCCGGCGGCAAGAAGCTTATCTACACCAACATCTCCCTTCCTCTTACTGCTATTGCGGACTTCGAGAAGGCGGGAGAGACAGATCCTCTCTTTAAGAAGCTTGCCGAGATCACAAAGCGCAACAACTCTCTGTGGTGCCTTGAGGCAGAGCAGT
The DNA here is from genome assembly GCA_015063985.1 of Oscillospiraceae bacterium. Lineage (GTDB taxonomy): Bacteria > Bacillota > Clostridia > Oscillospirales > SIG627 > SIG685. The sequence continues at coordinate 8,756 of SVTC01000009.1, read as the reverse complement.
ATCTGCTTGCCAACGCAAAGCCCATCGAGGTCTGATCGCGAGAATAAACGTAACGGACAGAGATTTGCTCTCTGTCCGTATTTTTTATAATGTGTCAAGGAGCATCATCAAAAAGAATCCGACCGATAGGGAAATAACGGTCTTCTCGGTGGTCGTTTTGCCGTAGCTTTCCGGCATAAGCTCATTGAACACCACAAATACCATAGCACCTGCCGAAAAGGCAAGAGAAAAGGGCAATATGCTTTTTACAAGACTGACTGTTACGGCTCCTATAAATACGCATACCGGCTCCACCGCTCCGGTCAAGGAGGCCTTGAAAAAGCACTTGAGCTTACTATGTCCCTTTGCTCTTAAGGGCAGAGCAATGGCAGTGCCCTCCGGAAGATTTTGTATGCCGATAGCCAGGCATACTCCAAAGGCAACTCCGAGGTCGGTGCCTTGGTTAATTGCCGCTCCCAGAGCGACGCCCACTGCCAATCCCTCGGGGAGATTGTGGAGGGTAACGCAAAGGCTGAGCATATCAGTGTCTCTTTCGAGCTTTTCGCAGTATCTTGTGAGAAAGACCAAAAGGATAACGCCGACTATAAAGCCTCCGCAAAGATAAAGCAAGGTCGATAAGGTATCCGGGCACATTTCCCGGCAAGGGGAGAGCAGTGACCAGAAGCTTGCGGAAAGCATAACGCCCGCACTGAAAGCGGGAATAAGATCTTTACATCTTTGTGGAATGGGAAAAAACACTGCCGCCGCACCCAATGAGGTCATAAGCCACAAAAAGCCTGCGCCGACAAGCAATACTGTTGCAGTCATATATCTGTCCTTATTTGTTTTGTTGACAGTATATGCTTTTTATTATCTCGGGTGAAAAAAATACCGCCCGACGTCGGGCGGTAAGATCATTAAAGCTCTTCCACGGATAAAACACCTTCGATTCTTGATATGGAGGTGATGAGGTGAGAGGCCTTTGTGTTTTTCAGCTCAAGACTGAATATGGCACAGGGCTTTTTCAAGGTGCCCGATGCATTTTTTGTGATCTGAATATCCATAACGGTGACCCTCTTCTCCTTGAGCTTTTCAAGGATCTGATCAAGGTCATCTTTTTTTGTGTATTCAACGTAGAGATTTATAACTCTTGAGGTGGAGACTATCCAATATTCAAGCTTTGAGAGAACCAGCTCTGCAAAAAGGATAAGCAGTGTTACCAAAAATGCGGCTTCGACGTGACCGGCACCGCAACAGAGGCCGACAATAGCGGCAACCCACAGACCTGCCGCGGTGGTAAGTCCCTTTACACGGCGGTTTTTCGTTACTATAATACAGCCCGCACCGATGAAACCGATGCCTGCGATAACCTGTGCGCCGAGACGGGCAAGGTCGGTAAAATAGCCGAGCTCGAGAAGGAGAAACTGACTTGTCAGTGTGGTAAGAGACGCACCTACGCAAATGAGAATATGAGTTCTGAAGCCTGCGGGACGGCGCTTTATCTCTCTTTCCAGTCCCACTATTCCTCCGCATATCAATGCAGCCAAAAGACGGCACATAATGCCAAGCATGTCAAGCTCTCTGATAAAGTTAAGACACCATAACATTTTTGCACCCTCCTTATATTTCTTCTACGGAGCTTACACAATCAATATCGGCAAGAATACTGACGATATCACTGTGACGGCGGCGCTTATCCAGCACTACCGAAAACACGGCGCTGGGATTGCCCATGGATACACTGCGCTTGTTGACTTCAACGTCATAGATCTTCGCCTGCTCATCCTTAAGGGCGCGAATGACCGTGCCCAGATCATCGATATGCTCAAATTCCACAAGCACGTCCATATTCTTTGACATTGATACCAGGCCCGATTCGATATGTGTGAAAACGGTAATGGTCAAAAGAATGAGGATCGCCGCAGGCACCACGGCTTCGTAAAAGCCGACGCCTGCCGCAAGACCCAAGCAGGCAGATGCCCACAGTCCTGCTGCGGTGGTCAAGCCCTTGACCTGGCTGGTTCCGGTAATGACGATAGTTCCTGCGCCGAGAAAACCGATTCCGTTGATACACTGTGCTCCGAAACGGCTGGCATCGGTGGAAACGGAAAAATCAAAGGTGGATACTATAGCCGACCAATGGGTATCGATCATTTCTGTCAGATACTGGCTCAGTATCATACAGGCGGCAGAGCCCATACAAACCAGCATATACGTACGAAAGCCCGCGGGACGGCGCTTCCTTCCTCTTTCAAGACCTATCATTCCTCCCAGTAATGCGGCAAGGAAAAGTCTGACTGCCACGCTGACCAGATTAAAGTCGCGCAGGTATTCAAGTAAAGCGGTCATTAAAGCTCTTCTCCGTTCATAACAAAATTCGAAGGTGCTCAAAGCTCAACAATCCACAATATGCTTTGATTCAAAAAAAGATGCATCTGACTGTCTGTAAGCTTTGGAACCGATATCGAAAAAACAATTTGATAGTGATACCAAATATTATATAATAAACGTCGAAGATTTTCAATAGTTTTAAGAAAAATATTTATAAAAGTCCTTGAATGTCAGTGCAAATGAGTGTTAATCTAAGAAAAACAAAATAAGGGGACAAAGCAGTGAAAAAAAGAGATTACGAAACGGTAAAAAAACAGATAAGCGAATATTTTTCCAAGCGCAGCGATCCAAAAGTCCAAGAGCAAGATGGCGTGGATACCTCGGTATATATAAGGCCGCTTACGGTAACCGGGCTCGCCTTGGCCTTGGGGCTTTCGTCCAGGGAGGAGCTTTACTCCTTTAAGGATAAAAAAACAAGAGAGCTCATTGAAAAAAGCCTGATGAAGATAGAAGAGAACGCCGAGGAAAAGCTTTTTTCCAAGGAATATTATCAAGGCGCAAAATTATTCTTAGAGGTAAACTTCAGAAGATGGGGCAGGACTCAAGGAGAGGAGTGGGATCCAAGTGAAGCTCTTAAGGAAAGCGGTAAGGAGCATTGGGCAAATTAGAGCTCTAAAAGCAGCCTTTTCGCAGCCGGTATCTTGATCAGCAGATATGCTCCGATAAGAGTCAGTATCAGCTCCGGTGCAAGGTAAAAGCCGTTATAACAAATTGAATAAAGCCAGGAATCGGTAAAGGTGACCGAATGGGAGAAAATATCCACGGTCTTTGTTATTATGGAAAAGATCACAGCCCCTGACACGGTATGGCATATAAAACGCAAGAAAACCGCTCCGATGATAGAGGCCATTATCTTGAAGAGAGTTTTATTTTTCACAAGTCCGGTTATGCCCAAGAGAGTGAAGGGTAAAAGGTAGTCCAGAATAATGCACGCAATAAGACTCAAGGGGCTTAAGCCCCAAGAAAACAGGCCGCCCACCGTTATTGACTGTATAAGCTGCAGCACGGCATAGCAAAAAGAGCTTGCAATGCCCCATTTTAAGCCGAATCTTATTCCTATGAGCATAACGGGAAGCATACTCATAAGCGTAACAGAGCCCTCCATGGGCATGGTTATCAGGCGGACGTAGCTCAGCACGAAGCTCAGGCTGACAAGAATTGCACATTGGGCAAGGGTTTGAGTTTTGTTTTGTTTCATGGTCTTCTCCTGTAAATAAAAAAACTCTGCGTCAATGCAGAGCGGAGGAAAATGAAGATAAAGCTTCGCTTATGATTTGTTCCCTCCGACGGTATTGTCCGTATCAGGTTAAAGGGTATGATCTCAGCCGTGACAGGCACCCCTACAATATTTTACACTTGGATTATACCACTGTTTTAAGACTTTGTCAATATCCCGAAAAACAAAAGGAGGAATTTTGAAAAAACTACTACATTACCTGGATTCGGTAAAGCCCTATCCTCCGCAGGAGCGCTTTTTCCTTTCGCAAAAAAGGCGAATTGCCTACGGAGGGGCAAGAGGCGGTGGCAAAAGCTTTGCAATGAGAACAAAGCTTGTGCTTCTGGCACTGAAATATTCGGGTATACAGATACTTTTATTAAGAAGGACCTATCCCGAGCTTAGGGAAAACCACATAAATCCGCTTCGCCGTATATTAAACGGCATAGCCACCTACAAGGAATCCACAAAGGAGTTTCTTTTTCCCAACCAAAGCAGGATCAAGCTGGGCTACCTTTCCGACGATGCCGACACCTTGCAGTATCAAGGGCAAAGCTACGAGGTGATAGGTATGGAGGAGGCAACACAGTTTACCGAAAGCCAATACACCGCAATGACCGAATGCTGCAGATTGTCGGGAATGATGAAGGAAAGATTCGTCCCGAGAATGTATTTTACCTGCAATCCCGGTGGAGTGGGGCACTCCTGGATAAAAAGGCTTTTTATCGACAGAGACTATCGCGAAGGGGAGGACGAGGAGGATTACGATTTCATTCCCTCGACGGTCTTTGACAACCTCTACCTTATGGAAAACAACCCCGAGTACCTGAAAAACCTGCAAAGTCTGCCGGAGCTGAGAAAAAGGGCAATGCTTTACGGGGATTGGGATGCCTTTGAGGGGCAGTATTTTGGTGAGTTTGACAGAAGCATACACGTTTGCGAGCCCTTCGAGATCCCCAAGAGCTGGACAAGATTTGCCTGCCTTGACTACGGTCTTGATATGACCGCCTGCCTTTGGCTTGCATACCCGCCCGACCACAGCACTCTTGCGGTATACAGAGAGCTTTATATGCCGGATCTTATCCTTTCTGACGCTGCAAGCAGGATCACCGAGGCAAACGGAGATGACAAGCTCAGATACATAGCAGCCAGCCCCGACCTTGGAGGCAGAAGGCAAGACAGCGGCAAAACGGGCTTTGATATTCTTAGAAGCTCGGGACTTACGGGGCTTGTTCCCGCCGACAACGAAAGAATAGCCGGATGGCGCAGACTCAGAGAATTTCTTGCCGCAAAGAAAGACGGAGAAGCCTTTTTGAAGATCTTCCCCGCCTGCACGAATCTTATTAGAACCCTGCCGAGGCTTTGCTTTGATCCTTGCGTTGCGGAGGACGTGTGCTCAACTCCCCACGAGCTGACTCACGCTCCCGATGCTTTAAGATATGGCATAATGAGCCTTCCCTTTTTACCTCAGACTCCCTACTGCGAGAAGAAGCTACCGACAACAAAGGTCTATGCTTCCTTTTTCAAGGAGCCGAAGAATCAAAGCTATATGGATTTTTTGAAAAATTGAATATCAGTTCAAGCTTATCTCGGTAAGAACGGGATAGTGGTCGGAGGGATACTTTCCGTCATAAGTAGTCCTTATTACCTGAGATGATTCCACTGTAAGCTTTCCGTCCACAAAGCAGTAATCTATCACGCAGCCCTTATCGGTGGTATATCCGTGGAAGGTCCTCTCCTTATCCTTCGTGGTAAGAGCATTGGCATCCTTGAGTCTTTCAGTCATAAGCTTATATGCGGGAGTATCGGGAGTCATATTGAAGTCGCCGGTGAATATCACTCTGTCGGCCTTCTTTTCTTCCAAAAACTTAAAAACAAGCTCAGTGGAATCAAGCTGGCACTTATCAGAAAAGCCGTAGTGGGTATTCAGATAAAGCACGTCCTTTCCCGAAGCCTTTTCGGTAAGCAATGCCCAGCTGCACACTCTGTAATGACCCCAGCTGCACCAGCCCTTACTGGGAACGTCGGGGGTATCGGAATACCAGAAGGTGGAGCAATCCTTCAATTCAAAAAGCTCCTTCTTATAGAAGATGGTGGCGGCTTCTCTGTCGGGATCAGAGCATCTGAAAAGAGAATACATACCGTATTTTTCAAGATAATCCGCCTCTATGTATCCGAGCCACTTCTCGGTCACCTCTTGAAATCCCATAAGATCGGGGTCATATTGATCAATAATGCTTTTGATCCTGGGGGCGCGCTCCTGCTTGGAATGGCCGTTGGGATCGTCTGCACAACGAATGTTAAAGCTAAGTACCTTCATAACGTTTCTCCTACTATTAATACCTATATAATACTATCAAAAAGCGGCTTTGTCAACCCATAGTGTATGACAATGCCCCTTTACTTTTCTTTATTTATGTGATATACTGTGAAAAACTGCTAAGGAGAATTGTAATGAGATTAGGACGTCTTACGGATTTTTTGAATATTGCCCAGCGTGTTACTCAATGCGAAGGACAAAAACAGCTTCCCTTGGAAAAGGCAGGCTATCTATTTGACAACAGAACCTTGAAAATAAAGTGGGACAACGTTTGGGATATGGGCGCTGATATACATTTCGACCTTTCCGAGAAAGCCTTTGTAAGTGTATTGAAGCTCGAGCTTGCGGGATCGGGAATAAGGTCCGTTACTCTTATCGACGGCAGCGATTCCACCGTATTGCACTGCCATAGGGCCGAAAGCTCGGCCTTTTGCAACAGTACCTGCCTCGAGCTTGAGGCAGGTGTTATCACTGACAAGCTTATTGTCAGAATAGTGACCGATTTTTCGGGCATTGAGGTTAAATGTGCATCCATTTTCGGCGCGGTGGATTTTGATGACAGTATTTTCCCAATTCCCCAAAGGCTTACCTATGCCAACGGCACCGTAAGCTTTGAAAGGCTGGCATCCCATACCTGCAACGAGCCTTCCCAAAAGGCTGCGGCGGTATTTTGCGAAAAGCTTTTTGAGGAAAGCGGCGTCGTATCCTTTCCCTCGTCAGAGGGCTTTGTGGAGTTTATTTCAGACTCCTCCCTTTCCTACAACGCATATACAGTGTCAGTTCGTCCCAACGGAGTAGTGCTCAAGGCATCCGACGAAAGAGGCTTTGTTATGGCTGCAGAAGCTCTCGTTAAGCTTTTCTCCGACGAAGGTGTGCGCTGCGCCGAGCTTAGCGATTCGCCCGCAAACCCCTTCAGAGGCGTTCACATTTATCTTCCCGGTGAAAGCGAAATGGAGTTTGCAAAGCGCTTTATAAAGTACTACATTTCTCCATTGGGATACAATATGCTTATTGTTGAATTAGCGGGCGCCTTTGAATACAAGAGTCATCCGGAAATAAACCAAATGACAGCCGATGCCTACGCAAAGGGTAAGCGCAAGGAGCTCCCTCCCTTTCCCCACGGCTCGGTTGGCAACGGCAAGACCGTGAGTCAGAAGAGCGTTGCGGATTTCGTGGACTACGTCAGATCCTTCGCCATAGAGCCCGTTCCGGAGGTTCAAAGTCTCGGCCACGTTCAATTTATGACCTACGCCCATCCGGAGATAGCCGAAGTGGAGGAAAATACCGTTAGCTCCGAGATAGACACCAGAGTGGAGGATATGCGCCCCGAAAAATTCTACCGCCACTGCTACTGTCCGTCCAATCCCAAAAGCTACGAGTTGCTTTTCGATCTCCTTGATGAAATAATAGCTGTATTCCGCCCCGTGGAATACGTTCATATGGGACACGACGAGGTATACGAGATCGGCGTTTGCAAGATCTGCAAGGATAAGGATCCCGCAGTGCTTTTTGCTCAGGACGTTCAAAGGATCTACGATTATCTCAAAGCAAGAGGCTTGAAAATGATGATGTGGGCCGATATGCTCCAGCCCGTCACAAAATATCGCACCCCCAGAGCTATCGATATGATCCCCAAGGATATTCTTCTTCTGGATTTCATCTGGTATTTCCATACCGACAAGGATATAGAAACAAATCTCTTGGACAAGGGCTTCAAGGTTGCCTTCGGAAACCTTTATTCAAGCCATTTCCCCAGATACTGCAAGAGAATCAATCAAAAGGGTATAGTCGGCGGTCAGATCTCCGGCTGGGTCGGCACCAATCCCGTAGGCCTTGCCAAAGAAGGCAAGTTCTTCGATATGGCTCTCACCGCCCAGATGCTTCTCAGCAGAGGCTACAGTCCCGATCTTACCTTGGTATACGACAAGATCATTTCTGCAAAAATGCCGCGATTCAGAGAAAAGCTGGAGAATTTCTCCTTCCCGTCCCTTGAAAAAGGCGCTGTATCCACCGAGCTTTTACACGAGGAGGTGGAGCTTCCTCCCAAATACCTTCCTATGCCCTGCATAAACGTTGATAAAAAGGTTAAAAGCATCTGCATTGAGCATATGTGTACCCGTTATCTGGTACGCAAGCCTTGGAGCGATCCTCAGCTCATTGCCGAATACCGCTTCGAATACAGTGACGGCACGGTGGACGTTCATCCCGTTTACAACTCCTTGAACATCGGCTACTACAATCGCCGTCAGCACTCAATTTGCAAAAATCCCCTCTACCGTCACAACGGCTACACCACAGACTTTTTCTGCGGCTCCAAGCATTGGAAATCTCCCTTCGGTGAGGATATGTCACTCTACACGGTTGAATTCCTTACAGATTCTGAAAAGACTCTCTCCCGCATCACTCTCCTTGAAAGCTCCGACGCCGAGCCCCGCATAAAGGTCTGCTCTGTATCCGTTATCCAATGACCTACTTTTTTGAAAAAAAGTAGGCAAAAAACTTTTAATGTCGACAAAGTAAAGATAGAACAAATACCCCGATGGTCTGATTTACAAAATGACAAAAGTGCTCTTTTTGAAATAAAGCAGGCAAAAAGCTTATGACATTGGTAGTGTAAAAGCGAGCTATATACCGAAAAAACACCATCCCGATAATGGGTGATGTTTTTAGCGGAGAATTTATGCTTTGAGCAAAGTGCAAGCATCGCATTTGACTGGTCAAACTTAAATATGGGCTAAGCCCAAACCCTTATAACGACAGAAAGAGATAACAAATCGGTTCGTAGCCGAAATGTTATCTCTTTTTCTGTTGGTTTAATGAAATCGTTGCGCGGCAACGATGAAATCTTCA
>SVTC01000008.1 GCA_015063985.1 Oscillospiraceae bacterium | reverse complement strand
GGGGATAACGATGAATTGTATTTTAGGGATTATCTTATCGAGTTTCCCGATATAGCAAAAGAGTATGAAAAATTAAAGATTTCTTTATGGAAAGAATACGAGCATAATCGAGATGCTTATACAAACTTAAAGACCGAGTTCGTAAAGAAATATACTGAAAAAGCGAAATCAATTTATGGTAATAGATACTAACAAATTCCAATAAGTCGAACGGTACAATACACACCTTTTCGCTTTTCTTACCCACATTTACGCACCTTTTTGCCCGCCTTTGGCAAAAAACGACAGGTTTTAGCCACGGGTGCTAAAGGACAGATTAATAAAAATCAGCCTCGACAAGGAAACTCCCAGTCGAGGCTTTTGTCATTTGATAGATTATTCAATGCTCCACTTGTCTGAATATTCTGAAAGTTGTTTTTGAATCCTAATAAACTCTTCCGTAGTACGTATTTTGTCAAAAACACGGTTTGCCATTTTGTCAAGCAAATTTTTGGCTTCATTGTCCGAATCGCCGGTTGCCCAGCTGCCGCGTTTCATTCCGCGAAAAACAAGTGAAGTACACTCTTCGTTTATAGAAGTAATGAATTTTATAGCGTGTTCTGCTGCTGATTGTAGATGCTTCAGCGCCTTTTCATCGTCATTGTTTTTTGCATAATAAAAAGCTTGATCACGATGAGTGTCGCAAAGATGTGTGTGATAAAAACCATAATCGCCATTTTCAAAAAACAAATTCAAGAGTTCTATACGTTTATTACAAAGAGCCGCATATTCTTCTTGGGTATAACTCCATTCACCGGAATCCAATTTCGTTTGTAAGGAAAACAAACCGTTAGAAAGATGTTGAAACAATGAATAAATCTCATTTTGTTTAGCCTCGTAAGCTTGGTTTCCAGAATAAATCCTACTGAAAAGACATTCTTGCGATTCGCACAACAGGGGCATAGACTTTGCTAATTCTACTGCCTCGTCTATTCTTCCTACATCACGATAAACGTAGCACAAAATTTGAATTGCACCGTGTCTTTGGTGGTCTTCAGTACTACTTTTAAGAATCTGCTCTCCCCATTTAATAGCTTCATCATTATATTTACTATCACTTGTGCTGTTGTGCTGCCAAAAAGATATAAACATAAGTTCGTAAATCAAGTCGATGTTGTTGGGATATTTTTTTAGTCCGTTTTCCAATATTGTTCGAGCATCTTCCAAATAACCTCGATGTGAGTACTTTTCGGCTTCATCACAAATCGCTTCAATGTTTTTTTGCTTTTGTGCGAGATCAATTTCTAAAAGTTCATCCGAAGTCACATTGAACAAGTTACACAACGGGGCAATGAGTGAAATATCAGGCATTGCCATATCTGTTTCCCAACGGCTGACGGCTTGTGGAGAAATAGAAAGAATTTCTGCAAGCTGTTCCTGTGTCATTTCACGGTCACGGCGAAGTTTTTTTATCGTTTTTCCAAAACTCATAATATAATCCTCCTATGAAAGATTTCTCAACCGGCTGTGATTATATTATACAATAAAACTTTTTAGCTGTCTATATCTCGTTAATTGAGAAAAATTCCATTTTGAATTGTTTTTTTGTAGTTTTGTTGCACTACCACAATAGTGGTGAGTGAGTGCGCACTTACAGGCAAACAAAAAGCCTCCCTTTACACAAGGGAGCCTCTGGCTGTAACCGTTTGTCTTTCTATTTAATTATTGTAAAAACTGTCCTTAGAAACCCGCCGCTTTGACCTGTCGTTTTTTTATTCCTTGCGAAGGCAACCGTATATCATCCACGAAGGCAAATAACGTCAGCCGCAATCTGTTATCACTTCGCAAAACGGAAAATGCAGGAGCTCTCATTTTCTCGAAAAGAGTTGATTTTTAATTTTAAATGTGATATGATTGTCTTACCGATACGCGGTTAATAAAATCATTTTATCAGGTTTGGGCAGAGAGGTTTTTTATGTTTAAGATCTATTTGAAAAATAATGATCAGACCGTGACTTATGCGGCGCAGGAATTGAAAAAGTATCTTCGTATGCTTATGCCCCGCTGCGGCGATGTGCTGATGGAATATTCCGACAATACCGACGGCTTTTGCTTGGGACTTATGAGCGACTTCGGTATTGAATCAAAGGCTCAGGACGGCTTCCTTGACGATGAATTGTATATTGACACCGATGAAAAAGGGGGGATCATTGCGGGCAATAATCCTCGCAGTGTTTTGCTTGCGGTGTACCGATATCTGCGCTTTCAGGGCTGTATCTGGCTCTTTCCCGGTGCAGACGGCGAAAAGATACCTGCGGTAAAGGGCTTGAAGGCTGTAAAATACAATCACAGACCGCCATACCGCTTCCGCGGTCAGTGTGATGAGGGCTCACATACACTGGCTCATATGCTTGCGGCTATAGAATTCACTCCCAAGCTCGGCCTTAACACCTTTATGATGGAGGGAGATCTGGGCGGAGGATACTACGACCAGGGTAGGTATCTTGAGGAGGGTGAGAGTGACGGCGTTGAGATATCCGAAACCAAGCTTCTTCAGTGGCGCAGACAGTGCGAGGACGAGATAAAAAAGCGCGGACTTATGTATCACGCATACGGCCACGGCTGGACCGCCTATCCCTTTGGATTTGAAAATCTGCAGGAAAAGGGCTTGAGTGCCGAGGAGCTGGAGGAGGAATACAAAAAGGATAAGTACCGCCACGCGGCAATGATAAATTCAAAGCGCACCCTTTTCGGCGATTTTCACCTTAACACCAATATTTGCATGTCCAACCCCGAGACCCGCGCCATTGTGGCAAATTACGTTGCCGATTACGCCGCAGAGCAGAATAATATTGACTTTTTGCATATCTGGCTGGGAGATGCCCCCAACTCTCACTGTGAATGCGAAAGCTGTGTTACAAAGACCGCATCCGATTGGTACGTTGTGATGCTCAACGATATTGATGCCGAGCTTGAAAGAAGGGGCTTGAATACAAGGATAGTTTTCATTTCCTATCTGGATACCTTTTGGGCGCCAAAGACGGAGCGCTTGAAGAATCCCGCTCGCTTTAAGCTTCTTTTTGCTCCTATCAAGCGTTATTACACCAAGTCGTATCAGGACGACGCCGACCTTGAAAACCTCACAGAGTATAAGGTGAATCATCTTGTTCAGCCCAGAAATATGAGCGAGTCCCTGGGTTATCTGAAAAAATGGCAGGAGGTATTTAAGGGAGATTGCTATTGCTATGAGTATTATTTCTGGCGCCCTTATATTATGGATATGGGCTCTCGTATGCTTTCCCGCACCATATATGACGATTGCCGCGGCATAGCAAAGCATAATATTCAAGGAATAGTGGAGGACGGCAGCCAAAGACCCTTTTTCCCCAACGGATTCCAATTCTACGTTTACGGCGAGACGCTTTTCGATCCCGAAAGAAGCTTTGATGATCTGGAGCAGGAATATTACACCGCCGCTTACGGCAAGGATTGGAGGGCTGTAAGGGAGTATTTTGATAAGATCGGTGCTTGCAGTGACTTTCTTTATCTTTCCGGCTTGAATCCTTTGGACGAAACTCAGCCCAGATTTTATAATCCCAAGGTCACGGAGGGCTTTAAAAGGATACCCGCGCTGGTGGATGCCTTTTTGCCCGTTATAGAGGAGCATCTCGGCTCAAAGGAGCGCTGTGAGCACGTTTCCTGGGATCTTCTCAATTGGCATGCAAGATTTATAAAGCTTTATTCCGTGGCGGCGGCTTATAAGTCGGCAGGGGAGGATGAAAAGGCATACGAGGTGTATAAGCAGATACTTGAGGTGATGAAGCCTCTGGATCTTTACCGCGGAGAATGCTTTGATTACTTCAGTATGAAGTATACCCTGCGCTTTATTTTCAGAATAAGAAAGCACGTGACCAACGTCTGAAAAGGCGCTTTGTTGACAATATCCGTAAAATATGTTATACTTTCTTAAAGATATTAACTGTAAAGGAAGTTTAGACAATGATAGAATATCTCAAAAAAACCTTTAACGGCTCGGAAGCTGAATTTCACGCCATTGCCACAAAGGCTCTCGAGGAGGAGCAAAAGCTCTTTGTTGTTACCGCGAACCCCGAGACTATGATGATAGCCCGCTCCAATGAGGATTTTCACAAGGCTCTCGTGGACGAAAGCACCACTATCGTTCCCGACGGCATCGGAGTTGTTAAGGGGATGAACTCCCTTGATATAAAGACCAACGGCAGAGTGACGGGCGTGGGCCTTTGCTCTCATCTTTTCAAGGAAGGCTCCCGCTTGAAGAAAAGTGTTTATCTTTACGGCGCAAAGCCCGAGGTTAACGACAAGCTTTGCGAGGTGCTCAAAAAGGATTGCCCCGACCTTCGGATAGTCGGTCATAAAAACGGCTACGATAACGATCCCGACGAGGTCTTTGAGGATATGAAGAGGCAGGAGCCCGATATTGTTCTTGTGGCTTTGGGTATCCCCAAGCAGGAGCTCCTTATATATAAAAATCTCAAGGATTTCAAAAAGGGTATTTTTGTGGGAGTCGGCGGAAGCTTCGACGTTTTAAGCGGAACGAAAAAGCGCGCACCCAAGCTCTTTGTAAAGCTCAATCTTGAGTGGCTTTACAGAATAGCGGGAGATCCCAAGAGGATAAAGCGCTTTTATCAGAGTAACGTTAAGTTTTTCTCTGTTCTCAAAAAAGAAAAGAAGGCCGAAAAAAAAGCTTGAATTTCTAAGGTGCCGATCATCGGCACCTTTTTCTTTTTCATCACCCCGCACAAAAAAGCCATCTGCTAAACTTCTTTGAACTACAGCGTTTTGTGCATATTGTGAAAACTTTCCTGCCGATATTGACATAATACCTTGTATAATATATAATAAAGATGTAGCATTGTAAAAAAGGACTTTTGGGGGGAGTGACCTTTTTCTCCCATTGTCCGAGATTTCCCCCTTTTCAAAGCCCCGCTTTGCAGTGCAACAGGTCTTTCTAAACCAAAATTTTTTAAAAACCGAAAGGAGAGTTGAAACGAAGACCTTGAAGAAAAACCTATATTACATTTGTGACGTGATCAGTGGTGTGGATGTGTACTCATATAATGATTTAGAGTTTTTTAATAACTATTCCGGATATAAGGAGGTATGTTAAGATGGGTGCAGTGTTATTTGGACTTGGGTTGTATATATATTATTTTTTTCCGTTTTTTGCGATGCTTTTTATATACAAGTACACCGATTTATTTGCCTACAAAAAACTACACTTGGTAAGCACTGCAAAAAGACTTCTGCTTATTGATTTACTTATAATATTGGCTTCGCATATTTTTTACTGTTGTTTTATGCTTGGAGGTTTATTTTTCATTTCCTCCAAGACGAAAGCAGTTCCTATTTACCATTTATTCGGAATGTTGCTGTCTAATATACTATCGTTAATTATTATGCATATAATAGAACGAAAAAAATTTGGCTGTGTAACAGAGAATATAAAAATACTAAAAAATTATTTTTATATTGATGCCATTCTGCTGTTGTGTTATGATCTTATCCATATGTGTTTTATACATTGGTTCCACATATCATCTTGGGATGATCTTACGGCATTTATGTTTGGTTCGGTTAATCCTGAGTTAAAAATGAAATGGACAGTTATCCAAAACGTGGGTACTTGGGTTCCTTTTGTTGTTTTTATTGTGATAAGAATCATCGTTGAAGTGATCTTTGTAAAAAAACAAAGAAAGAATAAGCTTACAACGGAAAATCAATAAACGCTTAAATCAACAGCTAACGTTAATGCAATTTACCATTGAGGATTATAAGGAAGTCCTATAGCTTAAAAGATGCTATATAACCAACACCCCCCAAGGTCAGTTGACCTTGGGGGGGTGCTTTAGTTCTCTTTAAAAACTTCCTTGATTGCATCTAAATAGCCGTAGCCGTATTTATTGTCAGGCAAGAGGTAGCTTGTCTCCGTCCACTCGTTCCAGCTGTTTACGGTTATAAGCTTCACACCCTTGCTGTCGCAATATTTTTTTGCCAGTTCCAGACATTTTTTGAAGTTTTCGGGGGTGTTGTTTTGTGCCACGTTTGTTTTTATCATATCGAATCTGGGATTATTGTCCCAGCCTATGGAAACGTTGGGGCAGTAGGGGACCTTGTATTCGTCGCTTATGGAGTACCAAAGCTCGTTAACGTCCTTGACGGTGTCAAGATAATCTCTGTTTACCTTGGTCATATGAACGAATTGATAGTTGGTAACGCTTTCAAAGCCCAAAAGCTCCACAAGCTGAGATTCGTTTTCTATAGCGCCTCCGTCCACACCGGATTGGTTTTTTATCTTTCCGTCCCAACGGATAAACTGCAAATGGACTCCGTCAAAGCCCGCCCTTTTAGCTTCGGCATCAAGCCATTTCAAGGCA
Source organism: Oscillospiraceae bacterium (assembly GCA_015063985.1). GTDB lineage: Bacteria > Bacillota > Clostridia > Oscillospirales > SIG627 > SIG685. The sequence continues at coordinate 73,640 of SVTC01000008.1, read as the reverse complement.
TCCAGAGTGTTTTTGGTTCCGCCCAGACCGTCTATGAGGTTTTTGATATCGTATATACTCACAACGGGCTTATTATCTATTCTGTAGTAGTTTTCTTTAACGAAATACTGCTCTATCCAGCGCCTTCCAACGATCTCGAATTGCTCTCTTGTGACCGTTCCCTGCCATACTGTGGTGTGGGGCTGACTTGAAAGCCTCTTGTCCCAAAGTGTGGTGGCATCGTGATTTGCCCACATAATGAAAAATTTCATTTTCGTGTTGTTTTTCGCCTTCAAAAAGCCATCGTTAAGGCAATTCTCCAAGAAGGGGCGATTGTCATACCAATACCAGTCGTAAATAAATACGTTTACTCCGTGGGAGACCGCTTCCTCAATGTGTTTTTCCATAACCTTTGGATCGGCTTCGTTTTCGTATCCCCAAAGGGGTGCTCTGTCCCAAAAATAACCGTTTTCCTTTACCCTTTGGTTTTTGACTGTCTGCCATTCGCCTATGCCCTCGGGCCAGAATATTCTCGACCGGGGCTCATCACCGGTGTAGGCGGGCCAGATATATGCGGCTATATCGTATTTTTGCATTATTTTCCTCCGTTATTCTTTATATAAGGTATTCGCCGTGTTGGCTTTGGCGGTAGTACATATTCCAATTGATCTTGTTTAAATTACCTGTGCAAAGTCCTCCGCCGCAGACGGATCTTCCTTATCTGCGCTCAGCCAGGCATCGGGTTATGCATTGGCGCATTCTCCAGGAAAGATGGTGGGTAAAGCTTTCTCCCTCCTGAAGGAAATTGAAGCTGTCAACTCCCTTTTCCAGACTATCGATGCAGGTGTAAAGGGTGTGAAGGGTGCACAGAGCCTTGGGCGCCCGTTTGATATGTGCGGCAACCACGGGAAGGTAAGCCTCGATCAGCATTTGGCGCGCCTCGGGATCGTTGTTTCTCATCCTCGCGGCAAGGTGAGCTTGCTCATCGCGGGACAAAAGCTTAATACTTTGGGTTTTGTTGAAAAAATCCTCAACGCTTAAAAACATCATTTTGTTTTCCTCGCTTTCTTGCGGCTCTGTATTATACCGTGTCTGCCTTGCGCTCTGAATATGCTTTTGTTATTTGCTCTCTAAATGAAAGAGCTTTCTCTGAGACCATAATAACCTTGTCATTCGATCTCTTGCTCCAGACTGTCAAAATCCGGAGTGGAGAAAAATTCTCCCAGAGTTATCCCCAGACCGTCACAGAATTTCTTTATTGTGATTATCGATACGTCGCGCCTTTTGCCGTCCATCATGCTGTACGCCGTGGAGGGAGTAACGCCGGAAATATTTGCAAGCTCGTTTAACTTGATATTTTTTGCATCGCAAAGCTCCTTGAATCTTTTAACAACGATATCCTTAACACTCATTTTAAACACCTCAAGGATATTTTATGTGTTTTTACATCGTTGCGTATACGCACTTGCGTAACAAGGAGAAATATGTTATAATTAAACCGAAAATCGGCTTTGAGGTGATTGGGATGAAATGTGAAAATGAGCTTTGTGTTTATCAAGATAAGGGGTATTGTATACTTGAAGGTGTTGCTATAGACAGTAACGGCAGCTGTACGGAATGTGTGTATCCCGATATAGATAAAAGGCTTTTGACACTTGCAAAAAATAGGTTTTTAAAGAAAGTGGCAGGGGATAAATAAAGGATGCTGAAAAGCATCCTTTACGTGTTGGGTCAAGCCTTGCTTATATGATCCTTTATCATATCTATGGCACATTGCTGCAAAACGGGGGCAACCGTTTTGGTGAAGTTTGTGGTGCGGGATTCGTAGCCGCCCTCCTCAAAGGCCGATACGGACGGCAAATAGCCTTGGGCTCCGTTGGCAAGGCAGGCTGTCATTATGTGAAGCTCGGGGAAGGCTTCTCTGAGCTTGTCGGCGTATTCGGTAAAGGGCTCTCCGCCGTAACCGATAAGCACTACCTTTCCGAAGGCCACTATAGAGACCGGTACTCTTTGGAGAACGTTCAGCTCGTCCATCTGTGATATTCTTCTTATCTCGCCGAGCTCGTTCATGCTGATGTGCTCCTCAAGCTTACCTGCCTGGTAGTCGCTGTAGATCTTAATACATTCGTCTACCTTTTCGATTCCCTCGGTGTTGGAGGGGATGCGTTTGACCAGGACGTCGGTGGTGATAGAGCCTGCATCGGTCTTTTCGGTATTGTTCCACATCTCTATAACCGTATCTGCAATGGTTCTGCCCATGAATTTGCTATGGGAATATCCGGTGCGGAGATCAAAGAGGTTTATGTGATTAACGTCTCCCTGACAGCCGTTGACGAGTATGCAGTGAACGTTGTCCAGATCCTTTTCGCAAAATCTGCGTGTGAAGCCGGGCCAATCTGCGGAAAACTTATTTCCGCCAATAACGTCGGGATGGGTCTGGAAGTTGACCAACGCTATGTCCTTTGCTCCCTCTCTGGAAAGCTTTACAATGCGCACGGTATTATCTGCTTTTCCGATGGGGCTGTCGATCAAAGCCATTCTTTTCAGGCCGGGATTCGTTCTTGTGCTGCCGTCCTTCATTTTGTAACGGCGGATAAATGATAGAGGAACGGCAGCCTCCTTTTGTGCAATGGATATTTCCGCTTCCTTCATATCCTCCAGCGCCATCACGGCGACGTCGCAGTACTTCTTTTCAAGGAGGATCTGGTAGTCGGGATCTGTGGGACCGTCAATCCCCGCAGTGGTGGAGGTGTGCTGATGTACGGACTGAATGAAGATGCTGTTTATATCAACAGAGGTCTTTTGAGAAACAAGTGTGCGAAAACGCAGCATTGGTTTTTCGGGGCAATACATAAAATCCGACGTGATGATGATCGCGCTTTTTTCTCCGTCATTGATGGCAAGGGCATTAAGCTCAACGGGGTCAAGAACTCCGTCGGAATATCTCTTTTCAAAGTATCCCGTCAATTCCGTGCCCAGGGGCGGTGTAACGTCTACTCTTGCAAAGCCTGCTTTAAACATATCATTTCTCCTTTTTTGCGGTTTGACAAAAATATATCACTTTATTCATTAAAAGTCAATACGTAGGACATTTTTAGTTCTGAAAAATTGAATCGGGCTTTTTAAAGTCGGCGGAGGATCATTTAATTTTGATAGAGAGTAAAAAAACAGGTGAAATCGATTTTTGTGTTGACTTTTTTAGTATTATGTGTTATAAGAATATAGTGTTCTGCGTTTTCTGTAAAGGTGGGCAGATCGTGGCAAGCTTGATAAAAGGCTTGCGTTAAGCTAAGGATCTGAGAGCTTTGGCCTTGGAAATATAATCATAAATAAAGGAGATATATTATGAAGAAAAACTTATTGGGATTGTTGTGCGTGCTTTTGATAGCCGCGCTTTGCTTTGTTGGATGTGAGGCAAAAACCGACGGCACCAACGAGGGCGCAGGCGCCAATAACGGTACCGCCAATAACGTTACCGCCGACAACGTTACCACCGAGAACGGAACCGCAGAGACTCAGGAGAGCTCACCTTATAAGGTCACTTTTGAGCAGTGGGAGTCGATCATTGCTTCAAGCTTTGAGAATTATACCTGTGATGCCTCGACCATCGATGAGCAGATATATAAGCTTTGCCCCGCCGAGAATCTATATTACCGTCAATCTGTGAACGGCTCTTCGGAAAATTACTACCACCGTAAGGGGGACAAGGTGGATCACTACTTTGTGCATATGTCTAAAACCACACTGCAAGCCGATGAGCAGTGGGAAATGCACGAGAGAAATGCCACCGGCGGCTTTGAATTCAGCAGTGATTGGCTCGAATGGCTCCCCGGTATCTACAATCTGCAGGAGTTTAGGTATTCCGAAGAAGATCATGCGTACACCTTTTATAACTCCGGTGAGTTTTTTGAGTTTTATTTTGAAAACGGCAAGCTGATCCGTATGGTTTACGGTGACGATAAAGGTGAGCGTGAATACAGCGACTTTGGCACAACAGAGATCACTTTGCCCGAGATGGAGTGAACCGTTGCAGGGGTCTGCCGTTCAAGCAAGGTAATACTGTTTTAAGCAAAGAGGCTGAGTCAAAAGCGAAAATTTTGCTTTTGACTCAGCCTCCTTTTAGTTAAAACTCGTTTATATTATTTTTGATGTATTTAACTACTTTTTCTTGTAATGCAGGCAATTCATAATATTTATCATCAAATGAATCAAAGTCAAACCTCTTAGTTTGTTTTATGTATCCGCGCTTACTGAAAACTTTAAAAGATTCGAGATCAGAAACATCAATATTGTTTGCAGTAATAAATTCCTCAAAAAGATTCAGATGTTCATCTGCACCCACGCATCTTAGCGATTCACTAACATACGGTGCAACAACTCTTGATGAGTTTACAAAAAATTGGCAAAGACCACCATTTTGAATTTCTGAATCAAATAAGCCCAAAACATAAACTGTTTTGCGAGCACCTGTAAATTGTTCTAATTCTTTATCCTCATCTTCAGCTGCTTCTGCAATATCGATGTTTTGAAAATAGATAGTTTCAAATAAATCGTCATCCGAAAGGGATAATAAATCTTCGCCATGTAAATGTCTGTTTTTTTCTTGCGCCTCCATTATCTCGGATAAAAAAGATTTTGGATCGGCAGTTATTTTTTCCATCATTTCATTGAATTCGGGGTCATCATCAGAACGATAATTCATAATATTTTGCATACGAATTGCACCGACAAAAGCAACGATTATATTTGAGATAATTAAAAACAAACCTATGTAAAAACAAACTTTAGACCATATTGCACCTACTACAATCAGGATTATAGAAATTACAATAGACCCTATGTGACGAAATGCAGTTAGAAAGAAATTAGCAAAAAATGTATAAAATTTATTCATATTTATGCCCCTCGAATAATTTTTGATAATTATACCATAGTTGCTCAAAAAAGTAAAGTTGGACAGTATAAATACCCTTTCATCACAAATAATAGTATCACGATTTGAAAACAGAAGGCGGCAGGTCAAAGATCTGCCGCCTTCTGTACAATTTATGTCTTTGGTATAACGGGATATAGCTGAATGGTATTGCCTCCGTCGACAACAAGCTCTGCGCCTGTGGTGTTACGGGCGTGTGCGGCAAAATACCATACTGCATCGGCTACGTCCTCACCTACGGCTACGTCTCCGATGGGAGTAAAACGCGAAGGAACCTTTGCGTAGAACTCAGGATCCTTATCCCAACGGTCTGTTTTTATCATTCCGGGAAGAACTGCGTTTACTCGAATATTGTATTTTCCCAGATCGAGGGCAAGTCCTCGCATCATGCCAAGCTGACCGCCTTTTGATGCTTCATATGCGATTCTGTCGGGAATAGCGCGGTATGCGGTATTTGAATTAACAAACACTATATTTCCGCCGCCGTTTTCTTTCATTCGCTTTGCGGCGTGCTCGCAAAGGCAGTAGTTCCATACCACGTTTGTGTTGATGACCTTCATAAAATCGGTAAGAGGATTTTCAAATATCTTTTGTCCAAGACCCTGATCGGCAGCATTGAGAACCAAGGTGTCAACAAGAAGTCCTTTTGCGTCAATATCCGAAAACGTTTTCTCCACAGACTCCTCGTCAACTGTCCTCTCGTCGAGAAGCGAGTCTATATTATACCCGATAATTTGTACCTCCGGAAATTTTTCTCTGTACGCTTTTTTTGCGGCATGAACCTTTTCTATGCTCCTGCCAGTAAATATCACGTTGTAGCCCTCGGACGCGAATTTTTCAACAATCGCAACGCCTGTATTTATACAAGCACCGGTAATCAGTGCAGTTTTCATAAGCCTTTTCTTTTCTCCCTGATTAGTAAATAAGAACGAATCTTTTTTTTCGTAAGCAACAAATTGCCATCCTTACATGTGTACTTTCCACCCTCTATCATATCTGTATATACCCCATCTTCAGGCAAATGAATAACCGCGTCCTCATCGGTGGCATTGTATACACCAACAGAAGCAGAGTTAGGATAAACATAGACGAAGTTGTTATCACTGTATACAAACACACCCGCCTTGGCGGCAATTTGTCGGAGAAGTCCCGATGGGAGATTGCAGGTAGATGCGTAAACCGAGCGATAACCCGCTAATTGTTTAGATGCTACGGCAACCGCACCGTTCTCAAAATAAGCAAGCGGTACGGCACACGGATCTTCAACCGCAAAATACGGCGCATTTAATCCGTAATCGATCAAACGGTCCTCATAAACCATTCCGCCATTTGATGCAGACTGTTCGGTCACACAAAGCCCTGTGGCTTTTTGTATGGCAGACACGCTGAGCTCTCCGGATGTAGCATATGCAGGTGCATAAAGCCAAAGCACACTTTTACCGGAGTTGCGCAACCGTTTATGAATAGCATCAGTGTCCGGCAAGTCATATTGATTTACAAATACGTACAATTTATACGGACGCAAAAGTGCCTCACCGCAATCTCCGATAGAATACAAGTCGTAAGCGCATCCACACTCTGCCAAAGTACGACGAATATTGGAAAGACATTCCGTAGCAAGTCGTGCAGATTTTCTTGCCCGATACATAGACTCGCCCTCTGCAATGACCGCAATATCGGAAACGCTTTTCGTTTCGATAGCTCCCAGTAATTTTGAAATCTTAAGCATATGGCTGACGGCTGCCATCATGCCGTCCGAACGAAACCATCCATCAAACATATCAAACCACCAAAGTGCCGCTCGGTTTGCGTTGCAAAGAATAAAATCACGATACATCAAATTCAGAGTCTCGGTCTCGTTTTTACACCTGCTTTTGCTTCCCGGTATCTTTACGATACTTCTGTTAGATGCAGTTAAGTCCAAACCGTCCAGTATCTGCTCGGGGGCTGTGTGGGTAATATGGTCAAATTCAAGAAAATACAACTTATCGTGATCGTCAAGCGTCCTGTGTGTTACCATAAAGGCACTTGGGTCGTCTGTTTTTCTGTATCCGTATGAAGACGGACTGGATATCATATCAATATCACGACTGAAAAATACTCGTTCATAATCCAAGCTTCCGTCGTTATAAAGACGCTCTGTGCCAAGCTCAAACAAATATCCGTAATAAACTCCCAGTAGCTTTTTATGTTTAAGCACAGACTGCGCCTCTTTGGCGAAGTATAAAATAAGCTCGGATATCGTTTGGGCATGAAAGCGTCTTGCGTTATATACGTCGGACTCGTCTGAGCAAAGGAATACGTTGCCCTCGCGATTCAAGCGTTCAAGAGAGGGCAGATGGGCGCTATCGTCACCTGTCCACTTTCGATATCCTGCCTCTTTTATAGGGTGGCTTGCTTCTTTATCTCCGTTCGAGAACCACTCTGTCGTCGTTCCGCCCAAAAGAAAATAGCCGTAAATACATTCCCCGTATTTTTCTTCACAATGACGGATCGCCGCCTTCATATACTCGGCGGCAGCAAGCCGCCATTGTTCATCGTGGGCAATTTGAGAAAGATGCGTAAATGAATTTGGCTTGTCCGGATGAGCTTTTAGATACCAATCCCTCGTATCCACCTGTATCATAGGAGCAAAATAGGCATCGGGTGCATTTTCCAAAAACATATCCATCTGTCTGTCGATCGCGCTGAAATCGTATTGTCCGTCACCGATCCACGATTCTCCGTACAGTGAATAAGGAACACCTATGGCAGAGGTCAATCCTGTCGTCAGTACGCTGAACAGTCGCACTCCCGCACTGTAAAATTCAGAAACGTTTCTTGGGTTAGGGCGAAAGGATTTAAAGGACAAGGGCTCATAAAGCTTATCGTCTATATTTACTTTCAACCGCCCTAAGTGACGTGTTAATTTGACCTTCATAATGGCAATGCTCCGATCTTTTAAAAATAAAATTCTGTTTTCGCAGGCCTTATATCGGTAAGCGCCCCTGTGTAGTGTCGAAGATTATGCTCGACGTAAGGATGCTCAAGGCAAGCCTCTTCGTTAAGCTCTATACCAAGTCCCGGTCTGTCTCCTATCTTAATGCGACCGTTTTCGTAAACAAGATTTTCATCTGTCACATCCTTGCGCCAATCCACGTCACTGTACATGATCTCAAGTATGCAGAAGCTCGGGCAGCAAGCGGCAAGCTGAAGCGTTGCGGCATTTGCAATGGGACCCGAGGGATTATGAGGGGCGAAAGGTATGTAATTTGCCTCTGCAATAGCGGCTATCTTCTTAAGCTCCATAATGCCGCCCGCATGGGAAATATCCGGCTGAATGTAATCGCAAGCGCGGCGGCGGAAGAGCTCGTTATAATCAAATCTTGTATAAAGTCTCTCTCCCGCGGATATCGCGACGGGGGATTTTGCTCTTACGGCTTCAAGTGCCTCCAAATTGTCAGGCGGTACCGGTTCTTCCAGGAACATCGGCTTGAACTGCGCCACCTCTTGCGCTATCTTGATTCCGGTGGGCACGTCAAAGCGTCCGTGCGCTTCGATCAACAGGTCAACCTCGTCACCGACCGCCTCGCGAACTGCGGCAATGCAACGCAGAGCCTTGTCAAGCTCCTTGTTTGAGATCTGCAAATAATTCTTGCCAAAGGGATCCCATTTCATAGCGGTCACACCCCGTTTGACCGCCTCTTTCGCCTTCTCGCCAAACTCCTCGGGGTATTTAGCTCCCGCAAACCAACCGTTTACGTATATGCGACAGTCCTCATTGACCTTACCTCCGAGAAGCTGATAAACAGGGACGTTCAAGGATTTTCCGAGAATATCCCACAGAGCCGTTTCCACAGCGGAGAGCGCGCTCATCAACACCGCACCGCCGCGCCAATAGGCGTCACGGTAAATATCGTGATAATGCTTTTCGATCTGTCGGGGGTCCTTGCCCACAAGATAGCTCTTGATGTGCTCCACAGCCCCCACAAGTGCTTTTTCCTTGTATTCGAGCGTTCCTTCTCCCACGCCCGTAATACCCTCATCGGTGTATACTTTTACGAATACCCAGTTAGTTCTGAAGCAATCGACTACAAAGGTCTTGATATCTGTTACTTTCATCGCTCACAGCTCACTTTCTTTATATACTTCCAAAATTATTTTATTCTCATCATCAAAAATATCAGCGGTTTTGCTGTCAAACATACCTACGTGATAAGGAACCGCCCGTTTTGCGCCGCTGTCCTTGAAAAATCTCACCGCGTCGGTTGCGTTCATATTATTACCCACTCCGTTTATAGGAAGAAATATAACGTCTATGCTTTCGGGAAGATCCGAAAAAATCTCTCGGTTATAGAGAGTATCACCCGTTACGTAATATACCTTATTTTCAGTAAGATCCTCAATTATAACTCCAATAGCGTAGGCATCGCTATGTACCGCCCTTACCGCAGTGAAATGAATCCCCTTATCCGTCCACTCACTGCCTCTGTCAAAAAGTACGTAATTGTGACCGCCACCGCAAACTCTCGCCTTTTTCCATACCGAGGTAGGGCTCAATACAGTCATGGGATTTCTTCCTTCGCAAAGGAATCTTGGAGCTGTTTCGGGATCGTAATGATCAAGATGATCGTGTGTAAACACCATAAAATCAGGCTCGATATTAAAGAGCTCCTCCTTTACGGGAACGCGACGAAAAATTTTAGGCTCTGCTTTTTCCACACTGTTTGATAAATATGGATCCACCATTATTTTTACTTTTCCGTTGTAAAAAAGCAATCCGGCCTGACCAAGCCATGTTATTTTCATATAAACCTCTTTTTATTACCGTTTCTATTGATATCTTTTTTATTTTATTATATAATAGATCTTGTCAGAAAAATATATATTTATTTCCGCATTTATTAGATATCTTGCTATTATTGGAGTGCTATGAAAGAAACTATTTTACCGCAGATCGTTGCAATCGGAATATACAACGCCCAAATTGCAATCAAAAATCGAACGATATCAAAAAACCGAAAAACTTCAATGTTTGAGCTCGAGCTTCCCATTGGAAGCGGAGGAATGTCATATATCAATGATGAATCTCATCCGATAACTGAGAATATGGTCATCTGCGCAAAGCCCGGACAGATCCGACATACCCGTTTGCCGTTTAAGTGTTATTATATTCATATGATCGTAAACGATGGGTATCTTGGAGACGTTCTTACTAATCTCCCGAACTATATTGATTTTTTAGATACAGATCAGATAAAAGAGATATTTATATCGCTATGTGAACACTATAATACGGGAATTTCAAACGATGATATCTTTCTTCAAAGCTTAATACTTAAACTCATATATATATTAAGTGAAAACTCTGCCTCTGTCGTAAAATTCACTCCGAAAAGCAACAATCGCAAAACAATAGAGCGCGCACTTGAATATATCAACAATAATCTGTCTGCAGAGCTTACACTTGAAAAGCTGGCAAGTGCGGCGAATTTCAACACGATATATTTTCACAAGCTTTTCAAAGCCTCCACGGGAAAAACGCTGCACGAATATGTGGAAGATCAACGAATCAAAAAATCTGTCAATCTACTGATCTCTACCGATATGACACTTACACAGATAGCCTATGAGTGCGGATTTTCATCGCAATCCTATTTCAGCTACGCATTCAAACGCCGTATGGGAACATCCCCACGTGACTATGTCAAAAAAATAGTTGAGCGCTATAACGTCAAATAAATTCATAGGCGCTGAGTCAATAAGTCTCAAAAAAGAGGCTGAGTCAAAAGCGAAAATTTTGCTTTTGACTCAGCCTCGTTGTTATGTATTTACAGATGAATTTATTGTAAGGCAACTCTAAAAATAGGCAGTTTCGTTTTTTCTAAAGCTTCAACTGCAGCAATTAGAGCAGTGGGAGAGCTGTTACCAAAATCAACATGTATGTATATCCCTCTTGGGTGATCGCCGTCGGGTAAGCTATCAACATCAGAAACATAATGAATAGGTTTCAAAAAATGGCGTTTGTTATATTGGCTTACAAACTGTTCCAAAGCACTAACGGCAGTTGTGATTTGTTCTTGTGTCGGTTGGACATCCAAAATGATTTCAAAAATCACATCCGGATAACCTTCGCAATAAGCATCAACTCTAAATGCATTGAAACTTTCTAATTCTTCTATAATCGGATCTGCCATAAAATACCTCCTATCGATTATTTTTATTTATTATATCACAACCAATTCAAAAAGTAAATTCACGCAGTATAAATCTCCTCAAATTACAGATAATAACAACACAATTTGAAATTTTTCGTAGGGGAGGCTATCAGCCTCCCGCGTGCGGCAGATTGCCGCCCCTACAAAATCAACAAAGGAGAATTTATATATGAAAGCAACAGGGGCGCAAGGCGGAGCCTTGCGAGTGAATAATGAATAGTGAATAGTGAATAATTTCGGTGTGCCTTCGGCACGATATAAATATTGTCGGCTGTGCCGACACATTAATTATTCCAATATTCATCATTCATTTTTCATTATTCATTAAATTAAAGAAAGAGGAGTCAATATATTTATGAAAGCAACTGGAATTGTTCGTAGAATAGACGACCTTGGTCGTGTTGTTATCCCCAAAGAAATTCGCCGCACGATGCGGATAAGAGAAGGAGCCCCCTCTCATACAACATTGACACTGGAAGAAAAGTTTGCGATTGCAGTACATAGTATTTTGAAACGATATAAAGAACAAGCGAGGTGTTGAGCCTCGCTTGTTTTATGTGTTAGAATATGATATAATATTATAAACAAAGGGGGATAGATTCAGATGGAACACAAGTTGGAAGAATATGTTGTTGCTTTTATAGATATTTTAGGTTCGTCTAAAAAAATCAGGGAAGACGTTGAAAAATCTTTGAATATCGTACATGCCGTGTATGAAAATGCTTTAGCTTCATGTGAAAAATTATATGATGACGGAAGAATAAGCAAACTAAAGCCAATTATTAGAATTTTTTCAGACAATATTGTTATTGCAGTTCCAACAAAACAAAACGGTGACTTTTCTGCTTTTGTTTCTATCGCTATTTTGAGTGGTTTAATTCAACACGAGTTTCTTCATCACAAATATCTTGTTCGTGGTGGAATTTCAATGGGTGACTTTTTCGCCGATGAAACTATGTTGTGGGGAAACGCTCTTTTAGATGCCTATTATATAGAAAGCAATGTTTCTATTTACCCCAGAATAGTTATACACCCAGAAACCGTTGGCAAGTTAAACTTGGCTACTAATGAAAGTCGACAAAAATGGATAATGCAAGATAGCGATGGTTTGTTTTTTGTAGACTATATGCAAAAAACGGCTTTTAAGGATAATTATATTGAATTGCTTCTTTATAGAATCAATGAATGTGAAAAACTGCTGGAAGAAGCAACAGATATAAAATCAAAACAAAAAGTATTATGGCATAATACATATTTAAGTTCAAAAATTGATTTTTATTCTGCAGAATATAGTGAAATCTTAAGCCAAGAGATTAAAAAGTTAGAAGCGAAAACAAAAGAACTTGAAAGTCATCAATAATACAATAATAAAGAGGTGAAAATATGCTCGTTAAAAAATGGGATAATAAAAAAGATATAGTTATCACAAATAAAACTCCTATGTTTCCTATAGACAAGGCAAAAAAATATGAAATAGGCGCTTTTTGTGTTAATACGGAAAAGGGCATATTTTATCAAAAGAAATATCGTGGAAATCATTGTATTGTTCATGTTACAAAAGACCAGGAACAAATTATTTTTAATAAAGCTTTCGTATCTGCATCAAATCAAGAATATACTTCTATAATAGTGTTCGATGAAAAATCAAAAGAAAATTATTTAATTGATACTCGTGGTGAATTGTATCAATTGCCACATAAAGAATCTGCTTTGTTTTTAGGGCCATGTCAATACGGCTTTACGCTTAATAAAATGACTGGTTGTTACAAAATAGCCGATAGAGATATTACTCTTTGGGAACTTTCTGCTATGACACAAGCGGAAATTTCTCGATATCATAAGGAAACATCGCCTGACGCTTCAATTTCTATTAACAAAGAGTTTATAGAGTTTTTTCGCAAAAAGTTTTTTAAAAGGAATGATGATTATAGATATCTTTATTACACTTGTGGCAACAATAAAACAGGCGAAATAGTATCTTGGTTAATGAGGCATAGTTTGCCTTTTGAAATTGTACCCAATATATTTGAAAATGATGAAACACAAAACATCCGAATTAAACTCGACGAGAAAAATTTAGAATTAAAAGAGGTTCGCTATCTTTTTTCAAGGCTTCGCGGTTCATATTCTATTTATGGCGTGCCCATGGATATGTTTATTTCCATAATGGATATAACATTAACAGAAAAACACGGATATTTTTCTGCATTACCATCGTTGACCGATTCACAAGAAAGAATGTGTCAGTGCCTTTTGGATACAATGAAAATGTTGACAGGAATAAAAACAGATAAAGAAATATTCAATAACATTTTTGACAAAATATTCTCTACAGCATATTTTAAAGGCACTTATGGCGAATACGGTTCATCGAAATGTAGTTTTTCGGGCGATATAGATTTGTGGTTCCTGCAAGAAAAATGCAAAAAAGAAAAAGAAATATTCCAAGAATATGAATCTTCACTTTTATTGGAAATGAAAGCAGCAGGAATTAAAATTAGCAAGTGGGTAAACGAAGCTGCAATGTTTGAATTGATACACAAGCATTATCCCGAAGCCATCTATCAATATCGTGCACAGTGGCTTGGTCAGCAATCTTTGGACGTTTATATTCCTTCTTTAAAAATCGCTTTTGAGTATCAAGGAATTCAACATTTTAGTCCAGTAGATTATTTTGGCGGCGAACAAAAATTCAAAGAATTACAAAAAAGAGATTTGAAAAAATCTAACTTGTGCAAAAAGAATGGCGTTCATATTATTTACTGGAATTATGACGAACCTGTAACTGAAAGAACTTTCAATCAAAAATTGAAATAATCCCAGTTTATTAGTTGTTTTAAAAGTATAAATCCCCTCAAATTACAGATAATAACAACACAATTTGTAATTTAAGGAGAAATGTATATATGAAAGCAACTGGAATAGTAAGACGTATAGACGACCTCGGCAGAGTCGTTATCCCCAAAGAAATTCGTCGCACGATGAGGATAAGAGAGGGCGACCCGCTGGAAATATTTACCGATCACGATGGGGAAGTGATATTTAAAAAGTATTCGCCCATAGGGGAGCTTTTTAACTTTGCATCGGGATACTGCGACACCTTGAACAAAAGCTGCGGTCTGAACGTGGCGGTATGCGACAGAGACAGCATAATCGCCTGCGCGGGAATATCGAAAAAGGAGTTTGTGGATCAGAAGCTGCCTCAGGAGCTGGAGCGGCTTATAGAACGAAGACAGCTCTTTTGCCACAGAAGCGGTCAGGCGCTTATAGATCTGGGTAAGGCGGGAAGCTACGTAAGCGTCCTTATGCCCATACTCCTTGACGGAGATATAATAGGCGCCGTACTGAGTGTGACGGATGGGGAAGGCGAGCCCACCGACCTGGAAATAAAGCTTGTCCAGACCGCGGCGGCATTTTTGGCAAAGCAGCTTGAGGCCTGAGGGCTTGTGCGTCTTGAAAGGGACGCACTTTTTTGTTGTTGCAAAAATCAAAACAATGTGTTATAATCATTTAAGAATAAATCGAAGGAGGGGATTTTTGTGAAGGAGCGTTCAAATTGCGATCATTGCGAGAACAACGTCTACGACGAAGAGCTGGACGATTACGTTTGCGCAGTGGATCTTGACGAGGACGAGCTGGCAAGATATATGGCGGGGAACTATTCCTCCTGCCCCTATTTTCGTTTTTTTGATGAATATAAGCTTGTACAAAAGCAAAATTGATAAAGAGAGGTTATACCAATGAAAAAAGTTATGCTTGTTTTCGGCACAAGACCCGAGGCAATAAAAATGTGTCCCCTTGTAAAGGAGCTTAAGAGCCGCAGCGGTATCAATACTCTTGTATGCGTTACCGGTCAGCACCGCCAGATGCTGGATATGGTGCTCAACGCCTTCGAGGTGGTACCCGACTACGATCTTGATATAATGAAAAACAAACAGACTCTTTTTGATATCACCACGGGCATCTTAAACGGGATCAGCCCTGTTCTGGAAAAGGAAAGACCCGACGTTGTGTTGGTGCACGGCGACACCTCCACCACCTTTGCCACCGCTCTTGCCTGCTTCTATATGCAGATCCCCGTCGGTCACGTTGAGGCGGGACTGAGGACCTATAATATCCATTCGCCCTTCCCCGAGGAGTTCAACCGTCAGGCGGTGAGCATAGTTTCAAAGTATAACTTTGCGCCCACCGAGCTTTCCAAGGCAAACCTTCTCAAGGAGGGAAGAGACGAAAGCACCGTATACGTTACGGGAAATACCGCTATCGACGCCCTTAAGACCACCGTAAGAGAAGATTACAGTCATCCCCAGCTTGAATGGGCAAGTGATTCCAGGCTGATAATGATAACCGCCCACAGAAGAGAGAATCTCGGCGAGCCGATGCACAGTATGTTCCGTGCGATCAGAAGGATAATCGACGAGCATCCCGACGTAAAGGCGATATATCCCATACATATGAATCCCGTAGTAAGAAAGGCGGCGGAGGAGGAGCTGGGCGGCTGTGACAGGATCCGCATCATTGAGCCTCTGGACGTTTTGGACTTCCATAACTTCCTTGCGAGAAGCTATCTCATCCTCACCGATAGCGGCGGGATCCAGGAGGAGGCGCCCTCCCTTGGCAAGCCCGTGCTCGTTATGCGAGACACCACCGAGCGTCCCGAGGGCATCAAGGCGGGAACTCTTAAGCTGGTCGGCACCGATGAAAAGGTGATCTACGATCATTTCAAGCTTCTTTTGGAGGACGAAAAGGCATATTCGGCTATGTCCGAGGCCTCCAACCCCTACGGTGACGGTCTTGCCTGCCGCAGGATCGCAGATATTCTTGAAGGAAAGGCGTAAATTGAATTGAGGGAAAAAACACTTCGTTGCGACAACGGTGTTCTTATCCACAGCTATCCCAACCCCGCACTGCACAGCTTTTGTATCTGTCTGTATGTGCGGGGCGGTTGCTTATATGAGCCGGAGAGCCAAAACGGCATCACTCATTTGTTGGAACACGTAAGCTTTCGCAATTTAAATTATCTGTACGGCTCCGAGCTATATCGACTTTTGGATAAAAAGGGTCTGGATTTCAATGCAAGCACCTATAAGGAGTTTGTGAGGTTTACGGTCATCGGTGCGCCCAAGCACTTTGACTTTGCCTGCAGGGTGCTTTGTGATCTTTTTAAGCCGATAACCGTTCCCGCCTCGGATATTGCCACGGAAAAAAAGCGCATCAAGGCGGAGATAAGAGAGGCCGATGACAAAAACAGTCTCGATTATTTTGCCGACGGCTTCGTGTGGGAGGGCACTCCCTTAAAGAATCTTATCACGGGCAAGATCGGCGTGGTGGATTCCGTCGGAAAAACTGCTCTCGAAAGCTTCAGAAGGGAGCTTTTGTGCAGCGAGAATCTGTTTTTCTACGTAACGGGAAACGTGAGCGATGCTCAGTGTGAGAGCTTGAAGGAGCTTTGCGAAGGTGCCGATATAGGCCATGGAGCAAGAAAAAAGGAGAATATCGCCCCCGTTCCCAAGAGCTTTTTTAACAGGAACTGCCTTGTTAACGTGAAAAACTCCTGCGATCATTTTCTCAGATTTTCCTTTGATCTTGATACCGCCCGCTTTGACTGCGTGGCGCTGAATCTGTTGTACGACGTTCTCTTTTGCGGCGATAACTGTAAGATGTTTCAGGAGCTCAGCGAGAAAAACGGTATAGTCTACAGCTACGATGCAAGGCTTGAGAAGTATAACAACGTGGGAAATCTTTCCTTTTCCTTTGAGGTCAAGCCACAGGATATAATAAAGGCCGTGGAAATAGTGGTCGGACTTTTAAAGGATATGAAGCGCGGTATAAGCGATGAGCTTGATTACGTCAGAGCGGCATATACCGATAACGGAGATATGATCCTTGATAACCCCGACGAATTAAATTGGGCGAGAGCGTATAACTGCCATATTCTGGGCGAGTTTTATCCCGACGAGAGGGAGAGGAGCCGAGTCTACGCTTCGATAAAGAACGATGATATCGACAGGCTTTCAAGAGAAATCTTTACCTGCGATAATCTTGTTCTGAGTATAAAGACCAACAAAAAGAAGGCGGATACGGAAAAAATCAGAAATATTTTATTAAAGCTGTAACCTTTTTCCTGCCCCAAGTGTAATATTTACAGAATCTGCAAAAAGGAGATCGACGGTGAAGGGCGAAGAGGTTTTCAAGAAGTATTCCAAGCAGGTATATATTACAGCCTTGGCATACCTGAAGGATCACAGTGACGCAGAGGACGTTCTGCAGGACGTTTTTGTTAAATACGTAAGCAGCTCCAAGACCTTTGAAAGCGAAGAGTATTTGAAAAACTGGCTTTTGAAGGTCACGGTAAATTGCGCCAAAAACAAGCTGAGAGTCCCCTGGAGAAGAAGATCCGCGGAGCTGGGTGAGGAGCTTCCCGATCCCGATGACAGTATCGGCTCAAGGGCCCGTGAGCTGGACGTCAGAAACGCCGTTATGTCTCTTTCCGAAAAGTACCGCATGGCGCTTATACTTTTTTACTACGATTCACTTAGCGTTGCCAAGGGTGCCGCGGTGCTGGGAATATCGGAGCAGGCCTTTAAGGTCAGGCTTTTCCGTGCCCGAGAGCAGATCAAAAACATTTTGGGAGAGGATTACGAAAATGAAGCTTTCTGATGAGATAAAAGCATCCTTTGATGCGGTCTGTCCCGACAGCGACAGACTTATGGAAACGGCACGTAGAAAAAAGAAAAGCAGATTTAGTGCCGTGGCCGCTCTTTGCGCCTGCCTTGCTCTTTGCATTTGCTTTGGAGCTCTTGCGTCGGCGGGACTTTTTAACACAAGGCCTGCAGGCCTTCCAAACGAGATTTTGCCGCCTGCGGTTGCCGAGGATTACGACAGTATATACAACTATCTTTCCGCACCTCTTGATAAGGTGGAGTATAAATACCTTGACCGTTTTACCGACGGCACCTCAAAGGAGGAAAACTCATCGGTCGGGGACCTTGTCGACGGGGAAACGGATCAGGTTTTGCCGGGGCAAACAATAGCGGGAGCTCCCACAGAGCCCGCAGACAGATATCCCACTCTTGATGCTCCGAGCGAAAATGAAGAGGACAAGGAGCATTCCGACACTAACCTTCAGTACCAAGGAGTGGACGAGGCGGATATAGTCAAGACCGACGGGGACCGTATATACCTTTTGAGAAACGGCGAGCTTTATATTATCGATACCTCCGCACAAACGGGGGCCGTGAAAAGGTACTCTGTCGGCACTACCGTAAAGGAAGGGCTTAAAGTTGAAAGAAGCCTGCCCTTTGATATGTATCTTTACGAAAATAAGCTCTATATTCTTGAAAAGAACTATTCCTGCACCTATACGGAAAAGGGCGTGGACAATAATGAAATAAAAAAGTTTCAAAGCCTTGAAAATATGTATACGGAGCAGTATAATTCCATCTCCGAGCCCAAGATACCTCTTGAGGACTATCTTCACGACCAGGGGCTTTACAACGATATGGGTATTCCTTGCTACTATCGCATGGAAAGGATCGCTCAAAGCGTTAGCCTGAGAGTTGTGGACGTAAGCATCGGAGAGGAGCCCAAGCAGATTCATTTTGCCGGTATATCCGGAGAGCTGGTCAGCAGCAGGATGAAGGACGGCTACGTCTATATAGTTACCAAAGAAAAATTCAGCGACATTGAAAAAAGCTCCCCCGTGAGCTTTGTCCCCAGCTATACCGACGGCGAGAGCGTAAGCTGTGTGGAGGCGGACAGTATCTACATTGCTCAGGATCACGGCTCAAGAGCCTATATCAACCTTCTTTCCTACGATGCAAGCACAGCCGAGATAAAGGATAAGCTTTGCATAGTCGGCGCGGGAAGCGAGCTTTACGTAAGCGAGAGCAATATCTACGTTCTGGATAAGACCCGCAGTGAATGGGTGGACAGTGCCGCAATGGAGTTTATCAGCGAGAAGTACAGCTATATCACACGTGTGGCATATACCGACGGTGAGCTTGAGCTTGCCGCCCAAGGCAGGGTGTCGGGCTTTTACGACGATCAGTTCTCTCTTGATGAATATAACGGTTATCTGAGAGTGGTCACAAACCGCAACAGAATAACTCAGAGGGTGGAGCCTTACAGCGCCGTTGACGTCATAGGCAGCGCTTTCTCTGATACTTACCTTGAGGTGATAGAGTACCGCGGTGTCAGGTTTAAGCTCTCGGAGTCCATTGATTGGGAAAGCGACAACGCCTTGTTTATTCTTGATATGACTCTTTCGGAGGTCTCCTCGATAAAGAACCTTGCGCCCGACGAGCAGCTTAAATCGGTGCGCTTTGATAAGGAGCTTTGTTACTTTGTGACCTATCTTGAGGTGGATCCTCTGTTTTGCGCCGATCTTTCCGATCCCTTGAAGCCCGTTATAAAAAGCGAGCTGAAGATCCCGGGCTACTCGGCTTATCTGCAGTCCTACGGCGAGGGCCTGCTTCTGGGCTTCGGCTTTGACGAGGAGAGATTTTTAAAGCTCAGTATGTTTGACGTTTCATCGTCGTCGGAGCTTACCGAGCTTGCGGTGTACTCCGTAAAGGGTGAATACTATTCCGCCGCAACCTATAATCATAAGGCGATCCTTTGCGACAGCGGTAAGAATCTTATCGGCTTTGCCGGCAGAAACGGCTATCATCTTTTCAGCTATGATGAGTCGGGATTCGTGCCTCTGGCGGTGGTGGATATAAGAGAACAGAGCGACACAAGAGGCGTCTGGGTGGAGGATACTCTTTACTGCCTTGGCGAAAAGGAGATAGTATTCTTTGATCTGGAAAGGCTCAGCGAGATCGCAAGAACCGAGCTTGGGGCTTTGGAGGCACTGACGCTGAAATGAAAAACAGACTGGTGATATCCATTCTTGCCGTGGCGTATATAATTCTTGCGGCTGCAGTGCTTGTGATGAGAGCAAACGGAGTTTTATAAAGAATAATGGCTGATAGAGCGCAATACAGCACTTTATCAGCCGTTTTTTTATGTAAGATATTTAAGAAGGTTATAAATCAGGCGGTCTGCAACGGGATCCTTCAGTGCATTTTCAATGAGCTTGAAGGTGCTGACCGTCACAGAGCCCTTTCCGAAATCGAATTCTCCCATGGTCAGAGCCGAAATGCAATTGTCTTTGGCAAAAAGACCGCTTCCGAAGGATGCGCAAAAGGTCTTTTTCGGAGCTTCGGTTTCGGTCAGATAGCGGTCGGGATAAACAAGTCTGAACTCATCCATATCCAAAAGTCCCGCATTGCAAAGCCCCTCGAAGATTCTGTTGTCGGCAACGTAACTGTCAAGATGATAGAGCCAATTTCGGACGTAGATGCAGCTTCCGAAAATCTTTGCAAGCTCGTCTGTGCCCTGAGAGGAATATTCCACCGATTGCATAAAGCCCTGCGTCGAGGTGTTAGCCGATTCCCAAAAGCCGTGATCCAAAACAAGTGTTTTCTTTCCTTGGAAGGCTAAGTCCAGGATCTCTTTTCTTTGGAAGGGATCGGAAGGAAGAATACCGACGATGATGACGTCGGCTTTCTTTGCCGATGGGCTGAGCTTCATTTCGTGCTTCAACAGAAGATCTTTCACCGCTCCCGCTTTCCCGAAGATATAAAAGCTTCCGTTTAGCGGCGGTAGCTTTGAAAGCTCGTGGACACAAAAGCTCTTATTTGAGCAGGTGGGCTGTTTTTCGCCCTTGAGGTGCAGTGAAAGGCTGTATTTATCCGCGGGAAGCCCCGGGAGCGTGTCTTTGATCACCGAAGCGGCAAGAGGCTTATTATCGGGATAATTAAAGCAATATTCCTTAGTGAAGACCACCCCTTTACTTCCGCTGACGGAAAGCAGAGCATTGTATTCGCCCGCAGGTAAAAGATCCTCGTTGCACAAAACCGCTTCCACCTCGAAGGGGGTGTTGGAATAGAGCTGAGTTTGATCCATAAAAACAGACCATTTCAATGGCGCAAAGCTGTCTCTCAATGCGTCCGCAATGCCGGGGATCAGAGCATCGGAGCGGTAATATACGCCCTCGTTGCTTACGGAAAAGCTTGTCATACTGTAGCCGCAGAGCTTGGGATTTGCGCGGATCGGATCAATGCTTTCTCTTCTTTGCCGTGAAAGAGAGCAAATGGAAGCCATCAGGAAATCTCTGGGGGTGGGGTAGATCTTTTCCAGAGAATATTTTTTTATCCATTCCTCCATACGTTCTATCTGGATACTGTAATAGGAGAGCGAGGGATGATCCTTGTGGCTTTTTTTCTTTTGCTCAATAAAAAGATCGTAAAGCTCAAATTGAGCTCCTACTCCGTATTCGCTTAAGAAAACGGGCTTTGTGTTTTCTCCGATGGTTCTGATAAAATCGCGGACCTTATTTTGAATGGGAACGGTGGGATAAACGTGATTATCTCCCAAGCCCTCGATATAAGGATCGATATCCCGATGGGCTTTTTCAAATTCTGAGTTTTTAAAATCGGGGCTTTCCTTTCCCCAACCGCAGTTCCAAATTTTTGAACCGGGGTTGGAAAAGCTTCCGATATCCGCGCGGGCATCCCACCTTCCCGAGGAAAGAAGGATCAACCTCGTGTCGTCCAATCGGCGCATTTGAGCAAGATAGCTCACCGCAAAATCAAAGACCTTCGAGGTGTCGGAGAGCCTTCTGCTTTTCATATTTTTGTTGGGGCCCGCCTGCTCGTTGAAGATCCCCCATATTCCCACACAAACATGGCTTCTGTCGCGGCACATCATATTGTCAAGGTATTCTGACATATGTCGGGGCATATCGGGATAATCCTGCATTCCCCAAGCCGCGGCGCACTCCTCGTATACTAACATTCCTATCTCGTCGCAGAAATCCAAAAGCTCCTCCGAGGGCATTGCGCTGAGATAACGCAGTGCCTTGAAGCCCATGGTCTTTGCGTGAACAACGGCATCTTTTCCTTCTATAGAGTGGGCGCAGGTGAGAAATATCCGTTTGCCGTTTAAAATAAACCATCCGTCTTTGATATAAAGGCTTTTAAAGCCAAAGCGCTTTTGCTTTGTTTCTTTTGTTGATTTGGTTTTAACGGAAACGTTGATGCTGTAGAGATAAGGATCGTCGGGAGACCAAAGGCGGATATCCTCCATCTCCAGTGTCACATACTCTGTCAGGCAGCCTTCGCCTTTTACCGAAAAGGCTTTTGAAAGGGAAGATATAAGACTTCCCTTGTCATAGATCTCAAAATCCGCTTCGATACTTTCGTTTTGGCTGCTTTTGTTTTCCAAAGTCAGCTCAACTGTTACCGTCTTTGATTTGACGTCGGGGTTTATGTAAAGATCCTTAACCGAGCAAAGTGGCTTTTTCACAAGCGAAACCTTTTCATAAATTCCCGTCAGGGGTATCACTGTGTAGTAGCTGTAGACCTGAGCAAAATTCGGCATGGTCTGCATGGAAATTCCTTCTTCGCCGTCCTTTCCCCAAACGGGGCCGTAGACTCTTAAAGCAACGAGGTTTTCTCCCTCTTTAAGTGCGTCTGTTACGTCGAAAGAAAACTTTTCCTCGGAGTGGAGGTGCTTTCCAACGTAAATTCCGTTTACCCAAGCCTCGCAAAGGCTGATGACCTTCTGAAACTCCAAATAGATCCTATGATCCTTGTCGGGTAAAAGAGAATAGTTAAAGCGTTTGTAATACCAAATTGCCGTGCTCGCCTTGGGAAAGAGATCCTTTACCAATGCGGGGATATTTGTCTCGGTGCAGGCTTTTTCATCAAAGGAAAGATAATACTCCTTCTTGTCTTGGCAGTTCTCCTTTTCGGGTATGGCAAACCAGCCTGAATTCAGCTCCTGCTTTGTTTTTATCATATTCATATCCTCTTTATTTTTCCAATAAAAGTGTGACTATCTTGTTATTTGAAACGTCCAATTCCAAAATTCCGTCAACCGTGACTAATTCTTGCACGGGGTTTTCGTTCATATCGGAGAGGTACACTTTCTTAAAGAGGGAAAGGTCGAGTTTTGCTTTTTTTGCTTTGGAATTTATTTCGTAAAAGCGCAAAACGTAGTGCTTTTTATCATAAGAAAGATCAAAAAGGGAAAGAACGAAGGAAGAATTGTCAATAAATTTAAATGGAGTGAAGGAAGAGAGCTCGGAATCGGAATTTTGGCTTCTTCTGATAGAATGTGCCAAGGGGGGATAAATGAAGCTGTCCGAGGCAGTTTTGATCCGGTGATCCGATGCCGAAAGCTCGTGGGTGAAAAGAGAAAATTCAAAATTCATATCTCCCAGACACTGAGCCTCGGGGACGGGTATTCCCGACATACAACAGCTTGAACGGCTTTTTATGTTTATTCTCATAAGCTCCGATACGCCTCTGAAAAGTGTGAAGGCAACGGTGTTTTGGTCAATTGGCTCGAAGGCGTAGAGTCCTTTTGCGCAGACTGTATAGCCGATTTTCTCGGTGCATAAGCTCAGATAATCTCTGAATGGAAGCTCCTTTGTGTGGGCTTCCTTCCAGCCCTCGGTCATGGGCGGACGGCTTAATCCAAAGCTCTCCGTACAGAAGCTTTCCTTCGCCTTTACCTCTTTAAAGCAATGGGGAAGGCAGAAAAAGGCTCTTACTCTGTGATTGGTGGCGCGGTTGGAAAGCTTGATCTTGATATCCAGCCGCTTAACTCCTTTCCAAAGCTTGAAGCAGAGGGATATCGGCATATCGACAAATGATTTTGAGCGGAGGTCGCCTATCGTGTCAAGAGGAACAGTCATAACGCATTTTGCCTTCAGCTCTTGGTAGGCGGGGCAGTCAAGGGCTTTTATATCACTCAAATCAAAGCTCTCGGAATCGTAGCTTTCGGCTTCTGCCCAGGGCGATGAATGGTCAAAGCTGTCTCCCGTTTCCGCCTCCTCGATAAAACGAAGAAAGCCCTTTGCTTTGATATTCTTTTCAAGATCTGTGAAAACAAGCTTTCCATTTTCTATCGAGAGGGAATAAAACTCGTTTTCGATGAAAGCTTTCTCTTCGTTTTCATATTCGCAGAGGCGGTTTTCTTTTTTGCGGTAATAAAATTTCTTTACCTCTCCCATACCGAGCTTTGCCTTAAATAGCCATTCTCTTTGGACGTCTCCGGTGGGTGACAGGTAATAGGGCTGGTTTTTGGCGTTGTAAAGCATTTCTTTTTTCGGTGCGAGAGTGGCATTGTAAATTCTGTTTTCGGAGTCCGTGATCTCAATATCACAGCTTTCGGTGGGAAGCCAAACGCTTATATAGTCTTCGCCGCCTCTGGGAGAGAATACTGTGAATTCCTCGTAGCCCTCCTTGCTTTTAAGCTGCTTTGAGATATTGTCTAAGGCTTTATGAATAGCTCCCGCGCAAAGCTGGGCGGCTTTGTCAAAGCGGTAACGGTTCTCTCTGTGCACGCAATCCAGGCTCGAGCCGTGGATGCTGTCGTGGGTGGAATTTAAAAGCAAAAGCTCGGTTGCTTCTTCCGTGTCGGCTGAATTTATCTCATACCCAAGCCTTTTCTCGTAGGCTTTAAGGGGTAAAGCGTAAGCAAAAAGAAGATGCTCCGAGTTATACATATCCTGCTTAAGATAGATTCTTGTGGTTGTAGCTCCAAAAAGCAGTCTGTCGAACTTAGAGCCCAAAAGGTCACCTCTGTGGCGGGGAAGGACCTTGCTTTCCTTTGCAAGGACCTCGGATAGCTCCTCGGCGTCGGAAAAGATAAATTCTATTTCGTCCTGCATTTCGTTTGCCAATTTAAGAGTTTTTGTGATCCCCTCTTGGGGCGGACAGTGATCTGCGCCGACAAAAAGTGGAATTATTCCCGTGGGATAAAAGCGCGCCGCATTTTTAACTCCCTCGATCAACTGCTCTGCGATGCCTTTGTGATCTTTATGCTTTGAAAGATCGCAGAGATACTCGTATGTCCCGTAGCCGTAGCCGCCAAAGTTGTAGTAGGGCATAAGATTTGGATTTCCGGGGATAGGGGAGTTGTTTTCGTAGATCTTAAAGGAAGAGCCGTAGCTGAAGTTTTGAGCCACCACCTGAGATCCGTCGGGAGAGCAGAACAAAAATTCCTTCACGTTGTCTTGGACGTCGCACATTCCTCTGGAGAAAAACAAGCTCTTTATTTTGAAATTGTTAAGTATCTGGCTGAGCTGAGCGGGATGACCGAAGTTGTCAAGAAGATATCCCGCCTTCATGGGAGAAGCGGCAAGCTTGCGGCACAGTCTGTCTCCCCAAAGACAGTTTTTTATAATGCTTTCTCCGCAGGCCAAAAATTCGTCGAACTGAGTGTAGAAGGGTCCGAGCCTGAGCTTTTTTGAATCCAAAAGCTTTCTGACCTTTTCTTTCAGTTTTTTGTCCTTTTCCATTGCATATAAAACGGGGAAAACCACACCGTCGTAGACGTAGCATTTGTAATCGGGCTCCTTTTCGGCTATCTTTTCCAGCATATCAATGCTTTGGCAAAACCATTCGCCAAAGACCGTCAGCGGTTGATACCATTCGATATCCATGTGACCGTGGTTTACAACGTAAGCCTTTAAGCTTTTCATTTTTTACCTCGCAGTAAATAGTCCTTAATGTATTTTCCGAATCTTTTTCCCAGCTCAAGATCCTCGTTGCCTTCATAGTGCCAGCCGTCCCTTCCGATGGGGATATCGGTGTTGTCAACGTAGATCGCAAATTGATCCTTAGTGCAATAGTCCTTCTGCTTTTGGCGGACGATATCGGAAAAGGGTGCAAGGGGAGGATTGGTGGATATGCCCCCTACAATGATCTTAAGCTCGGGAAGCTCAAGCTTTCTTCGTATTGCGGTAAAGAGCTTTTTCAAATTGCTTTCGTAACACTCGGCTTGGGAAAGGGTCTTGTTGGTGTCCGATTCTCCCTGCATCCAGACCATTCCGAGAATTTCAAAGTCGTAGCCCGCCTTGGTAAACTCGGCTAAACCGCGCTTTACAGTGCCCACAAATTCGTGGTAGCAGTAACCCTTGTCCTCCACTGTTTCGGGAATTTTCTCAAATTCCGTTTGCCAATGAAAGCCGAGATCCGTTCCGCCGTAGGCAAATCTGATGAGACCGAAGGCGCCGTCAAGCTCGTTGAGAATTTGGGAAATTCCGTATTCAATTCCCATCTGGTGGGGCTTGCAGCCCATTCCGAGAGTTATTTTGGGAATGATTTTGTGTTTTGCCTCGGCGGTGAAGTTGCCTTCCTGGTAGAGGCAGACCCTTTCAAATTCTTTTCCTTTGTGTTTTTCGTCCAGACTTTCCGTCATTGTGCATCCCACCGCGTTGGACTGACCGCCGATAAGGACCAGCTTAATCTTCTTTTTCATTTTTGCACCTCTTTTATCAAGACACCCTCTGCAGGGGTGATGGACTCAATTGTCTTATTCGGATATGGATTTTTGTACGCCGCCTTGTACCAAAGCTTGCCGTCCTCCAAAAACGGGTAAGAGGCGCCCATCGGCTCCAGCCTTTTATATTCCAGCTTTTCTTTGATACCCTCTTCTTTTGAAGCTTGGCTTTGGCGGATATTGTAGCCGTATATAACGGGGAGATTTGCTTTTGTGCCGTCGGTATAGTTGACGGTGTGATCTCCGATATGCCAATCGGAATCCACAATAAATATACCGCACCAGAACCAAATATATTTTTTATCCGTATCGGTGGTGTGGCAGATCTCGATCACCGAATCGCCCAAGCTGTTTTTATAGGATGTGTAAAGCTCCGTTTTCACCTTTTCCAAAAGCATCGGGGCTTGGTCATTGGTGTAATCCTTGCTCCAAAAAACGTAGGCTGTGTTCAAAAGCCAAAAGTTTTGCAGGTTTCTTTGCATATATTTTTCCTCGGGTGAGCCCCAGTTGGAAACGAAGCCTCCGTTGTGCAGATGAACTCCCTCGCGGTATTTGGGTCTTGAGATGGCGTCGAAATTGCCAAAGGTCATCTTGTAGCCCATTTTCGCCAAAAGCTCCTCTTGGCTGTGGTCTTCGCCGGGCCAAGCCCAGTTTAAAAGGGTGATATCCGTGGGAACTTTTCCGCGGCATCCGATCAGATCGGGCACGTCCTTTTCCGGCTCTCCGTTTTGGCCGTCCTTGCCTGCAAAAAATTTGTCAGCCCACATAAGAGCCTTAACGCCCTTGGTTTTCAAATAATCGTTGATCTTGATTATATCTCCAACGTAAAGATCAACAGGGGATTTTCCCTTGCACAGCGGGCACTTTGCCGCAGTGTAATATTCGTCGTGGCCGATGTTTAAGTGCTTGGGGCGGAAAACCTCCAAAACCTCGTCGATTATATCAAAAAGAATTTCATAGCTTAAAGGATTGGAGGGGCAGTAGGTATCGGGATAGCGATCAGCAATTCTTTCGTTAAGCTGCGGGAAGGCTCTCACAATATAGTCCGCGTGGCTTAAAGAGGGGACTTCGGGGATCACGTCAAATCCGCGCTTTTTGCAATAATCCACAATATCCTTCATTTCCTCTTGGCTGATATATCCGCCCTCGCCGTTTTCAAAATGTATGGAATCCTTTCTCCAAGGATAGGTTTTTCTCTGTATTGTGTCCGCCACCTCGGGGCTGACACCAATCTCTGCGCAAAATTCCACCCATTTTTCGTTTATTTCGGGGTGACGCTTATATTCCATTGCTCCGCCCACTTCGATGATGATCGAGTTGTATTTGTAGTATAAAAGCTTGTCGATCATTGCCTTAAAGGTGGGAATGTTTTCTCTGCCGGGGGTGTAAACTCTGTAACCGCGCACGTCCATATCGGGATGGTCGTAAATAAAAAGCTCGTCTGTTAATTCCTTTGAGCCGGAAAGTCTGATAAGAGTTGCCGCAGCGTAGATCAGACCGCGATCGGTGGGGGAATAAAGATATATTGCGTTTTCTTCTTTGCTTGCCAAAATGCAATAGGCTTCTTGGTGATCCTTGTATTCGGTTTTTGCAAGCTCTTTTATTTTGCTTGGAATTTCTTTGAAAAGAGCTATCTTAAATACCGAGCCGTCTTCGGGGAAATCTTTAATTGCATCCGATAAATAAGAATAACTAAAGCTTTCCTTTTCGCCCGAAAGCTCGCTTTTTCCGGAAACTGTGATGCTTTTGCCTTTTTTATCAAAAATTCTGTATGAAAAGAAGCTTGAATTCATGATTTTCTTCTCCCTTAAACGTTGTTTTTTTCTTCTGTCTGTAGTATAATTAAATTATCAACAAAAATCAACAGATGGAGAAAAAGATGGAAATTTCTCAACATTTATCAGAAGACGGCAAAAGGCTGTATCAAAACGAGCGAATTGCAAGGATTTTAAAAATTCTCGGGCAAAAGGAGTACGTAAGCGTTAAGGCGCTGAAGGAAATTTTAAACTACAGCAACGCCACCATAAACAGAGATCTCAACGTAATGGAAAAGAGAAAGCTGGTAAGGCGAAGCTACGGCGGCGTTGAGCTTTTGGAATGCTCCGATCCCTTGGTAAGCCGATACCAGAAAATGAAGCTTTCCAAAATCCGCCTTGCCAAAAAAGCGGCGGAGTATATTTGCGACGGCGACACTTTGTTTATCGATGCCTCGACCACAACCGAGTATATCGGACAGTATCTTACCGATAAAAAGGACATAACCGTCATAAGTAATAATATGGCACTCATCAGCTTTCTCAGTGAGTATTCGGTCAAATGCATCTGTCTTGGGGGCGAGGTGGTTGAAAAGCCCTATATGCTTTGCGGTGAGGATACCATCAAAAACGCAAGAGGATACCACGCGGACAAGATGTTTTTCTCAACGGGAGGAATTTGCCAAAACGGAACGGTTTCCTTTGGCGGAACCTACGGCATCCTTCACCAGACAATGATGGAAAACAGCGATAAAATATTTTTTATTGCCGACAGAGAAAAGATACAAAAGCAGCCTCCGGGAAGGATAAAGCACTTTGACGACTTCGATTTTGTGATAGTGGATTTCAAAATCGACTCGGCTCTTAAAGAGACCTGTCCCAACACCGTTTTCGTGGAAATTTAAAAATTCTTTTTAGGGGTCACTTGCTTTTAATAAACAGTTGACAAAATTATTATTTGCATTTATAATTATGCTTATAGAAAGACCAATAAACCTAAGGTCGGTCATATAAAAAGTCAAACAAAAGGAGAGAATAAAAATGGCAGAAAAAAGATACGTTGGCGGCTATCCGGTTATAGGTATCCGCCCCATTATCGATGCCCGTCGCGGTCCGATGAAATTAAGGGAAAGTCTTGAAGATCAGGTTATGGCTCTTGCTCTTGCGGCAAAGAAGCTTTTTGAAGAAAACCTTTATTACTCCAACGGGGAAAAGGTAAAGGTCGTTATCGCAGATCACAGCATAGGCAGAGTTCCCGAGGCTGCGGCTTGTGCGGAGCAGTTCAAGAGAGAGGGCGTGGATATCACTCTTTCCGTTACTCCCTGCTGGTGCTACGGCAGTGAGACTATGGATATGGATCCCAACACCATCAAGGGCGTATGGGGCTTCAACGGCACCGAAAGGCCCGGTGCGGTATATCTGGCGGCAGTTCTTGCATCCCATGCACAGAAGGGACTTCCCGCATTCGGTATCTACGGCCACGAGGTGCAGGACAGAGATATGGTCTCCACCATTCCCGAGGACGTTAAGGAAAAGCTTTTGAGATTCGGAAGATGTGCCGTTGCCGTTGCTACGATGAGAGGCAAGAGCTATCTGCAGATCGGTTCCCAGTGTATGGGTATCGGCGGCTCTATCGTTGATCAGGAGTTTATGGAAAGCTACCTGGGTATGCGCGTGGAGGCGGTTGACGAGGTAGAGGTCCTTCGCAGAATGGAGGAGGGCATCTACAACAAGGAAGAATATGAAAGAGCGCTCAAGTGGACTAAGGAGCACTGCAAGATGGGCAGAGACGATAATCCCGACTTTGTCCGCTTCTCCGACGAGGAAAAGGAAAAGCAGTGGGAGTTCACCGTTAAGATGTATCTTATCATCAGAGATCTTATGGCAGGCAACAAGGATCTTCCCGCGGGCTTTGAGGAGGAGATGCTCGGTCATAACGCCATCGCAGGCGGCTTCCAGGGTCAGAGACAGTGGACTGACCACTGGCCCAACTGTGACTATCCCGAGGCGCTTTTAAGCTCCACCTTTGACCATAACGGCGCCCGAGAGCCCTATACTCTTGCCACCGAGAACGATATTCTCAACGGCTTGGGAATGCTCTTTATGCGTCTTCTCACTCACCGTGCTCAGATATTTGCAGACGTAAGGACGTATTGGAGCCCCGAGGCTACAAAGCGCGTTACCGGATACGATCTTGAGGGCGATGCAAAGACTAACGGCGGTATCATACATCTTTTGAACTCGGGTGCCGCTTGTCTTGACGGATGCGGCGAATGCACCGATGAGAAGGGCGAGGCCACAATGAAGAGGTGGTGGGACGTTACCGAGGAGGATATCAAGAAGATGACCGACGCTACCGTATGGTGCGAGGCGGGCTTCGATAACTTCAGAGGCGGCGGATTCTCCAGCCACTATACCACCCGTGCACGTATGCCCGTTACTATGATCAGACTCAATCTTGTAAAGAACCTCGGACCCGTTATGCAGATCGCAGAGGGCTGGACCGTCAAGCTTCCCGATGAGGTAAGCGATCAGCTTATGGAGCGTACCAATCCCACGTGGCCTTGCACCTGGTTTGCTCCCAGATGCGACGGCAAGGAGGGCAGCCCCTTCAAAACCGCTTACGACGTTATGAATAACTGGGGTGCTAACCACGGTGCTATCAGCTACGGTCACATCGGTGCCGACCTTATTACGATGTGCAGTATGCTCCGTATCCCCGTTTGTATGCATAACGTTCCCGAAAGCCAGATCTTCCGTCCCGCCGCTTGGAATGCCTTCGGTATGGACAAGGAGGGCCAGGACTATCGCGCTTGTGCCGCATACGGTCCCATGTACAAGAAATAATCGGCATAATAATACCGCCTCCCTTGGGAGGCGGTATAGCTTTTATTTGGCTTTGATATCAACGTAGATCGGATAATGGTCCGTTGCTACGGCGATAAAGGGATCGCAGATCCTGCAGTATTTAACGAGAGCCGTAACGTCGGTATTTATCACGGCGTGGTCGATCTCGGCGTCGGTGTTGTTTTGGTAAATATCGGGCGTGTGCCAGGTGTTACCTCTTTGGGAATGGTCATCTGTGAGAAGGCAGGCACTTTTCAGGTCGGTGTCTCGGGTCATTTCAAGAAATTCGGGGCTGTCGGCTTCGGAGTTGTGGTCTCCCGTTATGCATATCATACAGTCGGGATACTCCTCCTTGAAGTCCTTTATCAGCTCGTTTACCTTTTTTGCCTGATCGGGGATAAGGGCTTTATCGTAATGGTAATGCAGATTTACGTGCAGCACCAGCTTGGAATCAAGGTGTCTTTGGTAAAGAGCGTAGGTATAAGACCATAAGCCGCGGTTTTCTCCGAGAAAGCTTAAATGGTCACTGCTTATGAGCTTTAAGCGATCCTTTCTGTAGATGATGGGAGTGTAATTCTTAGGCCCCTCGGGATAAAGGGGGAGGGTAAAGGCGTAATCCTCTCCCATAAGCCTTAAAAGTTCTGTTGAAAGATCTCTGTGAAACTCCTGCAGCCCCAGACTGTCGGGACAAAAATGCCTGTAGTAGCCTGCGGCGATCTTAAGTCTGTCCTCGGAAATGTATTTTTGATTGTAGGAAACGTGGAGCACGTTGTTTGACATTATTCTCGTGCTTTCCTCGGGGAAGAGTGTTTTAGGATAGAGCTCCTTTGCTATTTTTTTACTTATGGAGCAGAGGTCGAGGTTTTTGTAAACTCTGAAGGTGAATCTTATCCCCTTGTGCTCCTTAAGAGAGCTTTCTTGAACGAGCTTCCAATTGTCGCCGAGCTCGGGAAAGAAGCTGTCTGCCTCAAAGCTCTTTTGGATGTGGGTGACGTAGGCGTATCTGCAAAAGGGAAGCAGCTGGCGGTAAACGCTGTCTCCTCCCATAACAAAGCAGTCGTCTCCGCATTTTTCCAATGCCTCGGCTATGGTGTGGACCACGGTGGCGCCTTCTATTTTAATATCCTTTCTCGTAAGGACAAAGTTTTCTCTGTTGGGAAGGGGCTTTGAGCCGGGGAGGGATATGAGGGTGTTGTAGCCCATAAGCACCTTTTTGTTGAGGGTGGTCTCCTTGAAATATTTAAGATCCTCGGGCAGGTGGCATAAAAGGGAGCCGTTGAGACCTATACCGCGATTTTTGCTGACAGCTGCTATCAGATTCATTTTTTTCTGTCCTTTCCTTGTTTATGCTTATATTTTACCACTTTTTTAAAAAAAGTAAATAGAAAAAGCCCAAAATCGAAAACTTGCTATTGAAAGTTTTGAGGTTTTGGTGTAAAATAGTAGAAAAGTATTTTAAGGAGTTTTGAATATGGCTATTAAACTTGATACACAGTATGCCGTTGATTTTATTAAGGACGGCGCTTTTGATGCATTGATCCCTTCTGCAAAGCAGGCTTTTGAAAAGGTTCATTGCCCCGAGGAAAGAAAGGCTCAGCCCATTGGCTGGCTCACCCTTCCCGAGGATTACGATAAGGAAGAATTTGCCCGCATCAAGGATTGCGCAAAGAGGATTCAGAAGATGTGTGACGTTTTCATCGTCATCGGCATCGGCGGAAGCTATCTCGGTGCAAGGGCAGCTCTTGAATTTGTAAAGGGCACCAACTACAACGCAATGAAGAAGGATACTCCCGACGTATACTTCTCCGGTAACTCCATCGATCCCGATCATCTCAGCGAGCTTCTCAGTATCTGCGAGGATAAGGATGTCTGCATTAACGTTATAAGTAAGTCCGGTACCACCACCGAGCCTGCGATCTCCTTCAGGATCTTCCGTGAGTTCCTGGAGAAGAAGTATGGCTCCGAGGAAGCAAAAAAGAGGATCTTCGTTACCACCGATAAGACTCCCAAGCCCGGCACCCTGAAGGAATTTGCGGATAACGTAGGCTACGAGACCTTCGTGGTACCCTCCAACATCGGCGGAAGATTTTCCGTTCTCAGCGCGGTCGGACTTCTTCCCATCGCGGTAAGCGGATGCGATATCGATAAGATGATGCAGGGCGCAAAGAAGGCAATGGAGGATTACAAAGACTTCGACGTTGAGAAGAACACCGCTGTAAAATACGCCATTTTGAGAAATCTCTTCTATAACGACGGTAAGGCAGTGGAGCTTTATGCGTCCTACACTCCCGGAATGCAGTATATGGGCGAGTGGCTCAAGCAGCTCTTCGGTGAGAGCGAGGGCAAGGACGGAAAGGGTATATTCCCTGCAAGCGTCGTTTATTCCACAGACCTCCATTCCTTGGGTCAGTACGTTCAGGACGGCGAGAGAATACTCTTTGAGACCGTGCTCACAGCCGAGAATCCCCGTTACGAGCTTACCATTCCTCAGGCGGAGCTTGATACCGACGGAATCAGCTATATTGCAGGCAAGACCCTTCACTACGTAAACTCCAAGGCCTTCCTCGGTACGGTTCTTGCTCACGTAAAGGGCGGAGTTCCCAATCTCGTTCTCAGCTACGATCGCGCAGACGAGGAAAACTTTGGTTATATGGTTTACTTCTTCGAGCTTTCCTGTGCTCTCAGCGGCTATATTCTGGGCGTTTGTCCCTTCAACCAGCCCGGTGTTGAGGCATACAAGAAGAATATGTTCATTCTTCTCGGCAAGCCCGGATACGAGGGTCAGACGATTTGAGTGAAAAAATTATAAATTATTTATAAAAATTTTCAAAAAGTGGTTGAATTTTTATAGGTTTTCGTGTATTATAGATATGACCAAAGTTCGCAATGCGAACAAGAAAGGAAATAGAGACTATGATTAGAATGATTGTTGGATTAAAGGGAACAGGCAAGACAAAGGCGTTGATAGAATTGGCTAACAAGTCTGTTGAAACCTCCCCCGGTCACGTTGTCGTAATTGAAAAGGGCAACAAGCTTATTTTCGACATTAAGCATCAGGTAAGACTGATCGATACAGATGAATATGGAGTAAAGAGCGCCAGCGAGCTTTACGGCTTGGTATGCGGTGTTCTCGCAGCTAACTTTGATTTTAAGGATCTTTACATCGACTCCTCTTTGAAGATCTGCAAGGATGATATGCCCGCATTCACAGAGTTTATCAAGAAGCTGGACGAGCTGGCCGCAAAGCTTGAGGTCAACTGTGTTACCACGGTAAGCGCCGCTCAGGAAGCGATCCCCGAGGAGCTTCAGAAGTATATATTCTAAAATAACGTCAAGGGGCGGATGATATCCGCCTCTTTGAATTTTGTAAAGGTAAGCTATGAAATACTTGGAAATAGAAATAACGGTCAGAAAAGAATATCTGGATGAGCTTTGTGCGAAGATGGCGCTCGAGGGCTTTGACAGCTATGAGGTCTATGATTACTGCGATCTTGAAAATGCCATAGGAGAGGTTTTTTACGATTATATCGATGAAAAGCTTCTTGAACAGAAAAACCAACCTCCCAAGCTTAAGATCTATTTCGACGACAGCGCTCTCGATGAAAAGCTTCGTCTTGAAGGGGTTCTCTCGGAGCTGGAGTCAGAGGGAGTCAGCTACGTTGAAAATACGGTCGATACCGAGGATTGGGAGAATAATTGGAAGAAGTATTTTTATCCCTTTCCCGTAGGCGAAAGGTTTTACGTAAAGCCTACCTGGGAGGAGCTTGATCCCGAGGAGGTCGGGGGAAGGACCGTCCTCGAGATAGATCCCGCCTCTGCATTCGGAAGCGGCACTCACGCAACCACAAAGCTCTGCCTTGAAATGCTGGAAAAGTATTTGAAAAAAGGTGACAGAGTCCTTGATATGGGCTGCGGAAGCGGAATATTGGGGATCGGAGCCTTGAAGCTCGGCGCTGGAGGGGTAGCCGCAGTGGACATAGATCCCAATGCCGTAAGGGTAGCGGGTGAGAATTTTATATCCAATTCCTGCAGCGAGGAAGGCTTTACCCTGAGCTGCGGCGACGCGGTCACAGATCCCGGCTTTGCAAAGGCTGTACAGGGCGATAACAGAATAATTCTTGCCAATATCGTTGCGGCGGTGATAATAGCCTTGGGCGATTTCTTTCTTGAAAAGCTCTGTGACGACGGCATTCTCATTGCCTCGGGCATCATAGCCGAAAGAGAAAAAGAGGTAAAAGAGGCTCTTGTAAGGGCGGGCTTTGAGATCGTTGAAAGCAGAGTTTTCGAGGATTGGGCTTGCGTAGTGCTTAAAAAGGCGGTGAAATGATTTGAAGCATAGGTTTTTGGCACTTTTCCTGCTTGTGGGTATCCTTCTTCTTTCCTCCTGTCAGGTGCAGATGGAGCATATATATCCCACACCGGAGGAGGTAGAGGATAAATATATTTCCAACAAGCAGCTTTTCTTTGACGCAGCAAACAGAGCCCTTGTTTTTGAGGATGACGTGTTCATCTCCACCGCGGAGTATTACCGCCCCGAGAATTATACCGAGCTTTCGGGGCTATACGTATCAAACGTAGCCGAAACCAAGGTGGAGGCACTTGAGGATCCTGTGATAAGTGCTCTTTTTGAGCGCTGTGACGTAAGGAGTATGGCAACAAGGACCGAGGGAGGTATCAGCGCCTGCGAGTTTAACTGCGGCGGGAGCGGAAGCTATTACTGCGGGGTATACTACGTAAGCGAGGATAAGCCCATATTTATCAGTAATTTCTCGGTGACCTTGGAGGAGACAAAGGACGGATTTTCCTGCGAAAGTAACGGGATTAGATATTTTACACAAAAACTTGCTGACAATTTCTACTATTTTGACGCCCAGATTTAAGTGAAAATTCGTAAAAATGACAGTTTTGGCTCTTGCAAAAGATCTGATAATGTGTTATAATCTACTAAATCAAACCTTATCTTTCGAAAGGAGATAAAAAGGAGATAATATGAAGAAACTTTTGACACTTGCATTGGTTCTTTCCATGGTGCTTGTTCTCTTTGCCGCATGCGGCGGCGAGCCTGCAAAGACTCAGCCTCAGACAGGTGCAACCGGCGGAACCCAGCAGAAGACAAATGACCCTAATCTGGACGATTGGGGAAGACCTCTGGTTGAATCCGCTCTTCCCGCAGACCTCAACTTTGGCGGTGAGACCGTAAACATCTCCGTATGCGCTTCTCAGACTGCCTATTTTATCGTTGAAGAGCTCAATGACGATATCATCAACGATGCTGTTTACAACAGAAACCTTAAGGTAGAAGAGGATCTGGGCGTTGAGCTTAACTGGATCAAGGCAGAGGTTGGAACCACAGATTATCCCAACCATATCGACTCAATGGTATTTAACGATACCGGCGACTACGATATCGCAATGGGCTACGGCTACTTCCTTACCGGCGTTGTGCCTTTGAGCACCTACTCCAACCTTATGGAGATCCCTTATCTGGATTTTGAAAAGCCCTGGTGGAACGAGATCTACGTTGATCAGGCTACTCTCTACGGCCAGATGTACACCTGCGTCGGCGATCTTTGCATTTCCGCAATGGCTAACACCGGTGCTATTTTCTTCAACAAGCGTCTTGTTGACGAGCATTATGCCGATATAGGCGGCTCCGAGGGAATCTACAAGCTTGTTATGGACGGCAAGTGGACTATCGATAAGTTTACCGACCTTGTTAAAGACAAGTGGGTAGATACCGACGGCGACGGTCAGAGAAGCGAAGGCGACTTTTTCGGCTTCGGTAACTGGTGGTCCGGCTCCATCCCCTGCGATGCATTCCAGTACGGTATGGACGCTCCCATCACCAGAGATAACGAGGAGGGTATCCCTCAGTTCGTTTATGACAGCGAAAAAACGGTAAACGTTCTTAATAAGCTTTATAACCTGGCTTGGGAATGTGACGGTGTTTGGTCCGACAAGGCTTACTACAACACCAACAATCCCTTCGGCGGAAAGTTTGTTAACGGCTCCCTTATTTTCCACGCCGATAAGCTTAGTGCGGCAAACGGCTTCAGAGATATGAAGGATGACTACGGTCTGCTTCCCATGCCCAAGTATGACGAGAAGCAGGATAAGTACTACACCTCTCAGGAGGACTCCTACACTGCTATTGCAATTCCCTTCGGAATTCAGAACCATATGTGCAGCGACGGAACCACCTCCAGAGACTACCTTGCAGGTGCGGTTCTTGAGAAGCTTTGCGAAGAGAGCTACAGAACCGTTGCTCCCAACTACTTTGAGGTGGTTATGAAGTACCGTTACATCCGTTCTGATGATAGCGAAGACTACGATCTGAAGATCTACGATATG
This sequence comes from Oscillospiraceae bacterium, assembly GCA_015063985.1. GTDB lineage: Bacteria > Bacillota > Clostridia > Oscillospirales > SIG627 > SIG685. Next base: position 36,240 of record SVTC01000008.1, on the reverse strand, counting down.
ATCCTTGAAGGTAGTAACTTCAATTTCGGACTTCTCTTCTCCAACTGCTACGGCAACCCCTCCTTTAAGTTCCGTCATCTCATCGGAAGAGATGCATCCAACGACTTTGCTTCTGCTTGGGGCGCTATGGAATCCGATACTATGAATAAGTTTGAGAATCTTATGGAGTATTTCTCCGAGGTCTGATAATTCAATAAGCCAATATAAAAGGAGTAGCTTAGGCTGCTCCTTTTGTCGTTGTGCACAAATGAAAATGTTGGCGATTGTGGGTTTTGACGAATTGGGGGAAAAGTGTTGATTTTGCTTGATTAATATATTATTTGTGGTATAATTATAAAAGATCAAAGAATCGATATAAGAATAGGAGAATAGTATGAAAAAGCTTTTATCATTGCTGATCGTTTTGTCGATGGTTGCGGTTTTGTTCGCTGCATGCTCGGTCGATCCCGCTACGACAAAGGATAACGACGGCGATAAGACTGCTGCCGCCACCGAAACCAAAAGCGACCCCAATCTGGATGAATGGGGAAGACCCCTTGTGGATTCCGCTCTTCCTGCGGATCTTAATTTCGGCGGAGAGGTCGTAAATATCTACTGCGATAAGGCTCATCCCACCGATCTTACCGTAGAAGAGTTAAACGATGACATTATCAACGATGCCGTTTACAACAGAAACATCAAGGTGGAAGAGGAGCTGGGTGTTGAGCTTAACTGGATCTTCAGTGAGGCGCCTGCCGCTACAAGGACCTTTGCATCTGAGGTCGATGCTATAGTTTTCAACGGAACCGGAGATTATGATATCGTTATGGGTTACGGATACTTCCTGCCTTGCGCAGTTACCGTAAACACATACTCCAACCTCTACGATATTCCTTATCTGGATTTTGAAAAGCCCTGGTGGAATCAGATATACGTTGAGGAGGCTACCCTTAATGGTCAGATGTACACCTGTGTTGGCGATCTTTCCTTGTCCTCTACCTACGGTGCCGGCTGTATCTTCTTTAACAAGCGTCTTGCAGACGAGCATTATAAGGAGATGGGCGGCTCTGAGGGTATCTACAAGCTTGTTATTGACGGCGATTGGACTATCGATAAGTTCACTGAGCTTGTTAAAGACAAGTGGATCGATTCCGACGGCGACGGTCAGAGAAGCGAGGGTGACTTCTATGGCTTCGGTAACCGCTTCGCAGGTCCCATTCCCTGTAACTCCTTCCAGTACGGTATGGATGCCCTTATCACCAGAGATGATGAGAACGGTATGCCTTACCTTACCTACAATACCGAAAGAACCGTTAATGCGCTCAATAAGCTTTACAGCCTTGCCTTTGAGTGCGACGGTGTATGGACAAATACCGCATATTACAACGCAGGCGACGGTGGACTTTACCTCTCTAAGTTCATCAACGGAAATATGATCTTCCACGCCGATGTCCTCAGTTGTGCAAACAACTTCAGAGATATGAAGGACGATTACGGTCTGCTTCCCATGCCTAAGTTCGACAAGAGCCAGGAGGGCTATTTCACCTCTCAGGCAGACGGCTATACCGCCTTTGCTATTCCGTGGGGAGTTGAGGGCTTTCTCTGTGCTGACGGCACCACCACAAGAGACTATCTTGCAGGTGCAGTTCTTGAAAAGCTCAACGAAGAGAGTTACAGAACTGTTGCTCCAAACTACTTCGAGGTAGTTATGAAATACCGTTACATCCGTTCCGAGGACAGCGAGGACTACGATCTGAAGATCTATGATATGATCCTTGCAGGTAACAACTACAACTTCGGTCTTATCTACTCTGTTAACATCGCAGACGTTTCCTTCAAGTTCCGTCATATGATAGGAAGAGACGGAAGCAATGATTTCGCTTCTATGTGGAACGGAATCGAGACCAACGTTAATAGCAACTTCGAAAGCCTCATCGAGTACTTCGAGGAGGTTTGATAATAAAAAAGACTGTCGAAGGGAGACACTCCGTAAGGAAGTTGTCTCCCTTTGTTCTTTTTATATAAAAATTGACACTTTCTACAGATAAGTGTCATAGTGGGTTACACACTTTAAAAATCAACCTATCTCAAAAATTAGAATATTAAGTGATATTGTGAGACAGGTCTCACAGTGATATTTTGCTTTATCGCGCAAAGTGATATTGAAACTTACAGTTTCAGTGATATTATATTCGCCCCAAAAACTCGCGAAGCGAATATAACTTGGGCATAGCCCAAATATAACTGCGTAGCAATATAACTCGCCTTTGGCGAATATAACTGAGGCACACTTCCTTACGGAGTGTGCCTCAATGACAGTCTTTTTTATTCTTACTATTGCGAAAAGGAGTTGAAGATATCCAAAAGCTCCATTCCCGTTTTGTGGGTGTAGCTGATAAAATCATTTATAAGTCCGTCGGGAATGGCTCCGTGACCCAATTCCAGAGTGAGATCGCCTCGGTAACCGATTTCGACTAAGGTCCGCATAGCCTCATGCCAATTTATCGATCCTTGAAAGGGGAGGCTGTGGGCATCGTTTCTGAAATAGTTATCGTGGACGTGGGTGGCGATTATCGGGTGGCGCAGTCTTTTAAGTGCCTTGAACTGATCCTCTTTGTATACCAGCGCGGCGTGTCCGAAATCCCAGCACACGCCTACGGCGTCGCAGTTGAATCTGTCTAAAAGATCGTCGATCTCCTCCACAAAGGAGCAAAGTCTTACTCTGTGATAATGGTTGCCCAGCCACTCGTGAAGCGTTTCCATTGCTATTTTTATTCCAAGCCCTGCGGCAAGCTCCACAGCCGGTGCAAATACCTCGTACACCTCGTTTACTACCGAGCTGTAATCCCATTGGTTGTATTTTTCGCAGTACCAGGTATCGCCGTGGGCTACCATACAGTCGGCACCCAAAGCGGCCGTATCCTCGACACACTGCAGAAGTCTTTCTTTATAGCTCTCGGGCATAGGCTTGCCTTCATAAAAGGGAGCATGGGTCTGGTTTACCTTCAAGCCAATGCTTTCGCAGTATTCTCTTCTTTTGCTTATCCACGCCCTATGATCGTCGCCCTCGTCACTGTGCTTTTTTAAATTGAAAAGACCGAAATCCACAGTATCAAAGCCGCCGTCCTTTATCAGCTTGAGAGTATCGAGCTGAGTTCTTTTTTTTATGGGCGATTGCCTGAAGTAGCTTTCGTTAACCGATAATCTCATTCTACATCCTCTTACTTGTGGTATTTTGTACCCTTTATTATGGACGTTGCACGGTAGATCTGCTCTGCAAGCATTACCTTTGCCAGCTGATGGGGGAAGGTCATAGGCGAAAAGGAAAGCTTGAAGCACCGGTCCTTTACTCTCGGACTGAGACCGTGGCTGCTTCCGAGAATAAATACCGCCTGGGATCTTCCGTCTATCCGGCTTTGCTCTATAAGCTCGGCGAGCTTTTCCGAGGACAGCATTTTTCCTTCAATGCAAAGCGCTATCTTAAGAGTCTGAGCGGAATCCAACGAGTGCTTTTTTAGTGCGGCAAATATTGCATCCGCTTCCTTTTCGAGAGCTTGCTCTATCTGCATGGGATTGGGATCGACGGGAAGCTTTTGGGGCTTAAGGCAAATATCCTCCAATAGCAGAGGGCTCATTCTTTTTTTGTATTCCTTAAAGGCGTCAGTCCAATAATGCTCCTTGGAGTCGCCTGTGTGAAGCACGTAAAAATTCACTGTATCACCTCGGTAATGCCTTCCTTTGCCGCAACCGTTACGTTATACTTAGTGTTTGTCGAGGCGGCAAGCCTTTCAGAGGTGGTGCTTAAAGCAAGCTCCGGAAGATTGTTTTCCTCGGAAAGGTGATATAGACAAAGGTTCTTTGTGTTGTTTTTTATAAGGTATTCCGCAAGCCTCGAGCAGTCGAAATTGGATAAATGACCGTAATCCGAGCCTATTCTTTCCTTCAGAAATGAGGGATAGGAGGAATTCTTGAGCATTTCGAGATCGTGGTTTGATTCCAGTATCACGCTTTTACACCCAACAAGAGCCTCGACCGCCTTGGAGGTTATGTGTCCCATATCCGCCGCCAGCCCCAGAAGCTTTTCCCCGAAATCATCAGAGATGCTAAAGCCTACACAGGAGACGCTGTCGTGAGGCAGATCGAAGGCGGTTATGCCCAATTCTCCCGCGGGATAGCAGATGCCGGTCTCAATGATCCTCACGTTTTCTTTAAAGCGCCTGCAGGCTTCACCGTCGTTTTTCTGGAAGAGGTCCTGATAGATCTCCCTTGCGGTGGGGAGAGTAGCATAGATGGGAATATCCGTGCGCTTTGATAACGTTGCCAGCGCCTTTGTGTGGTCGCTGTGCTCATGGGTTATAAATACTCCCTTAAGAGCATCAAGGGAAAGGCTCATATCGGAAAGATATGAGCAGATCTTTTTAAAGCTGATACCCGCATCAATGAGAAAAGCGCTTTTTCCCTCTCGGAAAAAAACGCAGTTTCCCGTAGATCCGGATGCAAGAGTCTTGCAATCGAACATAATTATCCTTTTCAGAAATTGAGCTTGGTTTCCACAAGAATCATTATATAGTCTGTCAGAAAGCTGATGATAAAGGGGAGAATGATGAATATTATCATTCTGCAAATGTGGCGCTGCTTGGATTGATGAAGCCTTATAACGGCAGATCTTTTTCTGTTTTCGGTCTCCTTGCCCTCTATCTCCACTGCGGGGCTTTGGAAGAAAATGTAAGCCAGTGCACCGATGCAGACAATTGCCATATAGATAGGCATTATGGCGTTAAAGCCTCGGGATACCGAGAAAAAGTATACAGCCATCCATACTGCGCACCAAAGGACGATGGGGACTATGGTCTTCCAACGAATGTCCTTCATTTGCTCAGGCAAACCGCACCGACGGTTCTGACCTTAAGAATAAAGCAGCTTCCGTCGCCGAAGAATTTTTCAATATCGGTCTTGAATTTATTAACTGTATCCTGAGGAACAAAGACCAGAATAGTACCCGCAAATCCGCCGCCGTGTACTCTCCATACACAGCGCTCGTCCAGGATCTCGGGGCAGAGGGAAAGTGCCAGGGTAAGACCCTGATCCTCGGGAGAGGCGCAACAGAATATGTTTTGGAGCATCTGCAGGCTGGACCTTCCGGATGCGGTGACGTTCTCAAAGAAGGTGCCGAGATCCTTGTTCTCCAAGGCCTTGAGCTGCTTTTCCACTCTTTGGTTCTCGTTGAAGAAGTGAAGAGCTCTGAGAATGGCTCTGTCGCCGCAGGATGCTCTCAGCGCGGTGACGTTATTGAGCACGTCCTCCTTGGTCAGCTCTCTTAAGTAGCTCTTGCCGAAGAATTTGCAGATCTTTTTCATTTCTACGGTGATGGCTGCATATTCATCGTTGAGATTTGCGTGGTTTCCGCCGGTGTTTACTATAGCAAGGCTATAGCCTTCCTTGGTAAGGTCAAAGTCGATGGTCTTTACTACGGGCTCTGTGGGATCCTCAAAATCGATGCCCACAAATCCTCCTGCGGCGCAGGCGATCTGATCCATAAGTCCCGAGGGCTTGCCGAAGAAAACGTTCTCGGCGTATTGAGATATCTGGCTTATTGTGACAAAGTCGATCTTGCCGTCGTTGGAGAAGTGGTTCAGGATGGTGCCGATCATATTTTCAAAGGCGGCAGAGGAGGAAAGTCCCGAGCCCTTGAATACGTTGGAGGTGGTGTAAGCGTCAAAGCCGCAGATCTCAAAGCCTCTCTTTTCCAGGCCGTCGATAACGCCTGCTATAAGGGCACAGCTGGTGAACCTCTCGTAGCCGTCCCTTACGTTGATGTCTACGGTGTCCATATCAAAGCCTGCGCTTTTTACTCTTACGGTGTTGCCGTCGGTCCTTCTGGCGATGGCGATAATGTCAAGATCCACGCTTGCGGCGATCACCTTTCCGTGGTTGTGGTCGGTATGGTTACCGCTGATCTCGCTTCTTCCGGGAACGGAAAAAACGCTGACTGATCCCTCCGAGCCGAATATCTTCTCGAACTCAAAAACGGCATTGAGATATCTTTCTCTTGCCGCGGGGATGTTTTCCTTGGAATAGAGCAATTGGAATTTTTCATCAAATTCGCCGTTGTTTATTGTGTTTTTAAGCTCAGTGACTGTCATTTTATTCTCCTGATAAGTTTTATACCTGTTATTATAACAAATAATTATCATTTATTCAAGTTGTTTAAAGAAAAACCTTGGCTGAAAATTTATTTTTTTGCATTTGAAAAGGCGGCTTTAAGAAAAAGTGAAGTTTGTTTTAATTTTCTAAGGTTTTGTTTGACTTTATACTTAAAATGTGGTACAATAAAATGATAAAAGGAAAAGTATCAGAATTTTGAGAAAAAAGGTGGTGGCTTTATGGTTATCCTGGGGATAGATCCGGGAATTGCTACCGTCGGCTTTGGCGTCGTTATCAGCGACGGCATCCACTCAAAATTCGTTAATTGCGGTGTTATTTCCACGCCCGCGGGTGAACGCACGGAAAAAAGACTTTGGGATATCTTCCAAAATATGACCGAGCTTATTGAGCGCTATACACCTGATGCTATGGCTATTGAGGAGCTTTTCTTCAATAACAACCAGAAGACCGCCGTTAACGTTTGCCAGGCGAGGGGAGTTATCCTTGCCTGTGCGGAAAAGTTTGGATTACCGATCTTCGAATATACCCCACTGCAGGTCAAGGTGGCTGTGTGCGGCTACGGAAGAGCGGAAAAAAGGCAGGTGCAGGAAATGACAAAGCTCCAGCTCAAGCTCAGCCGTATCCCAAAGCCCGACGATGCGGCAGACGCACTTGCCCTTGCCATTTGCCATGCAAGCATAGGTGCATCAAAGCTGGGAGAGCTTAAGACCGCTATGCTCAAGGCATCGAAAAAAACTGCGGGAAAATAAATCAATTTCAGTGAGGAAGTAATGTTTTATTCTGTAAACGGAACCCTTTGTCTTTGTGAGCCCGGCATTGCCGTGGTAGAGGCAGGAGGAGTGGGATATCAGCTTACCGTATCCTTGAGAGATATGGGCGAACTCAGCCGGAAGGTAGGAGAAAAGGTGCTTTTATACACCCATCTTAGCGTGAGAGAGGACGGGGTGGAGCTTTTTGGCTTTTCCCAAAAGCAGGAGCTGGACATATTCCGCCTTTTGAATACGGTCTCCGGAGTGGGACCCAAGGCAGCGATGTCTATCCTTGGCAGTCTTTCCGCTTCCGACGTTGTCAGTGCGGTTCTTGCCGGGGATGCCAAGGGGCTGTCCTGCGCTCAGGGTATAGGAAATAAGACCGCCCAAAGAATAATCCTGGAGCTTAAGGATAAGCTTGCAAAGTCAAAGACGGGGGATATTTCCTCTGCACCCTTGGCGGCTGCGGCGCCCTCGAGAGGCTCTGCCGTTGCCGAAGCGGTCAACGCCCTTGTGGTTCTTGGCTATTCCCGTCAGCAGGCAAGTGAAGCCCTCTCGGGCGTGGACGTTACGGGCAAGAGCGTGGAGGCTCTTATAAGAGAGGCTCTTAAGGCACTTTCAATGAAATGATAAAGGATTTTCAGAGTATGATAAAGGATTCAAAGGATATCTTCCCGGACAGCGATTTTGAAAACCGGATCGTAAGCGCGGGCTATTCGGAGGAGGACGGAGGCGCTTCCGACGGTGAGGTAAGCTTAAGACCCCAATGCCTTGACGAATACGTGGGTCAGGAGAAGGTCAGAGAAAACCTAAAGGTATTTATGCAGGCGGCAAAAAGCAGAGGCGAGAGTCTGGACCACCTCCTTTTATACGGCCCTCCCGGCTTGGGAAAGACAACTCTTGCACACATAATCGCCGCTGAGATGGGGGTAAACATAAGGATAACCTCGGGCCCTGCCATTGAAAAGCAGGGGGATCTTGCGGCTTTGCTTACAAATCTCAATCACGGCGACGTGCTTTTTATCGATGAGATACACCGCCTTTCCAGAAATATCGAGGAGATACTGTATCCCGCCATGGAGGATTACGCTCTGGATATAATCATGGGCACGGGACCCGCCGCAAGAAGCATAAGGATCCCCTTGGAGCGCTTCACCCTTATAGGTGCCACCACAAGAGCGGGTCAGCTCAGTGCGCCCTTGAGAGACAGATTCGGTATGATAATGCGCCTTGAGCTTTATACTCACAGCGAGCTTGCCTCCATCGTCACAAGAAGTGCGGGGATCCTCGGTATAGAGATCGAGGAGGAGGGAGCCTTGGAGATAGCACGCCGCTCAAGAGGAACTCCCAGGATCGCCAACAGATTTTTAAGAAGAGTCAGAGATTTTGCTCAGGTGCTGGGTGACGGCGTGATAGATAAAAAGATTGCTTCTACGGCGCTTGAACGCCTTGAGGTGGACGAGCTGGGGCTTGACGGAGTGGACAGAAAAATGCTCACGTCTATTATAAAAAGCTTTTCCGGCGGTCCTGTGGGACTTGAGACCCTTGCCGCTACCATCGGAGAGGAGAGCGTTACCATTGAGGACGTTTACGAGCCCTACCTTATGCAGATCGGATTTATAAACAGAACTCCCAGGGGCAGATGCGTTACCCATCTTGCATACGAGCATCTGGGCATTCCCTTTGAGGAGAAGAAAACAAGCTTTGAACAGATTTCTATCGAATAGGACGTGTTGATTTATGTGGACACCGCAAAATACAGGTGAATATATCCTCCATGATTGCTCCGACGGGGAGAGGCTGGAAAGCTGGGGCGACTATATTCTTGTCAGACCCGATCCTCAGGTCATTTGGAAGAATTGCAAAAGCTCTGGTCTTTGGAACAGAGCTGATGCCAGATATTCCCGCTCGAGCTCGGGCGGCGGCGCCTGGAGTGAGAACCGTCTTCCCGCAAGCTGGAACATCGCAGTGGGGGAATACAGCTTCAAGATAAAGCCGATGGGCTTTAAGCATACGGGACTTTTTCCCGAGCAGGCGGCTAACTGGGAGTGGTTCTCTCGGAAGATAAAAGAGGCGGGAAGGCCCATAAACGTACTAAATCTCTTTGCTTACACGGGCGGTGCCACTATAGCCGCTGCCAAGGCGGGTGCCAAGGTGTGTCACGTTGATGCCGCAAAGAATATGGTAAATCAGGCAAAGGAGAATGCGGCACTTAACGGGCTGGAGAACGCTCCGATAAGATATATTGTGGACGATTGCTCCAAATTTGTGACAAGAGAGATCAGGCGTCAGAATAAGTACGATGCGGTTATAATGGATCCTCCCAGCTACGGCAGAGGTCCCGGCGGCGAGACCTGGAGGCTTGAGGATAATATCCACGGCTTTATTTCTCAGGTAATGCAGATACTTTCCGACGATCCTCTTTTCATACTTGTGAATTCCTACACCACCGGTCTTTCCGCGGGGACCGTGGGATATCTTCTTGCCAAGGAGACCGCTCATCTCGGAGGAAGGCTCAGCTTTGACGAGCTGGGGCTCAGGGTCGGATCCACGGGCGGCTGTCTGCCCTGCGGAGCAAGCGCAAGATGGGAAAGGTGAAAATGGAAGATAATATAATAATAAGCGCAAGGGAAGTCTTTTTTGAATACGAGGACGATCCCGGCTCAAGAGCCTTAAAGAACGTGTCTCTGGATATAGAAAGGGGCTCCTTTGTGGCTATACTCGGTCATAACGGCTCGGGAAAATCCACCTTTGCAAAGCTTATAAACGGCATACTTACCCCAACCTCGGGAAGGGTACTGGTCAACGGCCTGGATACCTCGGAGGAAAAAAATCTCACTGAGATCCGCCGCAAGGTGGGAATGGTCTTTCAAAACCCCGATAACCAGATAGTCGGCTCCGTTGTCGAGGAGGACGTTGCCTTCGGACCGGAGAATCTGGGAATAGAGCCGAGCGAGATAAGAAAAAGAGTTGATGAAGCCCTCGAGACCGTGGGGATGGCAAAATATAAGCTTCACGCCCCGGGAAGGCTCTCCGGTGGACAGAAGCAAAGAGTGGCTGTCGCGGGAATACTTGCAATGATGCCGCAGTGTATAGTTCTTGATGAATCCACCGCTATGCTGGATCCTGCGGGAAGGGAAGAAATAATCTCCACCGTTTTAAAGCTCAACAAGGAGCGGGGCATAACGGTCGTATTGATAACTCATTATATGAATGAGGCGGCAAGGGCTGACAGAGTGGTGGTAATGAACGACGGCAAGGTGCTTTGCGACGGCACCCCGAGGGAGGTATTCTCCCGTGTTGAGCTTCTTGAAAGCGTGGGGCTTGACGTTCCCGGCCCCACCAAGCTTTTGTATATGCTGAAAAAGGATCCCCGCTTTTTTTCTCTTCCCGACGGCATAGTTGACGAGGATGAGGCGGCGGCTCTTGTAAGTGATATTCTGAATGGGAGGAAAAAGCCTTGACAGAGCTTCGTCTTGAAGAGGTTTCTTATAAATACGGTATCGGTACCCCCTTTGAAAAGGATGCCTTGGATTCTGTAAGCTGCAGCTTTACTCCGGGAAGGATCACGGGGATTATCGGCCACACCGGCTCGGGAAAATCTACCCTTGCCCAGCTTCTTAACGGCTTGAACAAGCCCCACTCGGGAAGGGTGCTTATAGACGGCAGGGATATCTGGGAGGATAAAGGATCGATAATAAACGTAAGATTTCGTGTAGGACTTGTCTTTCAGTATCCCGAATATCAGCTTTTCGAGGAGACGGTGTATGCGGATATAGCCTTCGGCCCGAAGAATATGAGAAAGAGCGACGCAGAGATCGATGCTCTTGTCAAAAGTGCGGCCGAATTCGCAGGCGTCTCGGAGGAGCTTCTTCAAAAAAGTCCCTTTGAGCTTTCGGGCGGTCAGAAGAGGAGGGTGGCCATTGCCGGAGTTATGGCAATGGATCCCGATATTATAGTTTTCGATGAGCCTGCCGCAGGCTTGGATCCCGGCGGAAGGGAAGCGATCTTCAAGGGTATTAAGGATTATCAAAGGAAAAAGGGAAAGACGGTCATAATAATCTCCCACTCTATGGAGGATATGGCAAAATACGCTGACGAGCTGGTGGTCCTCAAGGACGGAAGAGTGCTTTGCTCGGGAAGTGTTGCCGAGGTATTCGGAAAGAGCGAGCTTATACGCTCCTCGGGTCTGGGATTACCTTGGGTCACCTCATTTATGAATAAGCTTTCGACGTTGGGAGTTGAGGTGGACTGCGGTGTATATACCGCTGAGGATGCCTACCAACAAATAATTTCAAGGATAAAAGAATAAATGCTTACGGATATTACTCTGGGACAGTATTTCCCGGGAAATTCACTGCTGCATAAGGCTGACCCGAGAATGAAGGTAGTTTCAATGCTGATCTTTGCCGTTGCCGTTTTTATGGCATCGGGACTGCTGGCGTACCTTTTTCTTGCCGCCTTTGTGCTTTTGGCTTGCTTTTTGTCGGGAATATCTTTAAAGGTGATCCTGAAGGGTCTCAAGCCCGTGGTGTTTATCACCGTTTTTATGGGCGTAATTAATATATTCTTCACTGCCGGGGAAAGGGTGCTGGTGGAGCTTGGCTTTATCAGGATCTGTGCCGAGGGGCTTTGGGCGGCGCTGTTTATTGCCATCCGTATAATAAGTCTCGTTATGGGCACCACTCTTCTTCTCACCTATACCACGAGCCCCAACGTTCTTTGTGATGCCATAGAAAGTCTTTTGTCTCCATTGAAGAGGCTTCACGTTCCGGTTCACGATTTTGCGATGATGATGACCATCGCGCTCAGATTCGTTCCCGCTCTTATAGAGGAGACGGATAAGATAATGAGTGCCCAGAAGGCAAGAGGGGCAAATTTTGAAACGGGCTCCCTTTTAAGCCGTGCAAAGGCTTTGCTTCCCGTGCTGATACCGCTTTTGGTCAGCAGCATCAGAAGGGCGACCGATCTTGCCACTGCAATGGAGTGCCGTTGCTATACGGGCGGAGAGGGAAGAACGAAGATGCGGGTATTGAAGCTCTCGTTTAAGGATTGGCTCTTTATGCTGGCTTGGATCGCCCTCGGTGTTGCCCTTTATTTTTTAAGTACCGTTAAGGTTTGGGGTGTGTGAGAGTGCGTATAAAGCTTTGTTTGGCATACGACGGCACGTCCTTTCACGGCTGGCAGGTGCAGGATAACGCCGTGACCGTGCAGGGGACTCTTCTCAAGGCTTTGGAAAAGCTTTATAAAAAGCCCGTTGAGCTTCACGGCTGCAGCCGCACCGATGCGGGAGTCCACGCCAGGAGTTTTATTTGCCATATGGACGTGGATACCTTTATTCCTCTTGATAAGCTTCCGATTGCTCTTAACTGTCTTTTGCCGGAGACCGTATCGGTCATAAGCGCCGAGATAGTAAAAGATGATTTCCATTCACGCTATGACGTTAAGAATAAGACTTACAGATATTACATCCGCCACAGTCAGCTCAGGGATCCCTTCAGAGCAGACAAGTGCCTTTTCTGGAACAGACCTCTGGATCATAAAAGGTTTATTGAGGGATGCAGGTATTTCATCGGTAAAAAGGATTTTGCCGCTTTTATGGCAGCGGGCTCCAATATAAGGGATACGGTGCGCACGGTTTTTGATTGCCGTGCCTTTGAGGACGGCGAGGATCTGGTCTTTTCGGTCACTGCCGACGGATTTTTGTATAATATGGTCAGGATAATGGTGGGAACGCTTATTAAGTATTCTCAGGACGAGGATTATAATATCCCCGCCGTTATAGCTTCTCTGGACAGGACCCGCGCGGGCTTTACCGCGCCTCCGGGAGGCTTGTATCTTTGGGAGGTCCAATACTGAAAAAGGAGAAGGCGCTATGGATAATTCAGGGCAGTGGCAGGTATCCGAAAAGGAATACCGAAACCTATCCCGCGGCTTTGGCTACTATAAGTTTATTTGTCTTGGACTTTGCCTTGTGTTTATTCTGGGCGGACTTGCGGTATTCAAGGACGATATAACCGTTGAAAACTTCAGATACCTTATTAAATATATCGATATCGGAAGCGGTGACCTTGCGGGAAAGCAGGGGCACATAAGCTTTGACAGTGCGGAATCCTCGGGAAGCACCGCGGGGATATACAGAAACGATCTGGTGCTTTTGAATAAAAACAATTTCGAGGTCTTCGACTTTTCGGGAGGTAAGGTCTATAACGATACCTTCAGTATGTCGGAGCCGTCTTTGAACGTTTCCTCCCGATACGTTTTTTGCTACGATCTGGGAGGGAAGACAGCAAGGCTTTATAATTCCTTTTCCCTTGTGTGGCAGCAGAGCTATGAATATCCCATCTTCTGCGGAGACGTAAACGATATGGGTAATTACGCCGTTGCCACCAGCGAAAAGAACTATCACAGTGCGGTCTACGTTTATAACAGTGCTTCCCAGCAGATCTTCAAATGGCTGAGTGCGGATAAGTACGTCAGTGACGTGGCCTTGGCGGATAATAATTCCGATAAGCTTTGCGTTGCGGCACTGAGGGCGGAGAACGGGGATTTTATAACGGATCTTTTGTTTTTCTCCGTTAACGATAAGGAAAGCTCGGCGTTGGTAAGCTTTCCGGGGGAAATGCCTCTTAAGACCTACGCGACCGAGGACTGCGCTATGCTTATGACCGACGTGGCATTGCACTTTGTGTCCTACGACGGAACCGAGCTTGCCTCTGTAAAATACAGCTCCGAGAGTCTTGGAATGTATGGCTTTTTCCGTGACGGTGCTGTGCTCGTTCTGGACGATAACTCCGTGGGCGGCGCACGGCAGGTGCTTTTCTGCAATAAGGAAAAGGGCAAGGCGGCGGAGTTTTCTGTGGATAAGCAGATAGTTGACGTGTCTAAATTCGAAGACTGCGTGTATCTTTTGTGCACGGATGCGATCCTTGTTTTAGATACCTCGTCGGGAGAAATTGAAAGCTACACCGTTGAGGGAGAATATACCCAGCTTTTCGTGACGGGAGAAGGCTCCTGTGTCCTTGTTAATTCCTTTGGCGCCGATCTTACGGTTTTGGATAAACAAACATAATTTATAATAAATGGGAGGACAATATGAACATTATTCTCGATCTTATCGTTGTTGCCATTCTTGCACTGTGTATAGCGGTGGGATATAAGAAGGGCTTTATTAAAGGTATAATGGGGCTTGTGAGCGGAATAATCGCTCTCGTGCTTGCCTTCGTGCTTACCCCCACCGTCGGCGGTCTTATCGATTCCGCTTTTGTTTCTCCCGTTGTAGAGGGAGCCGTGACCGAGCAGCTGGAGATCTACGCTCCCGACGGCGCAAACGAAAGCATCAAGTCAGTGGAGGAATTTATAACCAACGCTCCCCAAGAGCTTTCGGAGTTTTTGTCGGGAATGGGACTTGACGTTCCCGAGGCCTTGAAGGAGCTTTCAACGTCGCAGCCCTCTACCGGAAAGGTTGATTACGTTGCGGAATTGGGAAAGAGCCTCGCTTCCCCGGTAAGTGCGGTCATATCGGGCGCTATAGCGTTTATCCTGATCTATATAGCCGCCATTATCATTTTAAAGATCATAGTTTCCCTGCTTGACGGAGTGTTCAGTCTTCCGATATTGAAGCTTCCCAACAAGCTTTTGGGGGCGGTGCTGGGTGCGGTCACGGGTGTTATCGCCTGCTTTGCGGTATGCACCGTCATAGCTCAGCTTTTACCCTATCTTGCCAATATGGATAACCCCTTTTTCAAAAACGTAACTCTTGATAAAACACTTATTTTCAGATTTTTTGTCGGCTTTGATGCCATAAAAGAGCTGGTCGGTAACATTCATTAAGAAGTATAATCAATATAAGGAGAAAGCTTAAGGCCGTAAAAAATGAAGATATTTCAAAAGAAAAACATTCCCAACATTCTATCTGTTTTCAGAATATTGCTTATTCCCGTATATATTTATCTGTTTTTGGCGTTTTTTCCCGATAGGCTTTATTATTCGGGTGCGGTATTTGTGCTTGCGGGAGCTACCGACATTCTCGACGGCTATCTTGCCAGAAAAAACAATTGGGTCAGCAATATAGGAAAGCTTCTGGATCCCCTTGCCGATAAGCTTATCGAGGTTGCCGCACTGATCTTGCTTGCCACGAGATGGGGCGGCGGATTTGTGGCTCTTGCCATAGTTGCTCTTTTAAAGGAGCTTTTGATGATCCTCGGTGCTTACGTTATAGTTGTAAAGGCGAAGGTATACGTTATGAGTATGTGGTTTGGAAAATTGACCACCTTCCTGCTTTACGTTGAGGTTTTGGTGGTGTCCTTTTTGTCCGGGGTTATTTCCGCGACCGTATGCGATATAATGAGCCTGGTGGTCATCATCAGTATGCTTTTAACTTTTGTTATGTATTATATAAGTTACCGAAGAAGCATAAAATTGGCTATGGGTAACGAAAGTGTTCAAAGGAAAGGATAAGCGTTATTAATGAAGCTTTGTTCAAGATGCAATAAACGCCCCGCGATTCTCTTTATCAACAAGATCAGCGGAGATAAGGTGACCAGTGAGGGGCTTTGTATACAGTGCGCCAAGGAGCTCAAGATAAAGCCCTTCAGCGATTATATTGAGAAAATGGGGCTCAGCGACGAGGATCTGGAGCAGCTGGAGGAGCAGATGACCCAGATGATGGGTGAGCTCGGCGAGGGCGACGATACCACGACTCCCGCGCTGGACTTAAGGCAGTTCCTGCAGGGAATGAACGGCGGCGGCTCCGTGGTGCCCTCTCAGCCCTCCGAGAAAAGGGATAAGGGATCCAAGGAGCAAAAGCCCGATCAGGAAAAGAAGAATGCCAGAAAGATGCTTTCAAACTTCTGCCTCGATCTTACCCAAAAGGCGAAAAACGGATTGATAGACAGAATAGTGGGCAGGGATAAGGAGCTTGAAAGGGTCGTACAGATCCTCAGCCGCAGACAAAAGAACAACCCTTGTCTGATAGGTGAGCCGGGCGTTGGAAAAACAGCCATTGCCGAGGCTCTTGCACAGAAGATAGTTGACGGCGACGTTCCTTACAGACTGAAAAACAAAGAGGTATTCGTTCTCGATCTTACCGCCCTCGTTGCGGGCACACAGTTCAGAGGTCAATTTGAAAATCGTTTAAGAGGTCTTATAGAGGAGGTCAAGAAGGAAGGCAATATCATTCTTGTCATAGACGAGGTGCATACCATCGTTTCCGCAGGCGATGCGGAGGGCGGAATGAATGCGGGAAATATCTTAAAGCCCGCCCTCTCCAGAGGAGAGATCCAGGTCATCGGCGCGACCACTCTTACCGAATACAGAAAGCATATCGAAAAGGATCAGGCTTTGGAAAGGCGTTTCCAGCCGGTTATGGTCAAGGAGCCCTCCGTGGAGCAGGCAATAGCAATACTTTCCGGTGTGAAGGGCTACTACGAGGAGTTCCACGGAATAGTGATCCCCGAGCCCGTTGTCAGACGTGCCGTTGTAATGAGCGAAAGATATATCCAGGACAGATATCTTCCCGATAAAGCGATAGATCTTCTTGACGAGGCGGCGGCAAGGCTCTCCCTTACCGATCCCGTAATAAACCGCATCGAAGAGCTCAAGGACGAGATATCAAGCGTCAGAGCCCAAAGAGAGCAGGAGGAGCAAAACACTGCGCCCGACGATTCGGTTTATGCAAGAATAGCCGATCTTAAGGTCAGCGAGATGAGGCTTGTCGGTGAGTATACCTCTCTTACCAAGGAGAGGGAGAGCATAAGGCTTACCGAAGGCCACCTTGCCGACGTTATCGAGAGCTGGACCGATATCCCCGCGGCAAATATTACCGAAAACGAGTTCGACCGTATCTCCAATCTTGACTCCAAGCTCAAGGAGCGTATAGTGGGACAGGATAAGGCTATAGACAGCGTTTGCAGAGCGATAAAGCGCTCCAGAGCGGGAGTGGCATATAAGAGAAAACCGGTATCCTTTATATTCGCAGGTCCCACGGGCGTGGGAAAGACCGAGCTTGTGAAGCAGCTTGCGTCTTTGCTCTTCAATAGCCCCGAGGCGTTGATAAGGCTTGATATGAGCGAATTTATGGAAAAGCACGCAGTCAGCAGGATAATAGGCTCTCCTCCCGGATACGTCGGCTACGACGATGCGGGTCAGCTCACCGAGAAAATAAGGAGAAAGCCCTATTCCGTCATTCTTTTCGACGAGATCGAGAAGGCGCATCCCGACGTTATGAATATCCTCCTGCAGATCCTTGACGACGGCCGCATCAGCGACGCTCACGGCAAGGAGGTAAACTTTGAAAATACCGTCATTATTATGACCACCAATGCGGGAAGCAATATAAAGGCGGCTCTTACCGGTTTCAACAGGACCGCACTTGAGGACGACAGCGAAAAGACAAAGCTTGCCCTCAATGAGTTCCTGAGACCGGAGTTTATAAACCGTGTGGATGAGATAATCACCTTTAACAGATTGGGCATAGATATGTTCAGGCTTATTGCCCGTATCCAGCTTAAGGATCTGGGGCTCGCTCTGGAGGAGAAGGGGATGAAGTTTGAATTCGATGAGGACTGTGTAGAGCATATAGCCGTCAATTCCTTCAGTGAAAAATACGGCGCAAGAAACGTCAGACGTTATATGCAGACCGAGGTCGAGGATCTTATCGCCGAGAAGATCATCAGTGCTTATAATTACCGTCCCGTGGGTGTTAAGCTCAGCCTTGAAGGCGGCACACTCTGCGTGGATCTGAGTAAGGAAGAAAAATGAATTTGCTTGAAGTTGATCCCGAAAGACTTAAAAGCGTTCTCGGAGCCGACGATGAGATCGGATTAAGCTCTCAGCAGGCTGCGCGCAATCTTAAGGAATTCGGGCCAAACGTTTACTCGGGAAAGCTGAAAAAGCCCTTCCGTTTTTTCAAAAGGGTGTTTTCGGATGCCATTTTTTGGATATTTGTTCTTATAAGCTTATACGTTGCAATCGCATATCCCGATGCGGATATAACCGCAAGCCTTTTTGTTACCGTGTGCGGATACCTCATCTTCACGGTGGGGGTCAGCCTTTATGTTGACAAGGTCCTCGACAAGGTGAAAAGCTTTTCTCAGGTGAAGAGCAGGGTAAAGAGAGACGGAAAATTCTGCCCTCTGGATTCCTCTCGAGTGGTACCGGGAGATACTCTTTTCCTTGAGAGGGGAGAAATAATCCCCTGCGACGGAATTATTATGAAAAAGCGCTATCTCAAGGTCCTGGAGGCAAACGTAACGGGAAAGTGCGAAGCCGTTATAAAGCGCGACTATCACGAGGTATGCGAGCAAAAGCACCCCTATTTTGATTGCATTCTTTTTGCGGGAACGGTGGTTCTCAGCGGGAGTGCTACGGTGCTTGTTTGTAACACGGGCAAGAATCTTTTCGACTCCGTTAATTCAAACGTAAAGCGCTCTCAGGGGCAGATGCCGGCGGTCCATTCCGTTGCGAAAAGGCTGGGGAAATATTTAAGCCTCATCTGGATCCCGGCTTGCTTTCTTATATTTGCGGTGGGAGTTCTGGCTGGAAAGAATATTTTCGATATGTTCTATTACGCTCTGGTGCCGGTGATCGCCGCAATGCCGGAGAGCGTGAGACTTTTAAGCGAGCTTTGCGTTGCCATGCAGGTGTCATCCCTTATGAAAAGGGGAGTGATACTGAAAAACTATGCGGCTATAGATAAGCTTTCCTCCGTTAATTGCATAAGCGTCCATTCCGATAGCTTTATGCTTGAAAAGAATCCCGTCGTGGGAAGCTACCTTGTAGACGATTGCCCATATCAATTTTCCGACAGACCCAAATATTCCCGTGAGCTTCTGGAATATATGATGGTCTGCTGCACCAAGACCTCTCCCACCTGGAACAGAAGAGCGGTGGATCCCGCCATAATAAACGCCTGCAGGAGTCTTGGACTGAAGCAGAAGCGAAGCGAGAAGGCGCTGGGTGTTTTCACAAGATATGATTACGATCCTAAGATCGGCTTCTCGGCTGTGCTTTGCTCCCGTAACAACAGTTGCAGATTTATAGTGAAGGGAAGTCCCGAGAGCGTTATTCCCAGGTGCGGTTATCTGAAAAAGGAGCGGGAGACCGTATTTATCAACGAGACCCAAAAGCTCAGGCTTATGGATACCGCAAGAGGAATAGCCGTGGGAGGCGAATACGTTACCGCTCTTGCGGTGCTGGACGTTAGCGATGCCCTGGCAAAGGAATTTCCCGCCTGCCTGCAGAATATGACCTTTTTGGGCTTTGTGGGGGTATATACCCCGGTCAGAGCGGCGGCCGCGGAGGCGGTCAACCGTTGCGTTAAGGACGGTATAGACGTATTGCTTATAACCTCCGACAGTAAGCATTCGGGCTTTGGTCTTGCCAAGGGACTTGGGATGATCGGACCGGGGGATAAGCAGTTTGCAATGGACGATGCGGAGTATAATAAGGTCGACAGAGGTCTTTTTATCGCAGATCTTGATAAATATAAGGTGTTCTGCGGTCTTGATCCTGCCAATCAGCGGGATCTGGTGAGATTGAGAAACTCCTCGGGTGACGTTACCGCATCGGTTACCGATTCTCTTGATTCATCCATAGCTCAGTCGGAGGCAGACGTAAGCTTTGCCTACGCGGGATCGAAAAGCATCTGCGTAAGACATAATGCGGACGTTTTGCTTTCCGAGCGCGGCTTTGAGGGTGTTTACGCCTCTGTGAAGGCGGCGGGGGCTATAAGAAAAAATATTGAAAGCATGCTTGTTTACAGTGTGTTTATTCAGGCTCTTATAGCGGTTCTCACCTTCTTTTCTCTGGGCTTTTTCGGCACCACGGTGGTAAGTCCCTGTGCCTTGATCCTTTTCGGACTCTGTCTTGGGGAGTGTGCGGTGCTTTCCATAGCCGCTCAACCTCCGGTGCAGGGCGGAGCTTGCTTAAAAAGGAAAAGCTATTTGCTTTGCGGAGGGGTGGCGGCATGCTGCGCCGTGCTTTGCAGCCTTGCCACGCTTATAGCATACAGGACCGTGTTTTATTATACGTCGATCCCCGGTCTCTCTCAGAGCTGTGCGGTGATCTGTCTTTTTGCTTCGGCGTTTTTTGTCAGATTTTCTCTTAAAGCTTCAACGGTGAAGCCTGTTTTTAATCTGTGGGACGGCGTCGGATCGGCAGTTGGGATTGCAGCCATTATCTTTTTGGTTGTAATAATGCCCTCTGTAAATAATAATATAAAAGCTATACCTGACCTTGTCACGGTTATTATAGCTCTCGTCTGTGCTCTGTGCGGTGCGGCACTTTCCGCTTTGGTGGGATTGTTTGCCTTTAAGCAGGATAGGACGGGAAAGAATAAAATCGAAAGGAGTTAAAAAATGGTCGTTACAAAGAAAAGCATTATCGGTGATATTCTGGATGCAGATCCCGAAACCGGAAGATTCTTTCTTGAGATCGGTATGCATTGCCTCGGTTGCCCCGCTTCAAGAGGAGAGTGCGTAGAGGATGCTTGCCTGGTTCACGGAACCGATGCGGATGAGCTGGTAAAGAAGCTCAACGATTATTTCGCATCCGCGAAGTAATATTATGAAAGAGGAAGTTTTGTCCAAAAGACTTTTGGCGGCGGCGGAATTGGTACCGAAGGGGGCTGTTACCGCTGACGTTGGTGCCGATCACGCCGCTCTTTCTCTTTATCTTTTGCAAAAGGGAATTGCGCCAAGGGTCGTTGTGAGCGATATCAATCCTCTTCCTCTGCAAAGAGGAAAAGAGACTTTTAAGGATAGCGGACTTTGCCACCGTGCGGATTTTGTGTTGGCGGACGGTATAAGACCGCTTTTAAAATATTCTCCCGATTGCTTTGTGGTTGCGGGAATGGGCGGAGAGACCGTTTCGGGTATGCTTTGCGAGCCCGACGGCAGCCTTTTGGGGAAAAGCTTTGTTTTCCAGCCTATGACAAAGGCGCCTCACCTGAGAAAATTTTTGTGGGAGAACGGCTTTGAGATCACCCGCGATATTTTGGTGTGGGAGCATAAAAGGCTGTTTGTTGTGATGAAGGCTGCTTACTCCGGTGTGAAAAGGACTCTTCCCGAGCTTGAATACTTTGCCGGCAGAGAGGTGCTTTCGCGAAGAGAGCCTCTTTGGAGGGAGTGTCTTGTTTTTTTATCCTCCCGACTCGAAAAGGAGATAAGGGGGATGGAGATCTCGGGTGGCGTTGCATCAAAAAAACGTGCCCTTTACGGGGAAATAAAAGATATCCTGGAGGGTAAGGATTATGAACCGAAGGAAATTATATGAGGCACTGTGTCAAAGCTATCCCAAGGAGCTTTCCTGCTCCTGGGACAACGACGGTGCGATGCTTTGCCTTGATTGGGATAAAGAGGTAAAAAAGGCTCTTGTGTGTCTTGACGTTACCGACGAGGCTGTTCGAGCTGCCTGCGATGAGGGTTGTGATCTTATCGTCAGTCATCACCCCTTTATTTTCAGGGGTGTAAAAAGCATTGACGGCGACGGTCTTTTCGGCAGAAGAGTGAAGGCACTTTGCGAAAATAATATTGCCGTCTTCAGCTTTCACACCCGTGCGGATTGTGCAAGAGGCGGTCTTAACGATAGATTTGCCGCCGCTATAGGTCTTGAAAACGTCACGGACGTGCTTGACCCCGAGGAGGGTCTTCCTCTGGGAAGGATAGGCACGCTGGAGGATTGCAGTGCCGAGGAGGCGGCTTTGATCGCAGCTTCCGCCCTGGGACAGCCCGTTAAGCTTTTCAAGGGCAGTGACACAGCCAAAAGGCTTATGTGCGTTTGCGGCGGCGGCAAGGAGTTTTTGCCACTGGCGCAAAAGGAGGGCTGCGATACGTTTTTATCCGGCGATCTTTCCTACAACCTGGTGCTTGACTGCACTCAGAGCGGTCTGAACGTGATAGAGGTCTCCCATTATTCAAGCGAAATACTTTGTCTTGATATGTTTTGTGAGGCTATAAATGCCGCAGATAGTGATATTACTGTGATAAAAAGCTCTTTTGGAGCTTGCGGAGAAGTGGTTTTTCCTGAAATTTTGGGCATTTAGCACAATAAATGACTGCGTTTGTTGTGCAATTGGAAGAATTTTCGAGTTGTTAATTTTTTTAATTGTAAAATACTTGATTTGGTGGTATAATAATGATGTTATGGGTCGCCTTAGGGCGACGTACGCGGCATTTACATAGGAGGAAGTTTTTCATGAAGAAGAAAATTATTGCATTGTTTTTGGTGATGGCGACAATGTGCTGCACCCTTTTCGGCTGTGCGGTCGACCTTGAGGACAAGGGCGCCGTTATCAAAATGTATCTTGCAAGCGAGCCCGCAAATCTTGATCCCGCTCCCATGATCTATGACAAGGATTACATAAAGTATGCAGGAGTTATGTTTGAGGGTCTTACCGAGATATCCACAAGCGGAAGCATTGATAAGGCTATGGCATCCGAGTGGTGGACCGATTACGATGAAGACAGACAGGAGTATAAGCTCTTTATAAGACTTGACACCTCAAAGTGGAACGACGGTCGTGCTCTTTCCGCAGACCACTATGCTTGGGCATGGAAGAGGATCCTTTCTCCCGAGACCAATTCACCCGCCGCAGCACTTCTTTTCGACGTTAAGAATGCTAAGGCAGCAAAGGCCGGCGACGTTACTATCGACAACGTTGGTATTGCCGCAGTAAGCCAGACTCTTCTTGAGATCGAGTTTGAGAAGCCCATCGATTCCGAGCTTTTCCTCGAGGCTATCGCAAGTCCCTCTCTCGTTGCCGTCAGAGATGACGTTGCAGGTGTTGCGGATAAGGTTGATACCTGGGCATCCAAGGGTGCGGACGATATGCTGACAAACGGCCCCTTCGCTCTTAAGGGCAGAGTAAACGGCGGTCTTTACAGACTTGAGATGAACAGCTACTACCTCGGACAGAACACCTTCGAGGAAGGCTATATGAAGCACATCAAGCCCTTCCGTCTGCTTACCGATTACAGCTACGATCTTGCAGAGCAGCTTGAGCTCTTCAACAACGGCGAGCTCCATTATATCGCAGAGCTCTCCAAGGAGAATTACGAATCCTATAAGGATAAGCTCACCACTCAGGAGCTTTTGTCCTCTTACACATATTTCTTTGATTGCGCAAACGAGGTCCTCGACGATGCAAAGGTCAGACAGGCACTGAGCCTTGCTCTTGACCGTAACGAGATCGCAAAGATCATCGGCAGAGGCGCAGAGGCTGCTACGGGCTTTGTTACCCACGGTGTATACGGAAGCTCTATGGGTAAGTCCTTCCGTGACGAGGCAGGCGATATTTACAGCACCACAGCAGATGCGAGCGGCGCTAAGAGCCTTCTTTCCTCCGCAGGCGTTAAGGGCGGAAGCTTCACCCTTACCTATCGCAGCGACAGAGATTACGATAAGGCTGTTGCAGAGTATGCAAAGGGCATTTGGGAGTCCCTCGGCTTCAAGGTAACTCTTAAGGGTCTTGCAAGAGACGAGTACGTTACCGCTCTTTACACCGGTGATTTCGACGTTATCGGTCTTGACTATCAGGGTCTTACCACCAGCGCATATTCCTACCTTGCACCCTTCGCAACCAGATACAGCGGCAACGTCGTATCAGTTGCAGATGATTCTGTCGGCTACACTCCCCACGTTACCAATATCGAGAACGCAGACTACGATGCACTTGTTGATTCCGTTCTTGAAAAGCTTAACAGAGGCGACAGAGCTAAGATCCTTATTGATCTTGAAAAGAAGTTTGCAGAGATCTGCCCCGCAACCGCACTTTGCTTCTACAACGATTACTATATGACCTCCTCCAAGCTCAGCAACGTCAAGTCCGCTCAGTTCGGATACAGAATATTTGACGAGGCTAACCTTGAGAACTACAAGGAGAGCAACGAGGTCTACTACTCCGTGCTTGAAAGCGTTATAGCTTCCTCCAACGAGGCTGCTCTTAAGGCAGAAGGAAAATAAACGTCATATTCAGGGTCACCGGACGGTGACCCTTTTTCTTTTCCATTTTTTGTTCGTTGCAAAAAAACGCCATAGGCCATATAATTATCATATACGGGCAATAGGGAGGAGATTTTCTTGCAATTCAGGGTAATAAGCTCAAATGAGATAAGGGTAGTCTTATCCTCGGAGGAAATGAGGGAGCTTGATATAAGCTTTGAGGGAATGGATTATTCCGATACCGCCACAAGACGCTTTATGTGGGAGCTTTTCGATGCGGTGAAGAAGGAGACGGGCTTTGATGCGGCAAAGCAGCAGACTACCGTGAAGGTGTATCCTAAAAGAAACGGCGGCTGCGAGCTCTATCTTTTAAAGGGGCGGGAGCGGAGCTATTTAAGATTTTACGTTTTTGAAAGCTACGACGATTTTCTTCTTTGCAGGCAGGACAAAAGACTGAGCGGGATCCTCGACGGGGCGGAAATAATAACGGGCTCTGATGAAAAGCTGTACTTAAGGCTCATTGAAAACAGTGATAAGCAAAGCGAGGAGCTTTTGACGGAATATTGTGCGGCTTGGGAGGATGAGTATCTTTTCAGTTATTTAAAGTGCCGTTAAAAGTCTGTTCTTGATTTTTAAGCCAATATGTGGTACAATGTCAAAAAATGAAAGGAGTAAGACGATGCCCAAGGAAGCTTCGGTTCGCGCACGCTTGAATATGCTCAGACCTATCGTTGATCAGCTTTCTCTTGAAACCGTGAGAAGCGGACAGGAAAAGATCGGATCTCTCCTGAGCAGGGGATACTTGAACAGCGTCACCTATTCTCCCTGCTATGGTCTGAAGGTGAAATGTCTGTGGGCGTTGCCTGTCGACGAGACGAGAAACGGTGTCGTTCTTTATATTCACGGCGGCGGCTTTACCTGCGGTGATCTTGAGTATGCAAAGGGCTTCGGCTCTATGATCGCTCATCGGTGCGGTGTGAGAACTCTTTGCGTATCCTACCGACTTGCTCCCGAGTCACCCTTTCCTGCGGCTCTCGATGATTGCTTCGAGGCATATAAATATCTTATTGACAGCGGTTATTCACCGGAAAGCATCGTGCTTGCGGGTGAGAGCAGCGGTGGCGGACTTTGCTTTTCCCTCGGCTTGAGGTTAAAGGCCGCGGGGATGGAAATGCCTGCGGGGATAATTGCCGTAAGCCCCTGGTGTGATCTTTCTTTATCCTCTGAAAGCTGCACCGCCAATGCAAAAACCGACGTTTCGATGAATGGGGATAAGCTTCGTTTTTTTGCCGACTGTTACTCTAAAAGGCTTGATGATCCTTACGTATCCCCGGTCTTCGGTGAGTATGGAGAGTTTTGCCCCACACTTATCTTTGCAGGCGGCGGTGAGATACTTCTGGATGATTCCGTGAGGATGCACAATAAGCTTCTCGCGGGAGGGAATGAGTCCGAGCTTGTTGTAAGGGACGGCTTGTGGCATGCATATCTTCTGTATTCCCTGAAGGAATATCACGAGCAGGATATGGCGTTGATGAACGATTTTCTGGATAAGCGCCTCAAGAGAAAAAAGCTTGGCTGGCTAAAGCTTGACAATGCCGCAAAGATATATCCCGCGGCAAGAACGAGGACCTGGAGCAACGTTTTCAGGCTTGCCGCTACACTGGATGAGCAGATCGATCCCGCAGTGTTAAAAAGCGCTCTGGACGTTACGGTACGCCGCTTTCCTTCTATTGCGGTAAGGCTGAGAAGGGGAGTGTTCTGGTATTATCTCGAGGAGATCCGCAGGGCGCCCGAGGTTATTCCGGAAAAGTCTTGCCCTTTGACAAGAATGGTATTCGACGATATTTCCACCTGCGCATTCAGGGTGCTGTACTATAAAAACAGAGTGGCAGTGGAGTTTTTCCACTCTCTTACCGACGGTACGGGCGGCACCGTTTTTCTTAAAACCCTTATTGCCGAATATCTCGGACAGAAAAAAGGAATTTTTATAGAGCCCGAAAAGGGAGTGCTTGACCGACTTGAAAAGCCGTCGGCCGAGGAGCTTGAGGACGGTTTTTTATTAAGTGCCTCGGATTATGCGGTGGGAGATAAGCAGGAAAACGCATACCGATTAAAGGGTGCGGTGTGTGAGAACGGTTATCTTAACGTCACCACGGGAGTTCTTTCGGTTGCAGAGCTTAAGAAAAAGGCAGCGGAGTATAAGGTGTCTGTTACGGTGTACCTTGCCGCTGTGATGGCTTGGGCTTTGGAAGGAATACGGCGCACGGAGAACAAAAAAAGCTCCGCTCTCGCTCCCGTTACGGTTCAGGTGCCCGTCAATTTAAGGCGCTTTGGTTCCCCTCAGACGCTTCGCAACTTTGCCTACTTCGTAAACCTCTCGGTGGATCCGAGAAAGGGCGACTACAGCTTTGACGAGATAGTAAAAAGCTTTCATCATCAGCTTGCGCTGGGAGCGGATAAAAAGGAATTGGTGTGCAGATTTTCCTCCAACGTCAAGACCGAGCGTGTCCTGGCACTGAGGGTAATGCCTCTTTTTATAAAGAATCTTGCAATGAAGGCGGCGTATAAGCTGGTGGGAGAAAAGAGCAGCAGTATTTGTATGACTAATCTTGGAGGCCTGGAGCTGCCCGAGAAAATGCTGCCCTATATAAAGGACGTGGATTTCGTTATCGGAGCCAGAAGATCCTCTGCCTGCAACTGCGCTATAATATCCCTGCAGGATAGAATGGTCATAAATCTTTCCTCGGTTTTAAAGGACAGTGAATTCGAGAGAAGAGTGTTTACACATTTTGTAAAAAGCGGAGTTGGAGTATATTTGCGCTCCAACAGAAGGGAGTGAAGAAGCTTGTACTGTGTTAAATGCGGTGTTGAGCTTGATGACAGTCTGGAAAAATGCCCTCTTTGCCATACAAGGGCTTACAGACCCGCCGAGGAGATCTCAAAGGGGGAGAGAAGCTACCCCGATATGGCAGATGAAGCGGAGCGCTTCAGTCACAGAGGTGTTCTGATAGCTTCAACTCTGATATTTATAATCGCGGCGGCGGTTTGTCTGATCTGCGATCTTTCCATAAGCCTTTCACTGAGCTGGTCCGGTATAGCCCTGGGAGCTATGGCGGTGGCGTACGTGGGCTTCGTGTTGCCCGGGTGGTTTGAATCGCCGGAGCCCATCGTGTTTGCGCCGGTATTTTTTGCAACGGTGCTTCTGTACCTTCTTTATATAGATCTTGCAGTGTCCTCGGGCGGCAGATGGTTTTTGTCCTTTGCCTTTCCCTTGGTGGGTATAGTGGGGATCTGTATCTGCGCGCTTATTACTCTTGTGCGCCTTTTGAAGAGGGGAAGGCTCTTTATGTTCGGCGGCTTCTTTACGGTGATCGGCTGCTTTTGTCTGCTTTTTGAGTTTTTTGCGGATATCACCTTTTCATCACCCGCAGGCTTTCAGTGGGCGTTTTTTCCGCTGATACCCCTTTGTGGTTTGGGCGTATTTCTCATTGTGACGGGCCTTTGTCCCGCTTTGAAAGCATCCCTTCAAAAGAAGATATTTATATGAAACAAGGGGCTGAAAAGCCCTTTGTTTGTTTTGTATATATAGCAATTATTTATATTGTCGATTTTGCACAAGAAGGGTAAATTTTCATTAAGATATTTTTTAAATCGGTGTTGACTTTATTATCAAGGTGTTGTATAATACTTCCGTAAGTGGTTCTTTCTCTTGTATTATCAGTCGCCTACAGTATAACTCAAGAGTAAGAACTGAAAATCTTAAAATTTTCAAGGAGAAGATTATGAAGAAAATCATTGCAGTTGTTCTTGCACTGTGTATGATCGTTCCGATGATGTGCTTCAGCGTTTCCGCTGACACCATCGTTCCGGATACCGATTGGTACAATGCAAGTGACACAGAGTTTGTGATCAATAATGCTGCAGAGCTCTACGGTTTTGCTTCTCTTTCCACAAGCAACAACTTTGCCGGAAAGACTATCAAGCTGGGTGCGGATATCACCGTTAATAAGGGTGATGCTGACGTATGGGCATCCAAGGAAACCAGAGATGATTTCCTTGAGCTCGAGCTCCAGGAATGGATCACAATCAAGAACTTTGCCGGCACCTTTGACGGCCAGGGTCACACCATCAGCGGTCTTGCATATTTCGGCACTGCAGGAGGTATGTTTGCAGCAGTTAACGAAAATGCGGTCATCAAGAACTTCAGCCTCGTAAACAGCTACTTCGGTAATGCAGGCGCAGGTGTAGCAGGTGTTGCATACGGCGGCGGCGGTACCTTCGAATCTATTTACTGCGACGCTAACGTATTCTGCGGCGACCACCACGCAGGCGGTATCTTCGGCGTTGCATCCAAGCCCGTAACAGCTAAGAACTGCTGGTTCGACGGTTCCGTTATTATCATGAAGCGTTATGCTGCAGGTATCGTAGGTAACGGTAACGGTCAGGTAGTTGTTATCGAGAACTGTCTCAACACCGGTTCTATACATGCAAGATACGAGGGCTCTAACTCTCACATCGCAGGTATGTGCGGACGTAACGACAGCTTCACCACAATTAAGAACTGTCTCAACACAGGTAAGATCTCCAGCTCCTACACTGAAGCAGGCACTACCGATGTTATCGGAAGCATCTTCGGTGCTTGCTCTCAGAGCGATAAGGCCAAGGGCGGTCTCACCATCGAGAACTCTTGGGCAAGCCTTGAGTCCTGCCCCTACGTTGTAGGTACCACCGGTCCTTCAAACGGTACGGCTAAGGACGCTAACGGTATTCCCGCATCCCTTCTTAACGGCTACGGCGGATACAACAATACCACTCTTGATTTCGAAAATGTTTGGGCTGTAAATATGGACGGAGCTCCTCTCCTCCAGATCTTTGCAGACGAGATCCCCACTCTTTACAAGGTTAACAACCCCGTTATCTCCGATTACGAGGTTAAGGCTGACGGCTTCTACGGTCCCAGATGGTACGTAGAGCTGAAGGTTCCCGAGGGAATGAAGAAGGAAGATATCAAGATCGGTCTTCTTGTTGTTCCCACCAAGGCTATCCCCGAAGGTCATACTATCAACGTTGACGATACCTCCTTTGAACTCAGAGGAGTAGAGTATAAGGTTGCTAACGTTGAGGGCAAGATCCTCCGCGAAAGCGCAGAGGATACCATCCTTGCAAGCTTCGTTATTACCGACTTTGCAGCTGAAAACTGCAGAATGAACTTCACTGTAAGACCTTATGCTATCTATGCTGTAGCAGAGGGTGCTATCAACGTTTACGGTGACAGTGCAACCGCAACCTTCTACAAGGATGCAGTTCTTGAAGTTAAGGATTCCGCTACCGCTGCCGAGAAGAAGGCTCTTCTTGACAAGATTCTTGCTCCTATCTACGAAGGTCTCGGCGGCGAGTTCCCCGTATACAAGGATTGGACTGAGCTCGATTCCTTTGAGGAGATCCCTCCTTACGTTGCAGACGGCGTAACTATCAGCGATGCTGAGAGCTACGGCCCCGAGCTTCCTGCTGCTGAAGGCGCAGGCCAGCCCACTAACGTGGTTGTATTTGACTACTGCGAAGATCATCACTACTGGGCTTACGTCGAGATGCTCAAGCAGTACGGCTTTGAGGTTTACTACACCAACGGTGAAGCAGGCTTCGACGATGCTGTTTACACGACAGTATTTACCAAGGGTGATCTTGTTGTAACTCTTACTCAGATCTCCTACCAGTTCCAGATGTTCCTTACCGCTACCTGGGATATGCCTCTCTCCGAGCATATGTTCGACAACTTCGCTGACGAAGCTATCGATGGCGCTAAGGATTCTCTCCATATGCTTGAGATGTTCTACTGGGGCAACAGCTACGTTATCCAGCTCAAGAACGGCCACTTCATTATCCACGACGGTGCTTCCGACTACGAGTTCCCCTACCTTATGGAATATCTCCAGAGTCTGGCAGGCGAGGGCAAACCCGTTATCGTTGACGCTTGGTTCGTATCTCACCTCCACTATGACCACTTCTGTGTAATCAGAGGTGTATATACTCATCCCGAGTACCTGCCCAAGGAGTTCTACGTAGAAGGCTTCTACATCAACTTCCCCGGTTACCAGGTAAACCAGCTTGATAAGGGTGTTTACGGCGAGTATCCCGGTGAGCTCAAAGCTATTTCTATGCTCAAGACCACCAAGGGCGAGACTCCCAAGATCTACAGACCTATGTCCGGTCAGACCTACTACTTCTGCGACCTCAAGATCGAAGTACCGATCTCTCAGGAGCAGATCCACATCAGTGAGTACGAGGGCGGATTCAATGATTCCTCCACATGGTACAAGCACTACTTCAACATCGGTGACGGCAAGACTCAGACCTTCCTTATCGGCGGCGACAGCCACAGAGGCGGTATGAAGGAGCTCATCGCTGACTACTCAAGCGAGTATCTTTCCAGCGATATCTTCGCAACCCTCCACCACGGCTCCAACACCTGGGACGGTTTCACCGAGTATCTTGAGTATAAGACAATTCTTGCTCCCGCAAGATCACTCCACACCAGCGGCGCAAACAAGACTCTGTTTGACAAGGCTCTTGCTAACGGTGGTGAAGTATATTGCGAAGGCGACGGAAACGTTGTTCTTACCTTCCCCTATACTATCGGTTCTGCACAACAGAAGCACGTATTCACTTGGAACTATGCATCTGTATACGGCAAGACAAACGGTGTTAAAATTTAAGGAGGATATTATGAAAAAGTACACTTCTCCCGAGCTTGAAATGCTCTCTCTTGAAATTGAAGATGTAATAACCGCTTCTGCGGCTGCTCCTTCCTCCAGCTCTTCTGCTATCGTTCCTCCCGCATCCTCTTCTGTGGCTCCCACAGTTAGCGATGCAGGTCTCGATAACACAGTTAGCGCTGACACCTGGAAACAGTAATCTTCTCTAAGATATTTTAAAAATATCTTCCCTCGGGTCTTCGGACCCGAGGGTTTCTTTTTGTGCATAAAAAAACCAAGGTCATTTGACCTTGGTTTGATTCTTTATTTAGCTCAGATCTGCCCCTGATCCTCCATAAACTTTATAAGGGGGAGGGGATCGTTTGCGGTTATAAGGCTTGCACCTCTTTCAACGCAAAGCTTAACGTTCTCGTAGGTGTCGGCACAGTACATATGAATGGGGAGGTTCTTCGCTCTGTAGAAGGCGCAAAGCTCGCTCTTTACAAGAGCCATATTCAGTCCGATCTCGTCATAGTAATCATAGTCACCGGGAGTGAATTCGCCCATCTGGAAATCGGGATATCCCATTGTTCTACCGTTATGCTTTTGCTTTATGTAGCGGATTATTCTGCCGTTGAAGGCATAGAACCAGCAATCGTCGAAGAAGCCGTATTTCTTCAGAAGCTCGACTGTTATATCGACACATTCCTCGGTGTATTCCTTTATCTCAACACCAAGCCTTAAGTCGGGGCGTACTTCCTTTACCATTTTGAGCATTTCCTCAAGGGTGGGTACCTTTTCGCCTGCAAACTTGGGATCGAACTTGCTGCCTGCATCAAGGGTCTTGATCTCTTCGAGAGTCATATCTCTCAGGTGCTTGTCAACTCCGCATGTTCTTTTTGCATTGCCGTCGTGCATCAACACGGGAACCTTATCGGAGGAGAGCCAAACGTCAAACTCGTAGGCATCTATTTTCAGATCCAATGCCGCTCTGAAGCTTGCCATTGTATTCTCGGGATATTTTGCGCAATATCCTCTGTGGCCTTCAATGAAAATTCTTTCTGCCATTGTAATATTCTCCTTGGCTTTTTTCTTAATTGTACTTTTTTTACACTTCTTTGTCAAGGGATATTGAAGAAAAAGTCCTTGATTTTTTCTTCGGTTGAAAAAATACTCAAATGAAGCATCGCACCCTTGCCGCCGCCTTTGGCGTTAAGCTGAGCTTTTAGCGCCTCGAGAAGGGGTTTTGTATCATCGGCTTTACTTGCCGCTACACCGCTGTAGCCATTATCGTCATCTCCGGAGAGTACGGCACAGAGCTTTGCTTTTTCCTTTAGCAGTGAATTTGCCAGCTCTATTTTATTATCCTGAGAAAGAAGGTTGTCAAATATAACGGCGACCTCTTCAGCTTTATGCTTTTCAAGAAGATTCAATGCTCTTTCCTTAGTCAGAATTGCCGCCGTCCGGCAAAGCCTTTTTATCTCCTCTGCCTGCTTTTGCACTGCTTCAAATGCAAGCTCGGGCTTTTTGGAGAAAAATCTTGCTATCTTCAAGAGCTCGTCCTGCTTGAATTGGTAATCACGGATCGCATCGGCTGAGCAAAGCATATGAAGCCTTGTTCCGCCCTTGTAGCTTTGGCGGTCCGTTATCTTTATACATCCTATTTCACCGGTGCTTCTTAGGTGCGGCGCACTGCAGGCGCAAAGGTCAACGCCGTCTATCATAATAAGCCTCAGGTTCTCTGTTATCTCCTTTTTTGAGCGGAAATCCAGCATTTGAGCTTGATTGGGACTTGGATAAAGGGCGTGGATCCTTCTGTTTTCCCGAACGATCCTGTTTGCTTCGGCTTCTATCAGCGTTATATTCTCGTCACTTAAGGCGCCGCTTGTGTCTATCGTGACCTGCTTATCCGATAGGTTAAAGCCTACGTTTTCAAATCCGAATCTTTCCTTGATTATTCCCGATATCACGTGCTCGGCGCTGTGATGAGCCATATTTCTCATCCTTTTTTCACTGTCGATATCGCCGATGACCTCTTCGCCCTCCGAAACAGGAGAGTCGGTAAGGTGCTTTATTATCCCATCCTTTACGGTAACTTGATTTACCCTTGCTCCGTTTATAAAACCGCTGTCACAGCTTTGTCCTGCGCTTTCGGGAAAGAAGGCGGTCTTGTCAAGGATTATCTCGTATCCTTTTTTTGCTTCGGCGCAGGAGAGCACCTTGGCGTAGAAGCTGAAAAGGTATGGGTCTTGGTCGTATAGCTTTTCGGTCATTGTTCCTCCTTGGGGTGTTTTTATAGATTTTACCATTATTTTCAATTAAAATCAATGATTAATTTTATTTTGAAGAAAAAACTCTTGCAAGTTTAATAATATTGTTGTATAATTACCTATAACAATATTAAAATTGGCATTTTCATAAATTCAAGGAGAATAATAATGCTTGATCTGAAGTTTTTAAGAGAAAATCCCGACCTGGTAAAAGAGAATATAAGGAATAAATTCCAGGAGCATAAGCTTGAGCTGGTTGACAAGGTGATAGAGCTGGATGCACAGAACAGAGCCATCATTAAGGAAGCCGATGCCCTCCGTGCAAACCGCAACAAGGTATCCAAAATGATCGGCGGTCTTATGGCTCAGGGTAAGAAGGAAGAAGCCGAGCAGGCTAAAAAGACTGTTGTTGAGCAGGGAGAGAGACTGGCTCTTTGCGAAAAGCAGGAGGCTGAGCTTGCCGAAGAGATCAAAAAGATAATGATGGTGATTCCTCAGATCATCGATAAGAGTGTTCCCATCGGCAAGGATGACAGCGAAAACGTTGAGATAGAGCGCTTCGGCGAGCCCGTGGTTCCCGATTTTGATATTCCTTATCACAGTGAGATAATGGAGAGCTTTAACGGTCTTGATCTTGACAGTGCCCGCAGAGTTGCAGGTAACGGCTTTTACTATCTTATGGGTGATATTGCCCGCATTCATTCTGCAGTCATCACCTATGCAAGAGACTTTATGATAAACAGAGGCTTCACTTATTGCGTGCCTCCCTTTATGATCCGCAGCGACGTTGTTACCGGCGTAATGAGCTTTGCGGAAATGGAAAGTATGATGTATAAGATCGAGGGCGAGGATCTTTACCTCATCGGAACCAGCGAGCATTCTATGATCGGTAAATTTATCGACCAGATCCTTCCCGAGGAGAGCCTTCCTCTTGCACTTACAAGCTACTCTCCCTGCTTCAGAAAGGAAAAGGGCGCTCACGGCATTGAGGAAAGGGGCGTATACCGTATCCATCAGTTCGAGAAGCAGGAAATGATCGTTATCTGTAAGCCCGAGGATAGTATGGAATGGTTCGACAAGCTGTGGAAGAACACTGTTGATCTGTTCAGGACCCTTGATATTCCCGTAAGGACCTTGGAATGCTGCTCCGGAGATCTGGCAGATCTTAAGGTAAAGAGCCTTGACGTTGAGGCTTGGTCACCCAGACAGAAGAAGTATTTCGAGGTGGGAAGCTGCTCCAACCTTGGCGATGCTCAGTCCCGCAGACTGAAGATCCGCGTTAATTCCAAGGATAACGGCAAGTATCTTGCTCATACTCTCAATAACACCGTTGTTGCTCCCCCCAGAATGCTTATTGCATTTTTGGAGAATAATCTTTGCAGCGACGGCAGCGTGAAGATCCCCGAGGCTCTGCGTCCTTATATGGGCGGTGCAGAGAAGATCTACCCCAAGAAGTAACTAAAAACGCCCGCATCAGCGGGCGTTTTCTTGAAAATAATAAAAGAAAGAGAATCGATATGGCAGTAAAACTTAACCCCGATAAGGAGGTCGTGGCACGCATAAAAGAGGGCTTGAAGCAAAAAGGCGGTTATTGCCCTTGCCGTGTAGCCAGGACTCCCGAGAATAAGTGCATCTGCGAGGAATTTAAAAAGCAGATCGCCGATGAAAACTTTGAAGGCTTTTGCCACTGTATGCTTTACTATAAATCTAAAGATTGAGAGGAATTTATTATGTTGCAGTTGAAAAGCAGTGATTTTGATGCCGCTGTTGCAAGCGGAAAGGTTTTGGTTGATTTCTGGGCAAGCTGGTGCGGTCCCTGCAAGATGATCGCTCCCGTGCTTGAGAAGCTCTCCGGCGAGTACGCCGACGTAAAGTTTTGCAAGGTCAACGTGGACGATGAGCCCGCATTGGCTATAAGATTCGGCATAGAGAGCATTCCCACCCTTCTTCTTTTCGAGGACGGCAAGATCACCAAAAAGCTTCTGGGCTACAGACCCGAGGAGGCAATTAAGGAATTTATCGGTTGAGCAGAAGAGGGATATCCTCTTCGGTGTAGATCTTTATTCCGTAAAATTTAAAAAGCTTGGCGGTAATTCCGTCACCGCTTGTAAGAGTGCCGCCAAAGCTACCGTCGTACACGAGCCCCTTCCCGCAGGAGGGGCTTTTTGTTTTCAGTATCACCCCGTCGCAGCCTTCCTTTTTGAAGAGCTCCAGACACTTCTTTGCGCCGTTCATATATTGGAGAGTTCTGTCCTCGCCGTTTTTTGAGATCACCTTAGCTCCCACTATCTCGCAAGGTGTACGGGGAGTGGGAAGTCCGCCTGCGGTCTCGGGGCAGATGGGGATAAGAGTGTGGCGAAGCATAAGCTCTTCTATTTGCTCGCTTGGCTTGCTTTTGCCGTCGTAACGGCAGGGAACGCCCAGTATGCAGGCGCTTATTAAAAATTTCATAATTTTTCTCCGTTCAGATGTATTTCGGTTAATCGCTCACCGCAGTACACGAGCTTTAATGAAAAGAATTCGTTTCTCTCCTCCATAAGCTTTAAAAAGACCTTGTCTCCCTCCCAGAGGGGAAGATTGGGGACTTTTTCTTTTTTTATCCAGAACAGCTCGCCCTCATCGCAGCTTTTTTGTACTCCGTGAAATTCCTTGCAGGTGAAAAGATGCATAAGCTCTGTTTCGTATTCGTTACTGACAAAGGTTATAAGCGCCTTGTAGCAAAGCTTGTCGGCATAAAGCCCCGTTTCCTCAAGGATCTCTCGTTTGGCGCAGTCTATGGGGCTTTCCTTTTCCTCAATTTTTCCGCCTACGCCTATATACTTATTGGAATTCGGGTCGTTTTTCTTCTTGTTCCTTAAAAGCATAAGGTATTCGCCGTTTTTTTCAAGATAGCAAAGGGTAGTGTTTTTCATTTTCTCACCTCGTGATTATTATAATCTATAATCCTTCTAAAATCAACCTTAAGGCAGATTTTTCCTTGAATGAAAGTTTTTTACTTTGGTAATAATCCATATAAAGTGATATTGCCGAAGGGAGAAGGCTTTGTTTAACAAGGTGGAAATATGCGGAGTCAATACCGCCCGTCTTAAGCTTTTGACGGATGATGAAAAGCAGGAGCTTCTTATTAGATGCGCCGCAGGTGATAAGCTTGCCAGGGAGGAGCTTATAAACGGCAATTTAAGATTGGTCTTAAGCGTGATACAGCGCTTCGTTTCCCGCTGCGACGACCCCGACGATCTGTTTCAGGTGGGCTGCGTGGGACTTATAAAGGCGGTGGACAATTTCGACGTCAGCCAGAACGTTAAGTTTTCCACCTACGCGGTGCCAATGGTTATAGAGTGTCGAAATCCACGAAAGGATTTTGAAAGCTATGACCAGAAAAACCGCATTATTACAGGCAATTTCGCAACTCTCAGGAGACCAAAAGAATACCGAGATTTGCGA
>SVTC01000038.1 GCA_015063985.1 Oscillospiraceae bacterium | reverse complement strand
CGCCGTCGAAATGCCACGGTGTGGCGTTTAGGGGGCGGTTTGACGGCAGATACCCGATGAACTCGAGCCAATTCATTGGCGATGAGCGAATCGTTGGTATCAACGAGAAGAAGCCCGCAGGTTCGAATCCTGTCATCTCGATCATGAAAGGACGAAAGTTATGATACCATTGGTGCTGCAACTTTCGTTCTTTTTGTATACCCTAAAAGCTTTGTGGCACAAGGCTTTTGCCGTTCAAGTACAAAAGATTAGTTTCATTGTATCAAAATTGAACACCCAAAAGTCGAATTTGAGTGACTCAAAGCTCCACGTATTTATCACCATCAAATCACAATGAAACTTTTCTTAAAAGAATAATTTCATTGTCGACGAGATTAATTTCAATGTGGCAGAAAAGTTTCATCGTGACCAAAGAATAGTATCAAAGTACTTTTAATTGGACAGATAATGTGTTATAATACTACAAAAGAAAGAGGTGATCTAATGTCGTCCAGAATAAATGTGGAGATTAAGCCATTGCAGTACTATAACAAGTATGCATCTTCCGATTACACACTTTGTAGAATTGATTTTTTCTTGAATCAAAATGCAGAAGAATTCCATTTCCAGAGCGAAAGCAGCAATAAAAGCATAGATGGACTTTTAATAAACATTAAAGACTTTCTTTCCGGTAATTTACTCGTCGGCACGGAACTGTGTTATAGCATTCCTTGGATTTATGGGGAGGATTGTTTCTATCCGTATTCTTTTTATGTTAAGGATTCTGAAACTCTAACTTTTAGATACAAACGAAATGAAAACGACAAACAATTTGATTTTAAATGCGACTTGACCAAAGATGAAGTTATTTCTATGCAGACGCAAATTAACATTCAATTATCAAAAACCGATTGGAACGCTCTTGGCATAACAGAGTTATACACGTTTGATTTTCCCGAAAAGGCATTTGAATGGTGCTATTCGGCTAAGGCGTTTTGTAAATTCTTAAATGAATTGTGTGTCGGAAGCGTTATCAAAAAAATTTATGTCGGTGCAACAAATTATGCTGAACCTCTGCGCGTGGATCAAAACTATGTAAATTATTATATCGGTTCAGAACTGCTTATCCAATTTGATTCATTTTTGCTTGATCTATTGATTCACGCAGAGGGTTTGTTTCAATGGCGTGTTTTTAATAACGGCGAGCATACGATTCCTGAGCCAGTTTTGAAATATATTGAGGATGGTTACAAGGAGTTTTGCGATATTGGTAACGTATACGATAATTTTAATTTGGACTATACAAACAGCATTATTAAGCAAGTAACCGTTGATGATACAGATTGTTGGCCGTGGGATGCCAAGGACTTTGATGAATCGAAAGTCGGCAACCCAATAGAGCTTCCCGAGGCGATACATTTACATTTGGATAATGGCTGTGTATTATCTTTACGTGGACTTATGGATGATTTTGCTATAAAAATGTCGCAAATATAGGAGACTTAAACCCATCCCATTTTGCACCAAAGCAAATAACAATGACACTTTACCCAAAAGATAAGTGTCATCGTAATAAAGGTTAGTGTCATTGTCCTTTTAATTGGACAGATAGTGTGATATAATATGAATAAACAAAGGGGGGATTTTATGAATCTCACATTTAATCATCCGGAATTTGAACAAGAAGTACGAGAACGCTTAAACATTTTCGATCGTGAACTTACCGTTGCTGATGCAATGTTGGTAAAGGAACTTGATTTCACAAATTTTGATTTTAAGGATGAAGATATAGAAACATTATTTCTGTTTTCAAATCTAACATCACTTGCTATCAATATCAGACAGCAAAATGCTTTCTTTTGGAATCATTTTCCCAAGCTTCAAGACTTATATTGGTGTTGCTGGGGGAACGAAATCGATTTTTCTGTTTTTTCTAATATGGCAGACCTTACATCCCTTATGGTCTCCGGTGGTGATTATTCTGATATTAAATTCAACGGACTGGAGGCATTGATTCAATTGAGCCATTTGGAAGAGTTGACTCTTCATGAATTCGGACCCGTGGATCTTGCGCCGCTTGAAAAAATGAAACAATTAAAACATTTCTCTTTACTATATACAGACTCCGCTCAAAACATAGAAACGATTGGCAAACTAAACTGGTTAGAAAGCCTTTCTTTGTGCGGAATATATACTGATAACCTTGATTTTTTAGACTTTCTTCCCGATCACATAGAACTTGAGTTGTGCGGCATTGAGATCTACGGAAGAAAAGAAGTGGACGTTCAAAAGCGGAAACGATTCACAAAGAGAGATATTTGCGAAATAATGGTAAAAGACCAATGGTGGGAATATGTTGATTTATCTGTATTAGATAATTCCCCCCAAAAAATCCTAACCAAAAGCAAACAATACACCGAGGCGCCCCGGTATCCGAAACCGCTTTATAATTAAAATAAAATAGGCTGAGTCAAACGTCTGTTTGGGGCATTTGACTCAGCCTTTCATTTTTTTGTTTATTTAAGAAGAGATACGGCATCAGCTATGTTTTTTTCGTAGGCTTCTTTGCCGTATTTATCCACCTGCGCCTTATTCTTTTCTCCGTGGGTAAGGCAACCCGCGCCACCGATACAACCGCCCACGCATGCCATTCCTTCAATAAAATTGCCCTCCAACACGCCCTTATTGAGCTTTAAGAGAGCCATTCTGCAGGCTTCGATGCCGTCGCACACGATCGGCTTCAATTCAAAGTCGATATTCTGCTCCTTCATAGCCTGACTAACCGCATCCGTAAGTCCGCCGCTTCTTGCAAATATTCGTCCGAAATATGATGCGTTATCAAGAACACCGTCCTCAAGCGACGACAGGTCTATATCACGACTGTCAAAAAGCGCTTGGAGCTCTTCAAAGGTCAGTACAGCATCAACGTAATCCTTAACCTCATCAAGCTGCGCCTCTGCTTTTTTCGCCGTACAAGGTCCGATAAAAACGACCTTTGAATCAGGATCTGTGCTCTTTACGTACTTGGCAAGCACCGCCATAGGCGACAGATTATGAGATACGTGCTCAAGAAGATTCGGGAATGCAGACTTTACGTACTGAACGAATGCAGGACAACAGGAATTGGTCACTAAGCCCTTTTCGGCAAGCTCCTTGGATTCTGCCATAGCGACCATATCAGCACCCAGAGCGGCTTCTATCACGTCATGAAAGCCCAATTTCTTAAGTCCGCTGACCACCTGCCCCAGCCTTGCATAGGAAAACTGACTGGAGATAGACGGAGCAACAACGGCATATACCTTAGCCCCCCTATCACCCTCGCCCTGCTTTAACAGATCGATAGCGTTAAGTATATACGACTTATCCATAATAGCTCCGAAGGGACACTGGTACACACAAGCACCGCACTGTATACACTTGGAGTTATCGATAACAGCCACGTTATCCTCGGTCATAGAGATCGCTTTTACCTTGCAAGCACTCTGACATGGGCGCTTACGGCTCACTATAGCGGTATATGGACATACCTTTGCGCAAGCACCGCATTCCTTGCATTTGGATTTGTCGATATGAGCAACGTGATCGTCATCGAAGGATATTGCTCCAAACTTGCAAACGTCCTCACAACGGTGTGCCAGGCAGCCACGGCAAGCATTGGTGACCTCGAAGCCTCCCACCGGGCATTCGTCGCAAGCGATCTCGATCACCTCAACAATATTGGGATTATTCTTATCGCCGCCCATTGCAAGCTTTATTCTTTCTCCCAAAATAGCTCTTTCCTTGTAAACACAACAGCGCATAGTGGGAGTTTTACCGGGAACAAGAAGCTTCGGAACGTCCACAAGGCTCTCCAAAAGCTTTCCGTCCCAATGCAAGCGCGCGATCTCTCGCAGGACCTTATATTTAAGGTGTTGGACCTTTGTATCAAACTTTCTCATCGGTATTACAAACCTACACTTTTTATTACTTCCGAAAGAGCATTCGCTGACAAACGGAGCTTTGCGAGCTCGTCATCGGCGAGATTTTGAACGATTATGGATCTTACTCCGTTACGGTCCACAAGAGAAAGCGAGCTGAGGCAAACGTTGTTGATACCATATTCACCCTCGTGAAGGGAGGATACCGTCAAGGCAGTTTCGGAGTTTCCGCTGAGGGTCTTGATAATGTGAGTGGTGGACATTGCTATTCCGTACACCGTACATCCCTTGCGGGAAATGATCTTTCCGCCGGATTTTTTTACATAGTTCTCTATCTCCTCGTGAGTGTATTGGGTAGGAATTCCGGAGGGATTGACAACAGCACCTCTGTACTCCTCCAGAGGAACACCCGCTATGGTAGCGTTTGACCAGGATACGAAGGAGGTATCTCCGTGCTCACCCAAAACGTTAGCGTGTACCTGCTGCTTATTAACGTTAAAGACCTCGGAAAGACGAGTTCTCAAACGAATCGTATCCAGAACGGTTCCGGTACCGAACACCTGATTTTTGGGAAGTCCCGTGTACTTTAAAAATGCGTAGGTGAGAACGTCCACCGGATTAGCCACAAGAATATATATGGCATTTGGTGCGTATTTTATGATCTCGGATGAAATAGAACGTATTATGCCGACGTTTGTCTGCACCAGCTCGAGACGCGTCTGACCGGGCTTTCTGCCAATACCCGAGGTAATGACCACAACGTCGGATCCGACCGCATCCTGATAGCTTCCTGCATAAATGTCACAGTTATCAATAAACGGAGTTGCCTGCTTGATATCCAAGGCTTCTCCAAGCGACTTTTCTGTATTGATGTCAATGAGAACCACCTCTGAGGCAGCACCGCGGGCAAGTAATGCAAAAGCCGTTGTCGCACCTACCGCACCTGCTCCTATGATCGTAATTTTTTTCTGCATTGTCCTTCTCCTTGTATTAGAAATAACTCACCTTTATTCGTTTACCCATCTTTTTCAAGCACTCGGAAAGCTCTTGTACCAGATTCATTTTTATATTGAAGTTTATTGGAAGATCAGGATTCTGATGGGCGGGATTTACCGCTCTGCCGACGTAGAAATTAATATCAGTAGCCTCCTCAAACAGTAATCTGCTGATAAGAGAAGCTCCGTCCTTCTTAAAATTCCACTCCTCGTAAAACTGGTTTTCACCAAGATAATCTCTGGCATACTCGATAACCTTATTCATCGTTATAACGCCCTCGGTAACAAGATCCACCCCGTCGATATGAGCAATGGGGGGAACGTCGCTACGCTCGAATTTCAAGCTCGCCTGAACGGTTTTCCCCAGATACTTTGCGGCAATTGATGAGGTAGTGCCGCCGCAAATAATGTGCTTTCCCTCCTTGGAGAAGAAAAGCGACATCATTCTGTCGGCATCGTCACGGTTATAGGGAGGTCCGAAAAGAATATTCATCGGCTCTCTTTTTCTTATCTTTACAACGCATGCCGTCGTATCGTCTCCGGGCTTGTATCCGTATAGCTTTTCACACTCATCCACAAGCATAGTCGAAAGATTTTTTGCCGTATAACCGCCTAAAACCAAGACCTGCATAAAATCCTGGATCTCCTCGATGCGCCAACCGAAGTTATACCTTCCTCCGAGCCCCGCATGGGGACAGCCGTCGCTCATTGCGATAAATACGTCGTCC
Organism: Oscillospiraceae bacterium; assembly: GCA_015063985.1. Lineage (GTDB taxonomy): Bacteria > Bacillota > Clostridia > Oscillospirales > SIG627 > SIG685. The sequence continues at coordinate 8,997 of SVTC01000038.1, read as the reverse complement.
TCCTGAAGCTCGACGGTAGATTTATATATCTTCTTACCGCCGATGTTCAATTCGGTTTTGGGATAATCATACACCTCGAAATTTCTTATAAAGATGACCTTGGGATTATCGTACTGAATGATCTCGGCGGTCGTGTTATTTAAAAGATGTATGATAGTGAAGGTTGAATAAGCCACACCTCGCACAGAGCATACCGGAAGAGTTGCGGCAATAGTAGACACGCAATCCTCTATAGGCAAGCCCGCAGACATCATAGTAGAAATGATCTTCGAGGTGAGAGTGGAAAGAATGCTCGCCTTAACACCTGAGCCGAGACCGTCCGCAAGCACAATTACGGTGGAATTTTCGTTTTCCTCCACAATATCCACGTGATCTCCGCAAAGCTCTTCTCCGACGTGATTTATGCTTTTAAATCCGATATCCGCACAAAGATCATTCATCGTTGATTGACTCCTTTAATTTTGTAAGAGCGATCTTTGTCTCAGCCGCCGTTTCGCCCAACAACGAGGCGATCTCCTGAACGATCCTCATTTGCTTTTCAACAACACTGTCTGCGACCTCGACGGTTTTCTTATTTATTCTGACCTTTCTGTCTCTTTCGGATTCCTCGTCGGTTATATCACGCATAATACCAATAAGCAAATGAGACTCAGGGTCATAGACCACGGTCTGCTCCACGTATTTTTTATATTCCGCCAAATACATACGCTTACCCCGAACGGTTCTTCCGCTCTCCTTGACCTGACTGAAGAGCTTAGGATCGAGAATACGTACCACCGGCTCACCCATAACGTCGGAGGCGGAACGAATATTCATTATTTTGCGCGCCGCATTATTGATCTGCTGCACCTCAAGATCCTCGTTTAAAACTATAAGACCGTTTGGTGTATTCTTGACTATGGTATCCGAAAAGCTTTCCGCCTTATCCTTTAAATAGGGCAAGCACATTGATATCTCCGCCTTGCCCTGGATGATCGCTATCGCCTTTTCCCTGCAGGAATTATAACCGCAAGAGCCACAGTTGAGCTCATCGGAGGGCTTGAACTTACCCATTTGACGGATAACGCTCATGATCTCCTCCTCAGACGGCTGACTGAGCTTATGCTTTATTCCCGAGAAATGCTTCTTAAGCTCCACTACATCCGGCTGGGAAACGTCAAAGTCCCTTTCTCCCGCATAATTAACAACGGTAACGTAGTCCTTTATGGGAGAAGTACTGTGATATTTCTCCATTACGGGACCGCCGATACAGCTACCCACACAAGCAGACATCTCAATAAAGCACTTATGTATCTTCCCGCTTTCAATATCCTTAAGGGCATTTATGCAGTTTTCCACTCCATCGAGAGCAATATAAGTATACCCCGGAGCATTCTGCGCCATGGTTTTCAAAATTCCGCCCGTGGTGGGGAAAAAGCGAGCTCTGCTTTGAGGATCCTTATCCACTTCCCTCTCAAGCTCGATCTTTTCCGCCTTCAGCATATTTGTAAGCTCCTCAAAGGTAAGGACCGCATCAACGTAGCCGTCGTAATACTCTGCTTCATCCTTCTTGGCCACACAGGGGCCCACAAATACGGTTTTGGCATTGGGGATCCTTTTTTTAATATCGGCACAGTGAGCCTGCATCGGTGACAAAACGTCTGCAAGGTACTCAAGTGCAAAAGGATAATACTTCTGAATCAACAAATTGACCGAGTGACAGCAGGAGGTGATTATAATATCACGGTCTTCCTCGCGAAGCATTCTTTCGTATTCGGTTTTTACAATAGTTGCACCTATAGCGGTCTCCTCAACGTCGGTAAAGCCCAGCTTTTTTATTGCCTTACGCATTGATTCGATACCGACGCCGTCGTAATTGGCAACAAAAGACGGTGCAAGGCTTACAATGACAGGCTCCTCGCTCTGCAAAAGAACACGAACCTTTTCCGTGCTGTCTACTATCTCCTTTGCATTCTGAGGACAAACAACAAAGCAATGTCCGCACAAAATGCACTCATCACCGATTATATGCGCCTGATTGCCTGAAAAACGAATTGACTTTACCGGACAGTGACGAATACACTTATAACAATTCTTACAGTTGGATTTTTTTAAAGTCAAGCAATCTGCCATAACGGTCACTTCCCTTCGTTTTCTATAACATCGAGTATATTACTTTTAAAGAATTCTCTGAAATTTTCCTTCGTAACGCCAACGTGAACGTCATCATCTATCTGAACCGTGATGCCGTTTCTACTGCATTTTCCGATGCAAAAGCTACCGACAAGCACTACCTCGTCCTCTATCTGATGCTCCTTCAAAGCCTCTTCAAAAAGACCTACTATCTCCTCTGAGCCCTTTAAATGACAAGAGGATCCAACACACACTTGTATGATCATATATTACTCCATTTTTTAAAAAAGGGCCGAGTCATTGACTCAGCCCTTGCATAAAGAAACTGAAGGTCTGTGTCCCTTTCCTTTATTCCGTTACCAAAGGAAGCACCTTTTCCTTAAAAAAGCTTCTTGCCTCAGCGGCATTTATTGCATACTTTTCTTCTCCGATCTTTACGGAAACGTCATTTCTTGAACAAGTCCCCTCGCAAAAGGAGGCGACAACGCTTACCTTATCGTGAAGCTTATATTCTTCGATGAGATGCTGAAAGCTCATTGCGACGTTATTGGCGCCGTTTAAGTGGCACGCAGTTCCGATACATACACTGACTGAGATCATTTCTTATTCTCCTTGACATAATCAACGTGAAGCAACTCGTGAACCTTACCCTTAATGATATTCCGGTAAAGACCTGTCATAACGGGATTCTCCTCACTTCTGCGAATACTGTGAAGAAGATCGACCTCATAAAGACCCTTGCTGCGTTTTTCGGTGCCGTCCTTGCCGACGTAGGGCTGTCCGCCGCCGTTGATACAACCGCCGGGACAAGCCATGATCTCAATAAAGTCAATATGCTCTCCCGCAGATACTCTGTCCAGCACTGCCTCTGCATTGCCGAGTCCGCTTACAACAACGATCTTAAGCTCTCTTTCGCCATAAGGAACAGTAAATTCCTTGATACCATCGTTTCCTCTTTGGCCTGCGTTTGCAATCTCCAAAAGACCGGTCCTGCTCTTATTTGCAGATACTCTTCTGAGCACTGCCTCGGTAACACCGCCGGTAACGCCGAAGATAACACCCGCACCTGAGGTGGTAGCAAAAGGCATATCTACCGCCTCGGGCTGAAGCTGGTTGAACATAATACCGGATTCCTTTATCATAAGGATCAATTCCTGGGTGGTAATGACCGCATCAACGTTGGGACCGCATTCGGTCTTGAACTCCTCCCTATCAGCCTCAAACTTCTTTGCGGTGCAGGGCATAATAGCCACGTGGAACATCTTTCTCGGAGAATTCTTGTTCTGATCCTTAAGAATGGATGCCAGCATCTGCATAGGTGAACGGCAGGTGGAAACGTTGGGCAAAAACTCGGGATGCTTTTTCTCGCAGAACTGCACCCATCCGGGACAGCAAGAGGTTATCAAGGGAAGCTTCTTTTCCGTCTCAATACGGGAAAGAAATTCCTCGGATTCCTCAAGAACCGTAAGATCTGCACCGAGAGTGGTATCGTACACCTCGTCAAAGCCCATTCTTCTGAGTGCGGCAACGATCTTACCGAAAACGTTTTCACCCTCGGGAAGGCCAAGCTCCTTGCCCAGTGCAACGCGAACCGCGGGAGCGATCTGAACGGTGGTCTTAAGCTCGGGGTTATCTATTGCCTTCCAAACGTCGGAAATGTGATTTTTAACCACTATTGCTCCGGTGGGGCAAACCGCCGCACACTGACCGCAACCCACGCAGGGAGATTGGGCAAGAGGAATACCAAAGGCCGTGCTGATAGTCATATTTGAGCCGCGGTGTGCAAAGTCAATGGCGCCGACGTGCTGGATCTCGTTACAAACTCTTACGCAGTCTCCGCAAAGAATGCACTTACCCGCATCGCGTGTAATACAGACGGAGGATTCGTCATCACCCTTGGTTGATTTTGCGCGGTTGGGAAAACGAACTCCATCAATATTAAAGCGCATGGCAAGGTCCTGCAGCTTACATTTATTGTTATTCTCACAAACCGTACAGTCGCGGCAGTGATTTGCCAAAAGAAGCTCCAAAATATTCTTACGGTAGCGGCGGAGTCTCTCTGTGTTCGTCTTAACAAAAGCACCTGCCTTGGGAGGTGTGGAGCAAGCGGCATCAAGACCTCCCCACTCGTTTTCCACCATACACATACGGCACGCACCGTATACAGACAGCTCGGAATGATAGCAGAAGGTGGGCATCTTGATACCGATCTTGCGGCAAAGCTCCAAAATATTCTTTTCGCCTTCTATTTCAACGGGAATACCGTCAATTGTCATATACTTCTTTTCGCTCATTTTAAACCTCCTTAATCGCCTTGAATGCACAGGCGCCGATACAGCTTCCGCAACGGATGCACTTGTTCAGATCAATTGTAAAGGGCTCCTTGATCTTACCGCTGATAGCGGAAACGGGACATACTCTGGAGCACTTGCTGCAGCCCTTGCAAAGCTGAGGATCTATCACGATCCTCTTAAGCTTCTGGCAAGCACCCGCAGGACAACGCTTTTCGTAAATATGAGCCTCGTATTCATCTCTGAAGTTTTTAATAGTGCTGACAACGGGAGAAGAAGCAGACTTACCCAGGCCGCAAAGCGCAGTGGCGGAAATAGTCTCTGCCAGCTCAAGCAAAAGCTCGATATCTCCGTCCTTGCCTTCTCCTGCAACGATCCTTTCAAGGATCTCAAGCATTCTCTTTGTACCCTCGCGGCAAGGAACGCACTTTCCGCAAGACTCATTCTGAGTGAAATTCATAAAGAAGCGGGCAACCTCGACCATACAGCTGTTGGAATCCATTACAACAAGTCCGCCCGAGCCTATCATCGCTCCGACCTTCTTAAGTGTATCGAAATCCAAAGGAAGATCAAGATGCTCCTTTGTCAGACAAGCTCCGGAGGGACCGCCGATCTGAACCGCCTTAAACTCTCCGTCGCCTCTCATACCTCCGCCGATATCGAAGATTATCTCACGAAGGGTGGTTCCCATCGGAACCTCGATAAGACCTGTGTTTTTAATGTTACCGGTCAAGGCAAAAGCCTTTGTTCCGGGACTCTTTTCCGAGCCGTAGCCCTTGAACCATTCGGCACCGTTGGTGATGATGGAGGCAACGTTTGCGTAAGTCTCAACGTTATTCAAGCAGGTAGGCTTATCAAATAGTCCCTGCTCAACGGTACGGGGAGGCTTAACTCTGGGAAAGCCGCGTTTTCCTTCTATGGAAGCGGTCAAGGCAGAGCCCTCGCCGCATACGAAAGCACCTGCACCGCAGTTGATATGCATACGGAAGCAAAAATCCGTGCCCAGAATATTGTCGCCCATAAGTCCAAGCTCTTCAGCCTGAGCTATCGCATTTCTCAAGCGCTTTACCGCCAGGGGATACTCCGCGCGAACGTAGATATAACCCTCTGTAGCACCGCAAGCAACAGCGGCGATCATCATTCCCTCAAGCATTCTGTGGGGGTCGCCTTCCATAATGGAACGGTCCATAAAGGCACCCGGGTCGCCCTCGTCGCCGTTACAAACAACGTACTTGGGAGTCGCCTTCTGACGCTTTACCTGCTCCCACTTTCTTCCTGCGGGGAATCCTCCGCCGCCTCTGCCGCGAAGCCCGGAGTCAGATACCTCAGCTACGATCTGATCTGCATCCAATTCAAAAAGCGCTTTTTCCAAAGCCTTATATCCGCCGATGGCAATGTACTCGCGGATGGAATCCGCGTCGATCTTTCCGCAATGCTCCAGGACCATACGGGTCTGCTGGCGGTAGAAGGGTATCTCAGACTGTTCACGGTAGATCTCACCGTCTTTTTTGTAAACAAGACGGTCAACACACTCGCCGTTTTCAATAGTCTTTTCAACGATCTCGACGCAATCCTCCACCTTTACCTTGGTGTAAAGCCAGCCCTGAGGCTCAATACGTACCAAGGGCCCCATTTCGCAAAATCCATGGCATCCGCTTTTCTTAAGTCCTATACCGGGGCTGTGAGGATCCTCCATAAGCCCGATCTCAACGGGGAGTCCCTTTTCCTTGATAATGTTATTTAAGGTATCAAATATATTTAAAGATCCGCCGGCGACACAGCCTGTTCCCGCGCAAACGATGATCTTCTGTTTCTGCAGGGCATAATCTCTTTCCGCCGCTTCTCTGTAGGAAATAAACTCTTCTCTGTTATTCAGCATTTTTGATCTCCTCCTTAAGTTTGTTCAAAAGCTCGACCACCTTATCGGGGGTCATTTCAGGATATACCACGTCATTGACGGTGATAACTGGGGCAAGACCGCAGGCACCGAGACAAGATACTGTCTCAACGGTAAAATTCAGGTCGTCGGTGGTCTTCTTACCCACAGAAAGTCCCAGCTCACTTCTGAGCTTATCCAGGATCGGTATGGATTTTCTAACGTGACAAGCAGTACCGTCGCAAACCTTTATAACGTACTTACCCTTGGGCTCCAATGAAAAGTTCTCGTAGAAGGTGGCGATACTGTATATACGAGCCTCGCCCATTTTCAGCTCCTTCGACAAAACAGGAAATACTTCGCGAGGTAAATAATGATATACCTCCTGGATCTCCTGCAATATCGCAATGATATCGACCTGCTTATACTCGTGCTTTTCCAGAATTTCCTTTACCGGACCAAAATCGTGTTTTACTGCCATCACCTTATCTCCTTTTATTTCTTTTCAATATTATTCAAAATATTTTCTTTAAAAAACCCGTCAACCGTTTCCGCGGAGACGGAAAAAAACTCCTCGTCCACAGTAACACAAACTCCCTGCTGACATCTGCCCATACAGAAGGTTCCGCCCAGCTCGACCTTGTCATCGAGCCCATTTTCCGCGATCAGCTGTTGAAGCCGTTCTACTATTTGGCGCGACCCCTTTATGTGACAGGAGCTTCCTATACAAACCGTTACATTTAACATTCAGTATCTACCTCGCATTTTTATTTGATCCGTCACGAAGCTCTTCGCAACGGTAATTAACATAAGCTTAATGCCTCGGCTCAAGCCATTTTGAAAAAAACATACGTTCTCTTTCGTTGCCGCGGCAAAGAGCCGACGCAGCAACAACGGGTACCATCTTAAGTATGGCTTCCTTTAACGATCCGCTCCCTTGACAACTGATATCAAGGAAGAGATCGGCCTCCCGTTCATTTCTTTTCAAGTGTAGCAAAAGATAAGTATACGCCACGTCGATATGCCTATCCCCTGCAGCACTGCAAGCCCAATCTATGAGATACGGGGTGCCGCTTTTTGAGATTATCACATTGGAGGGCTCAAGATCACAGTGGCACACCGACATCTCCGATGTGACACCATCAAGATCCGACAGGATCCGAAGCTTAGTATCACTTTCAAGCTCGGAGGAAAGAATATCTCTTTTCATCCGCTCCTTAAGATCTCCCAATACAACACATTCCCTTTTATGGAGGCCCTTCTGCAATTCCGCCAAAAGCTCGAGATGCCCGCATACGTCCTGCGGTCTTTCCTCCATCAGCATAGCAAGAGTCTTTCCCTTTACGTACTCCGAAACTATTCCCCACTTACCGTCAATGGTCGTAACCTCAAGAAGCTTGGGAACGTTAATCCCCAGCTCCTCCATTCTTGCCTGGTTCAACGCTTCACTGAAGATCTCCGACTTGGAATGACCGGGATTAAACACCTTGATGCACCTGTCACCGTCACGGAAGATCGTTTTGTTGTTTCTGACTGCAATGACTCTGTCAAGATTCATTAAGGCGTTCTCCTTTAATGTACGCGACGTACTGCGAAAAAATTATTACTTACCTATCCGACTGTTAAGATACGCCAGAGAAAGAGCCAGATTTTCTTGCTTTAAAAGGATCCTTGAAGGAAGCTTTAATGCGCAGGGAGCAAAATTCCATATTGCTTCTATACCGCTTTCCACAAGAAGATCACATACATCCTGGGCTGAGCCCTGTCCCACGGTTATAACTCCAAGCTTTACGTTATGCTCCTTGCAAAAGGAACCGAGCTTTTTTACGGGAAGGATCTTTTTTCCGTTTTTTCCGACCTGTAGCTCCCGATCGTTACAATCAAATCCGGCAATTATCTTTACTCCGAACTCCTCAAAGCCGTCGTATTCAAGAAGCGCTCTTCCGAGCTTTCCCGCTCCCACAAGCACGGCATTGGTTATCTTTTCGTATCCCAGACAATTCTCTATATCAGCAACAAGCTTATCGCGTTCGTAGCCGATCTTCGGTTTTCCGGCACCGCTGACAGCCGCAAGATCCTTGCGAACCTGAACATCCCCCAATGAAAGCCCCTTGGCTATAGCAGTTGCAGATATAGTCAAGCTGTTTGAATCGGCCGATCTTTTCAAATATTCCAAGTATAGCGGAAGTCTTCCCAAGGTTGCCTTGGGTATAGAATAACCGTTCATCTGCTACCTCCAGTGTTTTTTACTACGTTATTCTACCACAAATCAAAGGCTTTGGGAATTATTAAAATGTTATATCGGTAATATATGTATCGATATAACAAAATCGATATATTCTTTATCAATAAAAAAGAGTAGCACCGCCCCAAGGACAGAACTACTCATCCATAATAAAATATGCAACTGAAAAAGATACCCAGCGCGCCAAAAAACTCATTATATTACTCCAAACTAAGATACGCAAGTATTATAACACAAAAATCAAAGCAGTTCAATAGATAATAATAAAAAAGCCGCCTTTTTAAATCAATTTCGGAATTGAAGCGCTTCCGAAACCGATTATAATCAAGCGGCGTTTTTATCAATTTATTCTCACTTATTCAAAAACTCGTCAATAGCCTTTGCGGCAGTCTTGCCTGCCCCCATTGCGGAGATGACCGTAGCGGCACCTGTAACGGCATCACCGCCGGCATATACTCCGTTGCGGGAGGTAA
>SVTC01000037.1 GCA_015063985.1 Oscillospiraceae bacterium | reverse complement strand
AAAATATATCGAAGAACAAGAGAAACATGATATAGCCCTTGATAAGTTAAGTGTCAAGGAATACGAAGACCCTTTTAAGGGTAGCTAAGTAATACAAACGCCCTTTCAAGGGCGGCAAAAGTGGCAAGGGCAATAGGCTTGAGTATACGAAAGCCAGCGGCTTGAGCCGCTGGCCGGTAGTATTGGGCTTTTAGCCCTTGTGCATACCACCCGTTTGACGGGTGGTTATGATTTAGATAAATTTAAGTGTGATTATCTCAAAGCCGCCAAAATCAAGAGAAACCTTTCCATCCTCGATGGGAAGCTCGGAAAGCTCCCTCTCCAAAAGATCGCAGACAAAGCATTTTTTCGCCTCAAATCCAAGGCTTAAGGTTGCTTTTCCTTTTATGTTTTTGGATTCATAGAGGCGAACGATCAGAGAATCGCCATCTTCTGCCTCTTTTACGGTTTCGCAGATAAGGTTTTCACGATCCGGTGAGATCATCGAAAAGCTTTCGGGCAGGCTGCTTTCTTCTCCGCTCGCTTTAACGGCATACATGGGATAATTAAGATAATAGGCCTGTTTTTGGGTATCGGAGCTGACAAAAGTGCCGTTATGGGGATAAATGCTGTAGGTGAAGCTATGTATTCCCTGATCCGCTTCCTCGTTGGGGTTTGTGGGGCACTTTATAAGGGAAAGCTGCATAATTCCGTTGTGGATATCGTGGCCGTATTTACAATCGTTTAAGAGGCTGATGCCGTAATCTCCGTCGGAAACGTCTGCATATTTCTGAGCACAGACCTCGAACTTCGCCTTATCCCAGCTTGTGTTAAAGTGGGTGGGACGCTCGATGGTGCCAAACTGTATCTCATAAGTCGCCTTTTCGGAATTGACGTCAATACCGAAGGCGGTTTTTAACATCTGATGTCTCTGATGCCAATCGCAAAGGGTCTCAAAATCAATTTTAGCGGAATTATCGCTAAACCAGACAATCTGCTTAATGGTGGAGCTCATAAATGGGCGGACTATTTCAATTCCTATCCTTGCGCCGTCTCTGACGGTTTTGACGGAGGTGAATTCGGTCACGGTTTTATAAACGTCCTTCGAATAAGGCTGCCATTCCCAAGCATCGTAGCGGTCGGGATGATCGGCATACACTCTCAGCTCATTTCCCACTTCTCCCGCTGTGATGACTTCCCTGCCATTCTCCTTATCGAAAAGGGATTTTATTTGCCACTTATCGTCGAATTCCACTCTGATAAGCTCGTTTTCAACCACCTTGCCGTCTATCTTCACCTTGCATTCTCTGTCAAGCTCTTTAACTGTGGCATAGCCCTTTGAAGGGATATTTTTAACTCTGGTGCTGATTCCGTCGATCTTCACAAGACCCTCTCCCACAAAGGAATGAGGATTGAATATCACATATCCTTTATCCTTTGAGATCCTGTCGGCAATTGAAGTTACCGCGCTGTTTTTGGTTTCGTTGCCCAAGTTCTTTATGATTTCATAGTCAACGTCGCACTGATCGTATACTTCCTTTATGGATGAGCCGGGGATGATATCATGGAACTGATTGGTGAGGATCATCTCCCAACCCTTGTGAAGCTCATCCTTGGGGAAAGGTTTTCCCGTGAGGATCTTGGAAAGAGAAGAGGTAAATTCCGCATCCTGATACAAAAATTCACATTCGCGGTTATTCTTCTTGTTTTTTGCAATAGAGGTGTAGGTACCTCGGTGGAATTCAAGGTAAAGCTCTCCCCTCCATTTGGGAAGAAGTCTGTTGTTTTCTATCTTTTTTTCAAGTTCGGAAAGGAATTCTCCCGCAAATTCTATTTTGGCATTGGGAGCGCCCGGAATGCCTTTCGCGGTACGTCTTGCAAGCTCAAGATGCTCTGCTGTGGGACCGCCGCCGCCGTCGCCGTAGCCGAAGGTCAAAAGAACCTCGTTGGAGATATTCTTTTGCTGGAATCTATCATAAGTTCCTGCCACCATCTGAGGGTGAGTATTGCAAACGTAGGTGGTCTGGCGAGCGGGAGCTTCGTTTTTCTTTTTATTTTGGGCGGTTATGAAAAAGGTATTGATTCCGCTTCCGTCGATTCCGTACCATTTGAAGACATCGTAAGGAATGGTGTTTGTTTCGTTCCAGCTTATCTTAGAGGTAACAAACCAATCAACGCCCGATTTTCTCAGAATTTGAGGAAGTGCGGCGGAATAACCGAAAACGTCGGGAAGCCAAAGAACTCTGTTATCTACCCCGAATTCGTTTTTGAAAAATCTCTTGCCGTACATTACCTGACGCACAAGACTCTCTCCCGAGCTGAGGTTGCAATCAGCCTCCACCCACATCGCACCCTCGCACTCCCATCTGCCGGCCTTTATCATTTCCTTGACCTCTTCATAAAGCTCGGGCGCTTCTTCCTTAAGGTTTTGATAGAGAAGTGCCTGCGAGGACATGAATTTATATTCGGGATAGTGCTTCATCAATTCCAAAACAGTGGCAAAGGAGCGCTGAACCTTTTCTCTGGTCTGTTTAAGAGTCCATTTCCAGGCACAGTCTATATGGGTGTGACCGATACAAACCGTGGTTGCGGGCTGAGTTGAGCAATATTCACCGTAAAAGGCTCTGTCCATATATGCTTTTGCTTGGTCAATCGAGGCAAAAAAATCATCATTTCCCACATCGAAAAGATCCAGCATTCTGACGGCAGTATCGAGATGATAAAGGATCTCGGCATATTCCTTTGAATTCTGATCCAGATACGAAAGGATCTCAAAGGGGACTAAGATATCGTAATAGAGCTGCTCGGCATTTTCGTGAACGTTCACAAGCTCCGCATAAAAAAGAGCACGGGGAATTTTCGGACCTGTATAGCCGTAAAGATACACGTCATAGCTTTCCTTATCGCCGAGAAAAACAAAGTTATGGTTCAGATCCATACCCTGACGCATTTTTCCGTCGATATAGCATATGAACTGAGGATTATCCGCATCCCAGCCCTTGCGCTCGGTTTTCACAACAAGGCGAAGAGGAAAGCTTCGCATTTCTTCGGGGATTTTTAAATCGATGTGAAACCAGGCGTGGCTGTCTTCTCCGCTTCCCCAAAAGCTTTCGGGCTCATAGGGAATAAATTCCGACAGCGGAGGAAAGGAGTTATCTTCCTTATACCCGCAGTTTTTATAGCTTACCTTCTCGATCTTCGTTAAATTATAAAATATGGAATTTTTTATAATATCAAGATATTTTTTTACTCGCCTATACTGAGATTCCATTTTTTTATCCTCCAACTTCCGATTAATAATACGTTTTTTGCTTCTGTTTGGATATTATAAACCCTCGCTCAAAAAAAATCAACATATAAAATCAACTAAACCCTTTTTTATCATTTATTGCCCCAAACAAACTTTCTCCAATATCTTGAAATTGAAGTATCGCTGTGATATAATATACGAAAAACAAGGATCGAGCTTGCTATAAACGACTTTTTCAAATTCTATAGCAAAGCCCAAATTGAAAACGCAGTGCTTTATGCCAAGGATTTAAAGGACAGATTTACCGTTTTGTGGTTGAATTTTGACATTTTCGGAACAAAAGAACCGCTTTTGAGTTAAAAGGAGAAAATAATGATAAAGCCCGAATTTTTAGATCTGATCGAATTCACTGAAGTGGAAAAACAAAAATATCTGGAGCTCTCCCCTAAGATCCCGCTGTATATGGACGAGGTAGCGAGAGACTACGTTATGGATAAGCGCGATCCCAAGGAGGTCGCTCAAGAGATCTCGGACTGCGCGGATAAGATAGGTATACATCAATACACCGTGGAATTGGTAATGAGCCTTTGGGCAGGAGAGTATCTGGAGAAGGAATATGAAAAAGCGGGACTTTCAAAACAGCTTTTCATAGATGCAATGAAGGATATGACCTATAAGATGCGTGAATGCGTTAAATATCACGGCATATTCGGCACTACCGCTCACACCACCGGATGGTTTAACGGTTGGTTTCACCTAAACCGAGTGGCGCTGGGAAGATTGCAGTATGACACCAACATCACTTTCGGTCAGGACCTTGAAATTTGCGGTATAAAGCTTTACGAAAACACCCCATGTCTCGGATGTCATATTCCCTCCTCGGGAAAGCTCACAAGAGAGCTTTGCATTGAAAGCTACAAGCTGGCATACAAGCAATTCCCCGAAATGCGAATCAACGGACTTCTTCCCATCAGATGCATTTCCTGGCTATTATTTACCCCCTACGTCCACGTTTTCGGAGAAAAGGGAAACACCTCAAACTTCCAGAGAAGCTTTTACATTTACAACGAAGGAAGATATGAAAGCTTTCTTCAGGATATGACCGTCTACGGCAAGCATCTTTCCGAGGGTGATCTGCCTATGGAAACAAGCCTGCAAAGAAACTTTTTAAAATACATAAACGAGATAAACGCCTACGGCTATGGCTACGGATTACTTCTCTTTGACGGAGAAAACATCGTCACCGACAGAAATCCCGGGTAAGGAGATAAAAATGAAAACCATAAACCAATTTGCCTGCAAGCATCAAAAGCTGTATTTTGTGATCCTTGCACTTCTTTACATAGTACCCACCACCGCGATCTTCTTGCTTTTGGAGATCCCTTCGGCATTGCCTTTGATCCTGGCAATAGAGCTTTTTATAGTATACGCCCACACCGCTTCGGCTCCCGCCTTTTACATCCGAGAGGGGCTGGATACTCTTTCTAACTGCGATCCATACCCCCTTTTGAAGGAGGTCGAGGAGCTGGAAAAAATGAAGCTCGGCAGATCTCAGCATCAAAACGTAAGACTAAACAAAGCCGCCTGTCTTCTCGCCATAGGAGAATTCGAAAAGGCCAAGGAAGTGATCGAGGCCGTGGACGTTGATCTCTCCATCCCACTGGCAGAGGGAAAGATGGTATATTATAACAACCTCGCCGCCATATACGAAATGCTCGGCGAAAAAGCTCTTTCACTGTTTCTTTCCAAAAAAGCTCTTTTCATATACGACTGTATGAAGGAGGGTAAGGCAAAAAAGAATCTGGAATTTACCGCAGGCTGCCTGAAAACCACAATTTGCAGACTCAACGGCGAATACTCCACTGCCTTGAGCATTGCCTCGGCGATCGTTGCAAAAACTCCCTATCAGATCGCTCAGAAGGCTTACGAATGCGCTCTGGCATATAAGGAGCTTCAAGATGTTGAAAACGAGAAGACCGCCCTCTATGCGGTGGTATCCAGAACCGACAAGCTATATATAGGCATAAACGCAAAAAAGCGTCTTGACCAAATCTGACAAAAGCTTTATTCCCGATATTAAAAAACGATCCGAAACGATCTCCCGATACCCATCGGGAGATCAGTTTTTAACTCGGAAAAATGTTTTTTGTGAAAATGCAACAAATGAAGATGGCGTTTTTTGCATTTTCCAACAAAAGGACGAAAATGCAAAAAGAAAGAAAAACCCTTTGGATAGCTATTGACTTTCACACACTAAAGTGGTATCATATTAAACAAGCCGTGATAAAGGAGATTTTTGAATTATGGATCATTTACAAACAGAAAGCATTAAAAGACTGTTCGAGGCGATCCTCAGGCTGGAAAGCGTTGAGGAATGCCGTTGTTTTTTTGAAGATATATGCACCATCAAAGAAATAAAGGATATGGCGCAAAGGCTTGACGTTGCCATACTTTTGGAAAACAAAATGAATTACCAGGATATATCAGCCAAGACAAAGGTATCCAGCGCCACCATAAGCCGAGTGAATCGCTGTCTCACCTACGGAAACGGCGGATACAAAAGCGCCATAGATAAAATACCCGCAAAGGATAAGGAAAACATATAATGGACATCAGAGACATCGCTCTTAAAAACGAAGAAAAAGCCATATTTGCCTTAAGAGAGCTCTACGGGCAATACGGCTACACACAGTATAAAATGGGAAAATTCGAGGAGTACGATCTGTACGTACAGAACAAGGATTTTCTTGTAAGCGACAGTGTTATAACCTTCACCGATACCGACGGCAAGCTTCTTGCACTCAAACCCGACGTTACACTTTCCATAGTGAAAAACTCAAAAAATCTTAAAGAGGGTGTACAAAAGGTCTTCTACGATGAAAACGTATACAGAGTAAGCAAGGGCACCCACTCCTTCAGAGAGATCCGCCAGGTAGGCCTGGAATGCATAGGCAAGGTGGACTGCTACTGTCTTTACGAGGTGCTTATGCTTGCGGCGGGAAGTCTTCGCGCCATCAGCGAAAAATGCATTCTGGACATTTCTCATCTCGGTATCGTTGCAGACGTTCTCGATGCCTTGGGTGTAAGCTCGAAGGCAAGAAGAGAGCTTCTGAGCTTTCTCGGAGAAAAAAGCGTGCACGAAATGAAAAGAGTCTGCAGGGAGGAAAACGCCTCCACGGAGGCGGCGGAATGTCTTTACACTCTTGCTGAGCTCTACGGCAAAGCGGATTTTGTTCTGGAAAAGCTCTCCGCTATAAACGGCACCCTTATATCTCCAAAGCACCTTAACGAATTAAAGCTGCTATGCCAAATGCTTATATCCAACGGCTACGGCGATATGATAAACGTTGACTTTTCCGTAACGGGAGATATGAACTACTACAACGGCATTGTTTTCAGAGGCTTTGTGGACAGCATTCCCTCGGGCATTCTCTCGGGAGGACAGTACGACGGCCTGATGGAAAAAATGAAAAAGAGATCATCTGCCATAGGCTTTGCAGTCTACCTCGATATGCTGGAAAACCTCAAGGATAACCAGAAGCGTTACGACGTTGACACCCTTTTGGTCTACGACGATACGGTAGATTTTCAAACCATAAACGGAACGGTGAATTCACTGAGAGCCCAGGGAAAGAGCGTATATGCATCCTCAAGCATTCCCGAAAAGCTCAGCTACAGAAATCTTATGAAGCTTCAACAGAAGGGAGGCATGAGCCTTGGATCAAATGATTAACGTTGCACTTCCCAAGGGAAGACTGGGCGAAAAGGTCTACGCAATGTTTGAAAAAGCGGGCTTTGAATGTCCCTCCATAAAAGAAAATAACAGAAAGCTCATTTTTGAAAATCCCGAGGCGGGAGTGAGATACTTTTGGGTAAAGCCCTCGGACGTTGCAATATACGTGGAGCGCGGTGCGGCGGACATCGGTGTGGCGGGAAAGGATATCCTTTTGGAGTATCAACCCGAAATATACGAGATTTTGGATCTGGATATCGGAAAATGCAGAATGGCGGTTGCCGCAAAAAAGGATTTTTGCGACGACGTCAGAAAGACCCTCAAGGTAGCTACCAAGTTTTCAAGAATAACGAAGAACTATTACGCCTCCCTTGGCAGAGATATAGACGTTATCCACCTCAACGGCTCAATTGAAATAGCCCCCATTCTCGGTCTTTCCGACGTTATAGTGGATATAGTGGAAACCGGAACCACCCTCAAGGAAAACGATCTTGAGGTAATAGAAACCATAGTCCCCATCAGCGCAAGACTTATAGCCAACAAGGCATCGACGAAATTCAAAGCCGATCTTATAGCAAGGATAACTCAAAGCCTTGCACAGCAAACGGAGGCAGCAAGGCAATGATAAGGATCCTCGATTTAAAAAATACCCCCTATGACAGTATCTTTTCCCGTGAGGAGGAAAAGACAGACGTTTCCCAAGCGGTTGCCGAAATAATACAAAACGTCAGACAAAACGGCGACAGGGCGCTCTTTGAATACTGCAAAAGATTCGATAAGGCAGAGCTTGAAAGCCTTGAGGTAACAAATGAAGAGCTGGACGAGGCGGAAAAGGAAGTGGGAGAAGAGTTTATGGCTCTCCTTCGCCGTGCCGCAAAGAACATCAGAGCCTTTCACCAATGCCAAAAAAGACAGAGCTTTTTTCTCAACGAGCAAGAAGGTATAGTGATCGGTCAAAAGATAATCCCCATCGAAAATGCGGGGCTTTACGTCCCCGGCGGAACCGCATCCTATCCCTCTACGGTGCTTATGGATTCCATTCCCGCAAAGATAGCAGGTGTGGAGAATATGGTCATGGTCTCCCCTCCCAACTCCAAGGGAAGGATATCCGCACCGATCCTTGCCGCGGCAAGAGTAGCGGGAGTGGACAGGATCTTCAAGCTTGGCGGCGCACAGGCTATAGCCGCCCTTGCCTACGGCACCGAGACCGTTCCCAAGGTCGATAAAATAGTCGGTCCCGGTAACGCCTTTGTCGCAGAGGCAAAAAAGCAGGTATTCGGTCAGGTCTCCATAGATATGATCGCAGGTCCCAGCGAAATACTTATCGTAGCCGATAAAAAAAGCGATGCCAAGGTACTTGCCGCAGATCTGCTGAGCCAGGCTGAGCACGATAAAATGGCAAGTGCCGTGCTTGTAACGGAAAGCAAGGAGCTCGCCGAAAAGGTTAGCCTCGAGCTTGAAAGGCAGATCCCTCTTCTTGAAAGAAGCGACATCGCCAGATGCTCGATAGACACCAACGGCAAGATACTCATCTGCGAGGATCTGGAAAAAGCCATAGAGACGGCAAACAAGCTGGCTCCCGAGCATCTGGAGCTTTGTGTGGATGCCCCCTTTGACTATCTGGACAAAATAAAGCACGCAGGCAGTGTATTCTTGGGAAGATACTGCCCCGAAGCGCTGGGAGACTATTATGCAGGCCCCAATCACACCCTTCCCACCGGCGGAACCGCAAGATTCTCCAGCCCCTTAAGCGTTGACGATTTCATTAAAAAGACTCAGGTCACCTACTACACCAAGGATGCATTGAAAAAGGCATCTGCAGACGTATTCAACTTTGCAAATGCGGAAGGTCTGACCGCCCACGCCAAGAGCGCAGTGGTAAGATTTGAGGACGAAGATAAATGAGCGGATTTCTTTCAAAAAGGCTTTCAAGCCTCATCCCCTACACCCCCGGTGAGCAACCGAAGATGCTCGATCTTATAAAGCTGAACACCAACGAAAGCCCCTTTCCCCCCTCTCCCAAGGCACAAAAAGCGGCGGCAGAGGCGGCAAAGCGTCTCGAGCTTTATCCCGATCCCCAATGCAGGCGCCTCACCCAAGCGGTAGCTTCAAATCTTGGGCTTGACCCCGATCAGGTGCTGATGACCAACGGCAGTGACGAGATACTGTATTTTGCCTTTCTGGCTTTTTGCGATTCCGACACTCCTGCGGTAATGGCAGACATCACCTACGGCTTTTACAAGGTCTACGCCGACCTTTGCGGAGTGAAAAAGAACGTCATCCCCCTGAAGGATGACTTCACCGTGGACGTTGACGGCTTTTGCAATGCCGAGGGAACGGTGTTTTTAGCAAATCCCAATGCACCGACGGGACTGCTCTTACCCCTTTGCGACGTTGAAAGGATCCTTTCCTCCAAGCCCGACAGAGTGGTCCTGGTGGACGAGGCATACGTGGATTTCGGAGGCGAAAGCGCAATAAAGCTTCTGGACAGATATGACAACCTTATCGTGACCCGCACCTTCTCAAAATCAAGATCCATGGCAGGCGCAAGATTGGGCTTCGGAGCGGCATCAAAGGAGCTCATCGGAGATCTTAACACGGTAAAATACTCCATAAACCCCTACAATATCAATTCAATGACAATGGCAGCGGGGCTCGGAGTTATGGCAGACGAGGAATACACCCTGGAAAACTGCCGCAGTATCATCTCCAACAGAGAATACACCTGCGCCGAGCTCAAAAAAATGGGCTTTACTCTCACAGACAGCAAGACGAACTTTATCTTCTGCGCGCATCCGGACGTTGACGGAAGCGAGATCTACTCAAGGCTCAGAGAAAAGGGTATACTTGTGCGGCACTTCGATCAGGAAAGGATCAAGAACCACAACCGCATAACAGTCGGCTCCCTTGAACAGATGCAGAGCCTCTTAAAAGCTCTTGAAGAGATATTAAAGGAGAAATAAAAATGCTCAGAACAACAAGCACGGAGAGAAACACTCTGGAAACCAAAATATCCCTTTCGCTGAATATCGACGGCACGGGAAAAAGTAATATAGACACCGGATGCGGTTTTTTAAACCATATGCTCACCCTCTTCTGCAAGCACGGCTGCTTTGATATGGAGCTGTTCTGCCAGGGAGACGTGGAGGTGGACGATCACCACACCGTGGAGGACATAGGTATAGTTATGGGAAAAGCCTTCAGTGAAGCTCTCTCGGACAAAAGGGGCATCACCCGTTACGGTGATATTATCCTGCCTATGGACGAGGCTTTGGTACTCTGCGCGATAGACGTATCCGGCAGAAGCTATCTTGGCTACTCTCTTAAGGTACCCTGCCAGAAGGTCGGAAACTTCGACACTGAATTGGTCAAGGAATTTTACGCCGCCTTTGTCAACAACTTCCCTATTTCCCTGCATCTTACTCAGCTTGCGGGAGAAAATTCCCACCACATTATCGAAGCCGGCTTCAAGGCATTTGCAAGAGCGCTGAAAAAAGCTCTTGCGATAGATCTTGACAGCCCCGATTCACTTCCCACCACAAAAGGAGTTCTTTAATGATAGCCATAATCGACTACGGAGTCGGAAATCTTTTTTCCCTTAAAAGCTCCTTTCAGGCAATCGGAGCAGACACGGTAGTAACGGGAGACGAAAAGGTAATAAAAAACGCAAAAAAAATAATTCTTCCCGGAGTGGGCGCCTTTCCCGATGCGGCAAAAAAGCTTAGCGATGCGGGACTGGACCTTCTTTTGAAGGAGGAAGCGGCAAAGGGCAAGCCCTTGATGGGAATATGTCTGGGAATGCAGCTTCTTTTTAACGAAAGCCACGAATACGGAGTATGCAAGGGCCTCGGGCTCATATCCGGAAGCGTGCGGCCCATATCGGAGGTCATCCCCAAGGATCTTAAGATCCCCCACATTGGTTGGAACGCATTGAGGATAAAAAAAGAAAGTCCCATACTAAAGCACGTTAAAGACGGAGATTTTGTATATTTCGTTCATTCCTTCTACGGCGCCGACTGCGATGAAAGCGTTATTGCTGACTGCGAATACGGCGCTCCCCTTACAGCCGCCGTGCAAAAGGATAACGTATACGGCTGCCAGTTTCATCCCGAGAAGAGCTCAAAGGTGGGGCTGGGAATACTGAAGGCATTTTGCGAGGAGGTAAACTAATGCTTATTTTTCCCGCTATCGATCTGTATGACAAAAAAGCGGTCAGGCTTTTAAAGGGCGACTATGCCCAAATGACCGTTTACAGCGACGATCCCGTGAGCATCGCACTTGATTTCAAATCAAAGGGTGCTCAGTGGATACATATAGTGGATCTGGAGGGCGCCAAGGACGGCACCGTGCCAAATCTGGATACCGTTTGCCGAATAAAGAAGGAAAGCGGCTTGAAATGCGAAATAGGCGGCGGCATAAGAAATATGGAAAGAGTGAGGACCTATATCGAAAATGGTCTTGACAGAGTAATACTGGGCACTGCCGCAGTGACCGAAGCAGGCTTTGCAGAGGCTGCCGTTAAGCAATACGGCGACAAGATCGCGATCGGTGTGGACATAAAGGACGGCTTTGTGGCTCTCAAGGGCTGGGTGGAAAAATCCCAAGTCGATGCTTTTGATTTTTGCGCAAGGATGGAAGCTATAGGCGTCAAGACCATCATCTGCACCGACATATCAAAGGACGGCGCAATGCAGGGCACCAACAGAGAGCTTTACGCCAAGCTCAAGGACCGCTTCAAGATGCAGATAACAGCCTCTGGCGGAGTCAGCTCCATAGAAGACGTAAGGGCCCTGAGAGAAAAGGATCTGTACGGCGCCATTATCGGTAAAGCGTATTACACCAAGGCTATCGATCTTCTCGAAGCCATCGAGGTGGCAAAATGATAACGAAAAGAATTATTCCCTGCCTGGACGTAAAAAACGGCAGAGTTGTCAAGGGTGTTAATTTTGAAGGTCTTAACGACGTAAGCTCCCCCATCGAGCTGGCAAATTACTATTCTCAAAACGGCGCGGATGAATTGGTTTTTTACGATATCACCGCCTCCGCAGAGGGCAGAAGGCTCTTTACGGATATTCTTCTCGAGGTGGCAAAAAAGGTATTCATCCCTCTTACAGTAGGCGGAGGCATAAACACTCTTGAGGATTTTGACAGAGTGTTAAAATGCGGCGCAGACAAGGTAAGCGTAAACTCCGGCGCTATCAGAAATCCCGAGCTTATAAAGGATGCCGCAAAAAGATACGGCGACCAGTGCGTAGTCATCTCGGCAGACGTGAAGAGAGTGGACGGAGTTTTGAGAGTATTTGCCAAGGGCGGCAGAGAAAATACGGGAATGGAAGCAATAGAATGGATAAAGCGCTGTGTCGGAAACGGTGCGGGAGAGGTGGTTTTGAATTCCATCGATACCGACGGCGTAAAGAAGGGCTTCGATATTGAAATGCTCGACACTGTATGCGAAGCGGTTTCCGTACCGGTCATTGCCTCGGGCGGTGCGGGAAAAGCGGAGGATTTCGTAACTCTCTTCAAAACACTTCCCAAGGTAGACGCAGGTCTTGCCGCAAGTATATTCCATTTCGGAGAGGTAAAGATAAACGAGCTTAAAGAGCTTTTAAAAACAAAGGGCATAAACGTGCGCATTTAAGAAAGGAAAAAATAATGATAGATATATCCAAGCTCAAATTTGACAAAAACGGCCTTATCCCCGCAGTGGTTGTGGACGAGGTCACAAAAAAGGTGCTCACCCTTGCATATATGAACGAGGAAAGCCTGAGGATCTCTATGGAAAAGGGCCTGACCTGCTTCTGGAGCAGATCCAGAAACGAGCTCTGGCTCAAGGGCGAGACCAGCGGAAACTACCAACACATCGTAAGCATCAAGGCAGACTGCGACTGTGACGCCTTGGTAGTAACAGTCAGAAAGGACGGCCCCGCCTGCCATTTGGGCACCGACTCCTGCTTTGAAAACCTCGTATGGGAAAGCAACGAGCTTAAGGAATTCTCCCTGCAGATGCTGATGGATCTGATCGAAGGAAGAAAGATCGAGAAAAAGGAAGGCTCCTACACCACTTACCTCTTTGAGAAGGGCATAGACAAGATACTCAAGAAGGTGGGCGAGGAATGCACCGAGGTCATCATTGCGGGAAAGGCAGATGACAAAAAGGAGACTATTTATGAGGTGGCGGATCTGGCATACCACGTTATGGTAATGATGATCCAAATGGGAATTTCTCTGGAGGACATCCATAACGAGCTCAGCTCCAGACACGTCATTGACCATAAGGTAAAGCAGGAAAAAATGACAAAGTAACGCTTTAATGTCGGCGGGAGAACCGAAAATTCTCCCGCCGAAAAAAGCCAAAAAATATTCAAAGTTTTTTTCAAAAAAGTATTGACAAATCAAGCCCCTTGTAGTATAATACAATACGTTCCGTGCAAGGAACAAACCAAATATGCGAGAGTGGCGGAACTGGCAGACGCGCACGTTTGAGGGGCGTGTGGATTTCTCCGTACGGGTTCAAGTCCCGTTTCTCGCACCAAAAAGAAACGACAATTTTCGAAAGAAGATTGTCGTTTCTTTTTGTTCTCTTCACTTTTCTCTTTTCGTTCTTCTCTCTTCTCTAAAATTGTCGTTTCCAGATAAAAGATAAGAGAGAAAAGAGAAGAGAAAAGGTAGCTTTGCTTCGCAAAGCGTTGAATTATATAATAATTTGTGATATAATTTAACTAGAGGTGATAATGATTGAACAGCCCATTACTTGATAAATCCCTTGATTTTGCAACTCAAATCGTACTGTTTTACGAGGATTTTTCTAAAACAAAAAAAGATACAACAATCGCAAAACAGTTACTTCGTTCTGCAACAAGTGTTGGTGCAAATATAAACGAAGCCATATACGGTAACAGCAAAGCGGATTTTATATCAAAGCTTCATATTTCACTTAAGGAAACCGGTGAAAGCATATATTGGCTCACGCTTCTGAAAAGAACAAATCTGATAGAATATAACTTTGATGAACTCCTTTCTCTTGCAGAAGAAATCAAGCGAATGCTGATTGCATCACTTAATACAGCAAAGGAAAATAAATGAAGATTCTTTTTACTGCCTTCAAAGGCGTTCACAACACTTCTTTTCAGTTAGTGGATCAAACGGCAGCGAATTATATTTTATTAACCAATAGTTTTCAAGGCTTGCAAAAAGACATTTCATTTATCAGTAGCGATTATAGCATAGTGTATATGTTTGGCGTCGATTATGAAGGAACGGATATTATATCATGCTTGCGAAGCAAGTATATCACACGGCAACGCCGTATATCATATCGCGCAAGCGATATATCATTTTTGCAAGGGTTCGAATTCATAAAAAAACCGTAGAAATTGAAAGTAAATTATGCTATAATATAATCTATAAAAGTGTGCCCGCGGCAAAACGTGGGCTTTCAAATAAAAATCGCAAAGGGATATCCCTTGTCTGCGATAGAAAAAGGAGGTGCCGAAAATGTCGTTAGCCTATGGAATCATAGCGTTTATATCGCTTTGTATGGTCGGAGTCTGCGTGGCTTCGGACAAAAAGCGTGACGTGTGGCTATTGCTCGTATTCGTTTCGGTATCTATTTGCAACCTCGGTTACTTTATGTTGTCGGTATCCCAAAGCCTTGGCTCGGCGTTAAATTCAAATAGACTTGCATATCTCGGCAGCGTATTTCTGCCCTTCTTTATGCTGATGATGGTACTGCGCTTCTGCGGAATGAAACGCCCAAGACCGCTGATGATAACACTTGTGACCATCGGTATCGTGATGCTGGGCATTACCACAAGCCCCGGTATTCTTCCCATCTATTACAGCAGCGTTGATATTGAGATCGCAGACGGCGTGACCAAGCTCGTCCGTGAGTACGGCCCGCTTCACTTGTTGTACTACGTTTATCTGATCGGATATATGCTCTCTATGGTCGGTGTTGCAATTTACGCCGTCGCAAAGAAAAAGATCAAAACCCATTTACATACGATACTTCTCTTGTGTACGGTTTTCTGCAACGTACTGATTTGGCTCATGGAGCAGTTTCTGCCCCGTGGCTTTGAATGGCTCTCGGTTTCCTACATACTGACCGAATGCCTGATGCTTGCTATTTACCGTTCAATGCAAAACGGGGGGCTGATGAGCAAGGAAGGAAGAACGCAGTCCTATACCGTAAACGTACTGTTGACCATATTCCTGCTGTTGTTTGCAAACTTTATCCGTGTTATTACGATGGACACGACACCTGCAATGTACGTGATATCCCACATCGTGGTGCTGATGATCTACCTCGGCATTTTGGTATCGTGGGGGATCTCGGTATACGACCGTATCGTGAACAAGGAGATTCGTCGCCATCTTATTATCCTTGTTGTGCTGATGA
>SVTC01000036.1 GCA_015063985.1 Oscillospiraceae bacterium | reverse complement strand
ACATTCAGCATACAAATCAAAATAGCAAAAAATCCGACCATCGTGTTTGATGATCGGATTTTTGCTTGCCCCGTACCGGCTTTCTCCCATTGGTCACTTTTTGTCCCTTTGAGCGAAATCCCTTGGCATTTTGGGATTTCATTTTATTATCTCCTTTTTCATCGGTGTTCGTCACCGTTTTATTCTGTACTACTATATTACCATTTTTTGGCAATAATTTCAATCCCTTTTACCAACATTTTTCCAGAAATTACCAATTTCGTAACAATAACCGAAAACCGAGGTTTATTTTTGGTATTTTTTACCAATATTTTAAAAAAACAAACAAAAAAACACCCGTAGCAACTATAAAATCACCACGGGTATTATTCAAGTATAATTGCAGGATCAGATGATCTTAACCACGAATACCTCGCCAAAGGAAAGCTTTTTATTAAGCACAACACCCTTTTCAAAGGTCTTAAAGGAGCATTCCGTCCAGCTTCCGTCCCGGGAAAGAAGCTCTATTTTGCTTAAGGCTCTCCACGTCTTGGGCAGCCTCAGCCTTGGCTCCTCCACGCAGTCCTCGCCGAGATTCACTAAGGTAACAAGTCCGAAAAAGCCTGAGCTTTCTCTGTCGGTCGCCTCGTTCATCACCGTAAACACGTTGGCAAGTCCCACACAGGAGGCGTAATCACCGCCGCACCATTCCACAAGATCCTCCATCATAGCCGCTCGGCGATAGTTATAAAGGGATTGAGAAAGATTATCGGCATTGGTATCCTCGTCGCAAAGGGTAACTCCGAATATTCCAACCCTTCCGCCAAGCTCATTTTCAAAGCGAGTCACCACGGGATAGGATTCCACGCCCTCAAAGCTGACCATTCTCGAGAGCACTTGGCATCCTTTTTCCGTAGGTATTATCCTTCTCAGCTTACCGTTATTGCCCTTGGCATACATATGGGGCGATGGCAAATGTCTTCCCTTGAGCTGCGGCAAATACCCATCACTGAGCACCTCTCTTGCCGCAAGATCCAAAAGAGCCTTGCCTTCCATAGCATTGCCCTCCACCGTAGCGCCCAGATATCTTCCGTAGCCCCTTTGGCACAGTATTGCGGCGGCGGCACCGTCAAGAATAAGTCCTCGGGAAAGATATTCCATAACCGTCTTGTCATCGCAGCTCTGAGCCTGCCTTACATCCCAAAAGCTGACTGTATCGGGGAGGGTTACGTAGGGAATACCGAAAAGCCCCACAGGTCTTGCCCACAAGGGATCGGGCCGCTTGCTATAGCGCCGTGCAGTGTTCCAAAAGGGATCGTAGCAGATCTGCACACCTCTCATCTTGCACTTTTTTACCTCTCTGTACAAGCTGTCAAAGCGCCTTCTTTCCTCGGCAAACATTTTTCCGTAAGCCTTCTCCTCGTTGGGATCGTCAAGAAGCTGCTGAGTCTGGAAGGTAGAGCCCACAAAGCCTGCGGAATAGACTATTGCCATCATAGCCCTTAAAAAGCCCGCCGACATAAAAAACTCCGTATGGGGAAAGGTATCGGACTCGTGATAGGGCAACACCTCGGGACAGTGCTGCTTTGAATAGATGGGGTGATAAAGCACTCTGGCAAGATCTTTTGCACTGCCCGCGCAGTAGGTGGTGCCGTAGAATCTGGAAAACGGAGTGTGCTTATCCCCTGCCAAAGCTTTACTTACCTCAAGAGTGCAGTCTCCGTCCATATCCGCACCGCCCGATTGCATATACCCAACGGGGATC
The DNA here is from genome assembly GCA_015063985.1 of Oscillospiraceae bacterium. Taxonomy (GTDB): domain Bacteria; phylum Bacillota; class Clostridia; order Oscillospirales; family SIG627; genus SIG685. Next base: position 14,230 of record SVTC01000036.1, on the reverse strand, counting down.
TCGGGCGTCTTTTTATCAAGTGCACGTCTTATATCGCGAGAGATCAGAACAAGAGAATCCTTAATAAGCTCTCTCCAGGCTCTTAAAAGCCGCCGGGACTCCTCTGTGTCGCCCTTTAAAAGCAGGTAAAGCTCCTCCCTGCCATAGCTTTTCCCCATTCTTTTATTGAATTCATCCATATGCCTTTGGCAGAAGCAGCCATAATCCGAGCTTCCCGCGTGGATGGAAAAATCATCCTCGGTAACGATTATCTCGGGGTGAGCGATTTCGGCAAAAAGAGCAATATCCTCGGAAAATCTTTTTCTGAACCTCTCGTCCATAGGGCAATTTGCGTGGAGGGATTCTCTGCCGTCCTCATAGACCATGGGAGAAAACTCATCGGAACGTCCCGAAAGAAGGGTGGCGGTTATCCACCATCCGCAGTGGATGCCGTCCTTTTTCAGCTCTTCGGCGATCTGCGAGAAAAAACGGGCAAACTCCGCAAACTTTTCTCCGGGAGGGTATCCTGCCATTCGCCATCCTCCCGAGGGAAAGGCAAGAAGGAAATTTTCAATTCCGTAGTCCCTATGCTGCTCTCTTACGTCGGCTACGATGCTCTCCTTGGTAGGAGCATCCAGCTCAAGAGCAATGGGGACCCAAATATCAAGACTGTCTTTTTTCTTCATATTATCCTTCCTTACACCTTAGCACCCTTTTGCATCAGGGTCTCGCGCAAAAGATGGGTATCCACCTTTTGCACGTCACATCCGCTTTTCTTTGCTATTGCCGCCGCAACTCCCGCCGCCTCGCCCAGGCAGGCACAGATGGGCATTATACGAACCGCGGAATGTGCCTCGTGATCTGCGGAAAGGCATCTTCCCGCCACAAGAAGGTTTGTTATCTCCTTTGGAACAAGAGAGCGGTAAGGAATACTGTAATAGGTGCCGTTTTCAAAGGAATAGATATAAGTTCCCGTTCCCGTGGGATTGTGGATGTCTATATCGTAATTTCCCAAGGCAATGCTGTCCTCAAACTTAACACAGCTTCTCAGTTCCTCGGCATTGAGAACGTGAACTCCCACAAGCTTTCTGCTCTCTCTGACACCGATATGATTTGCAATGCTGACTATGGAAGCTCTTTCAAGGGCCTTGGAATGCTTTTTAAGAAAATCCACCATTTCCACTATCTGCTTTCTTGCAAGCATCTCCGCACGGCTTATCTGGAAGGGGTCAGTGGGATCGTGCTTGATTATTCTTGTGGTATTCAAATGGAGAATGCCCTTTCCCGGACCGTAAAAGCACAAAATATTCTCACGGGGATTAGTTATCTTATTCTCCTCGCGGTATTTTTTGTAGATCTCCTGAAGCTCATCCTCCTCAGCCCTAAAGCGCTCCAGATCCACGCCCGCCAAGCGAAAGCAGGTGGTCATAGGCTGGCAGTAGCCGTCTGTTTCTCTGCCCAGAAGATACTCGCATCCGCTCATCGCCATAAGCTCGCCGTCTCCCGAGGCATCGATATAATAATCTGCCGAGAAGGTCATCACGCCGGATTTTGTGGCAACGTCAACGCTTTTTATCCTTCCCGATTCAACCTTGGCAGAAAAGACCGAAGCGTGGAAAAGCACCTCCACTCCCGCCTCGGTGACCATATCGTCGAAAACAAACTTAAAGGTCTCCCAGGAGTCATCGCCGTATTTCTCTTTGCGCTCCTTCATTTCGGTAAAAATGCCCGCACTGAGCATTACCTTTACCTTTCCGTTTTCTATACGGTAATAATGGCGCATAAAGGGATATACAAGGCTGTTGGACATTGCTCCGCCCAAGGATCCGAATTTTTCCGCAAGAAGGACCTTCATTCCCTCTCTTGCCGCGGAAACTGCCGCTCCCACGCCTGCAATGCCTCCTCCCAAAACTATCAGATCGTAATGCTTCATAAGAAAACCTCTCTTAATGCTTTTTCTTAATGATACCACAACGTTATCAAAAAAGTCTTATAAAAACAATAACACAGACTTGAAAAAATAATACTTTTTTGCTATAATATCAAAAAATAAGTATCGAGAGGTCAATTATGCCCTTAGCCAAGCTATATGATCTGATAAGATATCTTGAATACGGAACAAAGCTGCATATAGGAGTGTCGTTTTTCGGAAACGTCGGCGGAGAAGCCTTCAAGCTCCCCCACGGCCACACTATCCACGACAGTGCCGTATGCTGGCGCTTTAAAAAGGACGAGAGGGGCGCAAGGAGGTGCTTTTGCTGCCGCCAAGCCGCAATAAGAAAAGCACAAATAGAAAAAAAGCCCTTCGGAGGCTATTGCATAAACGGAATATACGAATACACCCATCCTGTGATCATTGACGGTAAATGTGCCGCTATAATATACGTTGGAAACATTCTTCTGCCCCAAAGCGATCACCGCCGGCTGCTTTCGGCATTGGGCAAGGACACCGCCCTGACAGACACGATGGAGAAAGGCTTTAACGAGGAAGAGTGCCGCAGACTTACCCTATTGATAGAGGGCTATATCCTCGAGCTTTTAAGGCAAGCTCCCTCTACGAGGGAAAAAAGCACCTCGGCTTTAATAGAAAACGTGAAAAACTACCTTCGCTCCAACCTTGAATATAACGTAAGCCTTTCCAATGCCGCAAGGGTCTTTCACTACAATGCTCAATATCTGGGACGGCGCTTTAAAAAGGAAACGGGAATGACCTTTTCCGCCTTTTTAAATAACGAGCGCCTGGAAAAGGCGGCAAGAGATTTAAAAGACGGCCAAAAGATCCTGGATATCTCATCCGGCCGAGGATTTAATAACGTAACCTATTTTAATCGCCTCTTCAAGCAACGCTTCGGCTGCTCCCCCACGGAGTATCTGGAGAAAAAAGGAAAATAGCATCTTTAGCCCTATATCTCAAAGCAAAGTGAGATATAGGGCCATTAAAAAACACCTTACATTAATATATCAAACCCGAACAAGCCTGAACGGCTTGTTATTTTTTTTCGGCATATTTCAGTGTATACTGTGCACCCTTTGACTGACCGTCCCATATAATGAGAAGCTCGTCAGCCATATCAACCATTTGTTCATTACGTTTAAGCGGAGCTGCCCGCCCGTAAAGGTCGTATTGGGGACGTATTATATACTTGGACAGTCGGTGCGAGTCTGCATATTGCTCAGCCAGGCTATCGATACCGCACGCACCCCCGCTTATAATTGTGTCAACGTTAGCCGGAATATAAAAAGATAAATCAAAATCAGTAATACTGCGCGAGCCTACGATCAAGAGCTTCACTGTATAATCCTCCTTCTTTGGTATATATCTATATAAGTATATACCCTAACAGAGAGATTGTCAACTGTGTATATATCGGATAAAATGTATACACAAGGAGGGATGCTAATGGTACGATTGATCATTGACCGCTATTTAGACAAATGCGGTATTACTCGCTATGAGCTGGCAAAGCGGACCAACGTAAAATTCCAAACCATAGACCGCTACTATAAAAACCGTGTGATTCGCTATGACAGTTATATTTTGGATCGAATTTGTGTAGCCTTAGACTGCTCCTTAAGCGATATAATAGAATACGTAAAGGATGAATAAGATCACGTTTTTTTGTGATCTCAATTTAAAAATCAAAGCCGATGCAAACGCATCGGCTTTTCTATGTTATTTTGCGCCCTTTTCGGCAAATTCACCGTAGGTCCTTTTCACTGCAAAATATGCCATCTTGGGCTTTCTGTATTCGTTTAAGATACCCTTATTGTTATATTTTCTTGCGCGGTCCAAAGTTCTTTGGTGGGTGCGGATATCGCAATACTGCCATATATAATATCCCACCACCCAAGGATCGTCACGGAAGATCCTCAGCGCCTTTTCCATAAGCTCGGCCTGATATTCCTCGGTCCACTTAATATCGTCAAAGGTATGGTTGCCGTATATTGCCGCACATCCAAACTCGCTCATAATAATGGGCTTGGGCTCAACGGAAAGCTCGCTCATTCTGTTTTTGACCACCGCAAGGCAGGTCTCCTTCCAGGAATCTCTGTCGCCGCTGTACCAGCCGTCGTAATGGTTGATGCACAAAATATCGCAAAGATCCATACAAAGACAGGTCTTTATTTTATTGCAGGCATAGGTCACAAGGCGGTTTCCGCCCTTTTCCTTAAGATAGGGATAAAGCTTTTCAGCCAAGGTGCGTGTCTCGGGAAGCTGGCTGGGATTTTCATTGAACATTCCCCAGATGATTATGCTGGGATGATTATAGTACCATCTGAGCATCTCTCGGTGCATTTCCATAGCCCTTTTCGTAACCTCGGGATCGGCAAGCATTTCGGGAGTGTAGGCATTGCCCCACATAGGTATCTCACTCCAAAAGGTAAGGCCTATCTCATCAAGCATATCCAAAAATATAGGTGCATTGGGGTAGTGTGAGCCGCGAACGGAGTTAGCATTCATATTCAAAAGAATATCGATATCCCTCTTCATCAGCGCGGGAGGAAATGCAAAGCCGAAATCCGTATTCTCCTCGTGACGGTTCACACCGCGAACCTCAAAGGGCTTGCCGTTCAACAAAAGCTTTGTTTCGGACACCTCGACTCTTCTTATACCCACTCTGTCGTAAAGATCGTCATTATCCAAAGTGATCCCAATCTCGTAAAGCTCGGGACTTCCCGGCTCCCAAAGACGGGGAGCCTCCACCTCAAAATCCGCGGAGACCACGGTGCAAGACTCATGAGCATCAAGCTCCACCGGTTTTGTATCCACCGTCTTGCCGTCAAACAAAAAGCTCAAGGATGAGCTTTTGCGCTCATCGGAGGCATTGTAAACGGAGGCGGTAAAGCGGCAAACCGCCTTATCAAGCTCGGAGCTAAGCTCACAGTCAAAGCGGTTATCGATAGCGCACGGTCCCGAAAGCTCCTCCATCGTCACACTGCGGGAAATTCCGCCGTAATGCCACCAATCGGTGAGAGCCAGAGGAATGGAGTGCTCGTCAAAGGAGTTGTCTGCACGCACGGTAAGAATATGCTCTCCCCTTTCCACCCCGTGAACTAAAATATCAAAGGGGCAAAAACCGCCGTAGTGAGAGCCTATATGCTTATCGTCAAGCCATACGTCCGCCTGAGTCAGCACAGCCTCAAATACAAATCTGAGCTCGGATGAAAAGCATTGTATCCTTTTCTGATACCACGCCGCACCCTCGTACTCCAGAAGTCCAAGCTGAGTATTCCAAACAGAGGGAACTATAACGGTCTCCGAGGATGGCAATCCCTTGAACCACTCTTTTTCCACTCCCATATTGTCGGGGTCGGTGGAAAATCTCCATGCTCCGTCAAGACTGTTGGTCTTTCTTATAACGTGTTCATCGAATATCCTTCTCATTTTTTCCTCCGAATAAAGCTTTTTATCTCCATTTATAGGTAATAAGACCGTAAACGTACAGGAATATGATAACCGTGGGAACAAGGTATTTAAAAATAGGCTTCATCCAGCCCTTTACCTTCATACCCTTGCCCGTATTCGCCTCGGCAATGAAATTATCCCATCCCCAACCGAATTTATAACAGCAAAACAGAGTAATAATAAGGCTTCCGAGGGGAAGAAGGTTGGTGGAAACGACAAAATCCCAAAAGTCCAGCCAAACGCTGGTTGGAGAAAAGGGATGGAACTGCCATACGCTGAAGCCCAGTGCGGTAGTGAGACTCACAAGAAAAATGCCCACACCGCAGACTATACAGCCCTTGGGTCTGCTCCAGCCGGTAAGCTCTCTTACACAAGCAAGAATATTTTCAAATACCGCAAGCTCCGTGGAAAGAGCCGCAAAGATCATAAACAAAAAGAACAGACTTCCCCATATCCTGCCGCCCTCCATATTGACAAACACCTTTGCCATAGTATCGAAAAGAAGAGCAGGGCCGTCGGTTACCTCCTGGCCGTAGGTAAAGCAAGCGGGGAAGATAATGATTCCCGCGGTAATGGCAACGAAGCAATCGAGGATAATGATGTTAACGGATTCGCCCATCATAGAGCGCTCCTTGCCGATGTAGCTTCCGAATATCGCCATCGAGCCGATTCCGAGGCTGAGGGTGAAAAACGCCTGACTCATAGCCGCTACCACTACTCTGCCGTTAATTTTTGAAAAATCGGGCAGAAGATAGAACTTCAAGCCCTCTGCCGCTCCCGAAAGAGTGCAGGATCTCACCGCAAGGACCAGCATCAGCACCAAAAGCGCCACCATCATATACTTGGTAAAGCGCTCCAGACCTCCGTTGAGGTTGAAGGCAAGGATCAAAAAGCCGATAACCACGGCAAGAGCAAGATAACCCACGTTCAAGCCCGGCTCGGATATCATCTGATCAAAGCCCAGATCGGCGTAATTACCGCTTATAAATCTTACAAAGTAGTAGAACATCCAGCCCGTGACAACACTGTAAAATGCCATAAGGCACACGTTGCCGACCAAGGCAAGATAGCCGTGCAAATGCCATTTCTGACCTTTTTTCTCAAGCTTCTGGTACATCTTTACGGGACTCGCCTGAGAAGCGCGGCCCAGGGTAAGCTCCATTACCATAACGGGAAGTCCCAAAAGCAAAAGGCAAATGCCGTAGATCAAAACAAATCCGCCTCCGCCGTTTTCTCCCGTCATCCAGGGAAACTTCCAGACGTTTCCGCATCCGATGGCACAACCCGCACTGAGAAGAATAAACCCCAAGCGGCTGCCAAGTCTTTCTCTTTGCATATTTATCTCCTTTTATTAACACTTGCACACATTTTAACACATTGTAAATAATTTAGCAATAGAAAAAGATAAATACGGCAAAAAAACACCTGCCAAGCAGGGATTCCCTTGCCTCGGCAGGCGTTATTATCATTCAGCCCTCGGCGCTTGCGGGGGCAGCTCTTTCAATAATCTTTACGTTGTTGGGAATAACCCCCGTCTGAAGATATACTATCTCCTTTATCTGAGCCACCTCACCCGGTGTAAGACCGTCGGAGCGAACTATGACGTTCACGTCATCTCCCGATACCACCGCAACGCACTGCTCAAAGCCCTTGGATCTAACAAGATTTTCAATATTCACCTCGCTGGAGATCTCCTCTGCAAGGCGATTCATCTGCTCGTAAGCCTCCTGCCTTGCGGCGGCGTCGGCGCTTTCATCCTCGGTAAGCTCTCTCAAAACGTCTATAGCCTCGTCTCTGACCCTTTCTCTGCTGATCACAGCCTGAGCAAAGAAATTCTCCTCGCTTGATCCGCTTTCCTCTCCGGGAGCCTGGTCAGATACGTTGCCGGGCGCAGAGGGAGTCTCCTCCAGCGGCGTGGAAAAACGCACGTTCAGATAGCCCGCCACAAGTATCAGCGCTATGCAGGATGCAACAAGGGCGTTTCTTGCATTGAAAAGGTTTTTCCAGGGAATGGGCTTGAACTTAAGACCGCTCTTAAAGCCCAGCTTCTTCAAAAGCGGCTTTACCGCCTTTCCCTTTTCGTCCGCCGTTGCCTCCTCGGCCTCGCACAGTGCCTGAGTCTCGGGCTCGGTATAGCTAAGCTCGGGCAAGGTAATGGTTTCGAATTTTTCCATAATATTTTCTCCTTATAATATATTAATAAGTTACACAGACCTCGTGGGCATCAAGATCGAAAAGGCTCATCACCAGCTCTCTGATCCTCAGCGCCACCTCGGCGTCTGCTCCGCCGCTGCAGACTACCGCAACCCCTCTGACCGACGGAAGCTCCTCGTAAAGCAAGACCGGTGTCCGCCCCGATGAGTATTCCCCGGTCAACACCGTGACCGATTGAGACCTTCCCGAGCCGTCGGAGTCATAGTCGGTGCTGACATCCTTTGCGTAATACCGTCTGGGCATAGTATCAACCGTCAGCATCACCTTCACCTCTCCCGCTCCCTCCACGCCCAAAATAAGCTCCCTCAGCTCCGTCTCCCATTGCAGCTTAACTGCATCGGTATCGTAAAGAGCCTGATCGGGCTCATCTTGGGCGGCGGTAAAAGTCCCGGCCGCCACCACCGTCAGGCACAGTAAGGCAGGCAACAGCCACAGATATTTTTTCCATTCTCCCAATTTAATTTTCCATCACCTCCACCCTCGCTCCGGGCAAAAGCACTCCCAAAACCAGCCGTGCCTCCTCGGCGGGAAAATCGGAGTCCTTGTCTACTGTCAGAGTAACAGCTCCGTCACTGTCCGCAACAATAGAGAAATCCTCTCTGCCGAAGCGCCGTGCTATTTCCTCGGACAGTCTGTTTTCAAGAAGCCTCAGCGCCTCCTTCGAGACCAGCTCCTCACCCGAAAGCTTATTTAAATCATTCTCGGGATAGCTTATATTCAAATACTCCCCCGGCTCATTCGGGATATCCTTAAGAAGGTCCGGAATAGGCATAATAACCGTACAAAGAAACACTGCCGAACAAAGAAGGGCGAAGGCCTTGCTTTTATCCCCCAAAAGCACCTTTAAGGCAGATACCGCCAAGCCCACCGTCACCACCGCTTTTATCCACTGATCCATTAAAATTCCTCCTACACGAACAGATTCACTCCCGTGGTGCAAAACACCGAGGCGGTAAGAATAAAGTAAATGCACACGCTCAGCATCAGTGCCATAAGTATACTTAAAAGCTCGTTTACCCCCTCAAGAAAGGCAGCGACTCCGTCCATTGAAGCAAGCCTTGCCATAAACGCCCCTGCCCAAAGGCAGAATTTCTTAGCCACTATGGCACAAACAGGCCCCACCGACCAAATTATCATAGCGGAGCTTGCTCCAAAGCCAACTGTATTTTTCACGTGGGAAACTGCGGCGGCAACGTTCCTTGCGGATTCTCCCAGAAGAGAGCCTACCAGCGGAACAAAGCCCGAAAAAGCAAATTTAACGCTCCTTGCCACTATTCCGTCCGCGCTTTTGGCAAGAGTGGTCTGAGTCCCGAGAATGAAAACGAAAAGACTCAGCATAAACACAAGAAGAGTAATGCAAAGCTTTTTAAACATCTTTATCAGCCCCGCCATCCCGGAGTGCAGAGCTCCGCAAACGCAAAACGCCCACAGCCTTCCGAAAAGCCTCGTCAAAAATCCGTTGGTGACTGCCCCGAAGGCTTCAGCCCCCAGGATCACCGCAGTGCCGTGGCCAACGGCGCAGGATGAGGTGGCACCCGCCACCCACAGTGCGGCACTTACCGGAAGCAAGCTGAGCATAAGGGTGCATATTCCGTCTATTCTTTGACAGACCAAGGGCACAAGCCCTATGACCCCATCAAAGCAATATAAAGCTATGCAAAGCGTGCAGGCAAAGGAAAAAAGCCTCTTATTGTTTTCGCTAAGGCTTCCCAAGGCCTCAAAAACGGAGGATATCAGAACCATAGCACAAAGCCCCGCAAGAAAGGCTCCCGACCCCGTTATTTCTCCCGTCAAGGCTCTGAGTATGCTATCGCCTATCCCCGAAGGCTCGGTGATCCCCTCAAGCCCCGTTATCGCCTCGATCTGCTCCTCCAGCTTCGTTGCCCCCGTGGCACCCTCCACCAGCTCAAGAGCGGAAAAAAACTTCACACTCAATTTTTTCACCTCCCGAAGGCTTTTCCCTTCCTTTTTCTTTAAAGTAATCCCAGTGCCTTTTCCAAAAGCTCCCGCAAAAGCGGCAGACACAAGGCAATCACTGCGCAGGAGGTCACAAGCTCCGTCTTTCTTGCAAGTCCCGATTCTCCCGCATCACTGCAGGCATTGCTGACCGTCGCTCCCAAAAAGCTGATCCCCAGCCCCTTCAAAAGCAGATCGAAGTAGTGTCCAAAGCTTTCTTCTCTGAAGCTCCCCAACCACTTTACAAAGTCACTGAGGAGAAAAACGGCTCCAAAGGTGATGGCTATCCCCATTAAAGCTGCGGCAACGGGCGCCATCTGCGGCGACAAATGCCTTAAAACCAGCATAGCCGCAAGACACAAAAAGCATACGCCGCTCAAGCCCAAGAAGCCCATCAAAAGCCAAACAAGCCTCTGAGGGTATTTATAAGGCTTCCCAGCTGATCGAGCAATAAAAACAGTACCGTAATTATCCCCGCCACCGCCACCAACGCACAGTGATCCTCTCTGCCCGATTTAGATAACACCTGGCAGGATACCCCCACCAGAAGTCCTACTCCCACAATCTTCAAAATCAGCCCAACGTCCATTTTATCTCTCCCTTACAAGCTGAGAACGGCAAAAAACAAGCCGATGCATAATGCAAGGCATATCTCCGAGGCCGCAGCCTTTTTCATTGCCGATCTTTTTTGCTCCACTCTTTCTTCAAAGCTTTTCACAAATTCAGCACACCGCTTTACCTGAGTTTTATAATCCTCCCGCCCAAGTCCCGATAAAAAAGCACACCAAAGCACTCGGCTTTCTCCGTCCGGCATCGAGAGCTCCTTCGGCGCCTCAATGCATTTTTCAAGCTCTCCTCCCCGTCTTGCACAAGCCTCCAGCTCCCCAAAAAGCTCCGAGCTTAAAGGACAGCGCTTACTAAGCTCAAGGAAAATATCTCCCAAGGGCTCAAGACGAAGTGTGATAGAGTCCTTTATATACCTCGACGCCGTTAACAGCTCGTCAAGGCAGGCAAGCTTTTTTGATTTATCCGAGATCCTGTAAGCGGCGATCCCCAAGGCCGCCAATGGGAACATAATAAACCACGTCACGGCAGATCAAGGGATATAAAGTTGCAGGCGGTCCTTCCCGACAGCATCTTCAGCTCCGCCGCATATTTAAACCTGCCCTCCGAAATGAGCCGAGCCACCAAGGGATCCTTTAAAAATGCCTTTTTACCGTCGCCGTGGACGGTAGCCATACAATAACAGGCGCCTCTTGCACCCCTTAAAAGAGCCTCGTAATCCTCCTTTCGGCTAAGCTCGTCGCACACTATGACCTGAGGATTGAATACCCTCAAGGCTCTTGTTATTCCATCAGCCTTGGAAGAAGTGCGCAAAACGTCAAGAAGTCCCTTGCCTTCAAGGTCCATCCCCTGAGGAAAAAGCTCATCCGCCGAGTCCACCGCACATACTCTCAGCGGTGAGTATATTCCCTCGGTGGAAAGCTTAAGGGCAAGATCCCTTATAAAGGTGGTCTTACCGCCTCCCGGCGGGGCAAAAAACAAGGTAGAGCCCGGTCCCGATGCCCTGAAAAAGTCAATGGCCTCCCGAGAGCAGTCCGAAATAAACCGCGGGATCCTTATATTAACTCCATCCGCACTCTCAATGGGAGAGCTGCACCCCTCCTCTCTTTGCCCGCCCTTGGGGCAAAAGCCTATTCTGATCCCCTGGGGAGTGGTAACGTAGCCCTCTGACACGGCATCGGAGTATCTGTACATACTTCCTCCCACCGCCGCCGATATCACACTCGACACCTCTTTTTGAGTACAGCATATCCCTCCCCTTATTCCGGTGGCTCTGCCCATCGGATCAATTATCATATTTTTCTCGCCCACCGTCAGGCTTAAAACACCCTTGCTTCTTAATCTTATCTCACTTATTCTTCCCGACAGTTCGCTTTTCTCCACCGCGGCTCTGATCCTCGGAGGTAAAAGCTCCAGAGCGCAAAGCTCAACGTCCATTTTCTTACTCCCTTCCTTTTGGTTTTTTTATATCTTATGTGTGTCGACCAAAGCTTAGACCGCAAAATCAAGAAAACAAGTCCGCACTTGACAAAAGTGATTAAAAGTTGTATGATATAACCAAGATTTAACCATTACAACGAAACGAGGATAGGATATGTCCCATAAAAGATCCATAGAAGATTACCTTGAAGCGATCCTTGTGATCAGAAAAGAATCCGCGAGCTGCCGTTGCGTGGACGTAGCGGCATATATGGAGTATTCCAAGCCCAGCGTGAGCATAGCAATGGCAAAGCTCGAAAGCGAGGGCTATATAGATCGCCGCGAGGACGGTCAGCTCTATCTTACTCCATCCGGTGAAAAGATAGCCTGCGAGGTGCTGGAAAAGCACAGCTTTCTCACAAGCTTCTTTCAAAGCATAGGAGTCAGCGAAAAGACCGCCCGTGAGGACGCCTGCAAGCTGGAGCACTCCCTCTCTGCGGAAAGCTACGAGAAATTCAAGGAATGGTTTGAAAATAACAGGAAGCAATCAAAAAGTAAGGAAAAGATATGATAAAAAAATTTTTGCGCTATTGATAGCCTTAACCCTATGCACAGGCTTGATCGCTTGCCAAGGCGAAGCGCCAAAGCAAAGCACCGCATCAAAAACAGACGAAGAAAATACCGCTGAGAACAACACTCTCCCCTCTCAAAGCAGTGAAGGCTCCTGGGCGGTATATTGGTATTTATGCGGCAGTGATCTTGAAACCAACGGCGGCTTTGCCAGTGCGGATCTCCAAGAGATGCTTTCCGTATCCCTTCCCGAGAACGTAAGCGTGGTCATCCAGACGGGAGGCTCCCGAGCTTGGCAAAACGAGCTTATGGATCCCTCAAAGCTTCAGCGCTGGCTTTACAACAAAGACGGCCTGACTTTAGTGGACGAGCAGGAGCTTGCAAGTATGGGCGAAGCCGAGACCCTCCGCAGCTTCTTGGATTTTGCCAACACCAACTATCCTGCAGATAAGGTTGCGGTGACCTTCTGGAATCACGGCGGAGGCTCGGTCAGCGGTGCGGCTTTTGACGAGCTTTACGAAAACGATTCACTGGATCTTAATGAAATGTACACCGCCTTTAACAGCGTATGGCCCGAAAATATAAAAGCTCCCTCCCTGGAGCTTGTGGGCTTTGACACCTGCCTTATGGCGACCATTGACGTCGCTTCGGTATTCCAAGGCTTTGCCAAGTATTTTGTAGGCTCTCAGGAGCTTGAGCCCGGAAACGGCTGGCTCTATTCCGGTTGGCTCTCACGTCTTGCAGAGGATCCCTCCATAGACGGAAGGGAGCTTGGAATTGCAATATGCAACAGCTATTATGCAGGCTGTGAGGAGGTCGGAACTCAGGATCAGACCACGCTTTCTCTTACCGATCTTTCAAAGCTGACAGGCCTTCTTGATGCCTACGAGGCCTTTGGAAGCGAGGCATTCGCTTTAGCCGCAGAGGATCCCGGCTTCTTTGCCGATTTCGGCCGTGCGGCGGTAAGCACCGAAAACTACGGAGGAAACACAAGAGAGCAGGGCTACACTAATATGCTGGACCTCGGTCATCTTGCACGCCAAACCTCTTGGATGCTCCCCTCAGCTCAGGCTGTTTTGGATGCGCTGGAGGAATGCATCGTATATAAGGTGGCGGGTCCATACCGCTCCGAGGCAACCGGCCTTAGCTGCTACTACTCCTTCAACGCGGACCTCGACGATCTCAACGGCTATGCCGCCATCGGTACAGGCGAAGCCTTCAAGCAGCTTTATTCATACGGAATAAAGGGAGAGCTTCTTGAGGGCGGCGATGAGTATATGGCATCCCTCGAAATAGAATCTCTTACAAAGACATTGAGCTTAAAGGATAAAGACTGGCAAAGCACTCCCCTTGAGCTGAGAGAGGACGGAACCGCCTACCTCACTCTTGGCCCCGAAGCAAGCGACGTTCTCTCCTCAATAAGCTTCTATTTATACTATGCGGACGAAGCAAACGATTTATTTTGCCTTATGGGAAGAGATAACGATATAGTCGCAGACTGGGAAAATGGCATCTTCTATGATAATTTCCGCGGAGTATGGGGAGCTATCGACGGTCATACCGTGTATATGGAGCTTTCTTACGAAGGGGATGATTACAACCTTTATTGGGTTCCCATCTTATTAAACGGAGAGGAATATAACCTCCATACCGCATACGACTTTACAACTGAGAGCTGGAGCATATTGGGCGCCACCCAAGGAATAGACGAAAACGGAATGGCATCCAAGGATATGCGTCTTCTCCTTCCCGGGGATAAGATCACCACTATTATCAAAGGGATCCCCAATGATGAAGAAGGGGAATTTAAAAGCTATTCCTACGAAGAATTGGTTGTAACCGAAAACACCTCCTTCGGAGAAGCCCCACTTCCCGACGGCAGCTACACAATGATATTCGGAATGTATGATCACCTCGGCAACTATGCCGCCTCCTCCCCGATAATGTTTGATTGCATCGACGGGGAAATATATACATCAGTGGATGAAAGATAAAAAAATAAAGGGGCTGTAAAAAAGCTCCATAAAAAAAGGCAAGACTCACTCGAAAGGGTGGGTCTTGTTGTTTTTTATGGAAAAGAGTGTTTTACCACAGGATGGGAGCAAAAAAAGGGCGCAAAAA
>SVTC01000035.1 GCA_015063985.1 Oscillospiraceae bacterium | reverse complement strand
ACGCTTTGCGAAGCAAAGCTACCTTTTCTCTTCTCTTTTCTCTCTTATCTTTTATCTGGAAACGACAATTTTAGAGAAGAGAGAAGAACGAAAAGAGAAAAGTGAAAAGAACAAAAAGAAACGACAACCTTCTGTCGAAAATTGTCGTTTCTTTTTGGTGGAGCATACGGGATTCGAACCCGTGACCTCCACACTGCCAGTGTGGCGCGCTCCCAACTGCGCTAATGCCCCGAATTTATAAAATATAATTATAAATGTCGGCTTGATCGTATGAGCGATATTGTTACTTCTCGGGTATTATATCATAACACCGATAAAAAGTCAATAATATTAGCTTATTTTTTTAAAGCGCTTTGTTTTTTTGATATTATATGTTATAATATCCCTTATAAAGCAAATTGCGAATTTAAAGCGCAGAGCCATCGGTATTGCATGGCTATGCTTAAGCACTTTTATTTACAGAAAAGAGGAAAAATAATGAAAAAGACAGGTAGTGTAATTTGGGGAATCGTGCTTATTGCAGCAGGTGCTTTATTTGCACTGAACGCATTAAACGTAACGAACGTTGACGTCTTCTTTGACGGCTGGTGGACCTTGTTTATCATCGTACCCTGTGCGGTAGGTTTGTTCACCGAGCGAGAAAAGACGGGTAATATAATCGGTATTGCGATTGGTGTACTTCTGCTGTTGTGTTGCAGGGATATTTTGAGCTTTTCGATGCTGTGGAAGCTTCTTATTCCCGCCATTATTGTGATCATCGGCTTGAAGATGGTATTTTCGGGACTTTTCGGTAATAAGGCAAATGAAATTATCGATAAAATCAAGCAAAACGGCGGCGAAACAAAGGTCGGCTGCGCCACCTTCTCCGGTTGTGATCTGAATTATGGCGGTGAAGTATTTGAGGGCGCAGAGCTTACCGCCGTTTTTGGTGGAGTCGATTGCAATTTAAAAAATGCTATCATCGAAAAGGATTGCGCGATTCGGGTGTCGGCGATCTTTGGTGGGATAGATATTCTCGTTCCCGATAACGTAAACGTTAAAGTCAGTTCAAATTGTATCTTCGGGGGAATATCAAACAAAACGGCGTCACACAAGGATGCTCCCACTATCTACGTAAGCGGCACTTGCATGTTTGGAGGCGTTGAAATTAAATGACCAATTTTCAAAAAACAGTAAAATACATAGCGATGGGGTTTGCCATCTTTCTCACAGTCAGCATTATCCTGGGAGTTATAAGTGTGTTTGGTCTGTTCTGCGGTGATGCTGTAACCGAAGATATAAAAGCTTATTCGGTATCATCGCAGATAAAGAGCCTTGAGGTGGAGATCAATGCCGCTGATCTTACCATCAAGCAAGGCGAAAGCTTTTATGTTGAGAGCAATCTGAAGCATCTTACGGTCGAAGATAAGAACGGCGTTCTGAAGATCAAGGAAACAAATAAGCTTGCTCGCGCATATAACGGTGCTATATTGACTCTCTGCGTTCCCGCAGACACGGTGTTTGAAAAAGCAAATATTATAACCGGTGCAGGAAGACTGACTGTAGATAGCTTGTCCGCCTCTATAATGAACTTTGAACTCGGTGCCGGTGAAGTTACCATTGACACTCTTGTTGCTACCTCAAGTATTGATATTGACGGTGGCGCAGGGAGGATAACCGTATCGGGCGGTGCACTCCGTAACCTTGATTTGGATATGGGTGTCGGTAAATTGAATCTGACGTCCGCTCTTACAGGAGAAGGTGATTTCGATTTGGGTGTCGGAGAGTCCAATATAACCGTGATCGGTAATAAGGATGATTATAGACTTGATATAGAAAAAGGTCTTGGAAATATCACCGTAGACGGCACAAGCGTTTCTAATATCAAGGACAAAGGTAACGGCAATAACAGCATTGAGGTTAGTGGCGGTATCGGTGCCATTAACCTGAAATTTAAGGAGTCTGAAGCAAAATGATATTAGAACTGAAAAACGTAGAAAAATCCTTTGGTGAGAAGAAGGTCCTCACCGGAGTTTCATTCAAAGCTGAGGGTGGCAAGGCCTTCGGACTGCTGGGCAGAAACGGAGCGGGCAAGACCACGTCTATTCGTATTTTAATGGATGTATTCCCCGCAAACAGCGGGGAAGTACTGATCGACGGTCAGCCCATCGATTACAACAAGATCGGTATCGGATATCTTCCCGAAGAAAGAGGTCTTTATCCGAAAAAGATCATCATCGATCAGCTTACCTATTTTGCGGAGCTTAAGGGTATGAGCCGCAAGGCAGCGGTAAAGTCTGTTGATTATTGGCTCAAAAGACTTGGTATGATGGAATACCGCAACAAGAAGCTCGAAACCCTTTCAAAAGGCAATCAACAGAAGATCCAGCTTATTACTGCTCTTGCTCACGATCCCGATATCGTTATTCTGGACGAACCGTTCTCAGGTCTGGACCCTGTAAATGCGATGCTCTTAAAGGATGTGGTCAAGGAGCAGATTTCCAAAGGTAAGATAGTTCTGTTCTCCAGCCATCAGATGAGCTATATAGAAGAATTCTGCGACAGCATCGCTATTCTGAATAACGGCGTTGTTGCTCTGCACGGTGATCTGCACGACATCAAGCGTGACTATCCCCGTGACCGCTTGGTCGTAAAAACAGAAACGCCCGATGCAATTATTGCTGATTTTGGTTCTTCCTGTACCGTTATGGACAATGGTGATTTAATGATTCGCTTGGGCTCGCCCTCCGAAAAGAAAGCCATTATGATTCGCCTTGTGGAAAGCTACGATATTGACGAGGTAAAGGTCTTTGAGCCTTCTCTTAACGATATTTTCGTAGAATACGCAGGCGATGCCGCACAGGAGGACTAAGAAATGAAACAGTTTGGAAAAATACTCAAATTTGAGCTTAAAAATTATGCTAAGAACAAAGCGTTTGTTGGTGTAACTATCTTTTTGATGGTGGTGATCGCCATCGTTATGTTCTTTCCCCGTATTACCGCTTTGTTTGAATCGGACAGTCCTTCCGATACAAGCGCTGACCTTCCCGTTATGCTTGTAAAGGCAGACGATTCCGAGCAAGCGGATATGGTAAAGGAAAGCTTTGCCTCATCCTTTACCGACTACGACGTACAGATCACCGATGCAGAGATCAGCGTGATCAAGGATAAGATCACCTCCGGTGATGCGGAGTGTGCTTTTGTGATGAACGGGGCGACCTCGTTTATCTATTACGTTGATAATCTTTCGATGTACGATATGAACCCCGATATCGCGATCGGTGTTCTGCAAAGGATCTATCAAATGAACGCTATGATAGGCGGCGGTATGTCAGCTGAAGATGCTGCCGGGGTTATGAGTATTCAGATTGACGGCGAAGTGGAAAGCCTCGGCAAGGATCAGATGCAGAATTTCTTTTACACATATATTATGATCTTTGCTCTGTATATGGTCATTTTGCTTTACGGTCAGATGGTTGCAATGAGTGTTGCTACCGAAAAAAGCTCCCGAGCCATGGAGCTTCTTATCACCAGCGCCAAGCCCATCAATATGATGTTCGGCAAGGTTTTGGCGGCTTGTATGGCAGGATTTGTTCAGCTTGTTGCCATTTTTGGCTCGGCACTTGTGTTCTACAACGTGAATAAGTCCTATTGGGGAGATAATGCGATCATTGACTCCATCTTTAATATCCCCCCCGAGCTTTTCGTATATATGCTCGCATTCTTCCTGCTCGGATTTCTTATTTATGCTTTTCTCTACGGTGCGATATCCTCCACGGTTTCAAAGCTTGAGGATATCAACACAGCCGTTCAGCCTGTAACCTTCCTGTTTGTTATTGGTTTTATGGTGGTTATGTTCTCGATGAGCAGCGGCAGCGTGGACAATGCTTTGATGACTGCTTGTTCTTACATCCCTTTCACCTCACCGATGGCAATGTTCACAAGAATTGCTATGAGCACCGTGCCTTGGTATGAGATTGCAATTTCTATCGGTGTTTTGCTTGCATCTACCTTTGGAATCGGAATTCTTTCCGCTAAGATCTACCGTGTCGGTGTTCTTATGTACGGAACGTCTCCCAAGATCGGCAACCTTATTAAAGCTGTGTGGAGGGCTTAAAAGAATCGAGTAAAAGGTATAAGCTTAGCCTTGTATATCATGGCTTTGCCTTAATACTTGTTCCTTTGCAAGGGCTTTTTTGATAAGCGTCTTTTGCCAAAGCTGCACTATAGCTTCATATATCTTGATTTATCCGAAAAACAGTGGTATAATTATCTATCTTAATTATTTGTGAGGCTCAACTATGGTTATTTTTCTTGCAACTCTGACGCCGATGCTGATGCTTTTTTTCTGCATTGCAGTTGGATTTGTAATGTCGAAGGCTAATATTTTGCCCGATTCGGCAAGCAAGGTAATGGCAAAAATGGAGACCTGGATCTTTTGTCCCGCACTGGGCTTTATGACAATGCTCCGCTATTGCACCGTTGATTCACTTTCCACCCACGGCACTAACCTTATTATGGCGTGCTTTTCCGTTAGTATTGCCATGATGATAGCCATCCCCCTTGCCAAGGTGTTTGTTAAGGAAAACACTGCGGAGAGGGGAGTTTACAGCTACGCCCTTGCTTTTGCCAACAGCGGCTACATAGGCGATCCGATAGTGCTTGCTCTCTTTGGAGAGGAGGTGCTGGCGTATTACAAGCTTTTCTGCCTGCCTCTTTCTATTTTGATCTATACCTGGGGCATCAGCGTTCTGACTCCGAAGGGAGAAGGGAAGTCATCCCCCCTCAAGCGCTTGCTCAATGCGCCTACCATCGCGATGCTTGTGGGCATAGTCTTGGGCTTGTCGGGAATCGGCGCATATCTGCCCGAGTTTCTTACCTCAGCTTTGGATTCGCTGAAGGCTTGTATGGGTCCCGTTGCGATGCTTCTTGCAGGTGTCACCATTGCCCGCTATGACTTTGTGGGTATGCTGAAAAAGAAGAAGGTTTACGTCGCCACCATGCTCAGGCTTGCGGTGATCCCCACCGTGTTGATCTTAGCTCTTTACCTTATCAAAACCCTCGGCGGACTGCTGTTTGGCCTTGAGATAGGCTCCGACGTTTTGTTTTTGTGCTTCTTTGCCACTGCTACTCCGCTGGGCTTGAATACGGTGGTATTTCCCGAGGCGTACGGCGGAAATCCCGAAACCGGAGCAAGTATGGCAATGATATCCCACACCCTTTGCGTTGTTTCAATACCGCTTTTGTATGCATTGATGGTGGCTGTTTTCGGCGTTCCCTTTGCAGCGTAGACAAATTCAGATACTAAATTAGGATAATTGATGCGAAAAAATGGGTTGTCTTTTTGAGATACTGTGCGAGATATTTGTTGAAGGCTTCATTGAGCTTCTCGGCTATTTATATATAAAGCTTATGGGCTTGATAGTTCCCAAAAGCGCTCCAAGCCCCAAAGTGCAAAAGGTGATAAGGGTCATAGCTTACTTTACCGCTGCGGTTCTTGGCTTGATGCTTCTGGCGGGCTTGACCTTATCCACAGTCTGTGAAGGCGAGGCGAAAGCTATCGGCAATTGCTTAATATGGGCTTCAACAATAATCATCGCCGTGCAGATCTTGGCGGGGATAATTATGAAAATAATTTCAGCTTTAAAAAAGAAATAAAAAACGCGCCGAGAGGAACATCGTCCTCTCGGCGCGCGGTTTTCAGCCATTATTTTTTATGGGATTCGCAGGAGCAGTCTTTGCCGCACTTGCCGCTGCATTGCTTGGAGGAGGGGCAGCCAATGCACTTTTCTCCGCGCTTTTTTGCCCGAACAAGATAGGATATGACGGATATTGCTATTACAAGCAGTATTATAACGATGATTACGTTTTCCATATAGCTAAGCTCCTATATCAGGTGGTGATCATTTCTTAAGAGCGTATTCGGCCTTCATCTTATTGTTGTTTTTTATAATGAGAGCGATAATGAAGGCTATCATAGCCGCTACTGCAATAAGGCCGCCGATCGCCGCACCTACGTTAAGGCTTCCGCCGACGATGATGGTTCCGACGGTATATACAAGATAGGACACTGTATATCCCACTGCCAGCTGGAGTCCTATGCCGCCCCAAAGCCATTTTGCGCTCTTCATTTCGGCGTTCATAGCTCCGATAGCCGCAAAGCAGGGGGGAGAGTAAAGATTGAATATCAAATATGCCAGAGCCGCAACCTTTGTGATCGCCATAATGCCTGCAACCTCGGCTCCCGCACCCTCCATTATGGCGAGCTCATCGGTGTCAATGAGGTTTTCAAGGCCTACAAAGCAAACTGCCAGTGTTCCCACAACGTTTTCCTTGGCGATAAAGCCGGTGATGGCTGCCGCCGCCAGCTGCCAGGAAAGAACGCCGACAATGGGCACAAGGAGGTATGCGAAGGGAGACGCGATGGATGCAAGGATAGAGGAATCGGCACTTTCTGCAACGGCAAGGCTCCAGGTGAAGCTCTGCATAAGCTGAACTGCCATATTACACAGAAGTATAATTGTTGCGGCTTTAACTATATAAGCCCAGCCGCGGCTGCACATCGACTTGAATGCACCCCAAAAGGAGGGAATCTTGTATTCGGGAAGCTCGATGATAAAGAAGGATTTTCTTGCCCTATAGCCGGTAATGAGGTTTATAAGCAATGCGCCGAGGAATATGAGAAGGATGCCCGCAAAGTACATAAGTGCGCTCACCCACCAGGCATCCTCGAAGAATGCGCCTGCAAAGAGGGCGATAACGGGGATCTTGGCTCCACAGGGCATAAAGGGAGCGAGCATTGCGGTGGCTCTGCGCTCACGCTCGTTGCGGATGGTACGGCTTGCCATAATACCGGGAACGGCACAGCCAACGGTGATGACGAAGGGAATAACGGATTTTCCGGAAAGTCCGACCTTCTTAAATATAGGATCAAGCACCACTGCCGCACGGGACATATATCCGCAATCCTCCAAAAGGGCGATAAGGAAGTACATTACCATTACCAGAGGCAGGAAGCCGACTACCGCAACCACGCCGCCGATGACGCCGTCAACGAGGATGGCTGAAAGCAGAGGATTTGCATCGCCCAAAAGCTCGCCTACCCAGCCCTGGAAGCCCTCAAGCAGGGGAACAAGTCCGGGAATAAAGGTGTCGCCTACCTCCACACCCTCTGCGATCCAGGTGCCAAGAGTGGTCTGGGAGATATAGAACACAAGGAACATTACCACCGCAAAGATCGGTAAACCAAGCCATTTGTTTGTGAGGACGGCATCGATCTTATCTCCGATGTTTTTATCCTTTGTGAGGACCTTACGGGTCTCTACGTTTTCTACTATCTTATTTACAAAGGCAAAACGCTTTCGGTCTGCCGCCTCTACCTGCGCCTTGTCGGTGAGGTCGATGTCATCCTGCACGTAGGGAGCGCTGTGCTCCTTTCCAACCTGCGCCTTGGCGGCATCTATAAGAGCCTTAAGGCCGTCCTGTGAGGTGGACACCGTCTTTATTACGGGGCAGCCCAGCTTTTCCGCAAGAGCATCGGCATCTATCCTGTTGCCCTTTTTCTTTCCGACGTCGCTTTTGTTCAGCGCCACTACAAGGGGAATGCCCAGCTCAAGAAGCTGAGTTGTGAAGAAAAGGCTGCGGCTGAGGTTGTCTGCATCCACGATGTTAATGATAACGTCGGGATTCTCGTTTGTTACGTAAGAGCTTGTAATGCTTTCCTCGCTGGTGAAGGGGGACATGGAGTAGGCACCGGGAAGGTCTACCGCCACTATGTCGTCATCTGCCGCATAGGCTTTTTTAATGGGGTGCTCTTTCTTGTCTACGGTAACGCCTGCCCAGTTTCCGACCTTTTCGTTTCGGCCGGTCAGAGCATTGTACATCGTGGTCTTACCTGAGTTGGGGTTGCCCGTCAAAGCAATTCTCATCTGTTTCTCCTTTGAGTACTTAACCCAAAATACGGGTTGAAGGGGTGAGTTAGTTTTGACTAACTGCGGTTCGTGAAAATTGGTTAGTCCTTGCTAACCGTTGCAAATTATAATGGATTTTTAATGATTTGTCAATAAGTTTTTACAAAATTTTCTCGGTTTTTCGTGATTTTGTGATTTATGATATCAGCTTTCCTTTTCTTTTGAAGGGCTTTGTAAAAATTAAACAATATGATGTCAGCAAGCTTTAAAATCAAAGCCTTCGCCGAGGTCTCGGCGAAGGCTTTGGTGTATCAGCTGAACTGAGAATTGTAAAGGGAGGAGTAGAAGCCGCCCAGCTTTATCAGCTCGTTGTGGTTTCCCTGCTCGATTATGCTTCCGTCCTTCACAACTAAAATGGTATCGGCGTTTTGGATGGTGGAAAGTCTGTGTGCAATAACAAAGCAGGTCTTGTTTTTCATAAGCTCGTTCATTGCGGTCTGTATCTGTATCTCGGTGCGGGAGTCTACGTTGGAGGTAGCCTCGTCCAGAATAAGTATTGGAGCTTTTGAAAGAAAGGCTCTTGCGATGGTGATAAGCTGCTTCTGGCCCTTGGATACGTTTACTCCGTCGTCGGAAAGCACGGTGTCATAGCCGTCGGGCAGGCTCTCGATAAAGGAGTCGATCCTTGCCGATCTTGCCGCCTCGTATACCTCCTCGGGGCTTGCATCCTCTCTGCCGTATACGAT
Source organism: Oscillospiraceae bacterium (assembly GCA_015063985.1). GTDB lineage: Bacteria > Bacillota > Clostridia > Oscillospirales > SIG627 > SIG685. Next base: position 8,995 of record SVTC01000035.1, on the reverse strand, counting down.
GTTGTCGTAGATAGTACCGCAGAAGAGCCAGGTGTCCTGGAGCACCATGGTAAAGGCGAGGCGAAGATCCTCCCGCTTTATCTTGTGTGACGGGATCCCATCGAGGGTTATCTCGCCCTTTTGTTGGTCGTAAAATCTCATAAGAAGATTTATGACGGTGGTCTTTCCCGCACCCGTAGGGCCTACTATGGCGACAGTCTTGCCCTTTTTTGCGGTTACCGACAGATTCTTAAGCACAGTCTTATCCTCGGTGTAGCCGAAGCTTACTTCCTTAAGACAAACGTCGCCTCTGACCTCGTCCAAGCCCACTGCATCGGCATCGTCCTCCTTTTCGGGGGCTTCGTCAAGGATGGTGAAAACACGCTCGGCGGCGGAAAAGGCAGACTGAAACTCGTGGATGATATTGGAAAATTCGTTTATGGGGCCTGCAAACTTTCTGGAGTACTGAACGAACTGCGCCACTCCGCCAAGGGTGATGAAAAACACCGACGATGCAAGAAAGGTACCGTTTTGTGACAGCATATAAAGAATACCGCCCATTATTGCCACAAGAGAGAGGGATACGTTGTTTACAAGGTTGATGGTGGGGAAGAGCATAGCTCCCTGATACTCCGCATTGCGAAAGGCATCCATAGCCTCGCCGTTGATCTTGTTGAAGCGGGATGAGATCTCCTCCTGCATTCCGTAGGCGGAGATGGTTCCGGAGCCTGTGAGCATCTCCTCGGCAAAGCCGTTTAATTCACCGTATTTCTTTGCTCTCTTTCTGAAAAGGGGACGTACTACCCTGGAGCGATATCGGGTAAGCAATACGGAAACGGGGATGGTCAGAACAAAAATGATCATCATGGGCTTTGAGATCTGCCACATAAACAGTAAAGATCCGATCACGGTGTAAAGGCTTGTCATTACCTGAATAAGATCGTGGGAAAGGGTACTGTTTATGGTGTCGATATCGTAGCCAAAATGGCTTATAATGTCACCTGTGGCATGGGTATCAAAGTAATTGACGGGAAGGGAGGTCAGCTTTTCAAAGAGCTGCTTTCTCATACGGTAGGTTATCCTCTGGCTGAGGTTTACCATTACAACCGAGAGAAGGTATGCAAAAACCGCCGAAACGGCATAGCAGGCTATCATAAGAGTAACGTTGTGCCATACGCTAGTAAAATCCACGCCGCCTGTTGCTTCGATGGCGTCTATTGCCGCTCCCGAAAACCTCGGTCCGAGAAGAGAAAGCTGGTTTGAGGCCAGGGTAAGTGCAAGTGCCACCGTAAATAAGGGCCATTGACCGAGCACGTATTTACTCAATCTTAAAAATATGCCCTTTTTCGACCTTTTTTCGGTTGAGACTTTTTTCTTATCAGTCAAGGAGAGCACCTCCCATCTGCGAATCGCTTATTTCCTTGTATTCGCTGCAGCTTTCCATAAGCTCTTGGTGCTTGCCGCTGCCGATGATAACGCCGTTATCTATAACAAGAATCAGGTCGCAGCTTTTCACGGAGCTTACTCTTTGTGCGACGGTTATAACAGTTGAGTCGGGGAGGGCCTTTGAAAGAGCAAGGCGCAGATTGGCATCGGTTTTGTAATCAAGGGCGGAGGAGGAGTCGTCAAGCACAAGTATCTCGGGCTTGGTTGCCACCGCACGGGATATAAGCACTCTCTGGCGCTGACCGCCCGAAAGGTTTGTGCCGCCGGTGGAGACCTTGTGGGAGTAGCCCTTGGCAAAGGAGGAGATAAAATCGTGCGCCTGAGCTATCCTTGCCGCCTCGGTTATGGCTTCATCGGAGATATCTCTGCCAAAGCGGATGTTTTCCTTAATGGAATCCGCATAGATAAAATCGTTTTGGAACACTACTCCGAACATCCTTGTAAGCTTGTTGGCGTCGTAGGAGCGAATATCCCTGCCGTTTATTCTGATGATTCCGCTGTCGGGATCATAAAAGCGCATAAGAAGGCGTAAGACGGTGGTCTTGCCGCTTCCTGTGGGGCCGATAATGCCCAAGGACTCTCCTTTTTTCAAAGAAAAGGAGATGTTGTTCACGTTGTTTTTCTTTCCCAGATATGAAAAGGATACCTTTTCAAAGGAAACGTGCAAGGAGCTGTCTCCCTTGCCGTCGTCCTCCCGTGGCTTGAGCTCGTTTTCGCATTCCAGCACCGTGGATATACGCTTTGCCGATGCGGCGCATTTGGTGTACATTACAAACATTCTGGAAAGAGACATCATCGCCATGGATATAAGGGTAAAATACTGCATAAAGGCGATCACCGTCGTTGATGATGAACGGTTTTGGGAAACGAAATATGCACTTACCCCAATAACGCCTACTATACCAAGGTTCATAAGCAGGGTCATTATCGGGTTTACAACTCCCATGATCGTTGCCGCGCGGGTCTCGTTTTTCTTCAGGGCGAGGTTTGCCTTGTCATAACGGGCATTTTCGTATTTCACCTTGGAAAGAGCCTTGATAACTCTTATTCCCTGAGCATCCTCTCTTACCACTCTTACCATTGAGTCCACGGATCTTTGCACGGTGGAGTAAAGGGGTACTCCCATTCGGGATATTCCGTAGACCACGGCGAATATAACGGGCAGAGTGGCGATCATAACAAGCGCCAGCTTATTATCCATTATCAGGGTTATCACCGTTCCACCCAGCAGGAGTATGGGGGCACGGATGCCCATTTTCTGTATCATTCCTATAAAATTCTGAACGTTGTAGGTGTCGGAGGTTATTCTCGCCTCAAGAGAGGGGATGGTAAAGCTATCAACGTTTCTTGCGGAAAGATGGAGGGTCTTGGAAAATAGCTGCCTTCTCATTTGAGTGGAGAAGAGCATCGTTGTTTTTGCCGCCATTCTGTTGGCGATGATATTTCCAAGGCAGGCTGTCAGGGAAAAAAGAGCCATAAGGCCGCCAAAAAGCAAAATGCTTTGTATTTTGTTGGTGTGGATCACGTTTTCAAGTATGTAGGAGAGCAGAAAGGGGATCATCAGCTCCGATACGGTGCCCAGCATCTTGAAGGTGACGCCCACCGCTATTCTTTTTCGCAGCGGCTTTAAATATGAAAGGATCCACTTCATTTTGCATCGTCCCCTTGCTCTATTACCGTTTTTGCCTTTTCCTGCATACGCCTGAGCACGGAGTGAAAGGTGTTGAGCTCATCCTCTGCTATGCCATCGGACAACAGTCGGGTCCAATCGGCGGATACCCTTCTTATTTCCGGGAGCACAAAGAGGGTCTTCTCCGTGGGGTAGACCGAGAGCTGCCTTTTGTTGTTGGGTAGCGGGAGTCTTGAAACGTAGCCCTTTTCCTCCAGATGGTTGAGATTTCTTGCAACGGTGCTTTTGTTAATAAAAAGCTCCCTTGCCAGCTCCTCCTGAGATCTTCCCGGCTCGCGGCATATTGCCAGGACCAAAGCGTAGTGAGAGCCGTGAAGGTCTGGGGCATTGATGTTTTTTTGTCTGTAGATCGCTTGTGAACGGCTGATGTTATTCAGCATTTTCATAAATTTTATCATATTGACCTCGTTGTAAAACAGTTGCATCTGCAACAGTTTCTTGCGCAACTATTATAACAAAGACATAGCTGAAAGTCAAGGAAAAATCATTTCTATTGACAAGATTGTTGATGAGGATTATAATAACCTTCGTGAAAAGAGGGATAAAAGATGAAACGATTAAAGCTCGGAGCCATCAATTGGGATGCTGCATTGCCAAAGGAGACTTATTTTGGAAGCTTCACCTGCAGAAACCTCGGGGTGGCGGAATATGCCGACAGATTGCCGTATTTTGCCAAAAAGAAAAATGACGGCTTTGAGATTTTAAAAAGAACTCCCGAAGACTATGACCGCGAGCTTGGCTATGCCGTTGAGGCGGGGGTGGATTTCTTTGCCTATTGCTGGTATCCTGACGGCGAAGAGGATGATTTTTGGAGGAATGAAGCTGAATACAGTTTTTTGGCGCCGCATTTTTCAGAGCTGAATCATGCACGGAAAATGTATCAGAAAAGCCCTTTGAGAGAAAAGATAAAAATGTGTGCCATAATATTCTGTGTTCACGGCTATTCGGAAAGTGATATTGAAAAGCTTTGCGAGGCAATGAAGGAGGATTGTTACCTCAAGCACCAAGACCGTCCTGTTTTGATGGTTTTTAACGGATATAATGCTGAATTTATAAATAAAGTTCGTTCCTTTATGAACTCAAGAGGAATTGATCCTTTTATTGCCTTTATCGGTACGGGATCTCCCAATGTTGAGGCGGATTATACTGCGGCGGATGCGGTAACAGCTTATGCATCCTGCCACGGTGCAAAGAGCTTTGACCAATTGACGAAAATGACCTTCGAAGATAATAAAAAGCGCCTTGGATACAGATTAAAAAATATCCCGCTTTTGTCTGTTGGCTGGAATCCGACTCCGAGAATAGCACGTCCCTGTCCCTGGGTATCTTATAAGGATACAGAATATTGTCAATTACCTGATAAAGCTGAGCTCAAAAGAGCCTTTCAAGGGCTTTATGACTTTATTGATGAAAACAGAGAGGCTTGCGATACCGAGCTTGCCATTGTGTTTGCCTGGAATGAATTTGAGGAAGGGGGATATCTTTGCCCCACTCTTTCCCGTGACGGCACTCCAAATGATCGTCTGCTTAGAGATTTTGCTGAAGTGAAAAAGCTTTTTGAAAAAGAAAATTAAATACCTTTAAAAAGATAAACGGTATGTGTCTTAGAAAATTCTGTGACTTGCATAAATTCGGTCTTACTTGATTTTTTCGTAAAAATATGTTATAATGAGTCAGTCCGAAGAAAGCGAGAAGGAAAAATGGGAGAGCTTTACAATATTTTTGCGGAAAAAGAAAAGAAGCTAAAGAGAAGCGATTTTTTTAGCTCCGTCGGCTTGGTCAAGTTTGAAAAGGATCAAAAAAGCTATGAGGTTTTTTATACCAAAAGGAAAGCTAACCGACGGATTACTATTCGTTGCGAGGCTAATACCGTCTATTGGGATGAGATACCCATCCGCTTTGTGGGAGTGGGAATGCGGAGGGGAGTTAAAGAGCCGCTGATCACTCTTTCTCCCGCCAAGGATAAAATTCGCATTTTCGTTGTTAAAGGCGAGCCCAACGCCATAACGGGGCTCGACGACGGAATCTTCGGTTCTTTTCGCCGATACGATGAAAAATTGATAAACGTTATGAGCGAGGCTCGCTTTAAAGAGCTTTAAAAAGATAAACGGTATGTGTCTTAGAAAATTCTGTGACTTGCATACCGTTTTGTTTTTATTTGGTCCGGTCTTTTTCGTTGAGACTTGCAAAGGCTTCCGGGGAAATACCGACCTGCTTTTTGAAGGCTCGGGAAAAATAGTGGCTGTCCGAGTATCCGCACATATAGCTTATCTCCGAAACGGACAGCCCCTTTTGGCTTCTGTTGGATAAAAGCTTTTTTGCATTTTCAATGCGCAGGGATTTTAGGTATTCACCCGGGGTCGATCCGCACACCGAGGTGAATTTTCGGCGGATATGGTCCTTTTGGTATCCCGTTTTTTCAAGCAGAGCGGTTATGGAAAGCTCGGGATCTGTGAAATTAAGGGCTATTTCGCGCTGAATGCTTTCAATAACGGCATCGGGCTTATGATCCGAGCTTTTTTCATAAATGAGTTCAATCACAACTTCGTGCATAAGCATAATAGTAGTGTCTACCTTGTTTTTCGTGACGTATCTGTAAAGAAGCATTTTCATAAGCTGTCCCAAAGATCCCTCTGCGTCGTCCTCTAAGAAAAAGGGGGTGTGATCTGCATCGGGCATTTCTTTTGGGGTTATACTGTCGGTGTGCAGATAGATGTCTCTGAAGCCTTGGCTTGATTTTTTTATGTGATAGGTATTGGGCGGGACGATTTCGATGCTTCCAGGATGAAAAGGGGCTTCTTTTTCCGCTATATAGCTTGTGCCCTCGCCCTCGGTGGTTATGATTATCTCCCAATTGGGATGAATGTGCTTAGGTGTGGAAGTAAAGGATCTTACAGAGCTTCCGATATATATAAACGACATTATTATCACTCCTTTGTTAACAATTATAACAGTATATGTCGCTTTTGTCCACCTAAATGTCTTTATTTTCTATAGATTTTTTGCGATAGATAATATATAATGAATCCGTAGTCAACGAAAAAAAGAAAAGAGGTAATTATAATGAAAAAAACAATGAAAAAGCTTATAATGACAGGACCTTGCCAAACTGCGATAACCCAAATTCCCATTCCCGAATTTGACGATGACCATATGCTTGTAAAGGTCACCCTGACGGGTATGTGCCATTCCGAGCTTCAGACCTGGAGGGAGGGTCACGTGGGTCACGGCTTGGGTCACGAGACTGTCGGCGTGGTTGAAAAGCTGGGCGCAAACGTGAAGGGCTTCAAGGTGGGAGACCGCGTGACCGGACTTGGAGGCGGCGGGTATAAAGAATATATAGTTGTCAATCCGAAAAAAATGGCTCACGTTCCCGACAGTCTTAAGGACGAGGATGCGCTTTCAGAGCCTTTGGCTTGCCTTCTTTCTGCCGCAATGAAGCTTCCGATTCAAACCTTGGGAGACAGAATTGCCGTTGTGGGATGCGGATATATGGGCTTGGGTACCATTGCGCTTTTCAAGGCTATGGGCTACGGCGATATCATTGCCATAGATAAGCGTCCCGAGGCTTTGGAAAATGCGAAAAAGTTCGGTGCCACAGAAACCTATCTTCCCGAGGAGATTCCTTTGCCTTATTTTCTCACCTTTGAGACAATGGGTAAGATCAGCCTGACAAGAGACGGCGATAACTATGATATCCTTACGGGCGGCATTCCCACCGTTATGGAATTTACCGGCACTGAGGACGGGCTCAGACTGGCGGGAGATCTTGTTCAGGGACACGGAAGACTGGGTATAGGCGGATATCATAACGACGGGCCCAGAAATATTGACTATAAGCTGTGGAACTTCAAGGCTATAACCACCGTTAACTGTCACGAGCGCCGTGTTGATTATGAAGCAGGGCTTTGCCGCAGATGTATGGAGCTTCTCGACAAGGGTATATGGCAGTTTAAGGGTGTTACAAAGATATACGATGTGGCGGATTTTGACAAGGTGAGCCGAATGATGGAAAACCATACCGACGGATACATAAAAGGAGCGTTTAAGTTTTGACTTCAATGACGGCACTTTTTGCAGCACTTGAGTCTGCGGGCAGCGGTAAGCGGATTTATTTGTAATATTGCTTGACAAAAGCCTTATTTATGCTATAATTAAGAAAAAATCGGAGAGTGATAATATGATAAAATTAAATAAAAAAGAATATCTTGATAAGCTTCACGCTTGCTGGATAGGAAAGAATATAGGCGGAACCCTTGGCGCACCTTACGAGGGAAAGCAGGAGTTTGTGGACGTGAAGGGATTTGTTACCGAGCCCGGTGAGCCCTTACCCAACGACGATCTCGATCTTCAGCTTGTTTGGCTTTGCGCATTGGAGGAGCAAGGAGTTCACAATTTCGGAACCACCACTCTTGCAGAGTATTGGGTGGATTGGATCTCTCCTCATTGGAATGAATACGGCATAGCAAAGCGCAACCTTCAAATGGGTATTTTGCCTCCTATGAGCGGAGAGGTGGATAACGAAAAGTGGAAGACCTCCAACGGCGCCTGGATAAGAAGTGAGATCTGGGCAGGCCTTGCTCCCGGACTTCCCGATATTGCGGTAAAGTATGCCACTATGGATGCTATGGTGGATCACGGCACCAGCGAGGGCTCCTGCGCTGAGATATTCACGGCGGCTCTGCAGAGCTATGCTTATATAAGGTCTGATATAAGAGAGCTTATAAACGCCGCCTTGAAGAAGATCCCCGAGGATTCTATGACATCGAGAACGGTTCGATTGGTTATGGAGTGCTATGATAAGGGTCTGGATTATAAAGAAGCGAGAGAAAAGGTAATTGAGCTTAATAAGTCCTTGGGATGGTTCCAGGCTCCCGGAAATCTGGGCTTTGTTACCATTGGTCTTATTTACGGCGAGGGCGACTTTAAGAAGTCTATGCTTTACGCCGTAAGCTGCGGTGACGATACCGACTGCACCGCCGCAACCGTCGGAGCTACCTTGGGCATAGTGGGCGGAACCGCGGGTATTCCCGATGATTGGAAAAAGCAGGTCGGCGACAGGATCTACACGGTAAGTATAAACGGCTCCTATGCTTATAGAATGCCTAAGACCTGCACCGCTCTCACCGATAGAGTGCTTGCATTGGTGCCCGACGTTATGAAGGCGAACAGAGTAAAGTTTGAGTTTACCGATGGCGAGAGCGAATATGGCGAAAATGATCTTAAAAAATACACTAAGCTCACCTCTGCAGATCTTCTTGACCGTATGCCCTACTCCTACGACATCAAGCCCTCCAATCTCTTTAGCGTACGTGTTGAGCTTGATAACTCTCCCAGGGTCAAGGCAGGGGATAAGCGCCTTGTGACGCTTACCTTTACCAGCGCAACGAGAAACGCCGTTCCCAGAATGCTTTATATTAAGCTTATTACTCCCGATAATCTGACTGTTGAGAATTACGAAAAGACTCTTGCCTTGGAGTACCCTCAGCCCGAACACGGAATTTGGGGCGTGAGCAAGACCTCCTTCGAGGTGACGGTGGGTGAGAGGCTTGAGACTGTAGACCGCCTTTATGCAGAGATCACCTGTACCACCATTCCTTATCCCGTTATTGTTCCCGTTGTATTTTTGGGTAGATAAATTTAAAGCCTCCTTGCTTTTGGCAGGGAGGCTTTGGTTTTTGGTTCTCGAAAACCACCTGCTAAGATGGTGGTTCAAAAGAGGCTTTTGCCGTTGAGCAATCCCGCAGTAGCGGTAGGCTCGTCAGATTGTCAAGCCAAGTGCAACACTTTTTTCAAAAAATCATTGGGAGACAAAAAACCAAGACATTTACGAGGACGATTGTTGATCAGAGAAACAACAGCGTCCAACTGTTCCTGCGT
>SVTC01000007.1 GCA_015063985.1 Oscillospiraceae bacterium | reverse complement strand
CTCTTTGATGCCGAAGTAGCAAAGTTAGGGCTTACCTGCCGTTACGGATACGATATGATCTATCCCAAAGATACGGTTTCTGTTCCTGAATATGAAGGTCTGGGAATTCGCTTGCTCACCATAGAAGATATGCCTTTAATAAAAGCCTTCATGCAAAGCGGTGGATGTGCAGAATGCCATGTCAGAGCAATCCAAATCCACTTTGACGGGAAAGGCAACGCTGGTATGAAACCGATGGGGGTATTTGAAAATGGAGGGCTTGTCTGTCTTGCAATGCCTACACTTGACCAAATTCGTGAATTCAGAAAATACGATATCGGAGCTATTTTTGCGATTAATTCAGCAAATGAAGAAAAAGCTATTGATTTGATCTGGAAGTATGCGATTGACACTTGTTTGAAAGATAATTCTACCATTGGAAACGCTAACTCAGACGAGGATGACTCACCTCTTGGAGTAGCAGTTTGTGAAAAAGTGGGCCTCTTAAAAGTTGCTAAAAATTGCGGTTATCATAAATGATCCTCGCCCCGCCTCGCGCGGGGCATCGCATTTGTGTCCGCAAATGCAGTGCTTGTCAGGAAAAGTAGACGGACTTTCGGTACGCACGAATCAAAGGCTCCCTCCGGGAGGGAGCTCCCGACGAAGTCGGGTGAGGGAGAGCGCGTTACGATAGAATTAGTACAAATTCAAAGTTGCGCGGACTCCTTCCGTCACGCTTCGCGTGCCACCTTCCTCCCGGAGGAAGGCTATGTTGCCGCCCGATAGTGCATCTAAAAGGTGTAACACACTATACCTTGCAGGCAAGGCGTGTGAAAAGGAGTACGAACAAATCGCCCGTACTCCTTTTGTGTTTCGGCAGGTAAAACCCGCTTTATGGAAGGCACCCATTGGCGCGAGCTCTTTTTTGTGTCAAGCCGAAATATCATTCACGAGCCGTTCAGGTATTCCTTTTTGTATTTTGAGCTGTCCTGCGGTTCTTCGCGGTATTTCATTTTGATCTCCTTTTTAAAAGCTTGCGGTTTCATTATAGCAGAAAAAAATAACTTAAACAAGCCGTTTATTTATTTCTTTATTGAAAAACGCAAAAGAATGTGATATAATCGAAAAAAGTCTTGGGAGGTAAAAAATGAAAGAGATTGTATTTGCAAAAAGAGTCAAGGATAGCCGTTTTGTCAGCGACGGAGAAAACCTTTTGATAAAGCAGGAGCTGCAGATAGGTCTTACGGAGGAAAAATGTGCCAAGTGCCTTGAGGGCGGGTACGTTATTTTGGATTTCGGTAAGGAAATGAACGGCGGGATAAGGATCCTTGTTCACAAGGGGAAAAGGGTCAAGGTGAGAATACGCTTCGGAGAGAGCCTCAGCGAGTGCTGCTCCGAGCTTTACGGAGAGCAGAACGCCACCAATGATCACGCCCTCAGGGATTTTTATGCCGAGCTTCAGAATTATTCCGATATGAGCTTTGCCAACACGGGATTTCGTTTTGTGAGGCTGGATTTTTACGGCGATATTACCATAAAAACCGTGGTGGCGCAAAACAACATACTGAGAAAAAGATGCCTTTATTCCTATACGGGAGATGACAAGCTGATAAAACGCATATATCTTACCGCAAAGCGTACGGTGGATCTTTGCGCCGCGGGAGATTATCTGTGGGACGGAGTAAAGCGTGACAGGCTGGTGTGGATCGGAGATATACATCCGGAAATGCTTGCCTTGACAACTCTTTACGGCAGATTATCCGTTATAGAAAGATCCTTGGATTACGTCAGGGAAAAGACGCCCCTTCCCGCATGGATGAATAGAATACCCATGTATTCCATGTGGTGGATAATAATTCTTGCCGACTACTACGAAAAGACCAAGTCAAAGGACTATCTTGATAAGCAGATAGATTACCTTGAGGCTCTGGTGGAGATGATGGCGCCTTGTGTCAAGGAGGACGGAAGCCTTGATTATCCCTCTTATTTTGTGGATTGGCCCAGCAGCGGAACGGAGGATGAGCTTGGCGGAGTAAGGGCGATAAATATAATTGCAATGAAGAAGGCAATGTTTTTGCTTGAAATGTACAAAAGAAGCACAGTTAAGGCAAAAACCACCCTTGATCGCCTGCTCTTAAAGAAAATAGAGGTGAAAAAGAGCAAGCAGGTTGCAGGTCTTAAGCATTGGGCAGTGGGACTTGATGATTGCGATAGGGAGCTTTTGGTAAGGGGCGGAGCCGAGGGAATGTCCACCTTTATGAGCTATTATATCTTAACTGCAGTGGCATCCTTTGATAAGAAGGCCGCCGTTGAGATGATGAAGGAATATTACGGCTCGATGCTTGATAAGGGAGCCACCACCTTTTGGGAGGATTACGATATACTGTGGGCACAAGATTCCTCGAGGATCGACCGTCTTCCCCAAAAGGGGCAAAAGGACGTTCACGGTGATTTCGGAGCCTTCTGCTATAAGGGCTTCAGGCATAGCCTTTGCCACGGCTGGTCGGCGGGCGTTTTGCAGTTTATAAAGGAAGAATGCCAATAAGGAAATGACTTAGCTTGGAAGAAGCTTTGCGCGGCGTTAATATTGGTATACGTAAAGAATTTGTGATGAAGGGTTGGAGGTACTGATATGTTTTCTTATTCCCGATTTAAACACGATTGGAAGCTGTCCGCTTTTCCCATTGAGGTGGAGGAGTCCGGGAATTACAGAGTTTACGCACGTGGCGAAAGGATACCCGTTTATACCTGCAGGATATCGGATTATCCCTTTAACAGATGGTGGCCGGGCTTTCAGAGGCCTGTGGAGCAGAGCTGTAAGGTGTCTTACGTAAATCTTGTCTCCGACGAGGACGTGGAGCTTGAGGTAGAGTCCTTGACCAAGAGTATTGACGGCAGAGTTATGCTAAAGCCTTACTCCAAGAAGGTAGTACCCGAGAAGCGTGATGGTAAGCTTAAGTTCACCTTGAAGGAAAACGGCGCATACGTTCTGGAGATAGACGATTATCACGGCCTTTTATACATCTTTAATAATAAGCCCGTGGTTTGCGAGGAGCCCGAGAAGGTCAGCTATTATTTCGGAAGGGGAGTGCATTTTCCCGGCAAGATCACTCTGAAGTCCAACGAGAGCGTGTACGTGGATAAGGATGCATTGGTATACGGATGCATTTATGCCGAAAACGCCGAGAATATTCGCATTTTCGGAAACGGAATATTTGATGACAGCGGTGAGGAAAGGTTTTCTCAGCATTGCTATGAGCCGTATGCAAACGGCAACTTTAAGCTTTACGATTGCAGTAATGTCAGCGTTGAGGGCGTTGGCTTTATGAATTCTGCGATATGGTGCATCAATCTTTTCCATTGTAAAGACGTGTTGCTGGATAGGATAAACGTATTCGGCCAGTGGAGATATAATACCGACGGTGTAGACGTGGTGAATTGCCAAGACGTGCTTATCAAGGGTTCTTTTATCCATTCCTTTGACGATACCGTAACCGTTAAGGGGATAGACAGATACTGCCGGACCGATAATCGCAGGATAAGGATCGAGGGCTGTGTGCTTTGGTGCGATTGGGGTAAGACCTGTGAGATAGGCCTGGAGACATCGGCGGATGAGTACGACGATATAGTATTTTACGACTGCGATATTTTAAGAGGCGGTAATACCGCTTGCGATATTCAGAACGGTGACTATGCTCGGGTCAAGAATATCAGATTTGAAAATATCAGATTGGAGCTGGAAAGCTTCTACACCGGGTGTCAGCTTCAGAAGAGCGATGATGGGAAGTATTCGAATAAGGATGAGATGGAGGTTGCCGGTGTTCTCAGTATCAGGAATAAGCGCTTCCGCGAAAGCTATGCTTTTCTTAATCTTGGGGAATCCAAGAGTAAGATCACCTTGGGTGATGAGCGCTATGCGTCAGTGACGGATATTAAGCTTAAGGATATTTTCGTTTATTGCGATGAGAAGATCCTTGAGAAGCTTGGAACAAAATGTCTCAAGGTGAAGATGAAAAACTTTATTCCCACCAGCCGAATGGACGGCGTGACTGTAGAGGGGCTTTATCTCAACGGAAAAAAGGTAAGCCGCGAGGATGTGGACATTGTTCTCGATAAGGTGGACGAATCCGCGATAAATATTTATTAAAAGCAAAAGGAAGACCTTGAGGCACACTCCGTAAGGAAGTGTGCCTCAGTTTTATTCGCCAAAGGCGAGTTGTATTGCTTCGCAGTTATATTCGGCTATAGCCGAGTGTTATTCGCTTTGCGAGTTTAGGGGCGAATAAAATATCACTAAAACCGCAAGGTTTTAATATCACTTTTGATTTATCAAAAATATCACTGTGAGACCTGTCTCACAATATCACTTATTATTTTTATCTTTGAGATAGGTAATATTTCAAAGTATGTAACCCACTATGACACTTTCAAACAGAAAGTGTCAAATTTTATATAAAAAGAAAATTGAGGCACACTCCGTAAGGAAGTGTGCCTCTTGTCGGTCTTCCTTTTTTAGCTCTGTTTGATCTACATAACATTTGTAAATGCGAATTATGTAAAGTTAAAGCATTGAGCACTGTGTTCGTGCCGACTCTATCGACAATAAAAGTTTTTTGCCTGTTTTTAAAAAGGGTTGTTCCCGAAAAGCAAAGCATCGAGAACTGTGTTCGTGCCGACTCCATCGACAATAAAAGCTTTTTGCCTGCTTTTAAAAAGGGTTGTTCCCGAAAAGCAAAGCATCGAGCACTGTGTTCGTGCTGAGTCTATCGACAATAAAAGTTTTTTGCCTACTTTTTTTCAAAAAAGTAGGCATTCTTTGTTGGTGCCGTAGAAGACGTCATCCTTGTGCGAGATGAGAGAGAAGAGTTTTTCCACTCTTTCCCAGCCGTCGGAGTAGCCGTCGGGCTCGTAGGCGTGTCCGTAGATGAAGAATAGCTTGGGGGAATGGGGAGAGATGGCGATAAACTCTTTTGCAAGCTCCAAAATATTGCCGTCAAGAAAGGAGGCGGTGGGGATCACGTTGAAAAGATCGGTGGGCGGATCGAAGCTGCCGGAGGTGCAGGCGTTGCGTGCGTATTTAACACCGGTGCGGGTCCTTACGGCGCTTATGACTCTGTCGTCCACGTATTGGGAGCCTCCGGGATAGGCAAAGCCTACCACCTCGTATTGGCAGAGTTGGGAGAGAGCAAGACGGTCCTGCTCCACCTCGCGGACTATTTCGTCGTCACTGCGGGTGGTCAGACAGGGGTGGCTGAGGGTGTGGCCTGCCACCTCGTGGTTTTGGTAGATCGCCTTGATCTCGCAGGGACGGGGCTTGCAGTGGCTGACCGTCACGTCGCCTACGAGGAGGATCTTGGCCTGATCCAGCCTTGCGGAATTTATGTTGAAGGTGGAGCGCAGGTGATATTTGTCCAATAGCTTGATAAGACGTTGATCCTGAGTGACGCCGTCATCAAAGCTGAAGGTGAGGGCTTTGAGCTTTGAGTTGTACATATATTTATAGCTCCTTTTCCAGTTCTTTTATTTTGTCGCGGAGCTCTGCCGCCCTTTCGAAATTGAGCTCTGCGGCGGCTTTTTTCATTGCGTCGGTAAGAAGGGAGATCTGTTCCTCGGGTGAGGGGAGCTCTGCGGGTGCTTGGGTCGTCTCGGGGGCTTCTTCTTCTCGGGTTAGGGTGAGCTTTTTGATCTGAGAGCTTACCGAACGGGGAGTAATGCCGTTGGCTTTGTTGTACTCCTCCTGGATGGCACGGCGGCGGTTGGTCTCGTCGATGGCGCCCTTCATTGAATCGGTGATGCTGTCGGCGTACATAACAACCTTGCCCTCAACATGCCTTGCGGCTCGTCCGATTATCTGAATAAGGGAGCGCTGAGACCTTAAAAAGCCTTCCTTGTCGGCATCCAGAATGGCGATAAGGGATACCTCGGGTAGGTCGAGACCTTCTCTTAGGAGGTTTATGCCGACCAGGACGTCGAAATCGCCCTCGCGAAGCTTTCTGAGAAGCTCTGCACGCTCTACCGTTTCGGTGGCGTGATGCATATATCTGACCTTGATGCCGTTTTGGGATAGATGATCCGTGAGATCCTCGGCCATTTTCTTTGTGAGAGTTACCACAAGGGCGCGTTGACCCTTGTCGACGGTGTCGTTGATCCTTCCTATGAGGTCGTCTATCTGTCCTTCCACGGGACAGAGCTCGATGATAGGATCAAGGAGGCCGGTGGGACGGATTAGCTGTTGTACTACTTGATCGGCGCGATCCATTTCAAGGGGGCCGGGGGTGGCGCTTACGTAGATTATCTGACCCAGCTTTGCATCAAATTCGTCGAAGGTAAGGGGGCGATTGTCGTAGGCGCTGGGGAGACGGAAGCCGTAGTCGATAAGATTCTTTTTGCGTGCGCGGTCGCCTGCGCTCATTCCCTTGACCTGTGGCAGACTTACGTGGCTTTCGTCCACGATCAAAAGAAAATCGTCGGGGAAATAGTCCAAAAGAGTGAAAGGGGGGCTCCCGGGCGCCTTTCCCGCAAAGACTGCGGAGTAGTTTTCTATACCCGAGCAGTAGCCTATTTCCCTGAGCATTTCCATATCGTAGCGGACTCTTTCCTCCAAACGCTGTGCCTCAAGGAGCTTGCCCTCGTTTTTGAAGAATATGACTCTGTCGGTCATTTCCTTTTCTATGCGTTCAATGGCCTCCTCGCGCTTTTCATCCCCCGTGACGTAGTGGGTGGCGGGGTAGATGGCGGCGTGGCTGAGCTTTCCCAGAAGCTGGGCGGTGACGGTGTGTATAAGGAAGATGCGGTCTATTTCGTCGCCGAAAAACTCAACTCTTATTGCCTCGTCGCTGCCTGAGGCGGCGTAGATGTCCACGGTGTCGCCCCTGACTCTGAACTTTCCTCTTTCAAGGGAAAAGTCGTTGCGCTGATATTGGATGTCCACAAGCCTTCTTGTCAGCTCTTCTATTGACATTTCCATACCGGGGCGCAGACTCAACACCATGCTTTTGTATTCCTCGGGATCGCCAAGGGTGTAGATGCAGCTTACACTGGCGACTATTATAACGTCTCTGCGTTCAAAGAGAGCGGATGTGGCACTGTGGCGCATCCGGTCAATGTCGTCGTTGATGGCGGAATCCTTTTCGATGTATATGTCTCTGCCGGGTATGTAGGCTTCGGGCTGGTAGTAATCGTAATAGCTAACGAAGTATTCCACCGCATTGTCGGGGAAAAATTCCTTGAATTCGGTGTAGAGCTGTCCGGCAAGGGTCTTGTTGTGAGCTAAAACAAGGGTGGGGCGGTTGGCTTTTTCGATGACGTTTGCCATTGTGAAGGTTTTTCCCGATCCTGTTACGCCAAGTAAAACCTGCTCCTTTAAGCCGTTTTCCAAGCCTTCGGTAAGCTTTTCGATGGCCTCGGGCTGATCCCCTGTGGGCTTGTAATTTGAATGTAAAATAAACTTGTCGGGCATATTCTCGCTCCTTTCGTTTTATTGTTAAGCGGAATGCTTTTTATTATACCATATCCTTATACTAAAAGCAACTTATATATCCAAATGGCTTCGGCGGTATTTCGATGGGGAAACGCCGTATTTTTCGGTGAATCGGCGGGAAAAATAGAACTGATCGGAAAAGCCCAAACGCTCGCTTATTTCCAGAATTGAGTGCTTGCCCGATTTTAAAAGGCGCTTTGCTTCCCGAAAAACCATACTGTCAAGATATTCCCCCGGGCTCATTGAGGTTTCCTTTCTGAATTTTCTGGAAAGGGTGCTGGGGGCGGTGAATGCGTTTTTTGCGATGTCTTTAACGCTTAGTTGAACCGATAAATTCCTTTGAACGTATTCCATTGCCTTTTTTACCTCTTTGGAATATGGATTTGTGTCTAAATTCATATTGTTTTCCAAAAGCAGGGCGTGGAGAGAAGCAATGATAAAGGCTTCGGTTTTTAAGCTTTCGACTATTGTTTTGAAGCGAAAGACGTCCTCGGGAATGCTTTCAAAGGGTCGGGAGATGGGGCGCTCAACGCTTCTTAAAAGATCCAAGCCGTCGAAAGCGGTGAGAGTGACGTGGAAAAAGACGTGATCCATTTCGTCGGGGCAATAGTAGTCGAAGGAATAGCCCGAGGGGATCAGATAGGAATTTCCTTGGGAAAGGACAGTTTTTTCATTGTTTGGCGAGACGATAACGAAGCTTCCGCTGAGAATGAAATAAAGCCTTGATTCCGTGGGAGAGATAACCGTGCCCTTAAAGCTTTTGTCTGTGAGGCGCCTGCCTGAATGAGTGAGCTGAAGAGAAATTTTGTTCATAGCCAAAACTCCATATTTTTAAACCGTTTTTATATTCCTTGATGTGGCTTAATTATATATAATTATTATACATCCTTTTAGCGAAAAATCAATATTTTTTCAGGAGATAAAGCTATGAAATTAAGAGATACCTTTTGGCAGTGGGGACATCCCGAGGGACGCTATAACAATAACGCGGATAATTACGGCAACTTTGCGGTGTCCAGAATGACTCCCATGGAGGGCTGTTTGTATATGGGAATAAGCAAGACCTTTATGGTGCCCGTGGGCGTGGACGTGAATCGCAGACAGTATAACAAATCCTTCAAAACTCTTTCTGCGGTGGGCTGGGAATGTTTCGGTGCTGATGCGCATCCCGAAAAGGTTGAGCAGATAATCGAAGAATCAAAGGAATTTCCCAATATTACCGCGGCGGTTTTTGACGATTTCAGAGTTAAAGCAAAATATTTGGAGAAAAAAGGCTTGCCGCCCGTTGACGAAAAGAAGCTTTGGGAAGTCAGAGAAAGGCTTAACAATAACCCCGTGCGAAAGATAGATATGTGGATGGTGCTCTATACCCACGAATTCGGCGTGAAGCCGGAATCGGATCTTGCCTTTAAAAAATATATGGATCCCTTTAACGGAATTATTATGTGGAACTGGGAGGAAAAGAATGCGCCTCAGATACCCGAAAAGTTCGAGATCTTGAAAAAGCTCACTCCCAACCAGCGCCGTATGTTTGGCTGTTATCTCTATAATTTCGGAGAGAGCAAGCAAGCCACGGGCGAATCTGTGAAGTGGCAGTTGGATTTCTACCGCGAAAAGATCCTTGCGGGCGAGGCAGAGGGAGTTGTGCTCCACACCAACACCATGGCTGACTTGGATTACGAAGCTTACGACGTGGCTTTGGAATGGATGGCAAAACACGGCGACGAGGAAATTTAAAATATAAACTAAAAAGACGCTTTCGGAAAATTCCCTGAGCGTCTTTTAATATGTGTATTATGTTTACATAATATTATAATGCGGCAAATTATGTAAATTAAAACCAAGTTTAAAGAATAGAGCTTGCGTAATAAAGCGCCCAGTCCTGGTCGTTTGCGAAGGCGTCGTAGGATTTACCGTAGAAAACCCCGGGGGTGAGATATTTATTTTGCTTTTCGGGGTTTGCGGAATATTGGATGACCTTATAGGGGTAGAGGTAATTGTTGTGAGCAAAGCCGTCCTCTCGGTAGATGCAAAGGTTGCCCGTGAGGTTATTATAGATCATTTCCTCGGTTTGGCTGCTGTTTGTCGCTTTGTTATACCAATACATTCCCCAAGCGGCAAGAGTGCTCCAATAGTGGGGGAAAACGTCGCCGTAGGATTTTATCTTTCCGAACCAATATCTGTCCCAATAACGAACGTTTACGCAGTTAAGGTGGAAATCGGGCTGATTTGCAAAAAAGCATTGGCTCTTTTTCAAGCTGTCGCGGGCATATTGCAGATATTTTTCCTTTCCCGTTAAAAGGGCTGCCTGAGAGAAATAGGAAAGGGTTTGGTTTGGGATCTCGCTGACGTAGGAGGTTTCGTTGGTGTGACCCTCGTGCTCAACTATCTCTGCATCTATCTTTTCGATATAGCATAAAAACAGCTCCAAAAGCTTGTTGTAAAGAGAATCCAAGCCCTCTTTTTTCAAGGCTGTCAGGATCTTATAGGCTTCGATACACTGTGCGCCCAGCTTGCAGTGGGTGTTTTCATAGAATTTTATGAGGATCTTTGCGGAGTTTTCCAAGCATTTTACTTCGCCGCTGAGATTATACCATTCAAGATAATAGGTGGAGACCCAGGGGAAGTTATAGATCCTGGGGAAGTCCTTTTTTACTGCGACGTTGTCGTAGACCATGCCGCTTTCGCTGTCGAAAAGCTCTCTTTCCACAAAGCTTCGGTGGAGCTTCAAGGATTGAAAGAGTTTTTGGTCGAATTTTTCCTGCAGTGCCTTGCAGACCAAAACTCCCATGCCGATACGCTCGTTTCCCGCGTTGTAGTCCTGCCAAGCGCTGTCGTAATAAAGGCTTTTTGTTTCGTCGTCATAGACCAGATATGCTCCGAAAAGATTGCTGTCCTCCTTCAGATATTGCTGTTTTTCGCAGATAAAGCGGGCTCTTCTTTGTAAAAGCTCGCCTATCGGCAAAATAACGTTTATTTTAAGATGAGTAACTTTTCCGTCTGCCTCTGCGGTGATAAGGCGCTCGCCTGTGGTTTGGAATTTGATTTTTGCGCGGGCACGGTTTTCGGAGCTTTCAAAGGGGATGGACTTATCCTCGCAGGAGAGCTTCAGATTTTCAAAGCGTGATGCGCTTTCAAAGAGAAGGGAAATTTCTTCATCCCTTTTGACGGTATATTTATCCGCCGTGAATCTGATGGCACCCGCATGATCAAGAGGGGCGCTTTCGGGCTTTTGGTTTTGAAGTCTGTAGCGGAAGGTGAGAGTTTTGGTTTCCTTTGGTAAAAGAAAAAGATTGCGGGGGTGGAGCAAAAAGGCGCCTCTGTAGAATGAAGCGTTTTTGGTTCTGGAAATATCGTAGCTGATGCTGTAATCGTCGATCGCGCCCTCGGTCAGATTCATGACCAGATAGGGAGCTTCGCCGGAGCATCTGACCGAATAGATCCACGCACAGTCGCCTCCGCACCAAAGGTGGCTGATGCAACACTCGTTCATAAAGTCCCGCCTTTTGTCATAGAGGCAATCATAAGAAAAGGGGATGCCGAAATTATCTTTTGTGAGAAAAACGTCGGAGACGTGATGGTTTGTGATCTTGTAGCTTTCAAAATAGTCGCTTTCATCAAGGCTTTTTTCGATTGTGATCTGAACGTTTCTTTCGCTGTTAAAGGTGTTTACTTTAACGCAGTTAGCCTCTGAAACGACGCTTTGGGTCTCAAATCCTTCGACCAGCCCCCAATTGGAATCGGAAAGGACCCAATTAAAACCGTTTTCAAGGGAAATGATCGCCGAGGTGGCGCCCGTTTTGTCACAGATGTCTATTTTAAAGCTTTTGTTTTCGATTATCATAAGGCTTCTCCAAGGGAAAGTTTGAAATTTTAAGGCTAAGGTCATTATAACACAGTTTCAATAATTTTGGAAGAAGTTTTTATTGAAAAAAACGCTTGCCCATGATATAATGAAAAAAATAAAATTGGTGGAGGATCATAAAATGGGAAGATTTAGCGACGGATCGAGAGTATGCTTTGTGGGCGACAGCATCACCCACACCAATCACTTTGTTTCTCATATAGTAGACTACTATCGAAAAAATTTCCCCGATTCGGGAGTGGAGTTTTATAACTGCGGGATTGCCGGCGGAAGGCTTGGGACCGCTCTTAGTGTGTTTGATGAGGATATCCTTCCCTGGGAGCCCACCCACGCGGTTTTAATGATAGGTATAAACGATTCCAAAAGAACACTTCTTAATTCCGGAAGCCCGGACAGATACGATGCGTTGGAGGAGGCGTTTTGCCAATATAAGAAGGATCTTGATATCTTTGTAAAACGGATCGGGGATATCGGTGCAGAGCTTATCCTTTGTACACCGGCGCCCTATGCCGAGTATATTGAAAGCAGTGTAGAGCCTCTTCGCGGCTGTTCTGCTCTGATGCTTGGCTACAGTGAATATCTTAAGCAGTTTGCAAAGGAAAACTCCTATCCTATTTGCGATTACCATTCTTACCTTACAAGGCTTCTCAGTGCAAGCGAAGAGGTGCTTTACGGAGCCGACAGAGTTCATCCCACCAAGGAAGGCCATTTTTATATGGCAAAGTGCTTTCTTCAGTTCCAGGGCTTGGAGCTTTGTGACAGAGCTATCAGCCCCGAGCTGGATCCTTGGCGCAGGGCTGTTTCCTCTCTGAGAGATGCGGTAGCGACGGAGCACTTTCTTTTAAACGATGATTTTACAAAGACCGACGAGGAAAGGATGGCGGCGATCTGCGCATACAGAGACGATCCCGATGAAGCTCCCCATAAGGATTATTTCCTCTCTTTGGCAAGGGCTTATCCCGAAAACAAGAAAAAGCAAAAGGAAAATCTTGCTTTTGTGAGAGAGTTTATGAAAAAACAGCTTGACTGAGCTTGATAATCTATTAGCGAGAGAACATAAAATGAAACTGAAAAAAGGTATTTTTAAGCTGGTGCACGGCTTTCCCTATGCCGACGATGCCCCCTTTGAGACCAAGGTGGCGGTGTCAGAAACCCATTTGGTCAATATAAAAGAGGCGGGGTACGACGGTGTTGTGCTGAACGTTGATTTCACCGATGGTTATATAGAAAACGAAGCCAATTGGCGTTTGGTGGAGGAGAAGGCGCGTCTTTGCAAGAAGCACGGATTGAGGCTTTGGATATACGATGAAAAGTGGTATCCCAGCGGAGCCGCAGGCGTTAAGACCCTCAGTGACGATCCTTCTCTTGAGGCAAAGGCTCTCGTTGCTGTCCATAAGGTCCTTATGCCGGGAGAGAGTGGGGATATACCCTTGCCTTACGGGCATATTCAGCCTATGGGGGCATTTGCATATTACTTTGGCGATGACAAGGTTACACAAAGTGATCTTTGTGCAGAGCCTCTGCGCCCCGATTACGGCAAGAATGGATATCATTTTGTTAACGAGGGCGACAAGAAGCTGCTCTGTCTTGCGTTTTTCACAAAGCCTGCCTTTGAGGGCACTCATTGCCAGCATAATGCTGCCTCGCAAAGGAGATATATCGATTTGTCTCATCCCAAGGCGGGAGAAGCCTTTGTGAAAAATACCTACGAGCCATATTGCCGCCGTCTGTTGCCTTACATTAAGGACGGCACCGTGGAGGCGTTTTTTATGGATGAGCCCTCCTATATGGCGGTTTATTTTAATTTAGAGAAAATACCCCGCGTGGTAAACCACATTCCCGATCCCAAGCTTCCCCTTTATGCTATGGTAAACTGGAGTGACGGATTGGAGGATAGGTTTGAGGATGCCTACGGCGACTCCCTTATGGATCAGCTTCCCTTTTTGTTTTTCTCCGAGGGAGAGCGAGCCGAAAAGCTTCGCAAAAGGTTTTATATGCTTCTTACGGAGCTTGCAAGAAGGAATTTCTTTTTGCCTATTGCCAAATGCTGTGAAAGCTACGGCGTCTTATCATCCGGGCATATTTTGCTGGAGGAGAGGATAACGGATCATCCCCGATATCAAGGCAGCTTCTTTTCCATATTGAAGACTATGCACGTCCCGGGAATGGATATGCTGGACTCCTTGCCGGAGCGTATTTGGAAAAAGGCATTTACTCCTCTTTTGGTTTCGTCTGTTTCCCGTTTGCACAGAGAGGGAGACGTGATGGATGAGGTATCCTGCCATTTCCAAAATAAATACGGCATCAAGGTCTCTGCCCGTCAGCTCTTTACCTCCCTTGCCATGCAGCATTTCTTGGGTGTGAGTGTATTTCACTCCTATTATATGGATGGTGTGGATCCCATTTGCGCCCCCACCTTTGCCGGAGAAAGCACACTTAAGGCGTTTTCCCGCTTGCTGAAAAGCACCGAGGAGGCCTTGCCTTATGATGTTTTTTTGCATTATCCCATTGAAGGTGTGATGGCAAATACCGTAAATCCCGTGGACGTGGCAACTGTTTACGACAGTATACTCAATGAATATAGCTTGCCCTATCCTCTGGATCGCAAGGACCTGAAAAAGAAGCTTTCCTTGGATCCTTTGGTGGAGGATGCCTCAAGTCAACGGGCTTTGGCAATACAAAGCCAAATGGAGGAATGTATGTTTGCCTTGATGGACAGGCAGATCTCCTTTGGCTTTATAGATACTCCTTCCTTGGCGGATGCAGAGCCGCGCAGTCTTGTGATATATGCGGACGCTGTGGAGTCCGAGCTTTTTGAAATGATACCCGAGCTTTTGAAAAAGGGATGGAGGATATACGCCGTTAATGGTGCCAAGCCATTGCCGAAAGGGGTTATATCCATAGAAGGTGCGCGGGAGCTGCAGGCGGAATTTTCGTCTGTTACCGATGGGGACGCAAGGGGAGTTGTTAGTATGCACACCGCCTCAAGTCTTTATCTTGCCAACAGCACCTCAATGGAAAAGAGTATTACGCTTGGATTTACGCCGGAAAGCGTTTATGAGCCCTTCGAGGACCGTTTTATTTCCCTTTGTGAAAGCAATAGCTTTGTTTTGCCGCCCTATGGCGTGGTCGTTGTCAAAAAGTAGTATTTAAATTTCACATCCCCCGCAAATCTTTTGCGGGGGATGCTTTTTAACGCAAAAACGCTTCCCGAAGGAAGCGTTTTTTAAAAAGGGGATCTATGTACGATAATGCCTGTGTTCCAAGGCTCAAGTAATCAATGTTTGGGGAGGGGACCCCAAAAAACAAATTCGCTCAGAAAAGAAAGAGAGAGGAGAAAAAACTGAGCGATGTGAAGTAAGCTATATTTAATGGCGGCATTTCCGAAGAAATAACCGCTCTTGTTGTTTACGTATATATTTTAGCAAATTTCAACAAAAAAGTCAAGTGTTTTTTTACACTGTAGAAAAAAATATTGAATTTTTGTGAAAGTTGCACAAAAAACTCTCTTGTTTTTTGATATGCAAGGGGGTGGCGAGAGTGAAAAAAGTGAAAAATGTTGATTTTTTTGGTTATGTTTTTTGATGGCCTGTGATCTGCGGAATAATTTCTCTTCGAAAAACGATTATTATTGTTGTCTGTCTCGCTAAAATGCAAGATCAGCAGAAGGATTTTCTGCTGATCTTGTAAAAGCTGTAAATAAATGAATAGAGTACCGTGTGCACTGACTTTATCGACAATAAAGGTATTTGGCACACCTTTTTTCAAAAAGGAAAGTATGGTTTCGGGCCGAGAAAACCATCGATTGCTTTGTTTATGCTGACTTTATCGACAATAAAAGTTTTTGGCACACCTTTTTTCAAAAAGGTGTGTTAAAAAAGGGAAGAGATGTAGCGGCAGTTTATGATCTTTTCGGCTAAGACGGAGCGGGAATAGTAGTATTGATTTGCCGCTTCAAAGCCGATGGAAGCGTTCTCGTTCATAAGCTTAAGCATAGCTCTTGCGGTCTGCTCTTCTTTTTTTGCCAGCTCGGCCATTGAGGCGGTGTCGTTTTTCTCGCGGGCGACGTAGAAGGCTATCTGATCGCGGCAGGAGGAGAAGACGAGATAAGCTGCTTTTGCCATAGTTGCCATTTCGCCGCTGTCGTTTTGGATAAGCTCAAGCCCCTGCTTCCATATGTCGCAGATCTTGGAGAACTGATCGTAGAAAACGGGCACCGGATAACGGCTTCTCCAGCCGTTGAGATCATCGTAGGCAAAGCAGGTCATCGTTGCCTTGTAGCCTGAGGGCTCGGCGTAGAGAAGATTGGAAGGTCCGCCGTTCTGGGGTCCTGAATAGAGAACGCTGCAGCTGAAGGGGAAGTTTTTAAACGCCTCGCAAAAGAGGGCGGATGCCTTTTTCTCTGCGGGGGTCAAGGAAATGGCTTCGGGATTATCCAAGCCTTCGTGGAAATACTGAGCTATTCGCATTACGTTTCTTGATGGGAAGCCGCCGAGAGTCCAGCTGAGAAGAAGGTTTTTGATGTTGAGATCGCGAAGACGCTTTATATGCTCCTCGATGAGATCGTAGACGGGGATGGCGGGAACAGTGGAGCACTCCCAGGAGGTGTTTATTTGCACCTTTGCTCCCAACTCCAGACCGCACTCCTTGGCCACCTCCCATTCCTTGAGAGCTCTTTCGCCGGGGCCGAGAATGCTTATGGAATAGTCTAAAACGTTGCCGCTGACTCCGCCGATGGTGTAGGGGATGTCAAGCTCGCTTTGGCTGAGTAGGATCACGTTTTGAGGCAGAGCGCGGATAATGTCAAGATTGCGGGTGTTCCAACCCCAGCTCCAAGCCATTACCTTTATACCGGAGCTGACTCTGTCTGCGCCGCGGCGAAGAAGGGAGAAGTATTCTCCTATTACCTCGGGTAAGGGGCGCTTAGAGCAACGGGGACAGGTGCAGGTCTCGGGATTGGAGTGGGAGTAGCAGTTGGAAGGATTTTCGGAGCGGGTTATCGAGAAGAAGCCGCCGATGTCGGGTACCTCGCGGCAGATAAGCTCCACGCTGTCAGTGAGGTATTTTTGTACGTCGGGAGTGGACGTGCAAAGGCAGATCTTTTCCTTTTGTGCCTCGTGTCCTCTGAGATGGGGATATTTTTCGTAGAAGGCGGCGGGCATAGAACGGGGCTCGTTGAGGTAGAGATAGAGCTTGATGCCGTATTTTTTCATTCTGCCAACGAGCTTTTTAAGGTTTTCCATTCGCTTTTCCCAGCCCTCGGATAGCTTTGGCTCAAAGGGGAAGGGGCAGAGCTGATAGAGTATGCCTTGGGTCCAGAGACCGTTTATCCCTATGCTTTGGTAGGCTTGGAGCATAGAATCGGGCAGGTATTCTTCACTGTCAACGTCGAAGGCGTGCTGGAAAAGCCCCGAGAAAAAGTAGAGGATGCGAAGATCGAAGCTTGCCTTGCCTGAGAATTGCAGAGGAGTGACGTTGTATTCAAAATCAAAGGGGGCCTTTCCCGAGAGGGAAACGTCTGCCATTGCTTCTTTGATAAGCTTTGTGGCTTTGATCTGTTCGGGGCTGAGCTCCTCCCAGAAAAGGGGATCGCAGTCGGGCTTTGCCTTGAGCTTTACATCAAGAAAATCCTCTTCTCTTAAGGTGATGGCGAGCTCGTCGGAGGTCATTCCCAAAAATTCAAGGAGCTGATCGTAGTTTAAAACGTGCCAGAGCTGCTTGATCAAGGTAATGTAGCTTTTTGCCATCATTTGAGCGCAGTATTCTCCGGGCTTTATGCCCATTGCATCCATTGCTTCAAGGACGGTCTTTTCGTCGGTTTTTAAAAGCTTTGCCATCTGCAAGGGAGTGGCAAATTCATGGGAGCGGAAGATGAATTCTTGCTGACGGGACGGAAAGTGAGGATAATTAATGGCTTTGGCGCCTATTGAGGGAAGCGGAATGTTCATATTGCTGCTCCTGAGATTTTTTTATTTGAACTTTACCATATTTTTTTCTTTATGTCAATACAAACAACGTAAAATCAAGAATTTGTGCGGACTGTTTTTATGATATAAACAGTCATATTTTAAGCGTACTTATTGACAAAGCATTGGGGCTGAAGTATAATTACAATGATAAGCTTTTTCAAAAAGGAGAAGGAAAATGGAAAACTGCATTTGGATGCTTAAGAATAATACACATACACAGATGATGAGCTTTGTTATTCTCGACAAGAGCGGAAAGGTGATAGTAATAGACGGCGGAAATACTCTTGACGCGCCTTATCTTTTGCAGAGACTCAGAGAGCTGACCGGTCAGAAAAAGCCGCACGTTGACGCATGGTTCTTTACTCACGCTCACAGCGATCACGTTCACGCCTTTTACGAGCTTTACGATAAATACCTTGATTGCTTCAGCTTTGATAAGATCTACTGTAATTTCCCCTCCAAGCAGTACCTTGCTCTTGACGGAGCTGCTACCCTTCAGAAGTTTTACGATCTTCAGGGAAGGATATACCATAAGGTCGTAACGGTAAGCGTGGGAGACGTTTACCAAATAGGCGAGGCAAAATTCGAGGTGCTTTACACCGCGGATACAACGATAAACGATAACTGGTGCAATAACTCGTCCACCGTGTTTAAAATGACCCTCGGAGACAGAAGGGTGCTGTTTTTGGGTGATCTTGGTGTTGAGGGCGGTCACGTGCTGATGAGAAATATGCCCGAGGCAATAAAGTGCGACACCGTTCAGATGGCACATCACGGCCAGGAGGGTGTTGACGAGGCCTTTTACAACGCCACCGAGTGCAAGACCTGCTTGTGGTGCGCTCCCGATTGGCTTTGGGATAACGACAGAGGCGGCGGATTTAATACCGCAAGCTTCAAGACTGTTATAGTCAGAGGCTGGATGGAGAAAATGGGAGTCAAGGAGCACTACGTTATCAAGGACGGCGATCAGCTGATAACCTGCTGAGAATGCAAAACAGAGGGACGGAAAATGAAAATAGTAATAATCGGTGTAGGAAAGATAGGTCTTGCCCTTGCGGGATCGCTCAGCGCCGAGGGTCACGATCTTACTCTTATTGATACGGATCAGGCCGTGATAGATGCGGCGCTTAACAGCTTTGACGTAAACGGCATTGCGGGAAACGGAGTAAACTATTCCGTGCAGAGCGAGGCGGGAGTCGGTCACGCGGACGTGGTGATTGCCACCACCTCCTCCGACGAGATCAATATGCTTTGCTGTCTTGTGGCGAAAAAGCTGGGAGTCAGAAGGACCGTAGCCAGAATAAGAGACCCCGAGTATTCCAAGAACTTTATAACTCTGCTTGATAAGATGGGACTTGATCTGGCGGTCAATCCCGAGTTTGCCACCGCAAGGGAGATATCAAAGCTTATCCGCTATCCCTCTGCCATAGCCTTAAACAGCTTTGCAAAAGGTAAGGTGGACGTGGCGGAGATGAGAGTGCCCGAGGGCTCTCCTCTTGACGGGGTGAAAATGAAGAATCTTTCCAAAAAGCTGGATGCCCGAGTGCTTATCTGTGCGATCTTGCGCGGCGATGAGCTTATCATCCCTAACGGCGAAAGCTCCATTTATGCAGACGATAGGATATTCTTTACCTCAAGCCACGATCAACTCAGTGCCTTTTTCAGGGAGATGGGCGTGTTCAGAACAAGGCTGAAGAATGCGTTTATAATCGGCGGCGGCAGGATAGCCTATTACCTTGCAAGTATGCTTTGTGATACGGGTGTAAGCGTCAAGGTGGTGGAGATAGACGAAAAGAGATGCCTCGAGCTTTGCGAGCTTTTGCCCAAGGCGCATATAATCTGCGGCGACGGAACGGATATGGAGCTTCTTGACGAGGAGAATTTTTCCGATACCGACGTTTGCATTGCCGTAACGGGCAGGGACGAGGAGAATATCATAGTCGGAATGTATGCAAAGCGTGAGGGCATAGAAAAATCGGTAATAAAGGTAAGTAAGACCCATTTGGGTGATATGTTCCGTGCGGTGGGACTGGACAGCGTGGTAAGCCCCAAGACTCTTACGGAGAATATGATACTCAGATATATCCGTGCTATGAAGAGTGCGAGAGGCGGAGAGGTGCTTACGGTGTGCAGGCTTGCCGATGACAGAGTCGAGGCGGTGGAATTTCATGCCTCGGAGGACAGCAGAGCCGTAAATATTCCTCTTTTTAAGCTGGAATTGAAGAAGGATCTTCTTATTTGCTGTATAATAAGAGACAATAACATCATTATTCCCGGTGGTAACGACGTTATTCGTGCGGGCGACAACGTAGTGGTGGCTGTGCGCAGTGAAAAGCTCTCCACCCTTGATGATATTCTGAGCTGATATGAACGTAGGATTTGTTTTTTGGATATTGGGCAAGCTGATTTTTATCGAGGGCTTGCTTTTGGTCCCTTCGGCTTTGGTGGGACTTATATACGGTGAATATTTTCAGTCGCTGAATTATTTTATGACAGCCGTTGGGCTTGTCGCCACGGGGGCGCTGAGCTTTGTCTTCAAGCCTCAAAGCAAGATTCTCAGAGCAAGAGAGGGACTTGCAATAGCGGGACTCGGATGGATAGCGGTAAGTCTTTTCGGAGCTTTGCCTCTCACGCTTTGTTCCGAGGCAAACTATATTGATGCTTTTTTTGAGATCGTAAGCGGCTTTACCACCACCGGTGCCACTATCTTTCGAGAGGTGGAAACACTTTGCCACTGCACTATGTTCTGGCGCAGCTTTACCCATTGGATAGGTGGAATGGGCGTTTTGGTCTTCGTTATGGCTATCCTTTCCTTCAATGACAGCCGCAGTATGCACATTATGCGTGCGGAGGTGCCGGGGCATCAGGCAGGAAAGCTTGTGAGCAAGATGCAGGTGAATTCAAGAATTCTGTATCTTATCTACGTATCCCTGACAGTTGTGGAGTTTGTGCTTTTGGTCTTTGGCGGAATGGATATTTTCGATTCTATGCTCAACTCCTTTGCGACCGCGGGAACGGGCGGCTTCGGAATTAAAAATCTCGGCATAGGTCAGTATCAAAGCGTTTGGGCTGAATGGGTCATAACGGTATTTATGCTTTTATTCAGCATAAATTTCAACCTTTATTACTTTATTCTTATAGGCTCCTGGCGAGAGGCTCTTAAAAGTGAGGAGCTTAAATGGTTCGGCAGGATCGTGGTCTTCGCCGTGATTTCCGTTACCATAAACGTCCTTCCTTTGTACGACAGTCTTTCTCACGCCTTCAGAGACGTATCCTTCTCTGTTGCCAGTCTTATATCGACCACGGGCTTTGCCACGGCGAATTTTGATCTTTGGCCGGACTTTTCCAAGGTCATTTTGGTGGGCTTGATGTTTATCGGAGCCTGCTCGGGCTCTACCGGCGGCGGTATCAAGGTTTCAAGAATAGTTATAATGATAAAGACAGCCATAGCGCAGGTCAAAAAGCAGGTCTCTCCAAGAAGTGTTCAGACTGTAAAGTTTGAAAAGAAGCTTGTGGATTCGTCTTTGCAGAGCGGAATAATGGGATATCTGACGGTATATATCTGCGTTTTCGTCGTGTCTTTGGCGATAATCAGCTTAGACAGCTTTTCTATGGTGACGTCCTTTACCTCGGTCGCTGCTTGTCTTAATAACATAGGTCCCGGTCTTGAAACGGTTGGTCCTATGGGAAATTATGCCGATATGTCGGTGCTCAGTAAGCTTGTTTTAAGCTTTGATATGCTTGCGGGAAGACTGGAGCTGTTCCCGATGCTCAGTCTTTTGTATCCCGGCGCGTGGAGAAAATAACCGGAGGGAAAATGGTCAGAATAAAGGAATACCTGGGCTCCAAGGAGCTTTACAAAAAAATGGCGAGAATAGCCGTGCCGGTGTCACTGCAATCTCTTATTACGGTGGGCATAAACCTTATGGATACTATAATGCTCAGCGGCATGGGGGACAGCCAGCTTTCCGCATCAAGCCTTGCGGCGCAGTTTATAACTCTGTTTATGATCTTCTGTATGGGTATCGGAATGGGAGCCTCGGTGCTTACCAGCCGCTTCTGGGGCATGGGAGATAAGAACAGCCTTAAGAAGGCTATAACCATAATGCTCAGGGTCACCGTTGTGTTTGCATCGGTATTTACCATCTTTACAGCCGTTGCACCTGAGCTGGTTATGAGAATATATACCGGAGAGGAAGTAATAATCGGCTACGGAATAAGGTATCTGAAGTGGATGGTCCCTACCTACTTCTGCATGGGGCTGAGCCTGACTCTTACCATAGTTCTCAGGACCATCGGGCAGGTCAAGATCCCTCTTGTCTGTTCCGTGATCGCTTTCTTTGTAAACGTGTTCAGCAACTGGGTGTTCATTTTCGGTAAGCTCGGTATGCCGCGAATGGAGATCGAGGGTGCCGCCTTGGGTACTCTTATTGCCAGAATTTTCGAGCTTGTGTTTATTTGCGGATACTTCTTCTTTATTGATAAGAGGGCGGCGTACAGAATAAAGGATTTCTTTATGAAATGCCGCGATCTTGTAAGGGAGTATATAAAGGTATCCATTCCCGTGCTTGTCAGCGACGGCCTTCTTGCCATAGGTAATAACGCTGTGGGAATGATAATGGGGCGTATCGGAGAGAGCTTTGTAGCCGCCAACGCCGTTGCAGTGGTCGTACAGCAGCTTTCCACGGTGCTTACCACCGGAATCAGCAACGCCTCGGGAATAATCACCGGCCACACCATGGGAGAGGGTAAGTTTGAAAAGGCGCAGAAGCAGGGCTATACCTTTTTGATAATGGCGGGAATGATCGGCGTTTTTGCCAGCGTCGTGATCCTTATTATAAAGGCGCCGGTGGTGGCATTCTACGATATTTCATCAGAGGCAAAGCAGATAGCGGGAGAGCTTTTAAAGGCCATTGGCTTTATAGTGATCTTTATGTCTATGAATTCTATCCTTACAAAGGGAGTGCTCAGAGCAGGCGGAGATACGAGATTTCTGATGATGGGAGATATTTTGTTCTTGTGGGTTGCAAGCATACCTCTCGGTGCTCTGGCGGGGCTTGTGTTCCACTGGCCTCCCTTCTGGATATTCGTTTGTCTGAAAATAGATGAGGTAATTAAATGCATTTGGTGCTTTTTCCGACTGAAAAGCGGAAAATGGCTGAAGGTAATACGTAAGGCGGGGGAAAAAGAATGAGCTTTGACAGTATAAAGGGCAAATTGGGATTTGGATGCATGAGGCTTCCCATGAAGGATGACGAGGTGGATCACGATGCCTTCAGTGCTTTGGTGGATATATTTTTGGCAGAGGGCTTTAACTATTTTGACACTGCAACGGGCTATCTTTCGGGAAAGAGCGAGACGGCTTTAAAGAAATGTCTTACCGACAGATACCCCAGAGAGTCATACCTTCTTACAAATAAGCTCTCCACTCCCTTCTTTGAAAAGAATGAGGACATAAGACCTTATTTTCAAAGACAGCTTGATGCCTGCGGAGTAGAGTATTTTGATTTTTATCTTATGCACGCCCAGGAGAAAAAGCTTTTTGAAAAATATAAAGCCTGCCGTGCTTACGAGACTGCGCTGGAGTTTTTGAAGGAGGGCAGGATAAAGCATTTCGGAATCTCCTTCCACGATAACGCCGATATGCTCAAGACCATTCTCGACGCTTATCCTCAGATAGAGGTGGTACAGCTTCAGTTTAACTATCTTGATTACGAGGATGACGCCATCCAGTCGAGAAAATGCTACGAGCTTTGCAGGGAAAGGAATATTCCCGTTTTTGTAATGGAGCCCGTAAAGGGAGGCAGCCTTGCAAATCTTCCCGATGAAGCTGCAGAGCATTTTAAAAGGCTGGGCTCTGCCTCGGCAGCAAGCTATGCCATCCGTTTTGCCGCAGGCTTTGAAGGCGTGGTCAGTGTGCTCTCCGGTATGGGAGACGAGGCGATGCTGAGAGATAACATTGCCAGCCTGAAGGCTTTTAAGCCTCTTGACGAAAAGGAAAGAGAGGCGGTAAATAACGTGGTTGCGTATTTTAAAAGCCTTGACCTTGTATCCTGTACCGCCTGCAGATATTGCACCGACGGCTGTCCAGCAAACATCCCCATTCCCGACGTGTTCAGCTGCTACAATAAGTACAATGCACTGAAGGGCTGGAACAGCAAATATTATTATTCGGTTGCCACCCACGGAAAGGGAAAAGCAAAGGATTGCTTAAAATGCGGAGCCTGCGAGGCTATATGTCCCCAGCATCTGGAGATAATAAAGAATTTGGAAAGAGCATCTGAGGCTTTCGATAAGAAGGAGGATAAATAATGAAGGTTTGCGTTATTCAGCCATACTATTCCTTTGACGGAGCGGATACCCAAAAATGCTTTGATGAAATGATCGCGCTTTTGGATTCCTGCGATGACAGTCTGGATCTTATCGTAATGCCGGAGTATTCCGACGTTCCTGCCGATCAGCCCTCCAAGGAGGAGTTCCATAAGTCAATAGAAAAGTATAATCAAACCGTTATGACAAAGGCAAGGGAGGCGGCGATAAGATGCAACGCCATAGTATTCGTAAACGCCGCCGACAAAAGCCCCAACGGCTACGTAAACTGCACTCACGCCATTGACAGAAAGGGCAATACGGTTGGAAAATACTACAAGGCACACCCTGCGCCCAGCGAGGTAAAGACAGCCGCTCAGGGCGGAAACGAGCTGGACGTAAGCTACAGCTATAGCTTTGCCAAGCCATATACCGTGGAGATCGAGGGCGTGAAATACGGCTTTATGACCTGCTACGATTTCTATTTCTACGAGTCCTTTGCGGCGTTGGCAAGAGAGGGTGTGGACGTGGTGATAGGCTGCAGTCATCAAAGGACGGACAGTCACAGCGCTCTTGAGTTGATAAATCGCTTTTTGTGCTACAATACCAATGCCTATCTTATAAGGTCTGCGGTCAGCCTGGGAGAGGACAGCGATATTTGCGGATGCAGCTGCGTTATTGCTCCGGATTCCAAGGTCCTCGTGGATATGAAGAGCAGAATAGGTCTCGGTATCTGTGAAATAGATCCGAAAAAGAAGTATTATAAAGCCGCGGGCTTCAAGGGGAAGGAAAAGAGCCATTACGAATACATCGAGGAGGGCAGAAGACCTTGGCTTTACCGCAACGGCGGTCCCGGTGTCGTTGCTTTTGAGGACGTAATGCCCTATCCGAGAATATGCGCTCACAGAGGATTCAGTGTGGCTTGTCCCGAAAACACAATGCCTGCCTTCGGGGCGGCGGTGGCTTTGGGAGCCGAGGAGATAGAATTTGACATATGGTCAACTCTTGACGGCGTGCTGGTAAGCTGTCACGATCCCACGCTGGACAGAGTATCAAACGGCAGCGGAAAGATATATGAAAAGACCTTTGATGAGCTTAAGGATCTGGACTTTGGTTCCAAGCACTCCGAGAGCTTTGCGGGTCTCGGTATCTGCACCTTTGAGGAAATTTTGCAAAAATTTGCCTCCAGAGTGGTTATGAATATCCACGTAAAGATATGGGATGCTGAATTTGAGGATCACAAGCTGGAGGAGATAGTGGCGCTTATCAGAAAATATGACTGCGCAAAGCACTGCTACTTTATGACCACCAGCGATAAAATGCTGAAAATGGCAATGGAATATGCTCCCGACATTGCGGTGTGTGTAGGATGGGACGGCAACGAGGACAAGATGAGTATGGTCAACAGAGCCCTGGCTCTGGGAATAAAGAAGATCCAGCTCTTCAGACCCTATTTTGATCAGAACACCATCGACGAGGCTCACAAAAACGGCATTATCTGCAATCTCTTCTGGGCGGACAGTCCCGATAAAGCACTGAACTATGCCAAGATGGGCATCGATACCATCCTCACAAACAACTATCTTGCGGTAAGCAAGGTCGTAAGGAAGTATTGGAAAGACAAGGAGAAATAATAATGGCAAAGCTTACAGTGGACAGATCGGCTTCAACCGGTAGGATCAAGCCTATGCACGGCGTCGGTCAGCCCCCCTATAAGGGTATTGACTTTTCGATGATTAGTTACTTAAAGGACGCAGGTATTCCCTTTTCCCGTCTTCACGACGTAGGCTTCTTTTACGGTCGCTTCCTGGACATACCTTACATATTCAAGGACGGGGCCAGGGATCCCGAGGATGAGAGCGCATACGACTTTAGTTTTGCGGATCTTTTGATAAGCGCTCTTGTGGAAAACGGCGTTGAGCCCTTTATCCGTCTCGGTGTGTCTATAGAAAACTACTGTGCCGTAAAGGCGTACGATATATACCCGCCTAAGGACAAGCTTAAATGGGCGAAGATATGCGAGGGTATAATCCGCCACTATACCGAGGGTTGGGCAAAGGGCTTTAAATACAATATCCGCTTTTGGGAGATCTGGAACGAGCCCGACAACTACGAGGATCCTATGGAAAATCAGATGTGGCGCGGCGATATGGAGGAATACTTTGAGCTCTATGACGTTGCCAGCAAGCATCTGAAGGGTAGATTCCCTCATCTGATGATAGGCGGTTATGCATCCTGCGGCTTCTACGATCTGAAAAAGAGCTTTGTTGCAAATGCCAACAGCTCCCCAAGAAAGGAATATTTTATAGTATTCTTCAAGCGCTTTCTTGAGTATATCACTCTTCACAAATGTCCGCTGGACTTCTTCTCCTGGCACAGCTACGATACAGTTGAAAACAATGCGGTATATGCAAAATACGCCAGAGACACCCTCGATGAAGCAGGCTACAAGGACGTTCATATCTCGGTAAACGAGTGGAACAGTCTGGTAAATCTGCGAGGTACGGCAAAGCATGCCGCGGTTACCGCCGCTATGATGCTTTCCTTTGAGGATCTTCCCGTGGACAGTGCCATGTTCTACGATGCACGCTACGGAGTCAGTATTTACGGCTCGCTCTTTGATCCCGCAAGCGCGGAGCCCTACAAGACCTACTGGTCCTTCGTTGCCTTTAACGAGCTCTACAAAAGAGGCGAAAAGCTTGCTCTTAAGGGCGATAAGGAAGGCCTGTATGCCGTTTGCGCAAGGGGCGAGAAGGACGAGGTCATCGTTGTGGCAAACCCCACCGATAATGATATAGAGCTGGAGATAGATACCCCTTATGAGCTTTATCTTTGCGAGGAGATAAGCGAAAAGAAGACGATGTCAAGATGCTTCTTTGACGGAGTGGTGAAAAAGGATTCCGTTTTGGTTATGTATTTTCTGCCGAAAGTGAAATGAACGCCTCTTGACGAAAGAGCGTTGATATAATATAATAGTGTAAGAGATTGATTTGGAGGTAAATAATATGGATATGACAAAAGCAACCGTTGCGGAGCTTCTTGCCAACGACGGCGCACTGTGCGATTGCGGCAAAAAGCATTTTGCAATGGTAAAGGAAGCATACATTGAGAAGGGTGCTGTAAAAAAGCTTGCCGAGCTGGTTAAAAAGTACGGCGGCAAGAAGGTGTTTATCCTTTGCGACACTAACACCTACAAGGCGGCAGGAGAGCTTTGCGAGGCAGAGCTTGACGCTGCGGGGATCCCCCACAGCCGTTACGCCTTCAGAAAAGAGCATCTTGAGCCCGATGAGTGGGCTGTTGGCAGTGCCGTGATGCACTACGACCACAGCTGCGATCTTATCGTCGGCGTTGGCGGCGGTGTTATCAACGATCTGGGAAAGATCCTTTCCAAGATCACGGGTCACCCTTATTTTATCGTTGGAACTGCACCCAGTATGGACGGTTACGCATCTGCGACCTCTTCTATGGCAAGAGACGGCCTTAAGGTCTCTCTTGATTCCACCTGCCCTCAGGTAGTTATCGGCGATCTTGATATTCTTTGCAATGCTCCCATGAAAATGCTCCAGGCCGGCGTTGGCGATATGCTTGCAAAGTACATTTCCATTTGCGAATGGAGAATAGCAAGCCTTCTCATCGGAGAGTACTACTGCGAAAACGTTGCAGGTCTTGTACGTACCGCACTTAAGCGCGTTGTTGACGGCGCTGCGGGTCTTATCAAGCGCGACCCCGAAAGCGTAAAGAGTGTTATGGAGGGTATGCTCATTGCGGGCATCGGTATGAACTACGCCGGTATGAGCCGTCCCGCTTCCGGTATGGAGCACTACTTCTCCCACGTTTGGGATATGAGAGGTCTTGAGCTTGGAACTCCCGTGGATCTTCACGGTATTCAGGTTGGCATAGGTACGCTTCTCAGCCTTAAGGTATACGATCTTCTTAAGGCGGCAACTCCCGACAGAGAAAAGGCTCTCAGCTACGTTAAGAGCTTCTCCTTCGAGGCTTGGAGCGAGGATCTGAGAAAGCTTCTGGGCACTGCCGCAGAGACTATGATCGAGGCAGAGGCAGGCGCCGGCAAATACAATCTCGAAAAGCACGCCGCACGTCTTGAAAAGATCATCGATAATTGGGACGAGATCAAGAAGATCATGGCAGAAGAGCTCCCCGATGCTAAGACCGTTGAGGATCTTATGGACCTTATCGGTGCACCCAAGGCGGTTGAGGAGATCGGTATCTGTCCCGATTGCCTCAAGGATTCCTTCAAGGCAACCAAGGATATCCGCGACAAGTATGTTGCAAGCCGTTTGGCTTGGGATCTGGGTCTCATCGAGGAATTCTGCGAAAAGCTGTTCTGACCTACTTTTTTGAAAAAAAGTAGGCAAAAAACTTTCAATGTCGACAGAGTCAGCACAAACACAGTGCTCGATGGCGATATCAGTGCCAACTTTAATGGAAGTTTTGAAAAAAGCAGGCAAAAAACCTTCAACGTCGGTAAAGTCAGTGCAAACACAGTGCTTGAAGGTCATATTAGCGCTGATAGGGACGTGAGTTTTGAAAAAAAGCAGGCAAAAACTTTCAATGTCGATCACATCAATGCAAACACAGTGCTCGAAAGCTTTTGGTTTACATAATCCCGGTGTTTTTTGAAGGTTTTAAATATTCATAAAGCAAAAACATCCATCGCAATGATTATTTATGTCATAGCGGTGGATGTATTTTTATATTGGTTTATTTAATTGACTCCAGCCATTTTGCGGGGGTAGTGCCCAGATACTTTTTAAAAAGGCGGGCGAAATTATGAGGCTCTATCCCGCAGCTCGTTGCGGCAACGTTCACCGAGCAACGGCGGTCCTTCAAAAGAGCGCAAGCCTTATTTATCCTCAGTCGGCAGAGATGATCGTAGGGGCTGAGCTTTGTTCGCTCCTTAAAAAGAGTGGAAAAATAGCTTCTTTCCAAGCCCGATGCGGCGGCTATCTGAGAAACCGTCAAAGGATCGTGGTATCTTTGCTCCATAAGCTTCAGCGCGTTGTTTATCGGATCCGAAACCTCCTGCTGAGGGGGAATATCGCCGATAAGCTGAGAAAGCATCAGGCATATCAAGCCCTTGATCTTCAGATTTACCCCCGCGCTCTTATCCTGCCCGCATCGGTAAAGCTCCTTAATAAGCTTTAAAATCGGCTCAAATGCCTTCGCCTCAGCAAAGGGGCGGCGGGAGCTGATAGGAGACGGAGACAGCCAATGGGCAACGTGCATTCCCCAAAAACCGCAAAAATATCCCTCTCGGGGGCAGACGGTATCTGCAGTATGCACCACGGTATCTCCGGGAAAAAGCAAATATACGTCCCCTGCCTTTACCTCGAATTCCGTTCCGTTTATAATAACCGAGCCCCTCCCTCCGGTGCATACCTCCAGAATATAGCATTCTCTTATAACCGGGCCGTAACGTGCTCCCGGGCTGAGATCTTTATCTATTCCGCAGTAATATAAGGTAACGTCATCGGGAGAAAATAGGTCGCGGTTTTTCAGCTTTTCTATTTTTACGTTATCAGTTTTTTTGATATTCATAAAACCTCCAACAAAATGAGGATAAAAACCAACAAAATATTCTTGTATTCCAACAATTAGCTTGATATAATAGTATCACAAACAGAAAGGAAGGTCAATAGAAATGGAAAATAAAGTTTTAAACATTGTAGTTATCGGATGCAGTGATATGGCAAGACGTCACATGGACGGAGTTGTTGCAAAGGAAGGCGCAAAGCTTTACGGAATATGCGACAAGCACGAGGACATTCTCAAAAAGAGGCTTGAGGGCTTCCCTGACGTTGAAAAGGCGGTGACCGATTACAGAGAATTTGTAAACGATCCCAAGGTTGATGCGGCGGTTATCGTTACACCCGACCAGTACCATCTGGAAATGACCGAAGCATTCCTCAGAGCCGGCAAGGACGTTCTTTGCGAAAAGCCTATGGCTCTTGATATGGAGCAGTGTCAGAGAATGATCGATGCCGAAAAGGAGTCCGGCAGAAGACTTATGATCGGTCAGGTATGCCGTTGCACCCCCGCCTTTTTGCAGGCAAAGAAGCTCATCGAGGAGGGCAAGATCGGCGAGCTTTTCTTTGTTGAAAGCGAATACGCTCACAGCTATGCCAAGGCAAGAGGTGTGGACGATTGGAGAGTAACACCCGAAAGACACGGCTTTATCGGCGGCGGATGCCACGCAGTTGATCTTCTCAGATGGATCGCGGGCAACCCCGGCGAGGTATATGCCATTGCTAACCACAAGTGTCTCACGACCTGGCCCACAGACGACTGTGCAGTTGCCATCTACAAGTTCCCCAACAACGTTGCAGGTAAGGTGTTCACCTCCATCGGATGCAAGAGAGATTACACAATGAGAAGTGTTTTCTACGGCACCAACGGTACCATAATCTGCGACAACACCTCTCCCACAATGACGCTCTTTGAAGACGTCGGTCCTCTGGAAAACGGCAAAAGCAGCTTCACCAAGGGCAAGGAGATACCCATCGAGATCAACAACCACAATATTACCGCGGAAATCGATGCCTTTGTCAACGCCCTTGTTAACAACACTCCCCTCCCCGTAAGCAGTCTTGAGGGCGCAAGCACCGTGGCTGTCTGCACCGCTACCGTTGAGTCCACCAAGACCGGTATGCCCGTTAAGATCAAATATCCCAAAGCATAACCTACTTTTTTGAAAAAAAGTAGGCAAAAAACTTTCAATGTCGGTAAAGTCAGTACAAACACAGTGCTCGAAGGTCATATTAGTACTGATAGGGACGTGAGCTTTGAAAAAAAGTAGGCAAAAAACCTTCAATGACGACATAGTTCACGCAAATACAGTGCTCGATGGTGTTTAGGGTCACAAATACATAACTTGGAATTTGGTGTGTTATGTAAACTTAATGGTGTAAAAAGGAAGACTCTAAAGAGACGTACTCTTAAGGATAGTTTTAGATTCAATAGAAATAGCACCCACCGACAGGAAGAGGACAGAGAATGTTTTTACACTCTCTGTCCTCTTTTCTTTGCAAGCACTGCATCTGTGTCCACAGATGCTATTTGTCGATATGCCGTCGCTTCGCTCGGCTCGATATATTTGCCTTGCGGCAAATTCGATATGCTTTCGCTACACTCAAGCTTGATATGATATAGATCCGCGCTCACGCGGTGAGCATATCGAGTGTTTGCGTAGCAAACATCATATCGAACGTGTCAGCGTATATCGAAGATCCGCGCAAGCGGATCTATATCGACGCGTAGTGTCCTTAAGGGCACTACGCTAAAAAGCCTTCCTTTATTCTTGAAAATTGTTTACATAAATACAGATATTATAACTTATGTAAATTTAATGATTTACATAATACTAATGTAAACAATGTTATGTAAATAAATTATCGATTGTTTGCTTTTAGTGAATAATAGTATAAGGAAAAAAGTCAGAAGCGGTTTGTGTCGGAGCCTTCGAGTCGAAGAGAGGTGTATTTAAGAGGGGTGATTCCCATTGTTTGGGAAAATACCTT
This sequence comes from Oscillospiraceae bacterium, assembly GCA_015063985.1. GTDB lineage: Bacteria > Bacillota > Clostridia > Oscillospirales > SIG627 > SIG685. Next base: position 69,372 of record SVTC01000007.1, on the reverse strand, counting down.
AATAAAATAGCTGGGGCTTGAGAAGCCGCATTTTTCGGCAGTGGAGCTAACGGAATAGCCCTTCAAAAGAAGCCTTTGGGCAGCTTTTACCCTTTCGGCGGTGATAAACTGCAAAACACTCAGATTGCTATACCTTTTAAAATCGCAAATCAGCTTTGTTTTACTCACGAAAAAGGTGCCGGCTATGTCCTCTATGGTAAGTCGGCGGGAAAGATTGGCGATAATATATTCTCTTACGCCGTTTACGTAGCTTTGCCTGCTGTCAGCAGGCAGCGGAGCAGCATCGTAGCAATTAAGGATAAGCGTAGCAAGATAAAGGCAGACTCTCGTTTTTTCAAGCTCTTCTTCACCGTTGCCGCACAGTTGAAAAATGCTCTTTGAAAGGGAGAAGATCCTTTCAAAATCAACGTCGTTAAGGCTTTTGATGTATGATGCTCCCAGGGCAAGCTCTAACTCCGCGGACGGCTTTATATACTTCTCCAGAAGCTTATGGGAGAACTGTATCTTTATTCTTTTATACAAAGGCGAATAGCTGACGAAGGGGTTGTGAATATCGTATATCCTGTTAAACACGACGGCTTTGTTTTTTATCTCGGTCATACTGTTATTTTTAGTATATTTTACCTCCCCGCGATCGATTATGATAAGCTCGAAAAAGGGATGACAGTGGAGCTTGTTGGTTTTATCGGGGGTAATGTGGGTGTTCATATAGTCGACCTTTATAAGCTTTTCGTCGATAGATTGTGTTTCCCAAAGCGCACTTCCGGACATAAGAGGCTCCTTAATGTGATCGATTTTGATATTTTTTGTTTATTCTTCCTTTATTTTCCGCAAAAAATATTATATAATATTAAAATCGTAATGTCAATAAACGGAGGAGCTTATGAGCGAGTCGGGAAAGAAAAGGATCAACTACAAATGGATAATAATTGCACTGTGCTTTCTTATGACCTTTACCTGCCTTGGCTTTTGCAGCTCAAGCAAAAGTATTTTTATCCTGCCCGTATGCGAGGGACTTGATATAAGCAGAACTGAGTTTTCGGTTTCCGACAGCTTCAGATACGTATCCACGGCGATCATCAACGTGTTTTTTTCGGTGCTGATACGGCGCTTGGGGGCAAAGCTTCTTATTCTATTGGGAATCGGCTCGCTTATGCTTTCTTCATTGATAGCCTCCCTTGCCCAAAATGCGCCGAGCTTGTATATAAGCAGTATATTTTTGGGTCTGGGTATTGCATGGACGACCACCACCATGGTGGGCTTTGTGGTCAATCTCTGGTGCAAGGAGAATAAGGGCACGATCATGGGTGTGATCCTTGCATCAAACGGCATAGGCGGAGCCCTTGCGGTACATATTCTGACTCCCGTTCTGAACGGCGGATCAGGCGGCTTCAGAGATGCCTACAGACTTACAGTCCTTATACTGGCGGTATTATTTGTATTGATCCTTTTGTTTTTCAAAAACAAGGATTCGCAGACTGCCGATCAATCGCCTCAAAAGAAAAAAGCTTCTCCCGACGATTTGAAAAAGCTGCTCTCAAAGCCGGAATTTTTCGTGGCGCTGGGTTGTATCTTTATCGCGGGTGCAGTGCTTCAGGGAGTGAGCGGCGTGGCAGTGCCGATTTATTCCGATGCGGGAATAGATGCTCTTTCCATAGCAAATATCGTAAGCGTGACCTCTGTATTTCTCTCCGTTACAAAGCTTGCGGTGGGTTTTATATACGATAAAAGGGGAGTAAGGTTTACCTCCTCTATCTGCTATTTTTCCGCAGTGATCTCACTTTTGCTTCTTGTATGGGTCAGCCGTAGCGGAAGCGCAATTATCGCCACGGCATGCGGACTCTTTCGCGATCTGGCTTTGCCCCTTGAAACGGTTATGCTTCCGATCTATGCCCGTGAGCTTTTCGGAGAGAAGTATTTTAACACCGCCTTGGGTATCATTGCCTCTGTAAATACCGCGGGATATGCAGTTGGCGGTCCCATTGCCAACGCCTGCTTTGATATTCTGGGAAGCTACGATATTATTCTCTTCGTGTTCTGCGCTCTTATGCTTGTTGCGTTGATCGCTCTTTTGAGGATAATCCGCATCATTGAAAAAAATAAAGTGACCGATCAATAAAATTCAGGCGCTTGTCAATTGACAAGCGCTTTTTACGGTAAAAAATTATCGTGTTGCAATAAATATTTATTGACAAATGCGAAATATTCGAGTATAATGAAGAAAAGAGGTGATTTTTATGAAAAGAAATATTATAAAGCTGATAAAGCCGGGAATGCTCGCGGTAATACTTATTTGCGCACTGCTGTGCATCCTATGGATCCCCCGTGCTGCGACCTATCTTACGGAATGTCTTTTTGTGCCCGAGGCGGTGATATACACCCTGTTTGTTATTGCGGCGTTACCGATATTTGTTATTCTCGCTATAGGCTTTTCCTTTGTTAAGGATATAGAAAAGGATACGGTATTCAGCATTGAGGTATCGCGGAGGGTAAGGCTTGTATCTGTGCTTTTGTTCTGCGACTGTCTTGTGGTATTTATGGCAGCGGCGGTGCTTATTGCCCTCGGGGAGTATATTCTCGCGCCCGCCTTGGGATTTATCGGACTTATGGGATTTTTGGTGGACTGCGCTCTTTTCATTCTTTCGGACTATATAAAAAGAGCGGCGATCCTTAAAGAGGAATCGGAGGCTACCTTATGATAAGAATAAACATCGACGTTATGCTCGCCAAAAGAAAGATGAGCGTTACCGAGCTTGCCGAAAGGGTGGGCTTTACTATGGCAAACATTTCACTTTTGAAAAACGGAAAAATAAAGGCTTTTAAAATATCCACACTGGATAAGCTTTGCCGTGTGCTGGAATGTCAGCCCGCGGATCTGCTTGAATACGTTGAGGGAGCCGAAGATGAAGAGCTATGATATTGTCATAATAGGCGGCGGACCTGCAGGTGCGACTTTTGCAAGAGAGGTTAAAAAGCTTTGTCCGAGTAAGAGTATCGCTCTTGTGGACGGTATGGCGGAAGGCTCAAGCAAGGTATGCGGCGGGCTTCTTTCGCCCGATGCACAAAAGGTCATGGCTCAGTTTGACCTGACTCTTCCCAAGGAGCTTCTTGCCCGACTGCAGATATTTGACGTTAAGACTATAGATATTCCCCTCGGCAAGGAGCGGCATTATCAGCGACACTATCTGAATATGACAAGGGGTGATTTTGACCGTTGGCTGTTGAGCCTTATACCCGAGGGTGTTGATATCATCCGCGGGATCTGTGTTGCCGTAGGTGCCTCGGAGGGCACTTATTGGGCTCGGCTGAAGGGAGCGGAGGGAGAATCGGAGCTTTCCTGCCGTTACCTTGTGGGAGCGGACGGCGCTGCATCTGTCGTCAGGAGAAGCTTTTTCAAAATGCCAAAGAGGCAGTACCTTGCTATTCAGGAGCATTATCCCGACAAGGGAGAAGATATGGCAAATTACTCCTGCGTTTTCGATCCCGTTACCTCCAAGGCCTGCTCGTGGATTATAAGAAAAAACGGCAGGATGATATTCGGCGGCGCCTTTGAGCCAAAGGGCTGCAAGGAGGCCTTCCAAAGGCAAAGGAGCCGCTTGGAGGACCATATGAAAAAGAGTCTCGGAGAGCCTCTTTTCAGGGAGGCTTGCCTTGTGACCGCTCCCTTGAGCCTCGGTGATTTTGTTTTGGGAAGGGACGGAGTGTTTCTTATCGGAGAAGCGGCGGGCTTGATCAGCTCCAGCTCCTTTGAGGGTATAAGCAGTGCCTTTCTGAGCGCAAAGCAGCTTGCCGATTCCTTTTGCGAGGACGGGGCTGATAAAATACTGAAAAGCTACAGAAAAAAGACAATGAAGCTAAGATTAAAGCTTGGCTTAAAGATATTGAAGATGCACGTTTTGTTTTCTCCCTTTCTGAGAAGGCTGATCCTTTCAAGCGGGATTTGCAGTATAAAAAAATATAAAAATTGAAAAAGCTCTTGCAATAAAACCTATTTGGGGGTATCATTATTTTACGATCCCGAGCTATGGAGGTTAATAATGAAAACCGCAATGCTGATACACCCCGAGGAACTTTCCAAAAGATGGATAGATAAGCTCTTTGAAGCCAAGGTTGGAGTATTGGGCTTACATCCCAAGGGCGGAAGACACGCCACGGATGCCTTAAAGGAGCTTTTGAGCTTGCTTGAAAGAGACGAATACAAGGAGCTTATAGATTATGCCTGCCGTAAGGGGCTGGAGATAGAATACCATCTCCACGCCGCGGGATATCTTATGCCAAGGGAGCTTTTCGGCGAGCATCCGGAGTATTTCAGAGTTGATAACGAGGGGAAAAGGAACGGGGATTGGAATTTTTGCGTATCCGACAAAAACGCCCTGACGCTCTTCTCAAAAAGAGCCGCGGAGCTTGCCTCGAGGCTTTACAAAAGCAGTCACAGATTTTATTTTTGGATGGATGACGGCAAGGATCTGGGCTGTCATTGCCCGAGCTGCGCCTCGCTTTCCTTTTCCGATCAGCAAATGATGGCGATCAATGCGATCACAGAGGGCATAAGGTCGGTCTTTCCCGATGGCAAGGCGGCTTATCTTGCTTATTATGACAGTCTTGTGCCTCCCGCAGCTATAAAGCCCGCTGACGGCGTTTTTCTCCAATATGCTCCCATGGAAAAGTATACCGCTAAGGGCGATGACAGATGCGAGAGAGTTGAAAACGAAAGAAAAATGCTTTTGCCGCTGATGGCTTGTTTTCCTCGAGAAAGTGCCGAGGTTTTGGAGTATTGGTATGATAATTCTCTTTATTCGGGTTGGAAAAAGCCTCCAAAGCGCTTTGCTCTTGATGAAGCGGCTATGCTTTTTGAGGCGGCGGAATATAAAAGGCTGGGATTTTTTAAAGCGGCGACCTTTGCCTGCTTTTTGGGAGAGGATTACACAGAGCTTTACGGCGATGCCGACGTTGGAGCTTTTAAGGCAGTTGCCGAGATATAAAAAGGAGAATTAATATGAAAAAAGGAAGAGCTTTTGAAAAAAGGATAAGATTTGGCGCATATATGCCCGTATCACACCCCGACGAAAAGCACGTTAAGGAGCTTGGCGAGGCAGGCGTGGATTTTGCGGTGATAGAGTTTAAGCTCATTGCCCCCGATAAGATAAGCCCCGAATTTATGTCCTGGTTTTCCAAATACGGCATAGATTTTGCGGTGGACGATCCCAAGACCAACAAGACGGTGGGAGATCACGCTACGGTTCTGGATTTTGATAAAGAAGAGCTGATGTTCTATAAAAATGAGCCCGGATATATTTCCTATTCCTATATCGACGAGCCCGGAATGGCAGTGTTCGAGGAGCTTGGCAGGGAGGTAAGTGAATTTAACAAAAGATATCCCGATAAATTCGCCTTCATTAATCTTTTGCCCCTTTATGCCAACGAGCAGCAGCTTAAGGGTGGTGCTTGGGCGGCTCCCATAGAGTATTATTCCTCCGACGACCATATCTACAAGACCTATCTTGACGAATATATAAGACTTATCGATACCCACTATATATGCATAGACATATATCCCTGCAAGCGCCGTCCCGATCCCGAATATCCCGATATGTATCCGGTAAAGCATATTAAATATAATTACCCCGATTACGTTAAAAACATTGAGTACGGAGCAAATGCGGCAAGAAAGAGCAATAGGGAATTGTGGATATGTCTTCAGAGCTGCACCTGGTACAAAAACGTGCGCCCCGTGGACGGCGCCGAGCTGAGATGGCAGGCTTATACTTGCCTTTCCTACGGTACCACTAACTTTTTGTACTACGTTTTCGCCGCTCGCCCCGGACACGATTATGCTTTGATGGATTTCATAGGGGAAAGAAATGCTCTCTATTTTGAAGCTCAAAAATTGGCGTTGGGCTTAAAGAAGCTTTCGCCGTTGTTTGTAAGCTATAAAAATCTGGGCGCCTTCAACGTAAATTCATCCCCCGAGACTACCCCGTATCTTGAAATGAACACCCCCTATACGGATTTTGACGCTATATGGGACATTTCTTGTGATACCCCCTTGCTTGTGGGATGCTTTGAGAAGGAAAAGGGCGAAGGTAAGGCGTTTACCCTTGTGAATATGCAGGATTTTCAGAAGCCCAAGACTGCTACCGCAAGCTTTAAGGCAAATGGGAAAATAACCATTTACCGCGACGGAGAGCCCTCGGAATTAAAGCCTTGTAACGGTGTTTTCACGGTAAGCTTAGAGCAGGGCGACGGAGTGTTTGTGACGGTAGAATAATAACAAAGCCCAAGATCCGATGCGATCTTGGGTTTTTATTTCTCTTGAAAAACACCGCATCTTACCACTAAAACAGATCTATAGTAAAACTGCACAATTCCATCAATTACAAAATGTGGAAGTATACGAAATCACCTTGATATCAATATAAAACCTTGACAAAGTGGATGCAATTAAATATAATAAAAATACAGAGTGTGATAAACTTCATTAATGCACATTTTCTGTAATCCGGAAAGAGGGTATAGTCCAATGGGTCATTTGTAATAAAAGCTGTTTTTGGGGATTTAAAATAGAATTAAATAAAGGAGGATATTAATATGAAAGATTTAATGAAAAAATTATTATCAATACTTTTAGTCACTGTAATGCTTTTAAGTGTTTTTACCTCCTGTCAAGGAAGTGAGCCGACTAAGACATTGCCGGATACAAAGCCGATCACTTCTGAGAAAACGGAAAATAAAACCTTGCCGTTAACCGATAACGGAGACATAATTACCAAAGACAAAACCGAAACCTCCGAAAACTCTGATTCTCAAAAAACCGAAGAGATTACCGAGAAAAAGGTAATGTCTTATAAAGAGGCAATAGATGTATTAAATACATTGGTTGACTATTGGGGATATGGCAGTCCAAAAGAGTTTAAGCTTGTCGGAAAAGAGCTTGAAGCTGTAATTGTCGCAAGAGGAAAGTTAGGTAATCAAAAATACTACAGATTATTAGGGGATTATATCGAAAATAATCTATCCAAAAATCCCGACTATGACTTTAATGATGAAATTAATATAATTAACGAGCAAGAAAATCGTCAACTTGATATAAAATACGAAAACGGTTGTATTATTGCCGGAGGATATATATGTCGTTTTGACGATATGGGAAGAATAGAGGAAGCGGTTATTGATTGCAGCCTAATTCAAGGTATAGAAAGAGAAGCCTTTGCGTATAACAATACCCTTAAAAGGATTCAACTTAATAACGTTTGCGAAAATTATATTTTGGACATAGACGAATACATAATAAGAGAATGTTACAATCTTGAAACAATGGAAATGGACTTTGACCCCAAAGACTTTTTGGTGAATATAATTGATAGCTCAACGTTGTCAGTACCAATAACTGTGTCTCAGTATCTTATTGGCTGTGATTTAAATGCCGATAATAGACCGGAATATAAGCTTACTGACAGCAATCCGGATAATTTTGTCATAAGGGATGGAGTTTTGATAAAGTATCTTGGATTTGGCGGTCATGTTGAGATTCCGGAGGGTGTAACTGAAATAAGGGGCGGAGCTTTTGAGAAGGTTTCGGGGAATATAATGTCGCTCAAGCTTCCTTCCACACTTAAAATTATACGCTCATATAGTTTCATCGGTACTAATCTGCTTTATGAAATAAACCTTCCCGAAAATGTTGAACTTATAGAAAAAAGTGCTATAGTCAATTACAGTAATCAATACAGGCTGAAGTTTAACGACGTTCCGAAAACCTGTGTTATACACGAAGATGCGGTGATAAATTCTCACTACGAGCCGAATCCGGACCCTGTTTATTAAAAATGTCATTTGCCAAGGCGCCGTGCACGGCGCCTTGTTTTTTCAAAAAGCAAAAGCCCGAAGAATCTAACTGCAGTTCATCGGGCTTTTTGTATTTACATATTCTCCTTTACAGCTTGGTGCCGCCGATCAATTCAAGGGAGTCGTTATCGGGGAGAGGGGGATATTCATCGGAAAGATTATCGGAATACCAATAAGCCACCGAGGAAATGTCATCCTGCAGTGGGAGGTATCTGCCCTCGCTTCGCCAGCCCAATGCCTGAATGGTTACCCTTATATCTTTATCAAAATAAACGGGGTCGGTTATATGCCAGCGGTACATATCAAAGTGCTTTTGGACCTTGTACAGATCGTCGGTTCTTTCCACCTTTGACAGACCCGTGTAGGGCGTGCAGAATTCCGTGTACTTTCCGCCTACGTCAAAATTATAGGCTCCGCAGAAATAATCCTCGGTTCCCGTGCCGCATATCGTGGGGTATTGGGTGTCTCCGTCGATGAAGAACTTTATCTCTCCCTCTCCCCACCAGCCGTTGGATTTTACTCCCCAATGAAGATAGGTTCCCACGTACTGGCCCTTTCCTTTAACGTTGTCCAAAATAGTGTAGACCGATTTATAGGGCAGGGGATTCACTCTTCTGAATTGGGCGTGAAAATAAAGAGAATCGGGATCAAGCTTTTTTTCCTCGCAGTCTATCTGATAGTAGATATTGGCGGGGTGCTCGCTTAAGTTTTCCACCTCTACGCGAAAGCCCTTGAAATAAGGCATTTCAAAATAGCAATTCATTCCCTTTTTGGGGTTGAAGCACATTGCAAGGCTGTTGACGGCGCGGTAGTCGTTGTAGTCTGCATTGGCGAAGAAATCGGAAAGCGGGGCACAAACGGCGGGGGAGCTTTGAGAATCGAAATAAATGCGCAAAATAAGGTGTCTTCCTCTTTGAGCGCTGTCGGTTATCCAGAAATGCTTAATGGCGCCCTCTCCCTTAATGTCGGCAAGAACGGCTGTTTTTTGCCCATCCAGAACAATGTACGGATTGAGCTTCCAACCCGTTCCCAGCTCTCTTGCGGCTCTTGCAGCGCTTGCATTTTCGAGAGTTGCCATACCGCCCCTTCCCTTTTCTCCCGTGGGATTTTCCGGTGAAACGGAAAAGCTTTTAATATTCCTTTTCAAAGTGAGAGAATTTAACATTTTTCTCCTCCAGATGCAAAATTTATATTGAAATTATACCATAACGGTGATAGAATGTAAATGAAAAAAGAGCAAAAAGACAGTTTTTTGAGGAAGAAGATATGGAGGCAAGGATTATATACGATAATCAGGGCTCGGCGTTTGACGGCTGTGATGCGGTGGTGGAGGTGAAAGATTCGAAGCTGAGGCTTTTGCAGATCACCGATACGCAGGTCATAGATTCCACTCAGCAAAGGAAGCCCGACAGATTAAGACCCGATGAGTACGCGGCATGGCTGCCCGAGTATTTCGATAAGCAGTGCGGGGATCACATAAGGAGCATAGTAAACCAAACAAAGCCCGATCTCATATTCATAACGGGAGATTTTGTGTACGGCTCCTTTGATGACAGCGGCAGAGTTATGGAGTGGTTTTGCCGTCTTATGGATTCCTTTAAGATACCTTGGGCGCCTGTTTTCGGAAATCACGATAACGAATGCCGTTTGGGTGTCAATTGGCAATGTGAGCAGCTTGAAAGGAGCAGATACTGCGTTTTTAAAAGAGGCGGCGTGACGGGTAATTCCAACTACACGGTAGGAATAGCAAAAAGCGGGAAGCTTTTAAGGGTAATGTATATGCTGGATTCCAACGGCTGCAAAGCAGAGGATCCTAAGGTAACAAGGAAAACGGGGCTCTATCCCGACCAGCTTGAGGCTATGAGGGAGAAGGCTGTAAGGATACGGACCGCACAGAAAAGGGACGTCAAGGCGTTCATGGCTTTTCACGTTCCCGTTGATCTTTTCTTTGATGCGGCTAAGGAAAAGGGATATTTAAAGGAAGGCAAAAGGAGCTTTATTATCGGAGTTGATACCCCGGCTCTTGATGGGGATTTCGGTTTTTTCCTTGAGAATGAGGGATATATAGCCACGGACGGCTTTTATGAGCTGTTAAAGGAGCTTTGTGTGGACGGAGTCTTTATGGGGCACAACCACAATAACTGCGGGTGCATAAGCCACAAGGGAATAAAATGGGTGTTCGGAATGAAGACGGGGCAATACGATTATCACGTTCCCGGGCAAAACGGCGCCACTCTTGTCACTGTTGACGGAGATGATTTTCAGGTGGCGTGCGTGCCATCTCTTGTGCCACCTGCTTCAATGCCCGGGCTTGCGCCGATGTTTGAAAATTTATTGACCTTTGGAAAAAAAGAATAAAAGGAGAGAAAAAATGAAGATCGCAACGACAACGGGAGACTTTTCAAGATTTTGTAAGACCGACAGCGAAAGGATAACAGAGCTTCACAAAGCGGGCTTTAGGTATATCGACCTTAATATGTATACCTTTACTCCCGACTGTGTCTATATGAACGAGGGCTGGGAAAAGGAGGTTCAAAGGATAAAGGAGCTTGCAGACAGTCTTGGTATGAGCTTTGTTCAGGCACATTCTCAGGGCGGAAATCCCCTTTCCGACGATGAAGGCAAGGTGGAGTTTTTATTGGAGGCGACCATTCGCTCCATTGAGATATGCGGTATGCTGGGAATTAAGAACACGGTAGTTCACAACGGCGTTAAAAAGGGCATCGGCAAGGACGAGTGGTTTGAGGTAAATCGCAAATTCTATACAAGGCTCTTTCCCGCTATGGAGGCTTGCGGAGTAAACGTGCTTTGCGAGAACAGTACCTCCAAAAATATGGGAGAGAGCTATTTTATAAACTGCGGCAAGGATATGTACGACTTTATCAAATTTGTTGACCATCCCATGATCCACGGCTGCTGGGACACGGGCCACGCCAACTGCGAGGGCAACCAGTACGACGAGATAATGACATTGAAGGACGAGCTTTACGCGGTGCATTACAATGATAATCGCGGCGGCGGAGACGAGCACGTTGCTCCGTTTTTGGGAACGCTTAACCACGATGAGGTCATAAGTGCTCTTATTGACGTGGGCTTCAAGGGATATTTCACCCTTGAGTGCGATTCCTCGCTGAGAAACTATAATTGCTGGCAGGGAAAGAGAAGGAGGTTTGAAGCCTCGGACCTTTTAAGAGAGCCTCAGCTCTTTATGCAAAGGCATATAGAAGCAATGATGTACGATACCTCAAAATATATGCTTAATGCCTACGGCATTTTTGAAGAATAAGGAGTGATAAAAATGAAGCTTGAACAGATCGCCGTGATAGACGGAGCTCAGGACGGCGCGGTGTGGGGAAACGAGCTATTTAGATTTGACAGTGAAGGAGTATGCAAGGTATACGATATCACCTCATTAAAGGGGGAGGTGAAGCCCAAGGCGAGCTTTACCCTCAGCGGAGTGATCCCTCACAGTAATTCGGTGTGCTTCGGTGCGGAAAAGTATTCTGCCGAGGACGAATATCCCATTTTATACTCCAATATCTACAATAACTATCACAAGGACCCCGTGGATAAGCTTATGGGGACCGTAATGGCGTATCGCCTCAAGAGAGATGGTGGCACTTATTCCGCCGAGGCGGTGGGGGCGATAAAGATAGGCTTTTGTGAGGATGCAAGGCTCTGGAAGGCAAGCGAGGATGAGCACGGAAAGCGTCCCTACGGAAATTTTGTTATAGACCGAGAAAATAACGAGCTTTACGCCTTTGTAATGAGAAACGAAGAGCTGGGCACAAGGTATTTTAAATTCGCTATGCCCCGTGTGGGAGAGGGAAGCTTTGACGAAAGGCTCGGTGTAAGCTGCGTTGTGCTGAGCGAGGGTGATATTATATCGAGCTTTGATTGCTCATATCATTATTTTCTTCAGGGTGCCTGCTTTTACGGCGGAAGGATATACTCCACAGAGGGATTTGGCGGAAGGGATACGAAAAACAGACCCGCGATTCGCATTGTGGATCCGATAAAGCGCGAGGAGAGATACTATGATCTTGTGGAGGCGGGAGCAAACGTCGAGCCCGAGCTTATAGATTTTTATGACGGAAGATGCATCTACAGCGATTCTCACGGCAACGTTTATCAAATAGACTTTGAGGCTTGATATGGCATAATACCGATCACGGTGCTGTTATGAAGATAAGAAGCATATAAATTATTGTATTGACTTTTTGCTTATTGTGTGATAAAATATCCAATACGAGGTGATATCTCGAAAATTAAAAAGGAGAAAAGAAATGAAAAAACTGCTAACACTTATGCTGGTTCTTTCTATGGTTCTTGTTTTGTTTGCCGCATGCGGCGGAGATCCTGCAAAGACACAGCCTCAGACAGGCAGCCAAAAGCCTACCGGAACCGCACAGGCTTCCGACAAGGACGAATGGGGCAGAGATAAGGTGGATTCCTCTCTTCCCGCAGACCTCAACTTTAACGGCGAGACAGTAAACTTCTTTATCGACGGAAGTATATTGACTCATTACACCGTTGAGGAGCTTAACGATGACATCATCAACGATGCCGTATACAACAGAAACATCAAGGTAGAAGAGGATCTGGGCGTAGAGCTCAACTTCATAAAGTATACCGGCGCTCAGAGCGTTGCCAGCACCGGCTTTGCCTCCGAGATCGATGCAATGGTGTTTAACGATACCGGCGACTATGACATCTGCGGCGGCTACGGCTACTTCCTTCCCGCAATGGTTTGCGTAAACACTTATGCTAACCTTTATGACATCCCCTACCTGGATTTTGAAAAGCCCTGGTGGAACCAGATCTACGTTGAGAACGCAACTCTTAACGGTCAGATGTACACCTGCGTTGGTGACCTTTCTCTTTCCAGTAAGGAAAAAGCAGGCTGTATCTTCTTCAACAAGCGTCTTGCAGACGAGCACTTTGCTGACATCGGCGGTTCCGAAGGAATCTACAAGATGGTTCTCGACGGCAAGTGGACCATGGAAGCCTTCACAAACCTCGTTAAGGATAAGTGGGTAGACTCCGACGGCGACGGTCAGAAGAGTGAGGGTGACTTCTTCGGCTTCGGTTCTCTTTGGAGCGGTCCTATGCCCTGCGACGCATTCCAGTACGGCATGGATGCTCCTATCACCAGAGACGATGAGAACGGCGTTCCCTACCTCACCTACAACACCGAGAGAACCGTTAACGCTCTCAACAAGCTCTACACTCTCGCTTACGAGTGCGACGGCGTTCTTTCCGACACCAAATACTATAACAGCGGCAACCCCATCTTCAGAGATAAGTTCATCAACGGAAGCATGATCTTCCACGCAGCTGCTCTTGGTGAAGCTAACGGATTCAGAGATATGAAGGACGATTACGGTCTTCTCCCCATGCCCAAGTTCGACGAGAAACAGACCAATTACTATACCTCTCAGACAGACAGCTACAACGCATTCTGCATTCCCGCAGGTATTGAGAACCACACCTGCAGCGACGGAAGCACCACCAGAGACTATCTTGCAGGTGCAGTTCTTGAAAAGCTCAACGAAGAGAGCTACAGAACCGTTGCTCCCAACTTCTTCGAGGTGGTAATGAAGTACCGTTACATCCGTTCCGAGGACAGCGAGGATTACGATCTGAAGGTCTACGATATGATCCTTGAAGGTAACAACTTCAACTTCGGTCTTATTTACTCCACCCTTTGCGGAAACGTATCCTTCAAGTTCCGTCATATGATCGGTAGAGACGCTTCCAACGACTTTGCTTCTATGTGGAACAGTATAGAGACTGACGTTACCGATAAGTTTAACGACGTTATTTCGTACTTCACAGAGGAATAAATCGGTTTAAGCTGAAAATCCGAAAGGGGCCGGGCGAAAGCTCGGTCCCTTTTTAGTATGCCAAGGTGTTTTTAAAGTGATGCTTTATATGATTATGTGTTATCGCACTTGCCAAAAGTGTGAAAATAATGTATAATGGTAAAAAATCAAGGAGAAACGTGTATGCTTAAATTAGGAGTATTGGTGCGTCTTACCAAGGATGTCGATATGATGGCCGAGTTTCAGAAGATCGCGGATATGGGTCTGCAAAGCTGTCAGATCTCCGTCTGGGAGAACGAGCTCTATACAGAGGAGAACGCGGCAATAATAAATGAGGCACAGGAAAAGAGCGGCGTAAGGGTATCCACCCTTTGGGCCGGCTGGAGCGGTCCCAAGGAATGGAATTTCACTTACGGTCCCGTAACCTTAGGACTTGTTCCCGCGGCTTACAGAGGTCAGAGGCTTGCGGAGCTTGAGGGGGCTATCCCCTTTGCCGAGGCTATCGGCACAAAAAACATTGCCACTCACGTGGGCTTTTTGCCTGAGAATCCCAACGACCCCGATTACGTCGGTACTGTGGGTGCATTGAGAAAGCTTTGCAGAGCTATGAAGGAGAAGGGGCTGAGCTTTCTTTTTGAGACCGGTCAGGAAACCCCCGTTACCCTTGTAAGGGCAATAGAGGATATCGGCCTTGAGAACGTCGGCATAAACTTTGATACGGGAAATCTCGTTCTTTACGGAAAGGCAAATCCCGTGGACGCCTTCGGTATTTTCGGCAAATACGTTATGGATATGCATATCAAGGACGGCCTTTATCCCACGGACGGAAAGAATCTGGGAAAGGAAACTCCGGTGGGAGAAGGCAAGGTGGATTTCGAGGCTTTGGTGAAGCTTTTGAAGGAAGGCGACTATCAGGGGTACTTGACTATTGAAAGAGAGATCTCCGGCGAAAAGCAGATATCCGATATAATCCGCGCAAGAGATCTTATAAGAGAGCTTGAACAAAAATTCTAAGCTTGGGGGCTCGTTGAAGCCCCTTATTTTTTATGAAAAAATCAGTAAAAAACAGTAAAAAAGCCTTCAAAAACCTTGACAAATAAGGAATAAAGTGCTATTATTATGAGCGGTTAAGGTAGACTAACCGCTTTTTTGTGGGCGGGAGTTAGTCCTTGCTAATCGACTTTGCTTTACGGGAGAAGAAAATGAATCTGAACGATGCACAAGAGGGAAAGGAATATATAATCAAAAGCATTGAGACCGACGACGAAGAGCTTAATAGCTTTTTATTCTCTTTGGGCTGCTATAGCGGCGAGCCTATAACCGTGGTATCGCGCCGTAAGGGAAGCTGCGTGGTAAGCATCAAGGACGGCAGGTACAGCATAGATCCCGCGCTTGCGGCGGCTATCATAGTCTGAGAGTCCCGTCTTTAATAAAAAATATGCCGCCGAGGGTAGCTCGGCGGCTTTTGCATTTCTTAAAGCAGTGCCTTTGTGCAGTTAAGTGCTTTTTCGTACTGTGCCTCGGGGCAGGAATATTCCACCGAGATTGGGATGCTTTTATCCTTGTATAGACCAAGAAGCTCTCTTAAGGGCAGATCTCCCTCTCCGGGAATGACCTCCTCAAAGGCTCTTGAGTCGGGGGTGCGATAGGGGCCTTCGGCGGTGAAGCGATAGTCCTTTACGTGGACGTGCTTTGTCAGATGCATAAACCTTTTTGCGGCGTGGATGTGATCCTCTCCCACGAAGAGGCTGTTTCCCAGATCGGAGCAAAAGAAAAAATTATCTCTGTTTACCGCCTCGAAAAGACGGCTTAAGTTATCTGCACCGTTGAACACCAGCCCTTGGTTTTCCACCAGCACGTTCATTCCAAGCTCCTTTGCCATATCGCAGACAGCGGCGGTGTTTTTGGCGGTGGGGGATATAATATCGTCTATATTATTCTTTTCGGTAAGGGAAAAGCACATTGTGTGGTGCAGATGCTCGGCGCCTAAAAAGGAGGCGATCCTCAGACATTCCTTGGCGGTGTCCAGCCCTTTTTGGGTAAAGATATTAAGTCCCACGCTGTAGCAATGAATGCCTACGCCCGTTTCTGCCATTGCTTCCTTTAACGCCTCGGGCGAGTTTTTCAGATACAGTCGCGAGGAATGCAGGGGTTCAAAAAAGCTATATCCCATTTTTTTTGCGGTGCTTAATACGCTGACGGGATCCATACTTTCAAAAAGTCGGTTAAAGCCGACGTAAAATCCAAATTCCATTTTCGTCTCCTTTTCGGTAAAACGGTGAATATATTGTAGCATAACGGCGGAAAATATTCAATACCGAAAATACTTTTCCCCATCACCTTGGTGAAAAAAGAGTTTACATATTTTTTTATCGGAGAAAATAATGGCTTAAAAGCCCGAAAAAGGAGTTTTCGAGGTTTACAATAACTTTTTCACAGGAGTTTTCCCCAGGTGTGGAAAACTTTTTGCGGTGTGTATTTTTTTGCACGGTGAAGCGCTTTGGTTATTGCATTGTGGGAAAAGTTGTGGTATTATATACCTAAAGAAAAAGTGAAAAGAGGAGAAATAATGAAGATAAGCTTGCTTGGAGATTCAATAAGGCTTTTGGGATACGGAAAGGAAACGGAAAAGCTTTTGGGTGAGGACTTTGAGGTGTTTCAGCCCGAGGAGAACTGCAGATTTGCAAAATATACTCTCAGAGGCATCTATGAGTGGAGAAAGAATATGAAGGGCTCCGAGATAGTCCATTTCAACGTGGGACTTTGGGATACCTGCATCCTTTTTGACAATGAATCCTTTACCGACGTAGACGAGTACGTTAAGAATACTGTCAAGATAGCAAAGATATTAAAGGATAATTACGGCAAGGTGATCTTTGCCACCACAACTCCCGTAAGGCAGGGAAAACCTGACAATAATAATGCCATCATAGACAAATATAATGCGGCGGTTGTACCGGAGCTTTCCAAGATGGGGGTAAGGATAAACGATCTGAACGCTCTTGTGAAGCAGGACGTGGACAGATATATTTGCGACGATCTTATCCATCTTTCAGCCGAGGGGATAGAGCTTTGCGCAAAGGCCGTAGCAGATGCAATTAAGGAAGCGGCAAAAGAATAAGCTATGGAAAAAGAAATAAAAAAGCTTTGCGATCTGATAAAATACTCCGAAGGCAGCTTGTTTTTCACCGGGGCGGGAGTATCCACCGATAGCGGAATACCCGATTTTCGCGGCGATAAGGGCCTTTATAAGAATTCGGGCTTGGGAAATGAGTATTATTTAAGCAGGGAATGTCTTGTAAGAGAGCCCGAGGAGTTTTATAGGTTTTTCAGAAAGAATATGCTTTTTAGCGATGCAAGGCCCAATTCGGTTCATTATGCTATGGCAAGACTTGAAAAGGCGGGCTTGGCAAATGGGGTGATTACCCAGAATATAGACGGACTTCATACTGCGGCAGGCTCCGAAAGAGTTATAGAGCTTCACGGAAACTGCAGGGATTACTACTGTATGCGTTGCGGAAGAAGCTATACAAGGATGCAGGTTGAGGAGTGTGACGGGATCTGCCGTTGCAGCGACTGCGCGGGGATAGTCAGACCGCGGGTCACCCTATACGGCGAGGCTCTGGAGAAAAAGTGCCTTGAGAAGGCGGAGGCGGAATGCGAAAGAGCAGAGCTCGTTATAGCCTGCGGCACCTCTCTTACCGTGTGGCCTGCGGCATCCTTTGCTCAAAGCGCGAAAAAGCTGGTCATACTCAATCTTTCTCCCACGCCGCTTGACAACGAGGCGGAGCTTGTAATAAGAGCTCCTCTGGGAGACGTGTTCGCTAAGATAACAAGGGAATTTTTTGCCGAAGAATAGGGGTATGGTTTACATAACTTTAAGCATCTGAGAAAAAAGTCGATAAAAGAGTATAAAAAAGGGATTTTGGTTTACAATAACTTTTCCACAGAGGTTTTCCACATATGTGGAAAACCTCTGCTTTTCTTAAGAAATTTGACAACGGCATAAATTTGTGGTATGATAGAGTAAAACAAACGGAAGAAATGGGAGAAAAAATGAAAAGAGTCATAACCTACGGTACCTTTGACCTTTTGCATTACGGACATATAAATTTATTAAGACGTGCAAAGGAGCTTGGTGATTACCTTATCGTATGTCTTTCCACCGATGAATTTAACTATTTGCAGAAAAAGAAGAACTGCTATTTTTCCTATCAGCAGAGAAAGCTTTTGCTTGAGGCGATAAGATACGTTGACCTTGTTATTCCCGAGGAGAGCTGGGAGCAGAAGGTCAGTGATATGAAGGAATACCACGTTGACGTTTTTGTTATCGGCGACGATTGGAAGGGCAAGTTTGATTATCTGAAGGAGACGGGGGTCGAGGTGGTATACCTTTCCAGAACTCCCGAGGTATCCACAAGTCAGATAAAAAATAACCTTCACGGTTGAGGCTGATATGGCAAATACCGGTAAAAGAAATCTTTTAAAAAACACGGTGATGCTCTATATCCTCACCTTTTCCAACTATCTTATGGGACTTATCGTGGTCCCGTATCAGACGAGAGTGCTGGGAGACGAGGTATACGGAGTATTGGGCGTTGCCGCCGCCTTGATGGGCTTTGTGCAGCTGGTAATAGATTTCGGCTTTCTTCTTTCCGCTACGGAGGAGGTCGCCAACAACCGCGACGACAAGAGAATGCTTTCAAGGATCTTTACCTCCGTCAGCGCAAACAAGCTTTTGCTGACCGCCGTAAGCTTTGCGGTGATCTTTGTGATGTGTCTTTCCGTGGACAGATGGAACCAAAACAGAGACGTTCTTCTCTTTTATTTTGCGGCAACGGCTATAAACAGTCTTATACCCGACTATTTGTATCGCGGCATAGAAAAAATGACGGCGATAACCGTCAGGACCGTTATAATAAAGCTGTTCTTCACGCTTATGGTCTTTGTTTTTGTAAAAAGACCGGAGGACGTTGTTTTTATCCCTATTTTGCAGGCGATCGGAAATCTGGGTGCCCTTTTGGCATCGGTGTGGGATCTGAGGCGAAGGCTTGGAATAGGGCTATGCCGTATAAGCCTTCGGGATATGCTTTTCAGATTCAGAAGAAGCGCGACCTTCTTTCTTTCCAGGATCGCCACCACTGCCTATACCTTTGCAAATACGGTGGTCCTCGACCTTATCAGCGCGGGCTCGATGACGGGCTTTTATACCTCCGCGGATAAGCTTATGACCACGGCTAAAAACGGAATATCTCCCATAAGCGACAGTGTTTATCCCTATATGATAAAGCACAGAGATTTTTCCATAATAAAAAAGGTGCTTTTGGCCTTGGAGCCTGTGATAATCATTGCCTGCACGGTGATGTTTATATGGTCAGAGCCTATTTGTCTTTGGTTTTTCGGAGAGGGCTTTGAGGGCGCGGGTGTTTCCCTCAGAACTCTTTTGCCTATCGGAGTTATGATCCTTCCAAGCTATCTTTTGGGATTTCCCACTTTGGGAGCTATGGGGCTTGCCAAGCAAGCAAATCTTTCCGTGGTTTTTGCGGGAGTATTCCACATAGCTGCTCTTGCAATACTGTTTTTAGCGGGAGTGCTTAATATAGTCACTCTGGGAATAGCCACAAGCTGCACGGAGGGATTTATCCTTATTTACAGAATAGCGGTGATATTGAAAAATAAGCACCTATTAAAGGCGGAGAAATAAATTCCGGGGCTGATCCGATTTTCGGATCAGCCCTATTTTCACTTGGAGGGGAAAGAAAAACTAAAAGTTTATTTACAATAAAAATACTTTTTCACTATTGCAATAAGGCCCTTTACTGTGATATAATTATACATATAAGTAAAAATGGCTGTTTTTACGGCAAAACGGGAGATGAAGGTTTAATAATGGCAGAAGAAAAGATTCAAAAGGGTGGAATATCCGTACAGACGGAGCATATATTCCCTGTTATAAAAAGATGGCTCTATTCGGACAAGGAGATCTTTTTAAGAGAGATAGTTTCCAACGCCTGCGATGCGATCACGAAAATGAAGCGTCTGGTCAGTCTTTCTCAGGCTGAGGCAGCGGATGATTACAAGATAAGGGTGGCAGTGGACAAGAAGCTGGGTACTCTTACCGTTACCGACAACGGTATAGGAATGAGCGGGGAGGAGGTCTCAAAGTATATTTGTCAGATCGCTCTTTCCGGTGCATTGGAATTTGTGGAAAAGTATCAGGGAGAGGGTGACGGCGGTATTATCGGTCACTTCGGTCTTGGCTTTTACAGTGCCTTTATGGTAAGTGACACCGTTGAGCTCTTCACAAAGAGCTATACCGATGCAGAGGGCGTTCACTGGAGCTGCAACGAAAGCGGAGAATACACCATGGAGGCTTGCGAGCTGAATGAGCGCGGGACCAAGGTGGTCATGCACGTTACCGAGGCGGAAAAGAGCTTCCTTGAAAAGAGCACCGTTGAGGGGCTTATCAAAAAGTACTGCGCCTTTATGCCGGTGGAGATATTTGTAGAGGATGCGGAGGAGACCCCCGAGGAGGGAAAAGCTCCCGAGGCGGTAAACGATACTCAGCCCCTGTGGCAGAAGAATCCCTCCGAATGCACCGAGGAGGATTACAAGAGCTTTTATCACAAGCTTTTCCCCGATATGAACGACCCCTTGTTCTACATTCATATCAACGCGGACTTCCCCTTGAATTTTAAGGGTATTTTGTATTTCCCCAAGCTCAGCCACGAGTATGCCAACCTTGAGGGTCAGGTCAAGCTTTATTATAATCAGGTGTTCGTTGCCGACAATATCAAGGAGGTAATACCCGAATATCTTATGCTTTTGAAGGGTGTTCTGGATTGCCCCGAGCTTCCCTTGAACGTATCCAGAAGCTATCTGCAAAACTCGGGCTACGTGGCAAAGCTCAGTGCCCACATAGTAAAGAAGGTCTGCGACAAGCTCAACGGACTTTTCAACAATCAGCGTGAGATGCTGGAGGGCTTCTGGGCAGACGTTAAGCCCTTTGTGGAATACGGCTGTATGAGGGACAGAAAGTTCTTTGACAGAACTAAGAATATGATGCTTCTCAAATGCACCGACGACAAGTGCCGCACCGTTGAGGAATATCTCGGTGAGCTTTCCTCCGAGGAAAAGAAGGTGTACTACACCAACGACGTGATCCGTCAGGCAAGCTACGTGGAGCTTTTCCGTCAGCAGCAGATACCCGTTGCGGTATTGGATGCGGTCATCGACACTCAGTTCGTTACCTTTATGGAGAACGAGAACAAGGAGCTGAAGTTTGTAAGAATAGACGGCGACGTGGACAGTGTTCTCAAGGGCGAGGGTGACGCCGAGGACAGAGAAAAGCTTACCGAGCTCTTCAAGTCTGTTGTGGGTGAGGGTACACAGGTCGAGATGACAAGACTCAAGAACGAGAAAACACCTGCCATAATCACCTTCAACGAGGAGCAGAGACGCTTCGATGATATGATGAAATTCTACACCGCAAGAAACGGCGGTCCCGATATGCCCTCTCAGGCGGGCGAGAAGCTTTGCCTTAACCTTTCTTGTCCCTTGATGGATAAGCTGGAGAAGATGAACGAGACAAAGCCTGACAACGCCAAAAAGCTTGCACGTCAGATCTATATGCTTGCGGTTATGGCTCAAAGACAGCTTACAGCCGACGAGACGGGAGAGCTCATTTCCCAGACTCTTGAATTGATGGAGAGCATCGACTGAGTCTGAACTATACTTTTTTATCGGAGTCTTAAAATGGGACAGATCTTGGACTATTTGAAAAACCTTTGGGAATATGTTTGCGATCAGTTTTCCTCCATGGGGCTTGTGGATTTTGTGGATATAGCCCTTGTGAGCATACTGCTTTATTACGTTTTGGTGTTTATCCGCGAAAGAAGAGCGGGAAGGCTTGCTATCGGCGTAATATTCTTGCTGTTGGCGGTAATGATAAGCAACGTTCTATCTATGCGCTCTTTGGGATTTATTTTGGAAAACGTGGTGCAGGTCGGAATGGTGGCTTTGATAGTTATCTTCCAGCCCGAGCTGAGAAGTATGCTTGAAAAAATGGGCGGAAGCTCAATAAAGGGGCTTACCAAGCTCAGTGAGAACAAGGAAAACACCGAAAAGACCGCGCTTATAGAGGAGATCTGCGAGGCCTGCGCCAATCTCAGCGAGAGCAGGACGGGCGCACTTATCGCCATTGAGGGCATTACCAAGCTGGGCGATGAGATAAAGAGCGGAGTTGTGGTAAATGCCGACGTATCCAGATATCTTATAGGCAATATCTTCTTTAACAAGGCTCCCTTGCACGACGGTGCAATGATAATACGCGACTCGAGAGTGTATGCCTGCGGCTGCTTTCTGCCGCTGAGCCACAACCACGAGATAATAAAGGAGCTGGGAACCCGCCACAGAGCCGCAATAGGTCTGAGTGAGGTCAGCGATGCCTTTGTTATAGTGGTCAGCGAGGAAACGGGAATGATCTCCGTTGCCCGCGACGGCAAGCTTACCAGAAATTTTGATAAGCACAGTCTTGCCGAGCAGCTTAAGCTTCTTTATGAGGTGGATGCCCAAAAGAAGGAAAATCCTGTGAAAAAGCTGTATACTCTCACAAAGAAAAAAGGAGGAAAGAACGGTGAACGGTAACGAAACGATAATTGATTCCGGCTCGGTTGCGAAGAAAAAGCCTTCACTGCTCTATTTGATCCTGGCGGTTCTTTGTGCGGTGTTTTTGTGGTTCTATGTTGCGGGCGTGGATACGGATATGGCAGAGAAGAAGTTTACCTATATTCCCATAGCCCTGGAAAATTCCGATAAGCTTTTGTCAGATAAGGGCTTTAGTGTTCTTTCGGGACACGGTGCTACTGCCGATATAACCGTATCGGGCAGAAAAGCCGACATTTCAAAGCTCAAGGCGTCGGATATAGTTTGCTGGGTGGATCTTGACGGAGTTTCCGCTGCCGGAGATACCAAGCTGACTGTCAAGTATGAATTGCCCGACGGAATGAGCGTGGTGAGCTGCTATCCCCAGACTGTCACCGTATACGCGGATGAAAGCGCCACGGTTCCCGTTCCCGTAAAGATAAACGTTATATCTATGACAAAGCCCGGTGATATAGAGATATCTGCCCCCGTGCTTTCCCAGACCACCGTTAACGTTACCGGCCCCGCAAAGCTTCTCGAAACGGTGAAGAATGCCACCGTAAGCCTTGATCTGGGTAACGTGACCGACAGCTTTGATATTCTCGGAACAGTCATGCTGACCGATAGTGACGGAAACAAGGTCGAAAGCCCCTACGTAAAATGTGCGGTTAATCAGATCACCGTCAGCTATAAAGTATATAAGACAAAATCCGTGCCCTTGAAGGTCGATTTTCTCAGCGGATACCTGGGAGAGGACGACGTCAACGTGAAGATAACGCCGGCTACGGTCAAGCTGAAGGGCGACCCCGACGTGATAGACGGTCTGGAGTTTGTTGATCTTAAGACCTTTGATGAAAGCTTCTTGTCGGCGCCTGTGTCAAACACCGCTTTAAGCTATGACAGTCTTGTGCTTCCCGAGGGAGTGCAGCTTAACGATCCGGACGTTTACAAATCCGGCTTCGACGTTGAATTGAGGCTTCTTAACAGCTCTGCGGAGATCACCGTACCTCTCAGCGGAGAAAACGTGACGGTTATAGCTCCCGCAGGACTTGATTACAGCTTTGACAGAGAGGCATTGAATCTTAGCTTCAGAGGAAGAGCCGACGCACTTTCCGCCCTCAATCCTGCGGATATAAAGATTAGGATAGATCTTTCTTCCTTCGACACAGAGGGTATAAAGAGTGCGGTTCCCGTTAAGGTGGAGTTCCAATCCTCATCGGAGGCGTACGTGCTTGGGGAGTATTACGTGACGGCTAATTTGACCCTTCAAGGAAATTTAAAAAAATTAGGCATAATGTATTGACAAAACTTAGATTTTAGTCTATAATTTATAAATGCCGTGCTTTGAGGTGATATAGATGGCAAATGACAAAACTGTGCTTCTTGATATATCAACGCTCCTATCGGGTGAGGAAACGCTCAGAAAATTTGACGTAAGCCTGAACCCTGATATTGATGACCCGGACATTGTTCCCGACGGAGCAGTGCGATTCGCCGGTGTCGTTAAAGAATGCGGAGGCTTTGTCAGGATGGAAGGTAAGTTGACCTTCGGCTTTTCATCCCCCTGCGCCAGATGCTTAGAGACAGTGAGATCAGCGCTGGAGGTAAATGTTGAGCTGGATGGCTTCGAGCCCGACAGCATCCCCGACCAAGACGGTGATTATTTCATCGTGGAGGACTCCCGGATAGATCTGGGAGCCATTGTGTACGAATACCTCGGCATAAATCTCCCCACAAGGCTTTTGTGCTCGGAGGATTGCAAGGGACTTTGTCCTCACTGCGGCATCAACTTAAACCTTGAAGACTGCGACTGTGCAAAGAAGCAGGTCGATCCCAGGCTTGCAGGTTTAATGGACTTTTTTAATGAATAAGATCGGTTGCGATCATTGCTAAAATTTGAAAGGATGTTAGGATCATGGCAGTACCGAAGAGAAAAACTTCTAAAGCGAGAAGAGACAAGAGACGTTCCAGTGTTTGGAAGCTTAGCGCTCCCGCAATGACACTTTGCTCCTGCGGCACATACAACCTTCCTCACAGAGTTTGCTCCAATTGCGGCAAATATGACGGCAAGGTCGTTGTGAATATGGATGCGAAGGCATAAGTAAAAACCTTCCGTGGACGTACTAAAAGGAAGATATGCTATATGACAACCGCTGACAGCCGATAATTTCAAGAGGCTGTTATCGGTTGCCTTTGGCGTGTCTTCCTTTACTTTTTGAAAGGAGGATGCTTGTGGTTACAATATCGGGCGTTGCCGAGGGCTCCATAGCTCAAAGGCAGGGGATCAAGGCGGGAGACATGCTTCTCGAGATAAACTCCAACCCTATCAGGGACGTTCTTGATTACAGATTTTACCTTACCGAGAAGAGAGTGAAGCTTTTGCTGAAAAGAGACGGCGAGGAATATACTCTCAGCTTTACCAAGGGTGAATATACCGATATAGGTCTTGAGTTTGACACTTATCTTATGGATAAAAAATGCTCATGCACAAATAAATGTATTTTTTGCTTTATCGACCAGAATCCTCCCGGAATGAGAGAGACCGTCTACTTTAAGGATGACGATACCAGGCTGAGCTTTTTAATGGGGAATTACGTTACTCTTACAAACGTATCCTACAATGAGCTTGACCGAATCATAAAAATGAGACTCTCGCCCGTTAACGTTTCGGTGCACACCACGGATCCCGAGCTTCGGTGTATGATGCTCAATAACCGCTTTGCCGGTGACGTTTTGCAAAAGCTCAAGTATCTTTGTGACGGGGGAATATCCCTGAACTGTCAGATAGTTCTCTGTAAGGGCATCAACGACAAAGAAAGCTTAAAGCGTACTCTTGCCGATCTGTATGAGCTCGGAGACTCGGTGGAAAGCGTGGCGGTGGTGCCTGCGGGTCTGACTGCTTACCGTAGCGGCCTTTACCCCATAGAGCCTTATGATAAGATCAGCGCCGGGGAGGTCATTGATATTACCGACAGCTTTGCAAAAAAGGCGCTGGAGGAAAGAATGACCCGCTTTGTTTTCTGCTCCGACGAGTTTTATTTAAAGGCGCAGAGAAAAATACCCGACGGCGACTTTTACGAGGGCTATCCTCAGCTTGATAACGGAGTGGGTGCTCTTGCTCTTATGGACGAGGAGCTGGAGGATGCTCTTTGCGATGCGGGAGAGGGTTACGGCGGAAGCGTAACTCTTTTTACCGGAGAGAGCGCATATGAGTCGATGAGGAGCTGGGTGGAAAAAATAAAAGCCCGCACCGATGCCAAGGGAAGCTTTGAGGTGATCTGTGCAAAGAACCGTTTCTTTGGCGGAGAGGTCACCGTTGCGGGGCTTCTTACGGGAAGCGATATTATCGCTGCGGCAAAGGGTGTTGAGCTTGGCGACAGGGTAATACTTCCTGCCAGAATGCTCAGGAGTCAGGGAGATCAGTTTCTGGATTCCATGACTACCGAGGAGCTTGAGGAAAGATTAAACAGAAAAATAATCTTTACGGACAGTGCCCGAGAGCTTGTGGATGCACTGACTGTGAGAAAGGAGTAATATATGGCTAAGCCGATAGTTGCCATTGTTGGCAGACCCAACGTGGGAAAGAGTACCTTTTTCAATAAAATATCGGGTCAGCGAATATCCATTGTTGCCGATACTCCCGGTGTGACAAGGGACAGGATCTATTTTCAGATACGCTGGAACGGCAGAGATATGGTGCTTATAGATACGGGAGGAATAGAATCCCGTCCTCAGGATGAGATAGTATCCTATATCAAGGAGCAGGCGGAGCTTGCTATGGAGACCGCCGACGTTATAATCTATATGGCGGACATCCGTGCGGGCGTTACCGCGGAGGACAGAGAGCTGGCGGCGTTTATGAAGCGCTCCGGAAAGCCCGTTATTCTTGCGGTAAACAAGGTGGACAGCATAGGAGAGCTTCCGTTGGAGTTTTATGAATTTTACGAGCTGGGCTATGAATACGGCCCTTTTGCGCTGAGCTCCATTCACGGAACGGGTTCGGGAGATATTCTGGATCAGGTATGTGAGCTGTTGCCGCCTCAGGAAAATGAGGAGGATGACAAGGAGCTTATCAACGTTGCGGTCATAGGAAGGCCCAACGCGGGAAAAAGCTCGCTGATAAACAAGATCCTGGGAGAAAAGAGGCTTATTGTATCCGACGTTGCGGGAACCACCCGTGATGCCGTTGACAGCAGGGTGGAAAACAAGCACGGAGTGTTTAACCTTATCGACACTGCGGGAATAAGGAGAAACGCCAGGATCAATGATTCCATAGAGAAATATTCCGTTATCCGCTCGAAGCTTGCGGTGGAAAGAGCCGACGTATGCGTTCTTCTCATAGATGCCTCCGACGGAACCGCCTTCCAGGATGCAAGAATTGCCGGAATCGCCCATGAAGTGGGAAAGGCATCGGTTATCGCGGTCAATAAGTGGGATCTTATCGATAAAGATAACGAGACTGTTAAGAACTATACAAAAGAGATATATAATATGTTCCCCTATATGACCTATGCTCCCGTTGTATATATTTCCGCAAAGACGGGGCAGCGTATAGACAGGCTTTTTGAGGAGATCAATGCAGTACATCTGCAGAGCCTTAAGAGGATCACCACGGGTATGCTCAACGACCTTCTTAACGATGCGACCTCCCGTGTACAGCCTCCCACAGATAAGGGAAGAAGGCTGAAGATATATTATATGACTCAGACGGGGGTTCAGCCGCCGGAGTTTGTTATTTTCTGCAACAAGGCTGAGCTTTTCCATTTTTCTTATCAAAGATACATTGAAAACTGTCTCAGAGAGGCATTCGGCTTCAGAGGAACACCCATTCGCTTGGTGATCCGTGAGAAGGGCGAAAGCGCTCCCGAGCTGTAAAGGAGATAATTATGCTTTTTCTTAAGCTGATTAACGAAGGCTTGATATACAAGGCCGGCGCAGGCGAAAGCTTTATAGCAATGCTTTTGGTGGGATATACCATTTCCTCTATAGTGAGCTATCTTTTGGGAAGCGTTAATACCGCGATCATAGTTTCCCGCGGTCTTTATAAGAAGGACATAAGAAGCTACGGCTCAAAAAATGCGGGAATGACCAATATGTTCAGAGTTTTTGGCAAAAAAGCGGGCATACTGACCCTGCTGGGAGACGTTTTGAAGGCTTTGATAGCGGTGCTTATCAGCTCCTTGATAGTGGGAAGAGCCTTTGGCGGCGCTCATCTCGGAGGCTTCTTTTGCATATTCGGACACGTTTTCCCACTTTATTATAATTTCAAGGGCGGAAAGGGTGTGCTGGTTGCCGCGGTAACCGTGCTTATAATTGATCCTGTGGTATTTTTGCTTCTTGCCTTGGTGTGGGGACTTATGCTTTGGGTCACAAAGATCGTTTCGGTGGCATCCATCACTGCCGCGGCTATGTATCCTTTGATCAGCATTAAATTTACCTCTGCCAACAGCTTTTTCACTACCGCCTTGTTTGCGGTGGCAATAGCTGCGTTTATTATCGTAATGCATAAGGACAATATCTTAAGGCTGAAGAACGGCACTGAAAAGCGCATCGGAGAAAAGAAGGAGCCTGAGGCTGAGGAGAAGCCCAAGGAGAAGAAAAGACCAAGATCTCTGGTGGATGACGGAGAAGACGACGATGCTCAGTGAAAAGGCATATGCAAAAATAAACCTTACTCTGGATATCCTTTCAAAAAGGGACGACGGATTTCACGAGATAGAATCCCTTATGCAGCTTACGGGCTTGTATGACAGAGTCGGTATTGAAAAAAACGCCTTCGGAGAGCTGAGGATGATCTCCGAAAGCAATTCTGTTCCGAAGAATGGGGATAATATCTGCATAAAGGCAGCCAATGCCTATTTTGATTATTTTGGAATAGAGGACAGAGGCTTTGATATCCACCTTTCAAAGAACATACCCGTTTGTGCGGGCTTGGGAGGAGGAAGCGCCGACGGAAGTGCGGTGATAAGGCTTCTGGCAAAATATTTCTCCAAGGGAGACAAGGCCGAGCTTTGCAAAATATCGGCAAAGGTAGGCTCGGACGTCGCCTTTACCACGGTGGGCGGTACCGCCGTATGCCGAGGCAGGGGCGAGGTGATGGAGAGCTTTCAGTCGAGGCTTTGCGCCTATGCGGTAATAGCAAAAAACACTGCAGGCTTGTCCACACCTCAGATGTACAGTCTTTACGATTCCCTTGAAAGCTACGAGAGCCACCCCTTGACCTCTCAGTGCGTGGAGGCGTTGAGGAATGGGGATCCGGAGCTGATGAGTAAAAGCGTTTTTAACGTTATGGAGCAGGTAAGCATCCCCAAAAGGCCTGCGATTGCGATCTTGAAGGAAAAAATGCTTTCAATGGGCGCAAAATGCTCTGTTATGAGTGGCTCGGGCCCATCTGTGTTCGGTGTATTTTTCGATGAGCTTGGCGCAAAAAGCTGTTGCGATGCCTTGAGAAAGGAAAAAATTACCGCATACAGTGTGGAGTTTGTGAATAAAACACTTATATGAAGTCAAAAATCGTCTCAAAGGAGGCGATTTTTTATTTTGGAAAAAACAAAGGAAGCTCTTAAGAGGATTGGTGTTTTAAGCCTTGTGGTGATACTGCTTTACACCGTGGTCTTGCCCTTGAGTCGGGACAGCGGGATATATTCCTCGGTGATAAGGCTGCACGTGCCCGCAAACAGTAATTCAAGTGAGGATATTTCCTTGAAGATGGCTTTAAAGGACAGTGTTTGTCTTTACGTGGAGGGGATGGTGGAGGATTGCGAAAGCGTTGAGGAGGCGGCAAGGGTATTGGAGAGAAATAAAGCCGATATCAAGTGCTTCGCCGACGTATTTTTAAAGAAAAACGGCGCAGAATACTTATCCGAGGTGAGCTTTGGGAAGGAATATTATCCTACGAGGCATTATGATAAGATAAGTCTCCCCGCAGGGGAGTACCTTTCTCTGAGGATCAGCCTGGGGAAGGGAGAAGGAGAAAATTGGTGGTGCGTTATGTTTCCGCCCGCCTGCCTTTCGGCATCCACTCCGGACGGCGAGATATTTGAAGACGGAGTGTTCTCGTCAGGCAATGAGAGAAATTTAAGATTTTTCATTCTGGACTTTTTTTCATCTCTTTTCAGATAAAGAAAAAGAGCCTGCACCGGGTGCAGACTCTTTAATTTTGCTTTTACAGCATTCCCAGGAATTTGAGAATACAAAGTATGATTCCCACTACGGAGTAGATCTCCATCAGAGCTCCGATGATACCGAAGATTATGCCGATAACGGGGATGGAAGCCAGAACTGCGATAAGCCAGCCGACAACTGCGCAAACCACCAAAAAGATCACAAGCTGGATAACGAAGGAAACGACGTCTTTGGCCTTGATCGCGAAGGCTGTGGGCCATAATTTCTTCAAAATGTCCATAAAATTATCTCCTTAAATATGAAGTTTTGCTTATTTTACCACAAAAAAACCGAAAAGTAAATAGTATTATTTAATTAAAGGTTGTAGTATCTTTCAAATTCTGCGGGATGGGGGATGGCTGCCATCTGGCGAAGCTCGTCGCGCTTGGTGGAAATGAACTTCTCGATAAGGTGCAGGGGGAATACTCCGCCCTCGGTGAGAAAGTCGTGATCTGCCTCGAGGGCATCCAACGCGGCATCCAGGGAGGTGGGCAAGCCCTTGAGCTTCTTTTTCTCCTCCTCGGGAAGGTTGAAGAGGTTAAAGTCGTAGGGGCCCCAGCCGTTTTCCTTGGGATCGATCTTGTTCTTGATTCCGTCAAGACCTGCCATAAGGATGGCGGCGTAGCAGAAATAGGGGTTGCAGGTGGCATCGGGATTTCTCAGCTCGAAGCGGCGCTCCTCGGGACGCTTTGCGTATGCGGGGATACGGATGACCGCGCTGCGGTTGCTTGTGGCATAGCCCACGGTTACGGGAGCCTCAAAGCCGGGAACGAGACGCTTGAAGGAGTTGGTGCTGGGATTGGTGATGGCGCAGAGCGCACTGATATGCTTCAAAAGTCCGCCGATAAACCAATGAGCTTCGCGGCTCAGGTGAGCGTAGCCGTTGTCATCGCTGAACACGGGCCGGCCGTCCTTCATAAGAAGCATATGAACGTGCATACCGTTGCCTGCCTCGCCCATAACGGGCTTGGGCATAAGGGTTGCGCTCTTGCCGTGTTTTGCGGCGGTATTTCTGATTATGTACTTTATCATCATGGTTCCGTCTGCCATTTTGGAGAGCTTGCCAAGCTTGGGCTCGATCTCAAACTGACCTGCGGCGCCAACCTCGGGATGATGATATTTTACGGGGATACCCACCTGCTCGATAAGGCGGCACATTTCGCTTCTGATCTCGTAGGAGGTGTCAAAGGGCTTGGCAATGTGGTAGTTCTTCTGCTTGGGAACCACGTTTCCGCTGCCGTCTGTTGCGCTGTTCCAATAAGCGGCTTCGGCGTCGAGATCCATTGCGATGGAATGGGGCTTTACCTCCCAGCCTACCTGATCGAAAAGATAGAATTCAAACTCGGGGAGGATAAGGATCTCGTCTGCTATGCCCTGATCCTGCATATATTTTTCTGCGGCAACAACGATATTTCTGGGATACTGAGCCAAGGGACGGTTTTCGGGATAGTCGATTATCATTGCGTTTCCGCTCATTGACAGAGTGGGGATATCGCAGAAGGGGTCGATAAAAGCGGTGTCGGGGTCGGGAATGAATACCATATCGCTCTTTTCAACAACTGCGTAGCCGTAGTTGGAGGCGTCAAAGCCGATACCGTCGGTCATCATTTCTTCATTGAAGCTGTGTGCGGGAACAGTGACGTGGCGGAAGGCTCCGTTGATGTCGACCATCTTGAAATCGACCATTTCAATACCTTCGGTCTTGATAAGGTCCATTATGGCCTTGATTTTTTCATTCATACTGTTATCTCCTTAGTATATTATATTTCCATTATACTACAACTATATCATATTTGCAACAAAAAATTTGTCCGCATTTTTAAATGGGAGTGTGGAATTTGCGAATACGTGCGAGAAGCTCGTTAGGTGTTGCACAGACCTGAAGCTCGGGGAGGTGCTCGGGGAAGAGGGTATCAAAGGAGCCGTCGGCGAAATGGCGGTCGCAAAGCACTGCTATTCCGCGATCCGATTCCTTGCGGATGACTCTGCCTATCGCCTGGAGCACCTTGTTAAAGCCGGGGAGGGTGTAGGCAAAGGATCTGCCGTCGAAATCGTTTTCGTTATAATAGAAGCACACCGCCTCTCGCTCGGGCGATGGGGGAATCATACCACTGCCTACCACTATGACCCCGTCAAGTGATGCATCGGGAAGCTCAATGCCCTCGGAGAAGAGTCCGCCCAGAACGCAGAGAGCAAGGACGGATCTGTTTGTATCGCCTTGGCTCAGCTCGGTGAAGAATTGAGCTCTGCTTTGAGGGGACATATTTTGCTCTTGGGTGATCACTTTAAGGTTTTTTAAAAAGGATGAAATTGCGGTCTTGGCGCTGTATAGGTACTCGAAGGAGGGGAAAAAGGCTATGTATCTTCCCCTGTGGGAGGTGGATGCCTTTATGACCTTGCAAAGGGCTATCATGCTTTGTCCGCGGCAGGAAAGGGAGGTATTCAAGGGAAAGGCGAAGAGACCGAGAGAGTCCGGGTCAAAGGGGGATGTGCCATGGATGAAGCCGTCGCAGGGGTCGGCGCCCAAAGCCAAAGTGAAATATTCCTCGGGAATGAGAGTGGCGCTGAAGAACACTGCGCTGCCAAATTGACTGCAGCAGCTTCTGATATGCTCCGAGGGATCCGCAAGACAGAGCCTTATGCCTCCGTCGGGAGTTATGACCTTTACGTAGCCTTGGCTGAAGGTGTTGTTGGTTTTATAAAAATGCTTGAATCTGTACAGAAGCTCCGCCTTTTGGGGGTGTGAGAGTAAGTCAAGGGTATAGAAGGCGGCAAATATCTTGTTGCATAGCTCGGCTTCCTTGTCGGCGCTTTGGGAGGATATGCTCTCCTTTCCGTTTTCAAGTGCTCGGGCTTGGACTTCAAAGCGGCGGGACAGCTCATCGGTCAGTGGCGCTGAAAGGGAGGTGGGCGGGAAGAGCTCTTTAAGCTTACTGATATCCTCGGGGGAGATGGATGAGGAAAGGCAGGCGCTGACTCTGTCAGGAAGATTGTGAGCCTCATCTATAAGCAGAATGCTTTGCTTGTCGCAAAAATAATCAAGCTTTGCCTTGGGGTCAAAAAGAAAATTGTAATCGCAGATAATAAGATCGCAAAGCCGTGATGCGGTACGCGCCAGTGCGGTGGGGCATACGGAAAAGGCGCGGGCGGCGGAGAGTATATGAGAGGGAGTGATACGGGAATTATCGAAGAGCATTTCCAGGGCGGCGCTGAGCTTTCCCGAGCTGCAGCATTCACAGCGTTGGGCAGAGCGGTAGCAAAGGCTTTGTCTTGAAGGCAGTATCATAGATACTACACCCTTGCACAGGCTTTCGGCGCTTTTTTGCACCTGAGCCTGAGTAGAGCCCTTGGGGGTAACGAATATTACTCGCTTTGCTCTTGATCTTTCCACTGCCTTCAGTGCGGGGTAGAGGAAGGAAAGGGTCTTGCCCATTCCCGTGGGCGCGCAAACGAAGAGCTTCTTTTTTGACTTTATCGTATCGTAGCAGGCATCCATAAGCTCCCGTTGACCTTCGCGGAGAGATGGATGGGGAAATACGGGGGCTTTGCTTTTTAGCTTTGTTTTTTCAATGAGCTTACAGAGAATATCTATGCGGCGCTCCAGCGCCTCCGAAAGAGCCGATGCGGAAAAGCCTTCGCTTTTAAAGCTCCAAAGCTTGTTTTTAAAGCTTGCCTCTCTGACCGTGACAGAATCAAGCTTGCGGGAACGGCAAAGGATCGCGGCGCAGACAAGAGCGTTTAGACGGTGGAGAGGATTTTCGGGTGATGAAACGTAGTCCGCACAATATCCCGATTCGGTTTTGGTAACCATATCGCATACCGCGGTCAGCTCAAGGACAAAAGATCCCCGCTCCACCTTGCAGGACAAGGCGGCATCGGGGAATGAGTTATCGGCTTTGGGCATAGCGTGGGTATGGGGCTTTATGGTCGGAAAGATAAGATCCGAGCTGAGTCGGATCAGCTCCTCGGCGTTGAAGGAAAAGACGGGCTTTTGTGTATTCATTTTTCTTTTCCTTTCTCTGTGATGAGTTTTGCGGCGCAGTTGAGTAGATTTTGCTCCACCGATAGCTTTCTGTCGTAACTGACGGGATATTCCGATTGCTCTATTTTTGAGTTTTTTAAAAATACCGTTCGGTTTACACTGAGCATTGCTTTATTTTCTCCGATGCTGGAAAAGCTTACCGTGCTTTTTTGATCCATCGCACACCAAAGGGTCTGCGGGGGAGCATCGGGTGCTAAGGTTACATTGGGGTGGCCGTGACAGCAAAGGGTTATTGCCATACTTTCCTCCGTTTTTTCTTAGTATGGCACGCAAGCTTGGTTTTAAACGGCAGAAAAGAGGATTTCTCTTATTTCGTCGGCGTTTTCGCCGTTAAGTGCGCTGAATGGAATGACCTTTACGTCATCGGGGACGAGCTCGTGGTCGATAAGGGCCTGAAGATTGGCTTTTCTGTTGGTTGCGTTGAGCTTGTCGGATTTTGTTGCCACGATGATAAAGGGGGTGGCGGTCTCGTAGAGCCAGTCCAGC
This sequence comes from Oscillospiraceae bacterium, assembly GCA_015063985.1. Taxonomy (GTDB): domain Bacteria; phylum Bacillota; class Clostridia; order Oscillospirales; family SIG627; genus SIG685. The sequence continues at coordinate 35,367 of SVTC01000007.1, read as the reverse complement.
ATTATTGCATCGTCCTTGGTAATTCCTACCTTCAAGTCGATAAGCTGAACCACCAGCTTCAGATCTTGGTTGTCATTGAAGTATCCGTCTACAAGGTTGGACCACTTTCTTTTCTCGCTTTCGCTTCTTTTGGCGTAGCCGTAGCCCGGAAGGTCCACCAAGAACAAGCTGTTGTCCACGTTATAGTAGTTTATCGTTACCGTTTTTCCCGGTTGGGCACTGGTGCGCGCCAGAGCTTTACGCTTAAGTAGCTTGTTGATAAGAGAACTCTTTCCCACGTTGGATCTGCCTGAAAATGCCACCTGAGGGAGGTTTCCGCTCTTTATGAGCTGCGATGGAAGTCCTGCTGTGAGAGAGAGATCTATGTTTTGAAGATTCATAATTTCATCCTTTATTTTTACTGCAATTAAATTATAACCGCAAAATGCGTCAAAATCAATGAAAAAATAAAAAAATTCATTTAAAACAGGTGAAATTTTTTCACTTATATGCTATAATGTTAGGAAATTGAAAAAAATCGGAGGAATTATGTCCCGTTACATAGAAAAAATTGAAAAACTCACTCTTCCCGTGCTTGCCACAAGAAACGTGGTAGCCTTCCCCGGGATCCCTCAGAGCTTTGAGGTGACCCGTCCCGCAAACGTTGCCGCAGTGGAAAAGGCCAAGGCTGAAAAGGGATACGTTTTCGTGGTTCTGCAGAGAGATCAGCAGGCGGAGGATCCCATGGAGCAGGGCCTTCACAGCGTGGGTGTTATAGCAAAGATAAAGCAAAGCCTGAAGCTCCCCGACAAGGAATACAGAGTAATAATTGAAAGCTTTTACAGAGCTCAGCTTGACAGAGTCTTCGTTGAAAAGGACGGTGTCCTTACCGCAGACGTATATAAAAAGGAGCTCAGCTTTGAGGATGAGGGCATCAGAGGCGAGGCGCTGAGAAGAAAATGCCTTAAGCTTTTCGGCGAATACACCGCCCACAGCCCAAAGATCAGTCCCGACGTTCTCAGCTCAATAAACGCTTTCACTGATGCGGGTATGCTCACCGACTATATCGCATCCAATTTCCTTTTCAACCTCGAAGACAAGGTCGAGATCCTTTCCATATTCGATCCCATAAAGAGAATTGCAAGGCTTCTTGTTATTCTTGAAAGAGAGACCGAGCTTATCGAGCTTGAAAATTCCATCGCCGCTCAGGTCAAGGAAAACATAGACAGACATCAGAGGGATTACTATCTTAACGAGCAGCTTAAGGTGATCCAGAACGAGCTTGGCACCAAGGATGATCTCTATAGCGACGTTGACGAGCTTAACGACAAGATCGCAAAGGCCGGGCTTCCCGAGCATATAGAGAAAAAGCTTTCCGATCAGGTGAAAAAGCTCTCCAGAATGCCCTTCGGCTCCAGCGAGGCCAGCCTTGTAAGAAGCTACGTTGAGGAATGTCTGGAGCTTCCCTGGCAGAAGTATTCTCACGACAGAATGGACATACAAAGAGCAAAGAAGATCCTGGAAAAGGATCACGAGGGCTTGGAGAAGGTAAAGGAAAGAATATTGGAATACCTTGCCTCCAGAAAGCTTTCCGACGAAAACAAGGGTCAGATAATCTGCCTTGTGGGTGCTCCCGGTGTGGGCAAGACCTCTATTGGTGCGTCCATTGCCAGAGCCTTGGGCAGAAAGTACGTGAGAGTTTCCTTGGGCGGAGTCAGAGATGAGGCTGATATTCGCGGACACAGAAAGACCTATATCGGCTCTATGCCCGGAAGAATAATAAACGCTCTTAAGCAGGCCGGGGTCATGAATCCCGTTATAGCTCTCGATGAGGTAGACAAGCTCACCAGGGACAGTCACGGCGATCCCGGTGCGGCTCTTTTGGAGGTTCTTGACAGTGAACAAAACCACGCCTTCAGAGATCACTTTATCGAGCTTCCTGTGGATCTTTCCAAGTGTGTGTTTATCGCCACTGCCAACACCACTGACACTATTCCCTCGGCGCTGCTGGACAGATTGGAGATAATCTCCATAAAAAGCTACACTCCCGCAGAAAAGCTTGCTATCTGCAAAAAGCATCTGATCCCCAAGCAAATGAAGCTTCACGGTCTTGACAGAAAGACCTTAAAGATATCAGATGCGGCTATCCTTGACACGGTGGAGTTTTACACCAAGGAGCAGGGTGTGAGAAATCTTGACAGAATGATGGCCAAGATCTGCAGAAAGGCTGCAAGGCGCATCGTGGAGGACGGCGCAGAATCTGTGAGCGTTTCTACCAAGAATCTCAGTGATATTCTGGGCAGAAGGCTTGTTAAAAAGGAAGAGCTCAGCCAAAGCGCTCAGGTTGGTGTTGTAAACGGGCTTGCCTGGACGATGGCAGGCGGCGAGCTTTTGAAGGCGGAGGTGCTCAGCTTCGAGGGCACCGGCAAGCTGGAGCTCACCGGATCCTTGGGTGACGTGATGAAGGAATCCGCAAAGGCGGCACTTTCTCTTATCAGAAGCAGAAGAGAGCAGTTTGGTATCAAGGATGGGGATTTTTACAAGACGAAGGATATCCACATCCATTTCCCCGAGGGCGCAGTTCCCAAAGACGGTCCCAGCGCCGGTGTTACAGTGGTCACCGCCCTTGTCAGCGAGCTTTCGGGCAGAGCGGTCAGAAGCGACGTTGCAATGACCGGTGAGATCACCCTACGCGGAAAGGTACTCCCCATCGGCGGCTTGAGAGAAAAGACCGCCGCTGCCTGCAGTGCCGGAATCAAAACCGTTATTATCCCCGCCGGAAACAAGGACGATCTGGAGGAAGTGGACGAGGCAGTCAAGGAAAAGCTCAGCTTTGTCTTTGCCGACGATATCTCCACCGTTATCGAAACCGCTCTTGTTTGAGCCTGGGTCTATATGGGTCTTATATACGGCTTATATGGGGCGCCGCCCCAAACCCCGTCCACCTTTTTGAAAAAAGCTGTCGCCAACTTACTTTTTTGAAAAAAAGTAAGCAAAAAACTTTTAATGTCGATCGGGTTTAGTTTGACACACCACACGATGGGTTTCTTAGCAGAATCGTATATGCCTTTTTGAAAAAAAGTGGAGCCAAAAGCTTTCAATTTTTGATTTCGTCAGTGCGAACACATTCCTTTAAGGGTGTGTTCGCTTTTTTGCGCGGAAAATTGAGGCTTTGTTTTGTGAAACCCGAGGGGAAAATTAAGATGTGGTTACATAATTCGTAAAAGAAGAATTTATGTAAACCTTACCTGCGAAAAAAGAAGGCTCGGATGAGCCTTCGGTGTGTCCGTTGTGGTTGACATAAATATTATAATATAAAATTATGTAAATATAATGCGGTGAATATAGTTTACATAATATATAAAAACACGGGATATTCTTTAATTATGTAAACTTTGGCGTCGAGCACTGTGTTTGCCCTAACTTGATCGACGTTGAAAGTTTTTTGCCCCTCTTTTTTTCAAAAAAGAGGGCGGGGCATGGGGCAGCGCCCCATAATGAAAACCCAAAGGGGCATGGGGCAGCGCCCCACATAAAACTCCGATGGGGCATGGGGCAACGCCCCATAATGAAAACCCAAAGGGGTTTAGGGCAGCACCCCATAATAAATTACCTTTTTTCAAAAAGGTAATAGTTTTAAGATTGTGCAAAGTAAGGCATCGATGGCTGTGTATTTGTAAACTCTATTGACATTGAAAGTTTTTGGGCCTACCTTTTTTCAAAAAGGTAGGTTAAAGATTGAATACGCCTGTGACGAATATTTCTATTCCGATAAGAATGAGGATAACGCCGCCCAATATTCCCGCCTTGCCGGAGAGAGCGGTGCCTGCTTTTTTGCCGATGATAACGCCTGCGGTGCAGATAACAAATGTCACGGCGCTGATGATAAGGGCACAGAGCAGGGCGCTGAGCGGGGAATAGCTGCTGATGGTGAAGCCGACGGAGAGTGCGTCGATGCTGGTTGCGATGCCTTGAAGAATAAGTGCGGCGGCGCTGAGCTTTTTGGGAGTGCAGACCGCGCCGTCCTCAGGCTTGGATTCGCGGGCTTCCAGGATCATTTTAATACCGATAAACGCCAGAAGAGCCAAGGCGATCCAGGGGATAAAGGGCTCGAAGGCGACGAAGTATTCCACTAAGGAGTGGACGAAGAACCATCCGATAAGAGGCATAAGAGCCTGAAAGAAGCTGAAGGTTCCGCTGATTGCCAAAAGCTTTTTGGGGCGCATACAAGGATCCTCCAGGCCGTTGGCAAGGCTTACACTGAAGGCATCCATTGCAAGGCCAACACCCAATAGTATGGAGTTAAAAAAGAATGCTATATCGAACATTTTGTCCTCCGAAAAAATAAAAAATCGGGTATGCTGTACCCGAATAGACCTAAGAGAACTCACGTATAGCAATACCGTATACATGAGTCTTGCAATTTAATACAAGCCAGATCCCGCAGGATCAGTATGTTGACTTGCAACGCAATGCGCTTGCTACTCCCTCATTGAGTTGGATTATAACATAAAAGGGCAGCTTAGTCAAGACTAACAGTATTTTTGCTTTTTTTCTTGACTTTTCGATGGCGCGGGTATAGAATAACCCTTAGAAAAAGAAGGTTGGAGGAAGATATGGCAGAGCTTTTTGGAAGAGTGAGCCCGGAAAAGGCGGGAGTCAGCTCAAGAAACGTTATTAAATATATCGAGCATTTAAAAAAGCGTGGCGTGGTGTTCCATAGCCTTATGCTTTTAAAGGGAAACGATATTTTTTGCGAGGCGTACGTAAAGCCCTTTGATAAGGATTTCAGGCATAGAATGTATTCTCAGACAAAGAGCTACGTCGGTATTGCCATTGGGCTTTTAATGGAGGAGGGAAAGCTTTCTCTTGATGACAAGCTGATAGATCATTTTCCGGAGCTTGTAGAGGGCGAGCCTCGCGAATTTCTGAAAAAGCAGACGATTAAGGATATGCTTACCATGGAGACGGGAATCAAGCCTGTGAATTGGTTCAAGGAAAAGGTCTTTGACAGAACGAAGCACTACCTTACGGCTGCAGACAGAGGCTACGGTCCCGGGCTTCTGTTCTGCTATGATTCTGCGGGAAGTCAGGTGCTTTGCGCCATTGTGGAAAAGCTTTCGGGAATGACTATGCTGGATTATCTTAAAAAGAAGCTTTTTGACAGGATGGGCACCTTTAAGACGGCGCAGCTTTTAAAGACTCCCAGCGGAGTATCATGGGGAGACAGCGCTTTGGTATGCACGCCAAGAGATATGGCAAGCTTTGGCAGACTTTTAATGCAGGGCGGACGCTTTGAGGGAGAGCAGCTGATCGATGGGGAGTACGTTAAGACGGCTACCTCCAAGGTGGTGGACAATAACGAATCGGGCTTTGAGAAATGCGATGCATACGGGTACGGCTATCAGATCTGGAAGACCGAGCAGGACGGCTTTTCCTTTAACGGAATGGGATGTCAGTATACCATATGTCTTCCCAAGAAGGATCTTATGCTGGTGATAACCGGCGATAATCAGGGCCACGATGCGGCAAAGCACTTTATTTTCAGCGGATTTTTCGATCATATTGCCGATCCCGCAGTTGAAGGAGAATTGGCGGAGGATTCTGAGGGCAATAGGGAGCTTGAAGAGCTTTGCCAAAGCCTTGAGCTTTTTGCCTTTGAAGGAATGGAAAGCACGGATTTTGCAAGGTCTATAGATAAAAAGCTCTTCGTGTGCAGAGAGAATCCTATGGGTATAAAGGAATTTTCTTTGGAATTCGGAGAAGGGCAAGGTGTGTTCAGATATGAAAACGCCCAAGGTAAAAAGGCGCTGAGCTTTGGTATAAACAAAAACGTATTTTGTAAATTCCCTCAGCTGGGATATTCCGACGAGGTGGGGGTAGAAGTGACCACCAACGGATTTATGTATGACTGTGCGGTAAGCGGTGCTTGGAGAGAGGAAAGAAAGTTCTGCCTTAAGACTCAGATAATAGACAGATACTTCGGAAATATGTTTGCTACCTTCAGCTTTGACGGGGAGGGAAACGTTGCGCTGAGAATGTCAAAGACCGCAGAGGACTTCCTCAATGAATATAATGGCGCGGCATACGGCACGGAAAAAAGATAAGAAAACAAGGGTAAAGCAGATAACTTTTTTGGGTTATCTGCTTTTTTTCTTGAAAAGCGGCGGTCTTTGTGGTAGAATAAAAGAAAAATCGCTTAAGGAATAAGAATGAAAAAGGTAATGATATATACAGACGGCGCTTGCAGCGGGAATCCCGGTCCGGGAGGCTGGGGAGCGGTGCTTGTTTATAACGGGATAGAAAAGGAGCTTTCGGGCGGCGAGAAAAGCACCACCAATAACAGAATGGAGCTTATGGCGGCAATAAGCAGTCTTGAGGCATTAAAGGAGCCCTGCGAGGTGGAGCTTTACAGTGACAGCAAGTATCTCGTTGACGCAATTGAGAAAAGATGGCTTGAAAATTGGGTGACCAGAGGCTGGAGAAAGGCAGATAAGAGCCCGGTTCTTAACGTGGAGCTTTGGCAAAGGCTTATAGCGGCAATGGAGCCCCACAAGATAAAGCTTCATTGGGTAAAGGGCCACGCGGGACACCAATACAACGAAAGGTGCGACCGCCTTGCGGTGGCGCAGACGGAGGCTAATTCCAAATGAAGGAAAAGGTGCTTTTGGGAATGTCGGGAGGGCTTGACAGTGCCTATAGCTGCAAATTGCTTATTGACAGCGGCTATGAGGTTGTGGGAGCCTTCGGAAAATTCCACTCTATGTCGGAGCCCGAGGAGGCGTTGAGGCTGGGAAAAGAGATGGGGATAAGGGTCAAGATCTGCGATTATTCCTCCGATTTTGAAAAAACGGTGGTAGCGGATCTGGTATCGAGCTATCTTAACGGGCGCACTCCCAATCCCTGTGCAATGTGTAATAAATTTGCGAAATTTCCCTCCCTTATAAAGACTGCGGACAGCTTGGGAATAGAGCGCATAGCTACGGGACATTACGCCCGCCTTGAAAGACGGAACGGAAGGATGGCAGTGCTGGTTGCCGCCGATAAAAGCCGCGATCAAAGCTATTTTTTGTGGAAGCTGGGGCAGGACGTTTTAAACAGACTGATATTTCCTCTGGCAGAGGTGATAAAAAAGGATATCCCGTCCGATATGAGAGAAAGGGTGACCTCCAAGGAAAGCAGAGAGCTTTGCTTTTGCGAGGGCAGCTACGTGGACTTTTTAAGCTCACGGGGGATCGGCGGACGCGAGGGTGACTTTATTGATAAGGAAGGAAAGGTGCTGGGAAGGCACAGCGGTATATACAGATACACGGTTGGTCAGCGTAAGGGGCTTGATATTGCCTTGGGCAGACGGGCATACGTTTTGGATATAGACCCGGAGAAGAATACCGTTATGCTGGGCTTTGACGAGGATAGCTTTTGCAAGGGCTTTTTATGTGACGGGCTTAATTTTGTTTCCGATGCCCCCTTTGAGGGAGAGGACAGACTTTTCGTTAAGGTCAGATACGGAGCCAAGGCCGTGGCGGCGAGAGTCACCGTCGAAAACGGGCAGTGCAGAGCGGTGTTCGATGAGCCACAAAAACTTGCCGCGCCCGGGCAGTCGGCGGTGTTTTACCGCGAAGACAGCCTCAGCTTCGGAGGAGATATAAAATGTTTATTGTAGAAAATGAATGCTCGGGTGCAAGAGCGGGTGTGTTTGACACGGTGCACGGAAGGATCCGTACCCCCGTTTTTATGAACGTTATGACTGCCGCCGCCATAAGAGGAGGCGCCGGCAGTGAGGATCTGGAGAACGTGGGATGTCAGGTGGCTTTGAGCAATACCTATCATTTGGGACTCAGACCCGGAGAAAAAGCCGTTAAGGCGATGGGCGGCTTAAGGCGCTTTATGGATTGGAAGGGTCCGCTTCTTACGGATAGTGGCGGCTTTCAGGTGTTCAGCCTGGAGAATCTGAGGACTATCACCGAGGAGGGCGTGAGCTTTTGCTCCTATATCGACGGCAAAAGGATATTTATGGGTCCCGAGGAGAGCTTGCATATTCAGGCATCGCTGGGCTCGACCATAGCCATGGCATTTGACGAGTGCGTTAAGAATCCTGCGCCAAAGGACTACGTTGCCGCCTCCTTGGAGAGGACCACAAGGTGGCTGAAAAGATCAAAGGCGCAGTGGGAGGCGGAAAAGGCTAAGGAGGATGCAGTTAATCCCCATCAGCTCCTTTTTGCCATAAATCAAGGCGGAACATATCCCGATCTCAGAATAGCTCACGCCAAGCAGATAGTTGAGGTGGGAGCCGACGGTTATGCCATAGGAGGTCTTGCCGTGGGAGAGGAGGCTGAGGTGATGTATGAGATCATCGACAGCGTTATACCCTTTCTTCCCAAGGACAGACCGAGGTATCTTATGGGGGTTGGTACACCGCTGAACATTCTTGAGGCGGTAAAAAGAGGAGTAGACTTTTTTGACTGCGTTCTTCCCCAGAGAAATGCCAAAAGGGGCAACGTTTTTACCTTTTCCGGCAGAAGATATCTGCTTAATGAAAAATACCGTCTGGACGATCGCCCCATCGAGGAGGGCTGCGGATGTCCCGCCTGCAGAAGGTACTCGAGAGCTTATATAAGGCATCTTCTCAAGGCTGATGAAAGGCTGGGAATGAGACTTTGCATTTTACATAATCTGTGGTTCTACAATCATTTTGCGGCCCGGATAAGGGAAAAGATAATAAACGGTGACTTTGAGGAGTACTACAGAGAAAAAAAGCAGGTGTTGGGAGTTCTTCTTTGAGCGTTTTTGAATATTATTTTAATAAATTATTAAATACCCCTTGACATTGTATTACTCGTGTGGTACAATAACGACAACAAATCCCGTAAGGGAGAATAATTTGGAGGAAAAAATGAAGACAATGAAGATCACCGCTTGCGTGCTTCTCGCTGCAATGCTTCTTTCCGTTATGGTAAGCTGTGTTGGCGGTTCTGCGAGCATCGTAGGAAAATGGGTAGCTACCGTTGAGGGCATCGAGACCTCCTTTGAGTTCAAGCCCGATGGAACAGGTAAGATGGGTGCTATGGGTATCGACCTTGACATCACCTACAAGGCTGACGCTTCCAAGATCACCGTTACCATGAGCATGATGGGCATGGAAGAGACCACCGAGTTTACATACAAGCTCGAGGGCAACAAGCTTTCTCTCACTGCTGACGGCGAGACTGTAGTTTACACAAAGGCGTAATTCAGAAGCAAAAGGAAGAGGCTCTTGCCGCACTGCGGCGAGAGCCTTTTTGATATATGTGAAAAAAAGTATTGACAAACGTAAAAAACAATGTTATAATACATCAGTATACGGCAGAGTATGCCGTTTCTTCTTCCCTCTTATTATAAGGGGGCCAATGTCCAAAAGGAGGTGTATTTGAAAATGGAAAAATTGACAAGCAAATACGAGACAATTTTCATCGTTGACGCTACTCTGGCAGATGATCAGATCGCGGCTACCGTTGAGAAGTTTCGTGCTTTGGTGGAGGCAAACGCTACCATCGAGAAGGTTGAAGATTGGGGCAAGAGAAGACTCGCATATCCCATCAACGATATGCCCGAGGGTTACTACACTCTGATCAGCTTTACTTCCGATCACGATTTCCCCACCGAGCTTGACAGAATTTACAACATCACTGATGGCGTAATTCGTTCCATGATCGTCAAGATCGACGAGTAAGAGAGGTGTATTATGGCTTCTTTTAACAAGGTTATCCTCATCGGCAATATGTGTGCCGATCCCGAGCTTAAGCAGACTGCCAACGGCGTTGCCGTAACAAGCTTTGCCATCGGAGTGCAGAGACGCTTTTCAAAGGCTCAGGAAAATGCCCAGACTACAGACTTTATCAACATCGTTTGCTGGAGACAGCAGGCTGAGTTTGTAGCAAAGTATTTTACAAAGGGCAGACCCATACTTGTTTGCGGTTCGCTGCAGACAAGAAGCTGGACAGATCAGAACGGTCAGAAGCGTTACGCTACGGAAGTGGTGGCAGACGAAGTCAGCTTCGTCGAAAGAAAGCAGGACGGCGCACCCGCTACCGGCTTTAATTCCGCTCCCGCTCCCTACAGTGCCGCTCCCTCGGACGTGGCATTCCAGGAAATGAGCGCCGACGACGATCTTCCTTTCTGACAGCTATACTATTAGAAAAGGAGAAAGAAAATGGATAAGACAGAAACCGTTGTAGATAAAGCAAAGCTTTATAAAAACAAGCGCAAGAAGAAAGTCTGCGCTTTCTGCGCCGATAAGGTAGAGTTCATTGATTACAAGGATGCGGCAAAGCTGAGAAAGTTTGTCAGCGAGCGCAGCAAGATCCTTCCCAGAAGAATTACCGGCACCTGCGCAAAGCATCAGAGACAGCTTGCAATCGCTATCAAGCGCGCACGTCAGATCGCACTTCTTCCCTATATCAGCGACTGATATCCCCTATATTATTTATTAAATTTGGAAGAGGTGTAATACATGGAAGTATTTGAACTGATTCTTTGTATAATCCTGCTTGTTATGGCAGTGTTCCTCGTGGTCGCAGTTCTTATGCAGCAGGGTAAATCCGAGGGACTTTCCGGCACTATCACAGGCGGCGGAGAGACCTTCTTCGGCAAGACCCAGGGAAGAAGCAAGGATGCTATCCTTTCAAAGGTGACCACCATTGTTGCTATTATTTTTGTGACCGTGGTTTTGCTGGTGTACATCATTGCCACAGAGCCTGCTGACACTAACAAGGGCAGTAGTTCCAACAAGACTACCGAAGGTACAGTTGAGACAGTTGAGACTGTTGAGACCAAGACCCAGGAGGCTACATCCGAGAAGACTACTGCAAAAACGCAGGAAGCTACCGCTGAATAATTGGCGAGCAGCCGAAGTTTAGTTTTCACAACACCCCCGTCTGTTCGACGGGGGTGTTTCCATTTAAGAAGAGAAAAGAAAATGAAGAACGTAATAGTAATTCCCGATTCCTTTAAGGGCACTGTGTCCAGTGCCGAGTTTTGCGACATTGCAAAAAGGGTAATAAACAGATCAATGCCCCAATGCGAGGTCAGCTGTCTGCCCGTTGCCGACGGAGGCGAGGGTAGTGTGGATGCTTTTCTGACCGCTTGCGGAGGAGAAAAGAGACGGCTTTTTGTTTGCGGTCCTTATATGGAAAAAACAGAGAGCTTTTACGGTGTTTTGCCGGACGGTACCGCCGTTATAGAAATGGCAGCAGCGGCAGGTCTTCCTATGGTGGGAGATAATAAGCACGCCGAAAAGACTACTACCTACGGAGTGGGAGAGCTTATTCTGGATGCCGTGAATAAAGGCGCAAAAAAGATAGTTCTCGCTTTGGGCGGCAGTGCCACCAACGACGGCGGTTGCGGAGCCGCGGCGGCTATGGGTGTGAGATTTTTTGATAAAGACAAAAATTGCTTCGTTCCTGTGGGGGAGACCCTTAAGGACGTGTGTCATATAGATGTTTCATTGGCTAAACAGCGCTTGGCGGACGTTGAGATAACCGCTATGTGCGATATTGACAATCCGATGTACGGACCAAACGGCGCGGCTTACGTTTTTGCTCCCCAAAAGGGAGCGGATGAAGCTTGCGTGAAAATGCTGGACGACGGACTTAAGAGCCTTGCCGAGGTGATCTTTTCCGAGCTTGGAATAAGAGTGGATGATATTCCCGGAGCAGGTGCGGCGGGAGCCTTTGGCGCAGGCGCGGTGGCATTCTTCGGCGCGAAAATGACGATGGGGATAAACGCAGTGCTGGATGCGGTGGATTTTGACAGAAGGCTTGAAAATGCGGATCTTGTTATTTCCGGCGAGGGCAAGCTTGACAGTCAGTCTCTCAGAGGCAAGGTGGTCATCGGCATTGCAAAGAGAACAAAAGCGAAAAACGTTCCGCTGATCGCCGTTGTGGGCGACGTGGGCGACAGCTATGAAAAGGCGTACGATATGGGAGTCAGTGCCATCTTTTCAATAAACAGAGTGGCGGTTCCCTTCAGTGAGGCAAGGCTCAGATCAAAGGCGGATCTTGAAGCAAGCCTTGAGGATATCTTCCGCTTTGCCGCGGTAATTTCACGTTGACAAGGAAACGATATGACAAAAAATAAATCGATAATTATCTTTGGGCTTTTGGGACTTGCGGTATTGCTTTTTGTATTGGGTATATTCGACGTTGCCATAAGCGATACCTTTTATAAGGCGGATTCCGGGGTCGGTCACTTTTTCGAGACCACCGGCGAGCCTCCCAGCATAATTCTTTTTGTGTTCTGTGTAAACTTTATGCTGGTTTTTGAGCGCTCCACGGCATACAGAATAAGCCACTTTGTATGGGGAATAATAGGACTTACCTATCTTACTCTTAAGCTATCGGGAGATTTTTGTCCCACCGGTGCCTTCAGTATGTACGTTAATATCATTATCGGCGTCATAGGTCAGCTTATACTGAGTTTAGTCTTCTATTACGGCTTGAAGAAAAAATATAAGGAACGCTTTGTCTTGGGAGTTGACGATAAGGGTATAGGAGATTTTTGCAACAAATGCCGTGTTACCGCCCTTTGCTGTATAATAACGCTCTTTGTGAGCTTTTTCCTTAAGGCTTTTTGGGGAAGAGTAAGATACAGAGACGTGCTTGCCGGTAAGGGAGAATACAGCTTTTTTGCAATTCCTCAGCTCTTTACGGGGCATTTTTCCTTCCCGTCGGGGCATTCTGCCAATGCTGCCTGCTTTATGTCTGTTACGTATCTTGTCAGTGATAAGAAAAAGCTTGCGGTATTAAGATGCATTCTTGTGGTGTGGCTGGTGCTTACAGCTTTCAGCAGACTCAGATTGGGGGCTCATTACGTTACCGATATAGTAACCGGTGTTGCCGTGGGTCTTTTTGCGGTATGGATAAGCCCTGTACTAATGAAGCGTTTTAAGAAAATGAGAGAATCAAGAAGAGAAATTTAAACAAAACAGATAAAAACTATTGATTATATTTAAGTAATAGTGTATACTTATACTATGACCCAAAGGCTGCCTTCAAGGGTGGCCTTAAAAAATATACGTATAAATGGAGACTGAAATGAAAAAGATCACAAAGGCGGTCATCCCTGCGGCAGGACTTGGAACAAGAATGCTTCCTCAGGCAAAGGCGGTATGTAAAGAAATGCTGCCCATTGTTGACAAGCCTTCAATTCAATATCTGATAGAGGAAGCGGTAGCCGCGGGAATTACCGATATTCTCGTTATTACCAATCGTGATAAGGATTGTATTGAGGATTATTTTGATTATTCTCCCGAATACGAGAAAAAGCTTATGGACGGCGGAAAGGATAAGGTCGCAGAGGAGCTTCGTGCCATTGCCGATATGGCAAACGTATATTTTCTCCGTCAGAAGCAGACCAAGGGCTTGGGACACGCCGTGGCAAGGACCAAGAGCTTCGTTGGAGACGAGCCTTTTCTGGTGCTATACGGGGACGACGTTATAGATGCACCCACCTCTACCTCTCTTGAAATGATAAAGCTTTATGAAAAATACCGTCTTCCTGTTGTGGGAGTACAGAACGTCAGCCGCGAGGACGTGAAAAGATACTGCACACTGGATGCCAAGAGTATAGGCGAAAGAATATATAAGGTGACAGATATGATAGAGAAGCCCCGCGAGGAGCAGATCATAACCACCCTTTCCATTCTCGGAAGAGTTATTCTTACTCCCGACGTCTTTGATATTCTTGAGAATATCAAGCCCGGTGCGGGCGGAGAAATACAGCTTACCGATGCTATGGCGATAATGGCAAGAAAGGACAGTGTGATCGCCTATGAGTTTGAGGGAACCAGACACGATATGGGAAGCAAGCTGGGATTTTTGAAGGCCAACGTTTCTCTGGGTGTTAAATCTCCCGAATTGGGTGAGGATTTCAAGTCTTGGCTTAAGGAGTTTGTAAAGACACTGTGAAGGAACGTGATATTCACAAGGGTATCCACAAGGGACACAGAGAAAGGCTTAGAAGACGCTTTCTCAATGAGGGACTTTCATCCTTTGAGGCACATAACATATTGGAGCTTTTGCTGTTTTACTGCATCCCTCAAAGAGATACAAACCCCTTGGCTCATCAGCTTATTCAGCGTTTTGGAAGTGTAAGCGGTGTCCTTGAAGCGGACGTGGAGCAGTTAAAAGAGATAGAATACATAGGCGAAAATGCCGCAATACTGTTAAGACTGGTTGGAGAGATATGCCAGAGCTACGAATCTACTCGTGCGATCAAGACTATTGAAAAAAGGTATGAGCTTTACAAAACCGGTACGTATATGGTCAAGCATTTCGAAAACAAGCAGGTCGAGGAGGTCTTCTTCATCTTCTATGATGGCGAAATGAACTACGTCGGCGAGAGGACCTTGCACTACGGAGACGTCAACAGTGCATCTTTTTCCTTGAGAATGCTGGCGGATGCGGTGTGTGCACACAGAGCGGCGTACGTTATAATGGCGCATAATCATCCAAGCGGTATTCCCATTGCATCCTCCGATGATCTTAATACCACCAATGAGATCAGAGAGTTTTTGTTGAAAATGAGAGTTCAGCTCGTGGAGCATTACATTGTGGCGGGAGATAGGTTTACTACAACGGAGCATTTGAAATGAAAGAATATCTTATAGGCGCAGATTGGTATCCGGAGGATTGGGACGAAAGTGAAATAGATGCGGATCTGAAAAAAATGCTTGATATGGGATTTAACACAGTCCGCATCGGAGAGTTTGCCTGGAGCAAGGATGAGCCCGAGGAGGGTAGGTTTGATTTTGATTGGCTGGAAAAAACAGTCGATAAATGCGAAGCCGCGGGGATAAATGTAATAATGGGAACTCCCACCGCAACTCCTCCGAGGTGGTTTTTGAAAAAATATCCCGATGCCGCAAGCCTTGACTTCAAGGGAATAAGAGCGAGCCACGGCGGAAGAAGGCATTGCTGCAGCAGTAATCCCAATTACCGTGAGAAAAGCAGGATCATCGTTGAGGAGCTTGCCAAGCGCTTCGGAGATAAAAAAGCCGTTGTGGGCTGGCAGATAGATAACGAGATCTACCATCACCCCGACAAGGGCTACTGTGTTTGTGAGCACTGTCTTGCCGCATTCAGAGAGCATCTTAAGAAAAAATACGGCACGGTGCAAAAGCTTAATAAAAGCTGGAATCTCAGTCTTTTCAGTCAGGAATACGATAGCTTCGAGGATATTCCCGCGCCCTTTAACACCTGGCACAATCCTCACATAAAGCTTGAGTGGCTTATAAGTCAGGCAAGCAATCACGCGGATTTTGTCAATATGCAGGCGGACATTATAAGACGCTACAGTAAGGCTCCCATCGGAACCGACACGATGCCTCTTAACGGCTTTGATTACAGAAGTCTTGAAAAGGGTCTCGACGTGGTGCAGTTCAACTGCTATTACCGCCCCGAGCATTGGCACAGTGCGGCGATGTGGCTGGATTATATGAGAGGCTTTTCAAAAGAGAGCTTCTGGATAACCGAAACCCAGCCCAGCTGGCCGGGATCTACGGGACAGCATTTTGATCTTCCTCCCGAGGGGTATATATATTTTAACTCCATGCTTGGTCCAAGCCTTGGCGGAGGAGGTCTTTTGTATTGGCTCTGGCGTACCCACTGGGCAGGTCATGAGCTGATGCACGGCGCAGTACTTGAGACCTGCGGAAGACCGGCTCACACTGCGGGAGAGATAAAGCGAGCCGCATCGGATGCCAAGAGGCTGTACGAAGCTTTGGGAGATTGCTCCTGCGTCAGTGATGCCGCACTTATCTTTACCAGTCTTAATTGGAATATGGCTTTAAGTCAGGATATCAGCGAAAAGCTGAAAAAGCCCGGTATGAGAGACGGTATCCCCAATGAGTTTTACAAGGCTATGCTGAAAACGGGTATCCATCCTCACGTTGTGGATCTTTGTGAGGATATTTCCTCCTATAAGCTTATAGTATGCCCCGGAGCATTTACTCTTGAGGAGGGCGGCTTTGGGGAGAGGGTGTCTCAGTGGGTGAAGGACGGCGGCGTTCTTCTGGCGGGACCTCTTACCGATATAAGGACCTCTATAGGTGCCAAATATAAGGATAGGGCTATGGGCTTTCTCGAGGAGCTTAGCGGTGCAAGGCTTGAATATACTGTCCCGGGCGGTCAGAATGACTTGACGGTAGAAAACCGAGTCGGCGAAAAAGTGGTTTGCCGCGATTCCTTCGAGCTTTTCAGCGGGCTTGAGCCTCTTATGATCGTAAAAGACGGGCATAGCGCTCTGAAGGGCTTGTGCGTTGCGGGCTACAGGAAGGTTGGAAAGGGATACGTTGTGCTTTTGGGCTCTTTCCCCGAGGAAAAGGAGCTTTGCAGTCTTTTGAAGCTTTCGGCCGATATGGCGGGAGCGGAGCGCAGTGATATCTCGGGAGACCTTATAGTGACCAAAATGAAAGGCGAGAAAAGCTGCACCGTTGTTGCAAACGGCTCTGCCGAAAGGGGCGAGTATCGCTTCAGCGGCAATAAGAAGGAGCTTTTGAGTGACAAGGAATACGATTCCGCAATCACCCTTGAGCCTTATTCGGTGGCGGTTCTCTTTTAATAAAAATCAAGGGCTGAGTCAAATGCCTGCTATGTGCATTTGACTCAGCCCCTATTTGATTTTACTTATTCAAGCTTAAAGGAGTTGAATTATTCTTCGGGCTCAACGATGTCAGCGTCAACAACGTTTCTTCTTACACTGTCGATGCCGTTCTTGCAGCTTGCCTTTGCGGTGTAGCCTTCTCCTGCCAGGATGGGCTCGCCGTTTCTTGCCTTAAGTCTGAAGCGGAATTCGCCTGCCTTGTCGTTATAAAGCTCAAACTTGGGATGCTTTGCAGCCTCGTAGCCTTCAACGGTCTGATCCTCGAAGTTTGCTTCGGGAGCATTCTTGATTACGCTTTGGATGCTGTTCTTGCAGGACTCCAAAGAGGAGAATACTTCTCCGCCGATACCGATGGTCTCGCCGTTGGATGCCTTCAGTGCAAAGGTGTAACCGGTCTTAGTTTTGTTGATAATAAACTTTCCCATTGTAACTCTTCCTTTCAATCGGCTCAAAAAAGCCTTGTTATAATTATACTTTACACCAAATCGCCGGATTTGTCAAGTTTTTATTTTATATAGCTTATCTTATAAGCTTTTTTCTTTCGAAATGGGCTTATTTTCTGATATCATCTTGCAAAAATCAAAAGAATATGTTACCATAAACGTAATACGTAAAAAGAATTTCCCAAAAAATACGTCTTTGGGGAAGCAAGGAGAAAAATATGATCAAAAACCTTACCAAGGATTCTCTTGGATATGCAGTAGACAAAATGAAGCTTGCCTCTCTTGCCGACAGCGCAGCTGATTTTCTCACAAAGGAGCAGCTTACCGATGCAGTTCTCTGGAAAAAGTTTGTTAATCAGTTCAGAGAGCAGCTTGACGGCACAAATCTGGGTTGGAGAGGTGAATATTGGGGCAAAATGCTCAGAGCCGCAGTCACCGTATACGAATACAATCGCAACGAGACTCTTTACGGCGTTATGACCGACACCGTTAAGGATATGCTTACCGTTATAGAGGATGACGGAAGAGTTTCCAGCTTCAGCCGGGACACGGAGTTCAACGCCTGGGATATGTGGTGCAGAAAGTACGTTATTCTTGCAATGATGTACTACTATGATGTCTGCCGCGACGAAAAGCTTCGTAATGATATTGTTGAATTTTGTTCCCGAGTCCTCGACTACATCATTATCCACATCGGAAACGGTGAAGGACAAAAGAAGATCACAAAGGCTACCAGCGCGTGGCTGGGTCTCAACTCCTCATCTATCCTCGAGCCCGTTGTAAGGCTCTACAAGCTCAGCGGCAAAAAGGAGCATCTTGACTTTGCAAACTACATCGTCGAGGAGGGCGGAGCAGACGGAGTGAACATTTTCAAGCTTGCTCTGGAGGACGAGCAACTACCTTACCGGTACGGTGTAAGCAAGGCCTATGAAATGATCTCCTGCTTCGAGGGCGTTATCGAGCTTTACCGCATCACCGGTATTGAGGACTACAAGACCCTTTGTGTGAATTTTGCAAAGGCTGTTGCAAAGAGCGATGTCAGCATAATCGGCTCCTGCGGCTGCACCCACGAGCTTTTTGACCACTCCACGGTAAGACAGACTGCTTACTATGAGGGTATTATGCAGGAGACCTGCGTTACCGTCACCTGGATGAAGTTCTGCTCTCAGATCCTCCGTATCACCGGAGATACCTTCTTTGCCGATCAGATTGAAAAGAGCTTCTTTAACGCTTATCTCGGCGCTCTCAACACTCAGCACAAGAAGTGTGCATACATCAACGAAAAGGCCAAGAGATCCGATCTTTTGGACGTTTATCTTCCCTTTGACAGCTACAGCCCCCTGAGAGCCTCCAGAAGAGGAAGAAAGGTCGGAGGACTTCAGTTCTTCAGCGACACAAGCTATTACGGCTGCTGCACTTGCATCGGTGCAATCGGTGTAGGCATCTATGCCAAGCACGCACTCCTATCATTCGATGGCGGTCTGGCGTTGATGTTCTTTGACAAGGGCGAATACTCCTGTCTCGGCGGCAAGGCGAAGGTAAAGGTAGACACCCGATTCCCCGCAGACGGAATGGTTAAGATCTCTGTTGAATCCCAAGAAAAGCTTCTCTTCAAGGTCAGGATCCCCGCTTGGAGCAAGAAGACCATCTCCAATGTAGGGATCATCAAGGGCGCCTTCCTTGAGGTGGAGGTCGACGGCAAAACTGACATTGAGCTGGATCTCGATATGTCCGTATACTGTCAGTTACCCATCACCTGGGAGAAGGACGTTATCTACACCAGCTCCACAAGTACTACTCCCGGTGTTTACAATGCAGGGCCGATAGAGGTGCTTCACGACCCCGAGGATGACAAATTCATCAGCCTTTTCAGAGGTCCCATCACTCTTTGTGCGGATTCCCGTACCGGCAAGGATGCAGGCTCGGTATTCAGCTTCAAGGAGGAAAACGGTCAGTTTGTTTACAGCGATTGCACCGACAAAAAGATTGCCGATGACGATTGTCTTGTAAAGCTGGAATTTGTGGATGAAAAGGGCGAAAAGTTCTATCTTGTTGACTATCAAAGCGCAGGCAGAGATTGGCAGAGCGATATCGCCGCTTGGCTGAAAACCAAATAACCTACTTTTTTGAAAAAAAGTAGGCAAAAAACTTTTAATATCGATAAAGTCAGCGCCAACACAGAGCACGAAGACTTTCTTTGCATAAGCTTGAACCTATTAGTTTTTGAAAAAAAGCAGGCAAAAAACTTTTAATGTCGATAAAGTCAATGCCGACACAGAGCACGAAGCCTTTCTTTTCATAAGCTTGAACCTATTAGCTTTTTGAAAA
This sequence comes from Oscillospiraceae bacterium, assembly GCA_015063985.1. Taxonomy (GTDB): domain Bacteria; phylum Bacillota; class Clostridia; order Oscillospirales; family SIG627; genus SIG685. Next base: position 15,979 of record SVTC01000007.1, on the reverse strand, counting down.
AAGCAGGCAAAAAACTTTTAATGTCGATAAAGTCAATGCCGACACAGAGCACGAAGCCTTTCTTTTCATAAGCTTGAACCTATTAGCTTTTTGAAAAAAGCAGGCAAAAAACTTTCAATCTTTAGTATATTTTATGGGGCGCCGCCCCAATCCCCGCCATCTTTTTTGAAAAAAAGATGGATAAAAAACTTTTAACGTCGACTGAGTTAGTGCGAACACAGCGGTCGAAGGTGGGTTTTAGAAAAGCTGAAAATATTATGTAAACCAAAAGCTCCCGACTTGGTCGGGAACTTTTACATCGGTATTTATTTTTTCATATCCTTGAGGATGTCGCGGATCTCGGCGAGAACGACCTCGGGAGAATTCTTCTTTGCTTCTTCCTCGGCTGCTTTTTTCTTTGCTTCCTCTTCTGCCTTCTTTGCTTCTTCCTCCAGGCGCTTCTTTTCGCCCAATTTGTCCTGAGCTTTGGTTATGATCCTGATAACGGTGAAGATGGAGAGGGCGATAATAAAGAAATCAATGACGGCCTGCAGGAATGCACCGTAGTTGAGCTTGACCGCTTCCTGAATTACCTCGCCTGCCTCGTCGAGTACTTCTGCTTTAAGTACAACCGAGAGATCTGCAAAATTTGCTCCGCCTGTGAGAAGGCTGATAAGAGGAGTGATGATGTTATTAACCAGTGCGGTAACGATCTTGCTGAAGGCTCCGCCGACTACAACACCGACTGCCATATCCACCACGTTGCCCTTGGTGGCGAACTTTTTAAAATCGGAAAAGAATTTTTTCATTTTTTTACCTTTCTTTTATTGTTTTTTACATTTTACCACAAAGTTTTGCGCTTGTCACTTGTTTTTTGAAAAAAATTGGATTTTTTTCATTTTTATTCTTCATTCTCTTTACAACGGTTGTTTTTTTTGATAAAATTATAGAGAAATCACAGCTTTGGGAAAGGAATTATTAATAATGGTCGATCTTAGAAAAGAGTATCCCCGTCCTCAGCTTGTCAGAGAAGACTGGCTTTGCCTTAACGGACAGTGGGAATTTGAAATTGATAACAGCGAAAGCGGAGAGGCAAGAGAGTTTTTCAAGCGCGAAAAGCTTGACGGGGAGATCACCGTCCCCTATTGCCCCGAAAGCGAGCTTTCCGGTGTGGGAAACAAGGATTATATGAACTGCGTCTGGTACAAAAAGGACGTGGAGATACCCGCAGATTGGAAGGGCAAGAGAATAATGCTTCATATAGGAGCAATAGATTATCACGCAAGGCTCTGGGTCAACGGCAAATACGTTGCAAGCCATCGCGGAGGCTACGTTCCCTTTGATGCGGACGTTACCGATGCATTGGAGGAAGGAAGCAACCGTATTACCGTCTGCGCCTACGATCATCTCAGAGAGGGCCTTCAGCCCTCCGGCAAGCAGGCTCACAAATTCGCCTCCTCGGGATGTCACTACACAAGGACCACGGGAATATGGCAGAGCGTATGGCTTGAGCCTGTAAGTCCCGCGCATCTTATAAGCTTTAAGGCTTTCCCAAATATCAGCAGTGTCAGTGCCGCCTTTGAATTGGAGATCAGCGCTCCTGCATTGGGCTGTGTTGCCAAAATCAAGGCTTCCTACGACGGCAGACCTATGGGCGAGGCGGAAAGTGAGATAAACTGCAACAGTGTAAGCCTAAACGTTAAGCTTAACGAAAAGCATCTTTGGGACATCAAGCAGGGTGAGCTTTACGATCTTGATATAACCATTGAAAAGAACGGCGAGGTTCTGGACAGTGTAAGAGCATATTTCGGACTCAGAGAGGTATTCCTTGACAAAACGGGAATGGTCCTCAACGGAAGAAGAGTCTTTGGAAGATGGGTATTGGATCAGGGCTTCTATCCCGACGGTATCTACACCGCACCCTCCGATGAGGCGTTGAAAAAGGATATTGAATATTCCTTCGCTCTCGGATTCAACGGAGCAAGACTTCACGAAAAGGTCTTCGAGCCAAGATTTCTCTATTGGGCGGACAAAATGGGTTATCCCGTGTGGGGAGAGCATGCCAACTGGGGACTTGATCATTCCAGACCCGAAAGCATATTGAGCTTCCTTCCCGAATGGCTTGAAGCTGTAAAGCGTGACTTCTCCCATCCTTGTGTTATCGGATGGTGTCCCTTCAATGAGACCTGGGACGTAAACGGCTCAAGGCAGTATAACGGCGTCATCAAGACCGTTTACCTTGCCACAAAGGCGGCAGACGGCACAAGACCCGTTATCGATACCAGCGGAAATTTCCACGAGCTCAGCGATATATTCGACGTTCACGATTACGAGCAGGACGTTGAGCTTTTCAAGAGCTACTATGCAGACATCGCCAACGGAGTAATAAACGATCAGTGTGAGCGCAGGAAGGATTGGAAGGGCAGACAGAAGTACGACGGCAAGACTCCCGTCTTTGTCAGTGAGTACGGCGGAATAAAGTGGACGGGCAAGGAAAATGCCGCAGGCTGGGGCTACGGAAAGTCCGTAACCACAGAGGAAGAGTTTATTGCGCGTTACAAGGGCTTGACAGATGCACTTTTGGATAATCCCGAGATCATGGGCTTCTGCTACACCCAGCTTTACGACGTAGAGCAGGAGGTAAACGGACTTATGACCTACGACAGACAGTTCAAGTTCGATCCTCAGATCTTCTACGAGATCAACACCAAAAAGGCTGCAATTGAGCAATGATGATAAAAGCGGTATTTTTTGATATCGACGATACTCTCCTTGATTTCAAACGCAGTGCGGACAATGCGATAAAAAGAGCCTATCATAGCTTAGGCGAGACGATGCCGGCCGAGCTATCACCGACCTATCATCGCATAAACGCGGAGCTTTGGCGCAGGATAGAGGAGGGGACCTTAAGCAGAGCGGAGCACAAAAGGATCAGATTTAAGCTGATCTTCGACGAATTGGGAATAAAGCACGATCCCCACGTCTTTGAGGAGATGTTCCTGAAGGAAATGTTCTCCTCGGCGATAGAGGTAAAAAATGCCGATTTGATCCTGTCAAGACTGAGAGGAAGATGTCCTCTTTATGCTGCCAGCAACGCCCCGGTTGCCGCACAGCAGATAAACCGCTTAAAGCTTGCGGGAATGCTTGAAAAGCTTGACGGCGTGTTCGTTTCGGGCGATATAGGTGCCGTGAAGCCTGCCAAGGGATTTTTTGTTGCGGTAATGGAGCGAGCAAAGCAGCAAAAGGCGGAGGAATGTCTTTTTGTTGGAGATTCCTACGAGGCAGATATCGTTGGTGCAAAAAATGCGGGGATGCAGACCTGCCTTTTCGATCCCAAGGAAAAATATCTAATTACTCCCATGGCAGATCACGTGATCAGGGATCTCGCCTTGGTGGAATCGATTTTGAAATAAAAAATACCGTCCGATGAAAAACCTTTTCATCGGACGGTGTTGCTTTTTCCGTTTTAAATACCTGTGAGCTTTTTAACCACTACGTAGCCGTTTTCCACTAAAAGCTGGTAGCACAGAGAAACACTGTCCTCTTCGTTTCCGGATTCAGTGGCAAAGCGGAGGATTATGACGTTGGTCTTTGATTTGGAAAGATCAAAGTTGAAGCTTTTGGTCGTGATTCCGTCCTCGCCCTTTTCGGGACCCTTGGTCTCCAGGAGCTTGGCGTTCTGTACTCCGACTATGGAGTAGCTGCAATCGGTGTATTTACCGCTGTAGCGGCAGATAACCTCTGCGGTCATCACTCCGTGCTTTACGTCAAAGTCTACCTCGTAAATATCGGGAGCCGAGCAGGAGAGTACTGAGAATATGCACGTAATAAGAAGTGCGGCACATAAGATCTTTTTCATTTTTTTGAAGCCTCCTTACAAGCTTTTTCTGCACTTTCCATTGTGTTTTTCATAAGCATGGCAATGGTCATGGGACCGCAGCCGCCGGGTACGGGTGTATATGCCGAGCTTTTTGCCGCGGCGTTTTCAAGGTCTATATCTCCAACGTTTCCGGGGTTGTAGCCGGCGTCTATAAGAACTGCGCCATCCTTTATCCATTCCGCCTTGACAAAGCGGGGCTTGCCCACCGCGGCAACGACGATATCGGCGCGCTTTACTACCTCGGGGAGGTTTTTGGTTTTGGAGTGGCAGATGGTGACTGTGGCGTTGGCGTTCAGAAGCATCATTGCAACGGGCTTTCCCAAAATGGCGCTTCTGCCTATAACCACTGCCTCCTTGCCCTCAAGCTCAATGCCGTACTCCTCAAGGATAGACATAATGCCGTAAGGTGTGGCACTTTTATAAGCAAAGGAGCCCATGGTCATTCTTCCGAAGGTTGCGGTATTTACGCCGTCTACGTCCTTTTCGGGAGCTATGGCTTCAAAGCAAGCCTTTTCGTCGATGTGGCGGGGCACGGGATGCTGAAGCAGTATACCGCATACTCTGCTGTCGCGGTTGAGCTCGTGGATCTTTGCCAGAAGCTGCTCGGTGGTGGTGCTTTCATCCATTTCCACGCTCATTGAATCAAGTCCCACTCTTTGGCAGGCGTTCTTTTTCATTCTTACGTATGTACAGGATGCGGGATCCGATCCCACAAGTATGGTGGCAAGAACGGGCACAAAGCCGTATTTTGCCTTTAGCTCCGTACTTTTTTCAAGAAGCAGGGCTTCTGTTTTTTTCGATAGTGTCTTGCCGTCAAGAATCAGCGGTGCCATTTTCCGTCTCCTTTTGATCGTTAGTATTATTATTCGTATTTTCCGCAGCATCCTCTGCTGCAGGTGTGTTTTCTTCCTTTTCTTCCGTCTCGTCCGAGCTTTCTTCTACGGCGCCCTCCAAAACGGGCTCGGGACTGTAAGGCTTTAAAAAGCTGAACTTATCCTTTAAAATGAATCCCAGAATAAATGCCGTTATTCCGATTATTGCCATCAGTATAGTGATGAGCTGGCTGAAAAGCATGGGAATACCGAAAAGCTCAAAGCCCAGCTGATAGCTGCTGTCTCTTAAAAGCTCCAGAAGGCTTCTGATTATTCCGTACCAGGCAAGGTAGAAGGAAACGATCTGGCCCGAATAGCGCTTTTTCTTGTACATAAGGTGCATTATCAGTACACCTATAAGGTTAAGGGCGAATTCATAGAAGAACAAGGGGTGTCTATCGGCGTATACTATACCCTTTATATCAAGGCTCATCGCCCAGGGAAGGGTGGTCTCCACGCCGAAAACCTCTCCGTTGAAGAAGTTGCCCCATCTTCCCACCGCTTGTGCCAGAAGCACTCCCGGCGCGAGGGCGTCAAGCAGACGAAGGAAGTTGTGTTTTTTGTAGAGGCTTACGCAGATAACGGTGATAAGTCCGAATACTATGCCTCCGGTTATTGCAAGCCCGCCGTTCCATATTGCCAGCATCGATGGAAAGTCGGGAAATTCGTCAAGGCTGGGCAAAACGTAAAAGAGTCTTGCGCCGATTATTCCGATAGGCACGGTAAACAGAACGTAGTCAATAAAGCTGTCCGTGCTTATTCCCTCGTGTTTGGCTTTTCTCGAGGAGTAAAGGTAGGCCAGCACCATACCCAGGCATATCACTATGCCGTACCAGGCAATGGATTTTCCGAAGACGGAAAAGGCGACGGGATTAATTTCAAAGACGTAATCGGATAAAAATCCCAGCTTGTCAAACCATACCTCAAAGCTTTGGTTCATATCGGTACTCCTTTCATTTTATGGGCTCTACTATGCTCAGTGCGAACATTTCGGGCTTGTAGGTCTCCAAAAACAGAGCTTTTACGTCTTCAAGCTCTATATTGGCTATCATTTTCTCCATTCCCCAGAAGCCTATGCCGTTGAAGGTGCAGGAAACGAGGTTGTGGCATATGGTGGCGGGAGTGTTCCAATTTTGCACGGCCTTTCCGTAAGACGCTCTCTTGCAACGCTCGAATGAGTCGGCGTTGAAGTATTTATCGGGATCCGAGAGGGCATCATTTATCATTTCTATACAAGCCTTGAAGACCTTGTCCGGATCGCGGCTTTCTCCGCTGAGCTCCAGAAAACCGTAATCGGCGGAAAGATTGTACCCAAAGGAAAAATCGTCGTTCAAAAGACCGGAGTCGTAAAGCTTGTTGAAAAACTCTCCCGATTTGGAAAAGAGCATATCGCTTATAAGGTCGTGGCAGATCATTCTATAGGTGCGCTTTTCGGGGCTTAAGCTTGAAATATCGCTGTCGTCCTTCATTCCTGCCATAAATAGGGGCATTGCCACTCTCAGTGACACGCTTACTCTTTTTTCGTTTATGCCGCAGGGCTCGGAGGGATAGCGCTTTTGTGTTTGGGGATCGGGGATGTTGGGGATCAATCTGTCGCAGATCTCGCTGACCTTCTCGGCATCGTATGGGCCGCATACGCAAAGGAGCATATTGTGAGGATTGTAAAAGCTTCTGTGACAGCGGTAAAGGATCTCGGGGGTGATCTTCTTTATGCTTTCCTCGGTTCCCGCTATATCGATCTTCAGGTTGCTTTTCTTGTAGAGGGCGTTTATCAATCCAAACCACACACGGTAGTAGGGATCATCGCGGTACATATTTATTTCCTGAGTGATTATCCCAACCTCTTTATTAACGTTTTCATTGGTAAAGTATGGCTTTGTGGCAAGCTCTATGAGAGTTTCCAGATTCTCATAGTGGTTCTCGGTGGTGCTGAAGAGATATGCGGTCATCTCGTTGGAGGTGAAGGCGTTGGCGCTTGCCTTGTTTTGTGCAAATTTTGCAAAGGTGTCCGTTCCGTCCTCGTTTTCAAACATCTTGTGCTCGAGGAAATGCGCTATTCCGTCGGGGACGGTAATAAAATCACTGTCCTCTGCCGTTTTAAAGCAGTTATCCATAGAACCGTAATGGGTGGCAAACAGTGCGTATGCCTTTTTTTGCTTTTTGGGTATTATTTTCACCTCGAGACCGGAGGGGTGGCTGAAGCATATAAGCTCCTCGCCCAAAAAGCCATCGGTAAAAACTTTTGTTTTAAGCATTTTCTTCCTCCTTTTCGGGCTCTAAGCTGTACACGGTATCAAGGCTTAAGTGCTTTGCTGCCTGGGATACCCCATTCTTATCCACCTTTTCGAAAAGCTTGATAAGCTCTCCCGGGTCTCTGGAATCGTTGCAAAGGATTCTTGGGATATACCAATCCGCGATGGAGGACGGGGTCTCCTCCAGAGATTGGAGAGAGTTGATAAGAGCGTTTTTGCTTTGCTCCATCTCGTCTGCGGTTATATCTCCCTGCTTTATGAGATCAAGCTGGTTAAGGATCTCATCGGTTGCAAGCTTAAGCTTATCCTTTTCAATGCCGCAGGATACGGTGATTATACCCTTTGAAAGATCGGGACGTGAGCCGATGCTGTAGCACAGTGACATTTTCTCGCGTACGTTTGTAAAGAGCTTTCCCGTAACGGAGCCGCCGAACACCGCGTTGAACAGTACGAATGCCGCGTAGTCGGGATGGGAGTAGGTGATGCCCGTTCTGAAGCCCATTGCAACGTTGGTCTGTGTGAGCTTGTCGGTCTCGCTGACTGTTTTCGTCTTGTCTGCTTTGGCGATGATCTTGCAAAGGGAGGGAGCCTCGGGAGCTCTTTCCACAGAGGAGAGCTCCTTTTCAAAAAGAGTCTTCAGCTTTTCGGGGCTTGAGCTTCCTACGTGAAATATCTCCACCCTTGCGCTTGAAATAAGCTTTTTATAGTAGCCGTAAAGCTCTTTGGCTCCGATGGAGGAGATCGTGTCCTCGTCGCCCAGAGCGTCGGTGCTGTATGCTTCCTCGCGGCACATTATATCTATAAGTCTCTTTTTTGCGTAGGCGGATTTGGAGTTTATTCTTGAGTGGATACGGTCTATGCAGTTTTGCTTTTCCTGCTTTAAAATATCCGCCTTGAAGGCTCCGCATCTGACCAAGGGAGAAAAAATGATCTGAGACATTATAGAGGCAAGCTTTTCCAATATGCTTTCGCCGTCAATGGAATAGCGGTCGCTGAGACAAGAGCCGCAGAAGGCTAAGATTTGGGTCTCGCCGCACTTGAAAACGTCGGAATCGACAGAGGCATTATAGCAATCCATAAATGCGCCGTTAAGAGACGGCGTGTCCGGATACGCCTTGGTTGCCCTGAGCATCACCGCGCTTAACAGAGCGGTCATAGATGCATCGCGCGCCGATAGGGGAGCGGTTAGATACACGCTGACGTAATCGTTTTTTGCGACGTCGGAATATACGTGATTAAAATAAATGCCATCGGATAGCTTTTGACGGCAGAGAGAGGTGTTGGACATTGTTTGCTCCTTTTTAAAGGGTGTTTTTTCTTCACTCAATATTATTGACGGGTTGAGAAAAAATATCATATACATTATATTATACTTTTGCGGTTTTGGCAAGAGTTTTTCCAAAGACTGTCATTGAATGACAGTTTTTTTGTATGTTAGGCTTGTTAATGAAAAAAGCAAAGCCCGTCGGCAAAAGAAGAAAGAGGTGAATAATGAACTTATCTTTGGTGATCTCTCTTATGGGAGTGGTATCCGGCTTTGTATTTGCATATATTGGATATCAAAAAGGCAAAAAGAGTGACAACCTTGACAGCGGCAGAAGTCTGGGCAGCTTCCTCAGCGATATAGGCTATATAAAAGCAGGTATAGACGATCTGAAAAGGGAGCAGAGAGAAACGGGAGCAAAGCTTTCCGTTCTTTCGGAAAGGCTTTGCAGATGCGAGGAGTCGACCAAGCAGGCTCATAAAAGGATAGCGGAGCTGAATCAGCGATTTAACAACGAAAAGGAGTGATAATATGGAAGAGATACTTAAATATACCGATCCTGCCCTGATAGTGCTTATCCCGGTTTTGTACTTTCTGGGTACGGCGATAAAGAAAAGCGGGATCAAAAATAAATACATACCCTTGATCCTCGGCTTGTCGGGAATAGTCCTCAGCGGACTTTACGGCTTGTCGGGGCTTTTGAGGGGAGAGACCTTTTTTGCGGCGTGGATATTCTACGCAGTAACTCAGGGCGTGCTTGCCGCGGGAGCAAGCGTATATTTCGATCAGATGAAAAAACAACTTTCAAAGGAGGAATGAATATGGCAAATATCTTAAGCCCGGACAGGGTCTATTATATCACCGCAGGCAAAAAAAGCCTGAAGATCAACGAAAAGATAATCCCCGACAGCGCAAGGGCAAAAAAGAACGTGGCGTCCTGGTGTCTCAAGGGCGATCCTATGAAGCCCAATAAGCCCTTGGGCGGCGGTAAAGGGGCAAAAGGGGTGGTGATCCACAACACCAACGACATCGTAACCGCCCCCAATACCGATCCCGCGGAGCAGTATACCCGTGCTACCTGGCCAAACTGCAATATGAGTGGCGCTGTGGTGCATTTTTACGTTTATAAAAACAGCGTATGGCAAAATCTCTCTCTTGAGGAAAGAGGCTGGCACGCAGGCGACGGCTCCTCAAGGAGAGACGATCTTTTAAAAAAGGGGAAGATCGGCGGTAATCTTGATTGCATCGCCATCGAGTGCATAGGAGAGGACAGGGAAAGCGAGGAGAGCACCGCGGTTCTTGCTGCCTGGCTTTTGAAAAAGCTGGGACTTACCGTGGATAACGGTCTTTATACTCACAATTATTTCAAGCCCTCGAAAAAATGTCCCGAATATATTCTGGATCACTGGGATGATTTTAAGTCGGAGGTGAGAGAATTAATGGGGCTTCCCTCCGAGGAGCCCCTTGATAAGCAGGATTATTATCCCGCTGCCCCCTACAAGGGAAGAAGCATAGTGGACGGTCTTAAATCCGTGGGGGAGAGAAGCGACTTCGCCTTCAGAGGAAGGCTTGCAAGGCTTAACGGCATAGAGGACTATAAAGGTCTTGCAAGCCAGAATTCTTATCTTCTGAATCTGCTGAAAAAGGGAAAGCTGAAAAGATTAAAGTTGACATAATGCCCAAAAATCCCCTTGCTTCGATAAAAAATGCAGTGTTTTATCTAAAAAAAATAAAATTGCTATTGACTAATTGGGATAATTGATGTACAATATAGTAAAATACTGTAGGCGCGGTATATTGTTAAATCTAAAAAGGGGTAAAACTATGAAGAAACTCATTTCTGTTGTTATGCTTATGGCAGTTTTGATGGGTGTTTTTGCAGTATGCGCTTTCGCAGATGCAAAGGCTGACATCGTTGCTAAGGCTGAGGAAGTTTGTCCTGATGGCTATGAATCTGAATATATTCCTGCTTTGAAGAACATTCTTGCTCAGATCGACGTAACTGACGAGCAGGCTGCAACTGCTATCGCTTCTCTCGAGAGCTCCAAGGCTATCGTTAACAGCGGTAAGGGCACCAAGCTCGCAGATTACACTCAGGCAGAAAAAGATCACGTTCTTGCTGATCTCAAGACTGCTTGTGCCGCTCTCAAGATCGGTTATACCATCGTTGAGAAGGAAGATATCACCACCGTTACCTTCTACAAGCTGAATGCAGATAATACCAACGGCGCTAAGCTCGGCGAAGTTTCCATCGGCGGCGAGATCAAGACTACCAACGTTATCGGCGAAGTAACAGCACCTGTTGCTATGCTCCTCGTAGCTGCAGCAGCTCTCGTTGTTCTTGCTTCCGCTGCATACGTTTGCCAGAAGTCCAGAGCATAATTTATTATGAGATCCGGAGCTTCTGAAAACACATTGAAGCCGGTATGGAAGGGAGCGCTTTTGTGCGCTCCCTTTTTATTGTTCTTTGCGGCAATAGTTCTGGTTTCAGTGTGGTCATACCAAACCTTTATCGCCAACAGTGTTTATTACGACATGTTCTTTTCCCAGAATAATAACGGACCCTCTCAAAAGCCGGGCGGTGACGTAATAGTCGACAAAACCACCGAGAACAGCGAGGGCAACGGTACTTCAACTACTCCTCCCTCGTCGGGCAACAGCAACGTCACTACTGAGGAGGAGCCCCCCACCTATGACAGTGATTACGAGGCCTCCAAGCCCAGAGAGCCCTTTCCCGTTGTGGATTATCCCGAGACCTTCCCGGTCATCACCTACGGTAAGCAATGGGCTACCATGAGTGTGGAGGGCTGGGACAGAGCGGTGAACATCCCCATGTATTTCGGCGACGATGACGATCTGCTGAAAAAGGGCGCGGGAATGAGCTTTAAATCCAGCTTCCCCGGTCAGGGAGGCAGAACCATTGTGTCCGCTCACGTAACAAGAGAGTTCTATGAGCTGGAGGAGTGCAAAAAAGGCAAGCTGGTTACCTTGAACACCGTATACGGTCAGTACGTTTACAGGATCAGAAACCTCTTTATCTTCGACTACGACAACCACAAGATCCTTTTCGATCATGCTCAGGAGGATAAAAATCTTCTAATATTATATACTTGCTATCCCAGAAAGAACGGCTGGCAATTCAAGGACAAGCGTCTTGCCGTTATCTGTGAAATGGTAGAGGGTAAGGATTGGAGTGAAGCTGCAGGTGAATAACAAGCTTATTAAGATACTCAGATCCGTTGGCGCCGTCCTGTGCGCTCTTATCGTTGTAGTGGCTTCCATCCTCGCTTTGGTATCGGGATTTGTTAAAGCTACTCTTCTCAATAAGGATTTCTATCTCGGTCTTTGCACCGACGAATACGTTGACGAGCTTTGCGTCTTCATCCGCAAGGGGCTGGAATCAAAGGTCAACGAAAGATTTGGCTATGATGCCGAGGAAGGCACCGAGCTAAGGAGAGTTATTCTCGAGGATTGCGTTAAAAAGGAAAACGTAAAGCTTCTTTCTACAGAGTACCTTGGTAATCTTTACGACTACGTTATGGGCTCCGAGCAAGAGCTTACCGTTGAGTATGGCGCAGAGAACTTTGATCCAATGGAGAATTATCTTGTTTCTCAGCTTGAAGAGGGTGAAAGCATTAACCAAGATGCGATGGATGAGCTGAAGACTTATTTTGCCGCAACCTGCACTGCTAAGCTTAACCCCTTTTCCATAGATTCCATCGTTGCTCTTGATTCCGTTCTCAGCGGTCTTTACGGCAGATTGGTGGGAGACGGTCTTCTGGCAAGGGTATTGAACGTGAGCTCTTACGTTTATCTGATCATAGCTTTGGCGGCTCTTGCCGGAGTCTTTTTCCTCTCTGCGCCCAAAAAGCTTTTTGAAAAGATATACAACAGTGTGGGAGTTTTGTGGTGCGCATCGGTCGTGGTTTTCGTTCCGGTTATCATTTTTGCAATGGAGGATCTCCCCGGAAGGCTTCTCATTCTTGAGCACAGCCCCACCAGGACCCTATTTGTGGGAATGCTCAGGTCTCTTATAGATTCTCTTGTGTTGCCCGCAAGCATTTTCTTCGGTGTTGCAACAGCGCTTTTGATAGCTGCAATAGTTCTCAGGGTTTTAAAGCTCGGCAAAAAAGAGCTTGACCCCGTATCCGATAAGGCTCCGGAGCTTCCGGCTGAAGAAGAGCCCGAGGCTTTGCCTGCACCTGATACTGAAGAAGCTCAGCTCGAAGACGGAGAAAAGACCGACGCCGACTAATACACTTTATCAAGGACGGAGTAAGCTCCGTCCTACTTTTTTGAAAAAAAGTAGGCAAAAAACTTTTATTGTCGCACCCCTTTTTGAAAAAAGGGGTGACCAAAAACTTTTATTGTCGATTGAGTTATAGCTTACACAGTTCTCGATGGTTTACTTGGTTTAAATTCCAAGCTGAAAAGTAAGCAAAAAACTTTTAATTTCGACGGAGTCTCTACAAACAAAGTGGTCGATGCTTTACTTCACTAAAACTTAACTGTGTTTTTGAGAGAAGTGGTGGCAAGGGCTTTTTATTCCAATAAAAAAGTTGTGTGTTTGTTTTGGGCAAACAATGTTACTTTATCACAGGAAAGCGATGTTTGATATGAACAAAAAAACTTAAGCGGGTTTGTGATAAATAAACAAAAAACAAAAAACAAGAATCTTTTTATTAAAAAAGTATTTACAAAGCGAAAACTCTTGTGTATAATTGTATGCGTATAAAAGCCCCCCAATGGGGCTAAATAAAATCCTAAAAGGAGAAAAAAATCATGAAGAAACTGTTAAGTGTAGTGCTGGCAGTGCTTATGGTAATGTCCCTTGCGACATACGCAGTTAGCGCAGCTATCACTCCCACCGACGGTTGGTACGATTCCTTCACCGGAAGCGTATATACCATCGGTTCCGCAGAGGATCTGATGGCTTTCGCAGCCAGCACAGACACCTTTGAAGGAAAAACCGTTCTCCTCACCGCTGACATCAGCCTCAACGATGGCGATGCAGCAACTTGGGGAACAACTGCTCCCGCTAATAAGTGGGTCTCCAAGGGCACCTTTAAGGGTACCTTTGATGGTCAGGGACACACAATCAGCGGTCTTTACGGTTTAAGCTTTATCACCGCCTTGAGCGGTACTATCAAGAACCTCTCCGTAAAGAACTCTTATTTCAGTGGCACCGGAAACGTTTCTGCTTTCGCAGGAACAACACCCGGCGCATCCAAATTCATCAACTGCTACACCAATGCTATCATCAACGTTGACGGTAACAACGGCGGCGGCTTCACCGGCGACGGTAAGGGTCAGGCTAACAGCTATACCTCTTGTTGGTTCGACGGTGTTGTAAACTGCACCGCAAGATATGCATCCGGTTTTGTAGGAAACCAGAACAGCGGTAATAACACCTTTACCGACTGTCTTAACACCGGTACTGTTGATGCAGCAGGATCTGATCCTATCGATGCAGGTATCTCCGGTGCTATCTACAACGGCGTTAACACCTTTACCAACTGCGTAAACCTCGGTAAGATCAATGGCGGCGCAGGCTTCGGTATGACTTGTCGTTCCAACAAGAACAGCGAGTGCACCTACACCAACTGCTACGTTCTTGCAGGCAGTGCAGCTAAGCCCGAGTCTGAAGCTTCTACCGAAGAGACCGCAGGCACAAAGTGGCTGGCAGCTGACGCTGACCTCAGCGCTCTTGCAACCACTCTCGGTTCCGCGTGGGCGGTTAAGGACGGCAAGCTCGTTCTTAAGCTTGAAGTTTCCAACGACTACATCCTCATCGACGAGTGGGCAGATCTTACTGCATGGGCAGCTAACGGCTCCAACGATGCAGGAAAGACAGTTTTCCTTCTTAAGGATATCACCGCTCCCGCAGATGCAACCTGGACTGCAAAGGCTGAGTTTGCCGGCACCTTCGATGGCTGTGGCAACTCCATCAGCGGTCTCAAGGGCGCTCAGGGTCTCATCGCTAAGATGACCGCAGGCGAGATCAAGGACCTTTCCATTGATGCAACCATCAGCGCCACCGCAACCGCTGTCGCTATTTTCGTTGGCAAGATGGAAGGCGACATTAAGCTTACCAACTGCTATGCAGGCGGTAGCGTTACCAGCACAAAAAACAACGTTGCTGCATTCATCGGCGACGGTACCAAGCAGTACACAGCAACCTTTAACGGATGCTGGAACGATGCTGACGTAAACACAAGTGAAAGATACGCTTCCGGTTTCGTTGGAAACCAAGAATCTTGCACAGTTGTTATCAATGACTCTCTTAACACCGGTTCCGTAAACGGCGATGCAACAAACGGTAATCAGGGTGGCTTCTCCGAGTCCGTTTACAACGGCAAGCTTACCATTACCAACGCTCTTAACCTTGGAACTATCACCTATGACAAGGCTGCTCCCAAAACAGGCTTTGCATTCACCAGAACTCTCCGTAGGGGCTCTGTAACAGTTCTCACCAACTGCTTCAACCTCACCGGAGCTGCCGATTCCAATACCTATGAGCTTCAGGCAGCCGATGCTACTAACGCTAACGCTACGCTCAACGGTAAGGATCTCAATGCAACCGCAGATGAGCTTGCGGCTATCGTTACCGATATCACCGCTGCAGATTATGAGACAACTCTCACCGCTCTCGGTGCAAACTGGGGCAAGTTCTACACTGACTATGACAACTTCTTCCCCGTTCCCGCAGCATTTGTAAACGAGCGTCCCGCTTCCACCGAGGCTGCAAAGATCGGCACTTGGGAAGAGCTTGTAGCATGGGCTCAGGACAGCTACGACGGCGATGCTAAGACCTACGAGCTCACTGCAGACATCACCATGCCCGCAGATGCAACCTGGACCGCAAAGGCTGCCTTCGCAGGTACCTTCGACGGCAAGGGCCACTCCATTATCGGTCTCAAGGGCACTCAGGGTCTTATCGCTGAGCTTCTCGGCGCAACAGTTAAGAACCTCAACATCGTTGATGCTGAAATCACCGGCGGTTCCGTTATCGGAGCACTTGCAGGCAACTCCAAGGGCGAAACCCTTCTTGAAAACGTTTACGTTAAGGCAACCGTTAACACCACAGGTAACCACGTTGCTATCATCGTTGGTAACCAGTCTAACGGTATCTTCACTGCAAAGAACGTATGGAGCGACGGCTCCATCATTTCCACCGCAGGTACAGGCTACGTTTCCGGTATCCTCGGCAACCAGCAGTCCAACGCGGCTGTATTTGAGAACTGTCTCAACACAGGTCTTGTTGTTACAGCAGGCAGCCACGTATCCGGTATCTCCAACGCAGTTTACAACGGCTCTATCGACGCTAAGAACTGTGTAAACCTTGGAACTATCAAAACCGTTAACGATAAAACCGATGCTGTTGCAGGTTCTGCAATCGCGCACTGCATCGAGGCAGCAGGTACCACCAAGTTTGTTAACTGCTTCGGTCTCGAGGGCGCAAGCGGTTCTATGAACCCTGCTGACGACAGAAGATCCGAAAAAGAAGCAGAAGGCACAATCAAGTCTATCAAGGCTTCCGACTACAACGCAACTCTTACAACTCTCGGCGCAGACTGGGGCAAGTATTGGACCAGCGATTCTGAGTTCATTCCCGTACCCGCGGTATTTAAGAATGAACAGCCTGTTGACCCCAACAAGATCACAATTTCCACTTGGGAAGAGCTTGTTGCATGGGCAGCAGACACTTCCAACAATGCAGATAAGACAGTAG
>SVTC01000034.1 GCA_015063985.1 Oscillospiraceae bacterium | reverse complement strand
GAAAGCTGCCAATCCTCGGCAAATATATCTTTGCCGGATTCAAGCGCAGATAAAGCTTCATTCATAAGATTGATTTCACGAATGCGAGAATCAATAGACGCATATATTTCTGCGCGCTTGGAAAGGATGGCATCTTTCAAATCCGTTCCGCTATTTTGTAACTCGGCGATTGCCTTTACGGATAATCCCAAAGTGCGAAGAACAAGAACATTTTTTATATGAGAAATTTGCTCTTCGGTATATTGTCTGCGAGATGAAGATCCGACTGTGGTGCTTTGAATGATGCCCTTCTCTTCATAAAAGCGAAGAGTTCTTGACGTAGTGTCGAGCATCTTGCAAACCTCTGTAATATCATAAATTTGCTTTTGATACATATCCTCACCCCCTCTATATTATATAATACCACTTGACGTTGCGTCAATGTCAAGTGGAAAAATAAAAAAACATTAAAATCGGCGTACCTGCTTTATTGCAGGTACGCCAAGGAGATCTCATTTTAGGGTCTTTGATCCCGCCGATATTTTTTCAAATGGGCTTGTAATTGAGGCCGCGGCTATGATATAATAAAAAAGACGTTTATAATACCGAGGTATGACAAATGAAGATTTCAACGGAAATAAATTCCATTGCAAGAATAGTGGGAATGGAAAGGGCGGTGGAGCTCTGCGCGAAGGCGGGCTTTGATGCCTGGGATCTTTCTATGTTCGATATGTGCAGGATAGATTGGAAAACCATGCAGCCTATAGAGACAGACAGTCCCTTAAGCGGCGGGAATTATCTTTCCTTTGTAAAAAAGCTCAGGGAAATAGGAGAGGATAACGGCATAGTATGCAATCAGTCCCACGCCCCCTTCCCCGTACACGTTGCGGCTGTCCGTTCTTATTTGAAGCGTGCTATTGAATGCACCGCACAAGCCGGAGGCGGGATATGCGTTATACATCCCGATAACAACAAGACTCCCGAGGAGAATGCCGAAATGTATTTTGAGCTTCTTCCCTTTGCAAAGGACTGCGGAGTCAAGATCGCAACTGAGAATATGTGGAATTGGGACAAGGTAAAGGACGAGTCCTCCTTTGCGGCCTGTGCCACCGCAGATAGCTTTAAAAATCATATAGATGCGGTAAATGACAGCTACCTGGTCGCCTGCCTTGATATCGGACACGCCGAGATGCGTGGCTCGGGCAACGGTGCGGTGAATATGATAAATGCTTTGGGGGATAGTC
Organism: Oscillospiraceae bacterium; assembly: GCA_015063985.1. GTDB lineage: Bacteria > Bacillota > Clostridia > Oscillospirales > SIG627 > SIG685. The sequence continues at coordinate 18,835 of SVTC01000034.1, read as the reverse complement.
TTCAGGCGTTGCATATCCACGATAACGACTGTTGGCACGACAGTCATCAGATACCCTTTTCTATGAATATCGATTTTGATGCCATAGTGAAGGCGCTCAAAAAGGTTGGCTATAAGGGGTATTTTACCTTGGAGGCCGATAGATTTCTCAAGCCCTACTGCGAGGATAACGTATTTGAAGGCGTGGTAAAGCTTTGCGAAAGCGCAAGAAGGCTTGCGGATATGTTTGACAGTGATGGGATCTGATAGAAGCGGGCGTTAAGATGAGAGAAAGGCTTAACTGAGAAAAGAGAAAAAAATGCTTATAGACATTACCTTAAAGGTCACTCCGGAAATTCGCCGCGCGGCACCCGAAAAGGATGACAGAGCCTTGGTGGGGCACCTTGGTACCCACTTTGACGTGATGAATAAGGAGTTTCCGTTGGATTACACAAAAAGATCGGGGATCGTTTTTGACGTTTCATCCATTCGCGGAAGGGATATAGAGCTTTTTGACATTGACATCGAGAGGGTGAAAAGGGATCAGTTCGTCGCCTTTTATACCGGACGCATCCACGAAGAGCCTTACGGTACCAAGGAATATTTTGCCGATCACCCTCAACTATCCTGCGAGCTTATCGAGGCGCTTCTGGATAGGGCGGTCTCCATTATCGGCATAGATTGCTCGGGGATCCGCCGAGGCAAGGAGCATACCCCCATGGATCAGCACTGTGCCGACAGAGGGGTTTTTGTGGTGGAAAATCTTTTCGCACTGGGAGAGCTTTACAAGCACGGCGGTGAATTTATCGCCCACACTTATCCGGTCAGCTACAGCGGTATGACGGGACTTCCCTGCAGGGTTATAGCCCAGATATGAAGCTATGTTATTGCTACTGTAATTCTCCTTTGAAAAAACAAAAAAACTATTGCATTTTTAATAAAAATGGTATAAAATAAATATAACAATTAAAAACGGGAGCTTGTATACAGGCTGAGAGGAAGGTGTGACCTTCGACCGAGAACCTGATTTGGATAATGCCAACGTAGGGACGCCTGATATAAGATATTAGGAAGAACAGAGTAAATTTTGGAAGCTACCAAATCGGTAGCTTCCTTTTTTGTTTTGGAGGTTTTTATGGTAAAGATCAACGGAAAGGAATTGAATATTGCAGGTAAGACAGTTGCGGAATACCTTGCAACTACAAATTATGATCCCAAGCGGATCGCAGTAGAGCGCAACGGGGAGATCGTTCCCAAGGCACAGTATGGCGAAACCGTTCTTGTGGACGGCGACAGCATAGAGGTCGTCAGCTTTGTGGGAGGTGGTTGATCTGATCCCAACGAAAGAAGAATGGAATAAAGCCTTAGTTGAGCGACACGGTGAAGACGTGCAAAAGAAGTTTTCAATGGCTACGGTTGCTATCTGCGGTCTTGGCGGTCTTGGATCCAATATTGCCATATCTCTTGCAAGAGCGGGTATTGGTAAGCTGATCCTCATTGACTATGACCGTGTGGATATCACCAATTTGCACCGACAGCAGTACAAAGCAAATCAAATAGGCATGAACAAGACTGATGCTTTGCGGAATAATCTTTTGGAGATCGCGCCGTATATTGAGCTTAAAACTTATACGGTTCGCATTACCGAGGATAATGCCACGGAGCTTTTGAAGGATGCTGATATTATCTGCGAAGCCTTTGACAATGCCGAAGCTAAGGCGATGCTTACAAACCTTGTCCTTGAAACAATGCCCGACAAATACCTTGTTGCGGCATCGGGAATGGCGGGTTTCGGCAGTGCAAACACCATCAAGACACGAAAGGCTATGAGTCGGTTCTATCTGTGCGGAGATGAAGAAAGTGACGTGCAATCGGAAGGTAGTCTCGTATCTTCCCGTGTAATGCTTTGCGCCGCGCATCAAGCCCATACCGTTCTCAGAATTTTGGCAGAACAATTTGAAACTTAAAGAAAGAAGGAAATAAAAATGAACAATGACAAACTGATTATTGGCGGACACGAATTTAACTCACGTTTTATTCTCGGCTCCGGTAAGTATTCTATGAAGCTGATTGAAGCGGCAGTAAAGGATGCAGGTGCTGAGATCATCACCCTTGCGGTGCGCCGTGCAAACACCAAGGAACAGGAAAGCATTCTTGACTACATTCCCGAAGGCATCACCTTACTTCCTAACACCAGCGGCGCGAGAAATGCAGAGGAAGCTGTTCGTATTGCACGTCTTGCCCGTGAGCTTGGCTGCGGTAATTTCGTAAAAATTGAGATTATGCGTGACTCCAAGTATCTGCTTCCCGACAATCAGGAAACCGTTAAGGCAACCGATATCCTTGCCAAAGAAGGCTTTGTGGTTATGCCGTATATGTATCCCGATCTCAACGTAGCCCGTGACCTTGTGAATGCGGGTGCGGCAAGCGTAATGCCTCTTGCTTCTCCTATCGGCTCCAACAAAGGACTTGCCACTAAGGAGTTTATTCAGATACTTATTGATGAGATCGACCTGCCTATCATTGTAGATGCAGGTATCGGCAGACCCTCCCAGGCTTGCGAAGCAATGGAAATGGGCGCCGCCGCTATTATGGCAAATACCGCCCTTGCTACCGCAGGAGATCTTCCGATGATGGCTTCTGCTTTCAATAATGCAATTGAAGCAGGTCGTAAAGCATACCTTTCCGGTCTTGGCAGAGTGTTGACCCGTGGTGCATCCGCTTCCGATCCGCTGACTGGTTTTTTGCGTGATTAAGGTGAAAGCTATGGAAAATCAATTTTTTGTGGATTCGGAGCATCTGTCTCCGGAAGCACTTGCAAAAAAGCATCTCCTTGAAACCGATCCGTCCTCCCGAAAGAATCATATGGAATATCTGCCGGGGATGGAAGTGATCGAATCGGATGTGTGCGCAAGCGTTATGGCGCAGATGAACTCCTACGACTATTCAAAATATACTGCCGCTGACGTAAAGGCAGCATTGGAACACGACACCTGCTCAATTGAGGATTTCAAGGCGCTCCTATCTCCTGCGGCAGAGCCGTTCCTTGAGCAGATGGCTCAGCGTGCAAGACTTGAAACAAGCAAGCACTTTGGCAACACCGTCTATTTGTTTACCCCTCTCTACATAGCAAATTACTGCGAGAATTACTGCGTGTACTGCGGCTTTAACTGCTACAACCATATTAAGCGTATGAAGCTTAGTATGGAACAGATTGAAAAAGAGATGAAGGTCATTGCCGACAGCGGTATGGAAGAAATTTTGATCCTTACCGGTGAAAGCAGAGGACAGAGCAACGTGGAATATATCGGTGAAGCCTGCAAGCTGGCAAGAAAATATTTCCGTATGGTCGGTCTTGAGATATATCCCGTTAATACCGAGGAATACAAATATCTTCACGAATGCGGTGCTGACTACGTAACGGTATTCCAAGAGACCTATGACACCGATAAATACGAGCAGCTTCACTTACTTGGTCACAAGCGTGTATGGCCTTACCGCTTTGATGCACAGGAAAGAGCGCTTCGCGGCGGTATGCGTGGTGTTGCATTTTCGGCACTCCTTGGTCTGTCGGACTTCCGTAAGGATGCCTTGGCAAGTGCGTTGCACGTCTATTACTTGCAGAGAAAGTATCCCCACGCAGAGATGTCGCTCTCTTGCCCAAGACTCAGACCTATTATCAATAATGACAAGATCAATCCCTTGGACGTTCATGAAACCGAGCTTTGTCAGGTGCTTTGCGCCTACCGTATTTTCCTGCCTTTCGTTGGCATCACGGTATCCTCCCGTGAGAGTGCCGAGTTTAGAAACGGTATTGTGAAGATTGCGGCAACAAAGGTCTCCGCAGGTGTTTCCACCGGTATCGGAGATCACGAAAGCAAATACACGGGTAAAGAAACGGACGACGTACAGGGCGACGAGCAGTTCGAGATCGACGATAACCGCAGCCTTGATAAGATGTATAAGGATATTGCCGAGGAGGGCTTACAGCCCGTCTTGAACGATTATCTGTATGTGTGAGGTAAAGAGAATGAAAAAGTTTGATCCAAGTTTATATTTTATAACCGACAGCACGGGCTACACCGAGGAGGAATTTCTCTATCGGATAGAACGGGCGCTTATTGGCGGTGTGACCCTTCTTCAGCTTCGTGAGAAGAACAAGAGCACACGGGAGTATATCCGGCTTGCTGAGAAGGTACACACCATTGCCAAGCGCTACAACGTACCGCTGATTATTGATGACCGTGTGGACGTGGCTCTTGCCATTGATGCGGAAGGTGTTCACGTGGGAGCTGAAGATATGCCCATTGCAACCGCAAGAAAACTCATGGGCGATGACAAGATCGTTGGCGCAACGGCAAAGACAGTCCCCTGGGCAAAGGAAGCCTATGAGCAAGGTGCGGACTATCTTGGAGTTGGTGCGATCTATCCCACCACAACAAAAGTAAAGACCGTCCTGACCTCTACCGATACGCTTCGGGATATCTGCAACGCCGTTCCCATTCCTGCTAACGCCATCGGCGGTCTGAACAAGGATAATATTGACGTTCTTGCAGGCATTCCCATTGCCGGAATTTGTGTGGTTTCTGCCATTATGAAGGCGGATGATCCGGGGACGGCGGCTGAGGAATTGAAGGCAAGAGCGCAAAAGCTGGGACTTATTTGACCATCAGCGGCATATTGGGGGCACCACCTTATGCCGCTATAGAAAACGATGCAAAATGAAAGGAGTTTTATGAAAATGAAAATAGCATTGACTATTGCAGGAAGCGACTGCAGTGGAGGCGCCGGTATTCAAGCAGATTTGAAAACAATGACGATGAACGGTGTTTATGCTATGAGTGTTATAACGGCATTGACGGCACAGAACACGACCGGCGTCAGAGCCATTCAGGAATCGACGCCTGAATTTTTGAAGCAGCAGCTTGACGCAATATTCGAGGATATTTTCCCGGATGCAGTCAAGATAGGTATGGTTTCATCAGTTGAACTGATTAAAATCATTGCTGACCGTCTTTTGTTCCATCAGGCAGAACAGATTGTTGTGGATCCGGTAATGGTTTCAACGAGCGGTTCAGCGCTGATAAAAGAAGATGCCGTTGATGCACTAAAATCATATCTTTTACCAATTGCGACCCTTGTAACACCAAATATCCCCGAGGCAGAGCTGCTGTCGGGTATGAATATCAAGGATGATAGCGATATGATCTCTGCGGCAAGATCTATTGGCGATAGGTACGGTTGTGCCGTTTTGTTAAAGGGTGGACACAGTATCAACGATGCAAACGATCTTCTTTATACAAGAAAAGGCTTTCGATGGTTTAACGGTAAACGCATTAACAATCCAAACACCCACGGTACAGGATGTACACTGTCAAGTGCCATTGCCGCAAACCTTGCAAAAGGATATGATCTTGAAGCGTCTGTAAAAAGAGCGAAGGAATATATCTCGCTTGCGCTTGCCGATATGCTGGATCTGGGTCAAGGCTCGGGGCCGATGAACCACGCATTTGATCTGACGGGGCAGTTTTCAAAATAACTTATGCTTGAAAGGAACAAAGAATAATGAGAAATTATACTACACAAATGGATGCCGCAAGACGTGGCATCATCACCCCCGAAATGAAGGCAGTTGCCGCAAAAGAATACAGAACCGAGGAAGAGATCCGTGAGCTTGTTGCCAAAGGACAGGTTGCTATTTGTGCAAATAAGCTACACACCTGCATTGACCCGAATGGCGTAGGATCACAGCTTCGCACCAAAATTAACGTTAATCTCGGTGTTTCCCGTGACTGTAAGAACTACGACGTTGAGATGGAAAAGGTAATGGCGGCCGTAAATATGGGCGCAGAAGCCATTATGGATCTTTCTTCTCACGGCAACACCCGGCCCTTTCGTCGTAAGCTCACTGCAGAATGTCCTGCAATGATCGGCACGGTTCCGGTATATGATAGCGTTATCCACTATCAGAGAGACCTTGCAACACTGACGGCAAAGGACTTCATTGACGTGGTTCGTTTACACGCAGAGGACGGAGTTGACTTTGTGACCCTTCATTGCGGCATTACCCGCAAGACCATCGAGCAGATCAGAAAGCATAAGAGAAAGATGAATATCGTTTCCCGTGGCGGCTCGCTTGTTTTCGCCTGGATGTGTATGACAGGAGAGGAGAATCCCTTCTATGAATACTACGACGATATCCTTGATATCTGCCGTGAGTATGACGTGACAATTTCCCTTGGTGATGCTTGCCGTCCCGGTTGCCTTGCAGACGGAAGCGACGTGTGTCAGATCGAGGAGCTTGTACGTCTCGGCGAACTTACCAAGCGTGCGTGGGAGAAGGACGTGCAGGTAATGGTAGAAGGCCCCGGTCATATGCCGATGGATCAGATCGAAGCAAATATGAAGATGCAAGAGACCCTTTGTATGGGTGCTCCTTTCTACGTGCTCGGTCCTATCGTTACCGATATTGCTCCCGGATATGACCACATTACTTCGGCTATCGGCGGTGCGATCGCCGCTGCAAGCGGTGCGGCATTCCTTTGCTACGTTACACCCGCAGAGCATTTGGCTCTTCCCAACGTTGACGACGTAAAGCAGGGAATTATCGCTTCCAAGATCGCAGCTCACGCCGCGGATATTGCAAAGAAGATCCCTCACGCAAGAGATATCGACGACCGCATGGGCGATGCCCGCCGAAGACTGGATTGGGACGAACAGTGGGCGTGTGCATTGGATCCCGAAACGGCAAAGCGCATCCGTGACGAGCGCAAGCCCGAGCACGAGGATACCTGCTCAATGTGCGGTAAATTCTGTGCAGTCAGAAGCATGAATAAGGCACTGAACAATGAAATGGTGGATATTCTGTAAAAGCTGCCGTAAATAAGCCGTTTTATATTGCAAGCCCGTTGCAAAAATGGTATAATCTGAGGTGGTGATTTAAAGGAGGAAGGGAAAATGTTCAGAGAGCTGATTAGAAAAAAGCAGAAATTATCCCTTGAGGAGTGTATCGATATTTTGAAGACTCAAAAAAGGGGCGTTCTTTCCGTTAACGGAGACGGCGGCTACCCTTACGGTATGCCTATGGATCATTGGTATAACGAGGAGGACGGCAAGATCTATTTTCACTGCGGAAGGGTCGGTCACAGATTGGACGCCTTAAAAAGGGACGGCAGAGTATCCTTTTGCACCTACGACGAGGGCACCTGTCCCGAGGGGGAGTGGGCGCTGAATATAAAAAGCGTTATAGTTTTCGGCACAATAGAGATAGTTGACGAGCTTGAAAAAGTTGTGGAGGTCACAAGAAGGCTGTGCGAAAAGTTTACAAGCGACGAGGAATACGTAGAAAATGAAATAGCTCGCTATGCCTCGGGAACCTTGCTTTTGGTGCTGAGCCCGGAGCATATTTGCGGAAAAAGGGTGCAGGAATCGTAAGTGTTTTTTCTTCTTGCTATTTTTAGGCTTTTGTGTTATTATAATAAAATAATAAAGTTAACTGCTACCGAGTAGTGGAATGTTAAAAGCATTCGTTTGCCCATCGTTAGGTCTTTGAAGATGTGCATACGGATGCTTTTTTGGCAAACGATCTTTACGGCTTTCTGAATTGGCAAAGGATGAAAAAAACGCAAAGCGAGGATCAAGGCTGAGAGCAGTTGCATCGCAAATAGAGCCGGATGCTTTCCGATAAGCCGGAGAAGGCCTCCGGAGACGTTGATCTCTTTGCAGAAAATAATCCCTCGGCTTTGGTTTTTTTACCCAAGGTCCGAGGGAGGTTTTTTATAAAAGCTCGTCAAGACTCACTCCGAATACTTGAGAAAAGCCCTTTAATTCGATGTCGGTCACAAATCTCTTTCCGCATTCGATCCTTTGAATGGCGTTTTTATCAAGATCTATGCCTATAAGCTGCATTTTATCTGCCAGAGCTCTTTGGGAAAGCTTTGTAGGGAAGCCTTGTCTCAGCTCCCGTATCCTATCGCCGCAAAGATTGTTCTTGTCTTCATTTTTATTTTTAAACATTTTCCCTCTCCGAAGATTACAATTTGACATTCAGTGATTGACAAAATCATTATAATATGGTAGAATGTCCAATATGACATCTATAGAATGTCAAAAATGATGTTTACAGAGGAAAAATGAAATCTGCAGTGGGAATTATAAAGGAAATCGATAAGCTTGGAAGGATCGTTATACCAAAAGAGTATAGAGAGCGTTACGGTCTTTCAGATAACGTGGAAATAGTAGCTACCCAATACGGCGTCGTATTGCGAAATCCGGAATACGAGCTTGTGAGAGTGGAAAAGCCGCACAGTGAAAAATAAATATCCCTCGGCTTTGGGGATTTTACCCAAGGTCCGAGGGCTTTTTTTCAGGATGGATTATAAGGATGGCTACTGTTTCAGCCTCGTCAGATTGTCAAGCCAAGTGCAACGCTTTTTTCAAAAAATCATTGGGAGACAAAAAACCAAGGCGCCGTGCACGGCGCCTTGGCAAATGGAAGAATAATTTTTATTTTACGTAGTTTATGTTGGGATTGTAATAGTCTGCGGCTTCTTTTTGTGTTTTTTTGTTTCCAAATGCACTTTCGGAAACCTCGCAATCCTCGGGGATGTTTGTTATTTTGATAAAGGGCTTTTCTGCCACCATATCATCATCATTATTACCCGTGGTAAATGCAAAGGAGTTTATTCTTTCAACACCTTCGGGGATCTCCAATTCTATCAGGTTAATTAATCCCACAAAATTCCACGTGTCGATGACTTTAAGAGTGGAGGGTAACTTTATAGACAGAACCTCTCTTGTGCAATGATTGAATACGTCTCCGCTGATTCTGGTTACTCCTTCCGGAATTTCAATGTGACCTCCAATTCCAAGATATGCCATCAGCACGCCATCTATCACAATAAAGTGGTCGGGATCGTTATCTACTACGTTTACGTTTCCAAAAGTGGCATCATATTTCTCTTGCATCTTCCGGAAATCTTCATCAACGGTTCCTTCGCTAACAACAAAGTGATCCTCTTCTTGCCCAAAACAGTAGTTAGCCGGTACGTAATTAATTCTATTGTATGTTTCCGTATACGTTTGGTCGCCGCTCAGATCAACGGTTTTTAAGGAAGGACAATTGTTAAATGCATTTTTGCAAATGTAAGGAGAGTCGCTGGAATATATTTTTTCCAAAACCTCATTTCCCCAAAAAGCTTTCTCCATAATCAGCTCTAAATACACCCGAATTTCGTTATCCGAAATATCAAATACCTTTTCGGTTCCGTAATCGCTGTAACTCCAAAGTATTCCACTGCACACAAAGGCTCCGTTAAAGTAAGATATCTTGCTATCCTCCGGTAGTTCAAAAGTGAAATCAGGGTCAAGCTTCTTTTGTTCGGCTATCCAATTGTGTACCAAAGAAAAATATTCATATATACGATCATCAACACCTCTCACTTCGGGACGATACTCAATATGAATTATTCCTTCTTCGAACCCATCTTTTCTGATATACTTGCTGACGCAATATATTGCATCCTCATATTTTTTATCTATTCCGTTAATGTCAAAAAACTTCCTTTTTAAGAGATTCACTGCTTCATCAAGAGTCATTTCTTCCTCTTGGGTAACAGGCTGATCGGAGGTTTCTTTTTGTTCCGTTGTTTCTTTCTCGTTTGTTTCTTTTGTCAAAGGCAAGGTTTTATCGTTTGTTTTTTCCATTGTGTCAACCTTGGTATTTGGTGTGCTATTTGTCGGCACACTTCCCTGACAGGAGGTAAAAACGCTTAAAAGCATTACCGTGACTAAAAGTATTGATAATATTTTTTCATTAAATCTTTCATATTAATATCCTCCTTTTTTTTCAAACGAAACACTTTTTTATTACAAATGACCCATTGGACTATACCCTCTTTCCGAATTACAGAAAATGTGCATTAATGAAGTTTATCACACTCTGTATTTTTATTATATTTAAAAACATCCACTTTGTCAAGGTTTTATATTGATATCAAGGTAATTTCGTATACTTCCACATTTTGTAATCGATGTAATTGTGCAGTTTTACCATAGATCTGTTTTATTGGTAAGATGCGGTGTTTATCATCGGAAACAAATAATGAAAAAAGTCCTTTAACTTTGTTAATAAAATGCAATGAAAAGCAAGTATTTGTTATTGCGTTAAGGGGATTGCTATGCTATAATAAGCTTGTTATCAGCTAAGGTTTTATTTAAGGAGGGCTTATGTTAAGGGCTGCGATTATAGGACACGGTGAGATATCCAAGGCTCACAGAAAAGCCTTTTGGGAGCTGGAAAAATCTGGAAAGGCGAAGCTTGTATGCGCTTGCGATATTGATCCCGATGCCTTCGAGAGAAATAAAATGACCGAAAGGGATATTAAGGATAGCGAGTTTACCGAAAATATCGGGCATTACACGGAGCTTGAAAAAATGCTCGGCGACCAAGAGCTTGATCTTATAAATATTTGCACGCCCACAGATCTTCACTGCGAGATCTCCGTGAGGATGCTGGAGCGGGGATACCACGTTTTGTGTGAAAAGCCTATGGCGCTAAGCTATGGCGACTGCCAAAGGATGCTTAATGCCGCCGCCAAGAGCAAAAAGGAGCTGATGGTGGGGCAGTGCGTGCGCTTTTACCCCGCCTACGACTATATAAAGCTTGCCATTGACGAGGGTAGCTTTGGAAAGGTCATTGGTGCTCATTTTTCAAGACTCAGTCCCACCCCCTCTTCTGAAAAAAGGGCAGATAACTGGTTTATTGATCCCAAGCGCTCGGGCGGTTGCATTACCGATCTTCACATTCACGACGTTGATCTTATCAGGTATCTTTTCGGAGAGCCCGAGGCTGTATGCTCAAGGGCAAGCAGCTCTGTTTGTGTCTACGATACCGTTCATTCAAGCTTTAAATACGGCGATATCCCCGTTACTGCCATTGCCGATTGGTCAATGACGGGCTTTAAATTCAGTGCCCGGAGTATTATAAATTTTGAAGGGGCCACGATTGCCTTTGACGGGCGCACCGTGACGGTGTACCCCAAGGACGGCAAGGCACCCTACGAGGCGGAGCTGAAGAACGAAAGCGGTCATTTTGGGGAAATAAGCTATTTTTGCGACGTTATAGAGGGCAAGCTGGAAAACACCAAAAACACTGCCCAAAGCGCTGCGCTCACGGTGAAAATGATAGAAAAGCTAAAGGAAAGCATTATGCTTGGCGGAGAATACCTTTTGTGGGAGGAAGGAAAATGAGCATTTTTTCAAAAAAAGGAACTGAGTTTATCGAGAAAAAGATTGGCGAGGCTGTTGGATCGGGCAGCCGTACCGCCACGGTAAGCGGAAGCTGGGAGATAGAAAGGGCGGTAAGACTTCCTTCTGACTTTACACTCATTTTGGATAACTGTCATTTAAGGATGGCTGACGGATCTTACGACAATATGTTTGTAAATATTAACCACGGCACCGATATAGGCAGGACCGTGGAGGGAACGGACAGAAACATCAGCATTATCGGACGGGGAGAGGCTGTCTTGGACGGAGGAGAGTACAACGGACTTTCGGAAAAAACTCAGCTCAAGAACGGATTGCCTCCGATATGGAAGAATAACCTTTTGCTTTTTACCAACGTGAAAGGCTTCAAGATATCGGGGCTCAGCTGCAAAAATCAGCGTTGGTGGGCTTTGAACTTCGTTTATTGCTCCCACGGATATATCGGTAACCTTGACTTTTGCTCCAACGATTCGGCGATAGATGAAAATGGCAATATTTATCACGGATTAAAGCACGATAAGTATTCCCAAGCTCTTGTGAAAAACTCCGACGGAATAGATTTAAGGCAGGGCTGTCACGATATACTCATTGAAAATATCACGGGCTTTACCGAGGATGACACCGTTGCGCTCACCGCTCTTAACGGCAGACTTGAAAGAGAGTTCGGGGTTGAAGGGCTGCCCTCGGATATTTGCAACGTGGAAATAAAAAACATCCGTTCCGCGGCTTTTTGCAGCAACGTAAGGCTTTTGAACCAAGGAGATATCAAGCTCCACGACATATTGGTGGACGGGGTTTACGATAGCTCTCTTGATTCACCCTATATGGACAGAGGTATTTATGCGGTCAGGGTGGGAGATACCCATATGTACGGAACCCGCCACGCCACCGAGGACGAGACCTACAACATAACTCTCAAAAATGTTTGCGGCGGCGGAAGCTACGTTATCTGTCTTGCCGGTGCAATGAAAAACCTTGTGATGTACGGCATCGAGGCTATAAACGGTGCAAAAATGCTTAAGGATGACAGAGTATAAAGTTTTAGAATGAAGGAGTAATAAAAATGGATACGGTAAAGGTAGAAAAAAAGAACACGCTTTTTATAGCCCACAGAGGGCTTTCGGGAATCGAAACGGAAAATACGAATTCAGCCTTCGTTGCGGCGGCAAACCGCTCATATTACGGCATTGAGACGGACGTAAGAAGAACGGCGGACGGTCATTTTGCAATATCCCACGACGCTGATCTTTTAAGGGTTGCGGGAGTTGATCTGAAGGTGGAGGAGGCTACCTTAGACGAGCTTTTAAGTGTGGTGCTCCTTGACAGAGATAAAACCAAGAGCAGAGAGGATCTCAAAATCAGCGTTCCCGAAAACTATATATCCATTTGCAAAAGGTATTCAAAGCACTGTGTAATGGAGCTGAAAAGCGATTTTACCCATAAGGAGCTTGAGAGCATCATAGAGATGTTCAGAAAAGAAGAGTATCTTGAAAACGTCACCTTCATTTCCTTTAAGTACTCTAATCTTTTGAAGATAAGAGAGATATTGCCCCATCAATCGGCGCAGTTTCTTTTCTCGGATTTTGAGGAGGGCTTGATCGAAAGGCTTAGTGAGGACAAAATAGACGTTGACGTTTATTACAAGGCGCTGACGGAGGATATAGTGAACAGGCTTCACCAAAAGGGGCTTAAGGTCAATTGCTGGACGGTGGACAAAAAAGAAAGAGCCGATGAGCTTATCGGCTGGGGCTTGGACTATATAACCACAAATATATTGGAGTGAGGACGGAAAAATGAAGGAAGCATCTGCTTGCGGAGTCAGATATATAATTGATCACCCCCAAGAATTTAAACAAGGGGAAAAATATCCATTACTGATACTTTTGCACGGAGCAGGCGGCAGAGGAGACGATATAGAGGTATTGAAAAACAACCCCTTTTACCGCTTTGCAAGGCTTCGGGAGCTGCCCTTTGTAACGGTTGCCCCTCTTTGTGAGGAAAACACCTGGTTTGATATGTGGGAGCGGCTTACCGCCTTTATAAAGCAGATGGCGGGATCGGAGTTTATTGACAAGACGAGGGTATATCTTATGGGTGCCAGCATGGGCGGCTATGCCACCTGGCAGATGGCGATGAGTATACCGGAGTGTTTTGCAGCGATAGTTCCCATTTGCGGCGGCGGTATGTATTGGAACGCTTCAAGGCTTAAAAACGTTCCCGTGTGGGCATTCCACGGCGCAAAGGATACCACGGTATTATTGGAGGAATCGGAGAAGATGGTAAATGCCGTCAACCGCAAGGGCGGAGATGCAAGGCTTACGGTCTATCCGGAAAACGGCCACGATGCCTGGAGCGACACCTATTCGGACACGAAGGTTTTTCGGTGGCTTCTGGAGCAGAAAAACAAGTTCTTGGAATGGGGCGGCGACGAGTATAACGATCCCAAGAAATTCGGTTGATGGGATAGGATAAAAAAGGCAGATAGTTGGATAGGGCTTTCGAAGGATGCTTATCCCGAAGAGCAATTAACAAAGTATGACGCCTCGGAGGATGAGTCCGAAGTCGGCTTTACCGTGGCTGAGTTTAAAAGAGATCGCACCTTCTCCAAGGAGCTGAAAAGAGTGAGGCCTCGCTTTTCTGCAGATACAGGCTTCAGCTTTTTTTAAGCGGCAGGCTTATTGCCACCGGTCCCTCGACTGTGGGAAGCGTTTTGCAAGAAGATCTTGCAAAACGCTTCCGCTTTTAAAAGCGTTCGATCTCCTTGAGCCACTCTTGGAAAATGCAAAGATCAAAGGTAGGTCTTGCCGCAAGGAAATGGTTCGTGAAGCGCTCGCCGTTTTCTTCCCATTCCAGAAGCCAAAGCTCCCGCCCTTCTTCCTTCAAGGGCCCCAGACAGGTCGTGGCGTTGGGGGCGGCATCGTAGCTTCCCCTTGCCAGCTCCCGCTTGGCTTCGTCCTCCCCTACGGCAAGAATGCGCCAGCTTCCCTTGCGGCGGGAAAGAGTGTCGTTGGCGGCGTAGAGGATCGGCTCGCCCTCGGGCGTTCGGCGGGACACCAGAAGAGCAAAGCGCTGCTGGGCCTTCTTGATCCAGGCGTAGGGCAGCTTGGGACGGAACGAACTGTCGACTACGGAATAGTTAAACAGCATGGGCCACATATCCAAGAGACTCCACCAAAGCACGCCCGTTTTTTCGGGGCGGCGGCTTCGCCAGAATTCGATGGTATCCTTAAACACCCAGGCGCAGGCGATGTTCTGGCACAGGCCGAATTGCTTCCACTCCTCCACGGAATACTCCCTGCCGAACCATTGCTTCACCACGGCCTTGGCGGCCTGCCTCCATTCCATAAAATAGGTGTCGTGCTGATGCAGCGAGGTCAAATGCATTCTCGGAGGCTTTGCTTCGTCCCACAGACGGCGCACCCTTGCCTCCTCCCGTCGGAACAGATCCTCGTGAAGACTCATCGCCATTGCTCCCCAAGGGCCTACCTCGCCCAAAAAGAAGGAGCCAAGCTTACGAAGAGAGGAGCCGCCCTCGAAGCAATCGGCCGTATACAAATGCTTTTCGGGAGAATCGGGAAGCACGCCGCCGCGGCGGTATTCCTCGATGGCGCGGTCGCTGTAATGGGGAGAGCCTGCCAGATAGGAGCGGAAGGGATCGTTTTCGATCACCGCACTCCTCAGAACCTCGCGGCTGATCCGCTGATCCGAGGGCAGGGCGTTGCCGTCACCGTTGGACCACAGAAAATTCTGATCGTTTTCGTTATCGGAGCACCACAGTGCCAGGGAGGGATGGTTGCGCAAGCGCTTCACGATCTGACGGGCCTCCCCGGCTACCTCGTCCTCATAGGCGGGATCGCGGCTGGGCACCTCGCAGGCAAACATAAAATCCTGCCACACCAAAATGCCGTGGCGGTCGCAAAAATCGTAGAAGGCCCGTTCCTCGTAATAGCCGCCGCCCCAGACCCGAACCATATTGCAGTCCAGATCCGTCAGCAGTGCCAGCGCCCGCTCCAGCTTCGCCCCCGCACGGGAGGGCAGAGGATCCAAGGGCTTCCAGTTGGTGCCGCGAGCGAATATCTCCTCTCCGTTGATCACGAAGCGGAATTCTCCCTCTCCGTCCTCCGTCACGCTTTCGCTTTGGAACAGGCGCAGGGTGCGGATGCCCCAGGGAGAGGACCATTCGGCTACCCTTTGCCCTTTTCTGCGCATCTCCATCCGAAAGTCGCACAGATTCGGCTCCCCGTAGCCTCGGGGCCACCAGAGCTTGATCTCGGAAAGAGGAACGGTCATCGTGATCACGCCCCGCGGGAAAAACACCGCCTCCTCGTCCTCGTAGACCACCCGTCCCTCGCAGCTCAAGGTGTAACGAAGGGTATAGCCCGCCATCAAAACCGAATCGGGCAGGGTATAGCTCCAGCGGCAAGCCAGCTTGGCATCGGTAGCAGTAAGACGCTTGGTTATCAGATAGGCCTCGGTAAAGCGCTCCGCGGGCAGATCCTCCAGATAAGCGTCGCGGAAGATCCCCGAGGGCATCAAGCGGGGAGCGTGATCCCAGCCCCAGGCGTAACGGGCCTTCCGCAGATGCAGATTGCTCTCAAACAGCGTTCCCGCCGTCTGGATGGAAAAGGCATCCCCCTCCCGATGGCGGGCGTACAGCTCCGCCGAATGGATCGTCACCTCCAAAAGATTCCCCGTGGGCTTCAAATGATCCACGGGAATGCGGTATTCCCGATGCATATTGGCGCATTCCAACACGGTAAGAGAATTCACCTTCACCGTTGCCACGGTATCGATCCCCTCCAGCACCAGATACCGCTCCCATCCCTCGGGACAGGGAGGCGCATCAAAGCGGCGGGAATAATGCCACTCGGTCAGCGCAAATTTGTCGGGAACGTCAATGCGGTCGGGAGGCATCAGCTCCTCCAGAAAGCCCTCCTTCACCAGGCTCTCCTCCACGTTTCCCGGCACCTCGCTTATGACCTCCACCCGTCTGCCGTCCTCGGGATGGTTAAACCAAAGCTCCCAGCTTCCGTTCAAGCTATATTTCACTGTTTTCTCTTCTTTCATTTTTCGCATTCTCCTATTTTACCCAATCTCTTTGGGGCCGCCGTGGGAGCCGAAGATCCGCCAAGGGCCTTCGCCCAAGAGGGAGGCAAGGGCGCCTCGCTCCTCCTTACAGAGAGCGGGATCCGTATCCACGGAGGTCATCAGAATGGGGGCGTAGCGGTTATACTCCGCCTGCTCGGGTGTGAGAGCGTGAAGGTTGATGAATACGTCTCCCGTGAAGACCAGACGGTGGCTTCGCTCCACCAGCACCAGCTCTCCCGGCAGATGACCGCCCTTGCCCTCGTAGACCCGGAAGCAAAGCTCCCCGAAGCGCCACTCCCCCGCAGGCGCCAAGGGCTCCTCGGCCTCCGCCGAGCGCTCCCAGATCCCTTCCACCCGTTGGGGCTCCACGCTTTCGTAGCGGGTCAGGATCTTGCACATCCGAATGTAGGGCTTATGAAGGGGATTCTGCTCCCGAAAGCCATCCTCCCCCAAAAATTCCTTTTTCAGACACTCTGCCGTTTTCTTCCCCGTCAAAACCCGATCGAACAGCGGCAAAAGCCCGCAGTGATCCACGTCGGCGTGAGTGACGAAGATCTGCTTTTCCCCCTTTTCCCAAGAGGGCAACAGCTCCCGAAGCAGGGAAAGCATCTCCTCTTGATATACGGCGTAGCCGCTGTCGATCACCGCCGTTTCCCCGCCGCTTTGCAACAGCATCGTATTGCTTCCGCAGGGGGGCTCAATGACGGTCAGGCTGCTTTTTTCCGTTAAAGCATAACGGGTAACTCTGGGGGAAAAGTTTTTCCCTCGGCTCTTCGTTAACAGCTCGGCAAAACGATGAATGCTGTCAAAGGTCTTGAAGGGAGAAAGCCCCCGCTCGTCCAGGGTCTGCATTGCCAGATTGGCGTTGACCAGCAGCTCCTCCTTACCCCTTTCGTCCAACTGCGTGCGCGCGGCGATGGCATTGACGAAGGAGCGGTAGAAAATGCCGTTATCGAAGACCCGCTCCGAGGGGTCGTAATCGATCACCCGCACCTGGCAAAGCTGCCCCACCTCCTCAAGAAACTCGGACAGCCGATTCTCCTCCCCGACGAACAGTCCCATCTGAAAATACTGCACCTCGGTGCCGTTTTCCCGAGAGCTGATATAAGAAATGTTGAAATGATAACGATGAATCACCTTCAGCACCTCGGTCACACTTCCCGGCACGTCCCTCAGAGTGAATTCCAAGAGCACCACGCTCTCGCCGTTTTTCTCGTTGGAAAGATAGCCGATCTCCTCCAGCCGTCGGGCGGCCTCGTCAAGCTGACCCTCACTTCCCCGCGCATCGATAAATAAGGTGTGGGAATCCACCGCCTTGTTGTAGCTGACGCGGGTAATGTTGATCCCCAAGGAGGCCAAGCATTCGCTGGCCTTTAAAAATGCGCCGATGTGATCGGGCATCGTGGTAACAAAGGTCCTTTTCAAATCCGTTCACCTCGTTTTTTCCGCCCTCGGCGGAGGCTGAGCGCCTTTTTTTGACGCTTGAAAAATTATAGCAGAAAAAGAAAGCTTTTGCAAGCCATCCCGATGAAAAAACAAAAGCCCCCTTGGCGTACCTGCGATAAAGCAGGTACGCCTTCTCTATTGTTGCACATCAAAATATGTGGTATAATTAATAAGTCCATATTCTCTGCAAGGACAATTGCAGTATCCGTATGCTAAAATGTAAGCACAGAAAGGAGAAGACTTTATGGAAAACAAAAACTTAATTGACAAAGCCATCGGATTCATACAAAAGAATCCAAAAGACAATCTGTTGCTACAAAGCATTGCGGACAACGCAGGATTCTCACTCACCTACTTTGATGCAATCTTCAGACAGCATACGGGATACAGCCCCGTGGAATACTCTCGTATTTACAAACTCACAAGAAGCGCACTTGAGCTTCGCAGAACACAAAAAACCGTACTTGAAATTGCTCTTGACTTCGGCTATGCATGCCCCGAAAGTTTCACTCGCGCCTTCAAAAACTTTTACAGTATCACGCCGAGTGAATACCGTGAAAAGTATTCTGGAGAGGCGGTCACTTGGCATGACCTTTCCGGTAAAATTGCAATCAGTCATTTTAGACGAAGCTTTCCCGAATTAAAGGTGTCGGACATTGACCTTGCTCTTGATTTTTGCTTTACTCACAATCCGCTCAAATATGCTGAGGATATTATAGGAATGACTGTTGCAGAATCCGAAATTCTCACACTTGGCAATCCAGAATCACTTGAACATTTTGTTTATGTATCGGATTACAATTCCGTAGAGCCCGCCGTAATGCTCATCTGCGAAACAGAGGAAGACGCACTGCCTTATTTGAATCTATTCGGCAAACTCACAAATCCGAGATTCTCTGTACGCAGATCGGTTGATACGGAATGGGATCTCTTTGATGCCGAAGTAGCAAAGTTAGGGCTTACCTGCCGTTACGGATACGATATGATCTATCCCAAAGATACGGTTTCTGTTCCTGAATATGAAGGTCTGGGAATTCGCTTGCTCACCATAGAAG
>SVTC01000033.1 GCA_015063985.1 Oscillospiraceae bacterium | reverse complement strand
AAAAGATGCAGGACTTAAAACCTTTTTCACCCGATTATAATAAAAAATGCTTTTCGACCAAAGGGAGAAAGGCTACCTTTTCTTTTCTCTCTTCTCTCTTCTCTCTTCTCTGGAAAAGTCGTGCGGGGAAATTTAGAGAAAAGTGAAGAGTGAAAAGAGAATAGTGAAAAGTACAAAAAGAAAAAGCCGCTTGCGCGACTTTTCTTTTTGGTTGCGGGGGAAGGACTTGAACCAACGACCTCCGGGTTATGAGCCCGACGAGCTACCAACTGCTCTACCCCGCGATATAGATTGTGATTTTGAAAGTGGTGCCGGAGGCCGGGATCGAACCGGTACGAGATTTAAGTCTCACGGGATTTTAAGTCCCGGGCGTCTGCCAGTTCCGCCACTCCGGCGTATCTATCCGTAACCTACCTCTACATTATATCATTATGCCTTTGAAATGTCAAGAGGGTAGAGCAAAATTTTCAAAAAACTCGCAGGCTCTGCCATCTCTCCTGCGGAAAAAAGGCGACTTCGGTTGACAAGGGAGTTTTTCTGTAGTAAAATGTGAGCATCAAGAGACTTGGAGAGAAATCATAATGAAAAATACCATATCCTTAGACACTGTTTGCGCTTCTCTTTGCTATGCTATGGGAATCGAAAAGCCCTTTCAGGCTGCAGAGCCCGATAAGCTTATGCTTGATTTTATAGATGGGCAGCTTTCGGGCAAAAAGTGCGACAGGATTTTTATGTACAATCCCGATGCCGTTGCCCAATGGATCAGCGAGAAGTACGCCCGCCTTTTAAGGGAAGTGGAGCTTCTTTGCCCCTTCAAGCTTGAGCTTGTGTCGGTAATGCCGTCCGTTACGCCTGTTTGCTTCGGTACAATGTATACCGGTGCTCAGCCCGAGGTGCACGGCATCCGTGCCTACGTTAAGCCGGTTATTACCATAGATACCATCTTTGACGCTATGATCAGAGCGGGCAAGAAGCCCGTTATAGTAGCCACCGCAGGGGACAGTATGTCAAAGATCTATCTGGAAAGAAATATGGATTATTTCTTCTATCCGACGGTCGATGAGGTAAACCGCAAGGCCAAGGAGCTTATAAAAGAGGATAAACACGACCTTTACTGTATTTACAACGGCAATTACGATGCTACTATGCACCGCTACGGCACCGAATCCGAGGAAGCTTTGATGCAGCTTGAGAAAAACTCCCGTTGCTTTAAAGAGTATCACGATCTGATAAGCGAGCAGTGGGGAAGCCATCGCACTCTTATGGGCTTTGCTATGGATCACGGCTGTCACGAAATAGACGGCGGATGCGGCTCCCACGGACTTGATATGGAAGAGGATCTGAACATAGTTCACCGTTACACTGTAATAAAAGAAAGAGAAGTAAAATGAAAGCAAAGGAAATAATAGCTCTTATGGAGAGCAAAGCGGAGGTTTCGGGCGACACCTGCGATAAGCTTATCTGCGGAGACGAAAACAAAGAAATAAAAAAGCTGGGAGTGACGATGTTTGCCACTGCCGAGCTGATAAAGAAGGCAATTGCCGACGGCTACGATATGCTTATCGTTCACGAGCCCGTTTTCTACTGCCTTTCGGATGAGGAAGAGTCCTTGGTAAAGGAAAAAAGGAAGCTGATCGAAGAAGGCGGCTTGGTCATTTACCGCAACCACGATCATTTGCATAATACCCTTCCCGACGGGATCAACGAGGGCGAAAGGTTTTTCCTTGGTCTGCAGGGGGAATGCTCGGGCAAGGTGCTCACCCTTAAAGAGTCCATTTCACCTCTGGATCTTGCAAGAAGGGCAAAATACGGCCTTGGAGTCAGCCAGGCGAGAGTGGTGGGCAACAGAGAGGTTCCCGTCAGCCGTTACGGAATGTTTTTCGGCTCTTACCTGAACCGTGACACCATTAAGGCGTTCATAAACGACGAGGTGGACTGCATCATAACGGGGGAGGTATGCGAATACAGTCTTTGTGAGTACGTGAGAGATGCCAACTATCTCGGAAGAAGAAAGGCTCTTGTGGTTTTGGGACATATCGGCTCGGAAAGAGACGGAATGCGCTATTTTGCATTGAAGCTCGGCGAGGAATTGAAGCCTTTGACAGTTAATTATCTTGAATGTGACGAGGTCTATTCGTTGGTATAAAAGGAGAAAGCTATGGAATTTTTGCCTTATTTTTTGAACAGTGCCGAAGGTGATATGACAAAGGCGATCCAGGATCGTCTTGATAAATATAAGGCTTGCTTTCTCGGCGCGGGAAGGTTTGAGGTCAAGGGTATAGTAATGCCCGATGACTCCATTCTTTGCGGACTGGGAGCGGCAAGCCGCTTGGTGCTCTCGCCCGAGGTGGAGGATGGCGCGGCCGTAAAGCTTGGAAGCTATTGCACGGTAAAGGATCTGAGGATCTTGGGTGCGGATGACCCCATTGAATTGCCCGAGGCTCCCGGAAAGCGCCACGGCGTGCTCTTTTGGGGTGACGCCACCCCCAAAAACGTAGAGGGTGTAGATCAGCCCAAGCACTGTGATCTTTCGGGGCTTATGATATCCGCATTCACCGGCGGAGCTATCACCTGCCACGGCACGGGATACGCGGTAAGATGCTGTGTTAATGCCATTAACTGCCACTTGACCAACTGCGGAGTTGGAATTTATATTCCCTATTTCAGTGAGTATCACCGCTTTTCCAATATTCTCAGCACCGATAATCTTTACGGCTGCATAAATAACGGCGGAAACAATACCTTCGTCGGTTGCGGTTTTGACTCCAACGGCACGGGCTTTGTTATCGATAACGGCGACAATAAGGCGTGCAATAACTCCCACGGCACTGTGGTGGGCTGCACGTTTAACCACTCCGGCAACAATAAGGGTATCGGAATACATCTTATCAACGCTAATATAGGCGAGGTCTTCAGCGGCGGGCAGATGTGGTTTTCCAAGGTGCTTGTGGAAAATTCGGACAATATTGCCTTTGACAGCTTTAACTTCGGCAGAGACAACAAATTTATCGTCAAGGGTAAAAATCCCGTGTTTATCAATAACTGCCATTTTTATACCGAGCCCGAATTTATCACAGAGGATGGCGGCAAGGTGATTATCACCAACTGCTATCTTAGGGATGGCACGGCAATTGAGGGATAAAAATCGGCAAGCCATCCTACGGGCTTAGGTAGGATTTTAAATTAGTGCGTAAGTTCCGAAGTTCCTGCAAATTGCCTCTCTCGCAGGCTCCTTCCACCACCGCGTGAACGCGGCGGTTCCCCTCCCTCTCGGATGGAGGCATGGGGGGAAGCGCGAACAAGGCGGGAAAGGGAGAGAAATAAATTCGGGAGGGCACAATGCCTTTCCATACGGATTGGTTT
The DNA here is from genome assembly GCA_015063985.1 of Oscillospiraceae bacterium. Lineage (GTDB taxonomy): Bacteria > Bacillota > Clostridia > Oscillospirales > SIG627 > SIG685. Next base: position 16,781 of record SVTC01000033.1, on the reverse strand, counting down.
AATTTTAAAATCGGTGCGAAAGTTGGATGAGAGTTCTAATTTTCATCTTCCCAAACGGACCGTCGGACGCCGGTCCCTACAAATTTAATTGAAACGTTTACCGTTTTCCATAGGAAACCCATCGAGCACTGTGTTAGCACTAAACGGAATCGAAATTGAAAGTTTTTGCCCCTCTTTTTTCAAAAAGAGGGCGGGGATTGGGGCAGCGCCCCAAAATAAACAAAGCCAAACATCCCATCGACCACTGTGTTCGCACTTCACGGCTTCGACATTAAAAGTTTTTGACTCCACTTTTTTCAAAACCAAGGAACATCAATTTTTTTGCAAAATAACGCATCGAGCACTATGTTTGCACTAAACCTATCGATATTAAAAGTTTTTGACTCCACCTTTTTTCAAAAAGGTGGACGGGGTTTGGGGCAGCGCCCCATATAAGTATAAAATCAAGGGGTATGGGGCAGCGCCCCATAAAAAATCCCATAATAAACTCCCACAAAAACCTAAAAGGAGCTGATTTTTGTCAGCTCCTTTTTCGTTTATATCTCTGTTTCCAAGCCGTCGAAGGCGACCTCGATGCCGTAATGCTTCATCTGATCGGAAAGAACTGAGTGGGAAGCGTGGAGCGTTCTTGCCATATGGCAGATCATAAAGCGTTTTACAAACTGCTGGAGCCTTGCCTTTAAGAGAATGACCATATTCAGATCGTTATGCTCGAAAATTCTATAGTCTCCCACAGTGTTTCCCACAGTTGCATCCAAAAGGGCAAGGTCAATGCCCTCTTTTTTCATTTCAGCCACCTCTTCATACAAAAGCCAAGCGCCGTCCAAGCCGTAGAAGAGCTTCTTTTCGCCGTCGGAGATGATGAAATGCACCGCCTCGGCGCAGGTTGCGTGGTTAGCCTTCAAGGCGGTGACGGTATATTTACCGAAGTTTTGGGTTTCGCCTGCTTTCATCGGGAAAAACTCGGCGTGGGAAAGAAGATCGAGAGTGGCTTGGCTGAAATGATCGCCGTGTCTGTGAGAGTTTATTATGTGTTTTATGCCGTTGGGAGATTTTGAAAAGCTCTCAAGAGCATCGGGAACGTCGGGGCCGGGATCCACCAAAAGGCAGTCGTCTATAAGCACGGAGCAGTTTCGTCTGAAGCCCTCTATGCCCTTATGCTTTTCCAGCTTCCAATCTGCGGCACCGGTGCCCAAAAAGGTGATCTTCATAATGTTCCTCTTTTCTTTAAGTGGATGTGGGTTTGTTGAAATGATTATAGCATAAAACAGGTGTAAAATCAAGGCAAAGTCTTTGGTATCATCAAGCCGCAGGAAAATGCACGCTAAATCGTGATGAGATACAGCCCGAAGGGCTGATGATATGCACCGCACTTTGCGCGGTGATGATATACCAAGCCTTGCGGCTTGGATAAGAAAGGGAAGTGAAGTCATTCTTTACAACCAACAAGATCATCGTGTGTAATGATCAAAGCGTTATATGAAAGCTGTATTTTTAAGGCTTTCGTAGCCCAATCACGCCGTAAGGCGTGTATATCATCCGCAACTTGTTGCGGTATATCATCAAGCCGCAGGAAAATGCACGCTAAAGCGTGATGAGATACAGCCCGAAGGGCTGATGATATGCACCTTGCTACGCGCGGTGATGATATACCAAGCCTACGGGAACCCCCAAAGCTCGCACACTAGCTTCGGGGAACCCCTACTACGGATTGGATAAAAAAAGAACGAACTTTTGGTAGACAAAAGTTCGTTCTTTTTTGGAGCGGATGACGGGAATCGGACCCGCATCTTCTGCTTGGGAAGCAGAGGTTTTACCACTAGACTACACCCGCATATAAGCGCAAGGGAAAGACCTTGCGCCTTATTTATCTGTAGATCTCAAAGGTTGTGAAGGCGCCGTCGATGGAGGGAACGTACCAATCTGCGCCGCCCTCGGTGACGTATCTTCCGGGATAGGTGTGATAGGACACCTTAAAGGTATCAAAGGAAAATATCAGCGAGGCGTTTGCCAAAAAATCCGTTGTGCTCATATCGGTCTTGATGCAGCTGAAGATATCCGACACAAGGCTTTGAGCCTTGAAAACGTTTGCGCTTTTCAGGACTGTGGCGGCAAAGGTCTTGAAAAACTCCACGTGAGTGGCGTCTCTTCCCTCTATGCCGTTTTCATAGCCCCTGAAGCGAAGCATTTCCACTGTGCTCTTTCCGTTGAGCCTTTGGATGCCGGCGGTGAGATTGATCTTCAGGGATTGCTCGTCGTCTCTGTATTTCATATCCACGGGAACGTTAAAATTGATACCGCCCGCAGTGTCCACAAGCCTTGCAAAGTCATCCATTTCCACGCACACAAAGTGATCCACTCTCATACCGGTAATGGCGTTTACCTTCGCCTTTAAAAATTCGGGACTGTCCAATGCGGTGAGAGAGCCTAAGGCTCTATCCTGACCGCCCACGAAAAGACGGGTGTTTGCGGGGATATTAATTACTGCGTATTTTGATTCGGTCTTATTGATCTGAATAAGAAACACCGAATCCGCCCAGCCGTTCATCTCGTCTATTCCGCAAACAAGAAAGCTGACCGTGGATTTTGCCTCCTCGGTGTTTTGCTGGGGATCGTTGTTATCGGGATCCTGTATCACTCCCGAGGGACCGCTTACGCCCTCGGAGGGCTTTGAAAACTGAGAGATAACGCTATCGGCATACTGAATTACAAAAACCCCGATGGTGGAAAATATCACTATTGATACAAGAAAGACCAAAAAGAAATTTCTTATGGAATATCTCATAAGATCTCCTAATTACAAAATGAAAATGGGAAAAGCTATCCGTAATTATTATACTCCATTTTTGTGTTGCTATCAAGTGGTATTTTATGATGAAAAAACATTAATTTGTAAATTTTTAGACTTCCCAATCCACCGCAACGCTATCAGAGCGTACCCGGTGCATATGCTTTTTTACCACTTCCACGTGATAGGGATGGCTTTGGTATGCCTCCAGATCCTCTTTTGAATCAAAGGCTGTTATAAGTATCAGATCAAAGGAACGGCCGGAATGAAGAAAATCCACACCCACCTCAATGCTTCTGAGCATTTCCACCTTTCCCTGCATACTTAGCAGTACCTCCTTTGCCTTCAGGCAGTTTTCCTCGGAGGGATCCTTAAGCTTGAAACACACAACGTGCTTTATCATATTGCTTTTACCCTTTTATAATATTTATTTCTTAAGGTATAATATATGACCAAATGTATAAGCGTTGCCGCCAGCCAGCTTATGGGGTAGCTTGCCATAAGCAGTGCAAAGGCTTGCAGCTCGGTAAAAAGATGCCTCATCGGCTCAAATACCGCCACTACCCAAAATACTCTGAATGCACAGGCGAAGATCAGAGAATTGATCATAGGAGGAATCGCACAACCCATACCTCTGATCTGACCCACTACGGTCTCCATTATTCCGCACAAAACGTAGGGAAGGCATACCCAGGTGAGCTTCACCGCACCAAAGGAAAGCGCCGTCGCATTATCCGTATATATCCTCAAGAGCAGATCCTTAAAGAGCCAGATCCCTCCGCCGAGGATCACGCCGATAAAGGTCACCAAGGCCAGACAGCGGGGAAGCACCTGCTTCATTCTCTTTATATTTCCTGCGCCGTAGTTTTGGCTTGCGAAGGTCATTGCGGTGTGGTGAACGGAGTTCATTGCGGTGTAAGCAAAGCCCTCAAGGTTCGATGCCGCAGTGTTTCCTGCCATTGCAAGATCTCCGAAGCTGTTTACGGAGGACTGTATCTGCACGTTTGAAATGGAAAACAAAACGCTTTGAAGTCCTGCGGGAAGTCCTAAGCCGAGGCAAAGCTTAAGCTCCTTCCAATGCACGCGGATCATTTTGAGGTCGAGCCTGCAGCAGCCGTCGGTCTTTATAAGGCTTAAAGCAACAAGACCTGAGCTGACTACCTGGCTTGCGACCGTGGCGATGGCAACGCCGGCAACGTCCATTTGAAAACAAATTACGGTGATGAGGTTTAAACATACGTTTACAACACCCGCAATGGAGAGAAAGTACAAGGGTCTTTTGGTATCACCCACGGCTCTCAGAGCGCTGGCGCCGAAGTTATAGAGCATTAAAAATGGCATACCGAGAAAGTATATCTTTAAATATGTATCTGCTTTATCTATAACGTTTTCGGGGCAGTCCATCCAGTTCAGCGCGGGACGCGAGATAATAAGCCCGACTATGCTTAATAAAACTCCGCCTGCCAATGCTACGGCTATGGCGGTATGTACAGTATCGCTTACTCGCTTATCGTCGTGGGCGCCGAAGTGTCTTGCTATAACGGCTCCCGTTCCCGAGGAGATTCCTATAAACAGATTGACTATCAGCGTCACAAGGCTTCCCGTTGAGCCCACCGCCGCCAAGGATTGCTCTCCTGCAAACTGGCCTACGACAACTATGTCGGCAGCGTTAAAGAGAAGCTGGATTATACCCGACAGCATCAAGGGCAAGGTGAAGCTGATAAGCTGGGGCATAAGCTTTCCTTGGGTCATATCAATTTGATTTGTTTTTTTCATTTCAAGCCTCGTGGTTATGTTGCTTAATTAAAACTTAATGCCAAAAGGCATACTCTGTCATTCTACTGCTCTATATTATTATATACCTAAAACCTCGTTTGGTCAATAGCAAGCTTAAGGAATTCTTTTGAGTTTAGCTGACGGTTCTTTTTTTGGAATTTCGCCTCTTGACCTCAGGAAAAAAATTTGGTATAATTATATCAGAAACCTCAGAAAGGATGAGATGAAAATGAAAAACTACAAAATCCGTCTTAAGACTATCGACGACGTAAGAAACTTTGTCAATGCCATTGCCTCTGTGGAGTGTGACGTGGATCTTGCCAGCGGAAGATACGTGGTAGATGCCAAGTCCATTATGGGCATTTTCAGCCTTGATCTTGCCAACGAAATCGATATGACAGTTCACTGCGACTGCTGTATTGACAAGGTAGAGGAGAAGCTTAAGGCCTATATCGTAGGCTAAGGTCGGAGAATTTAAAGGAATGTCGGGGGCAAAAATACTTGTCCCCGATCTTTTTTGCAGTGCTGAGAAAACGGATTTACTGAGAGGAAAATATGAATTACATAGCGATAGCGGTGCTGATATTCTCTGTTATCGGTGCTTTGGACAAGCTGTTCGGAGACAGGTTGGGAGTCGGCAAGGAGTTTGAGAAGGCGTTTTTGATATTTTGTCCCATGGTGCTTTCAATGCTGGGAATGCTTGTGATATCACCTGCAATAGGAGTGTGGCTGACTCCGTTTTTTGAGTGGTTTTATTCTGTGTTCGGTATAGATCCTTCGGTTATTCCCGCATCGTTGTTTGCCAACGATATGGGCGGAATGACTCTTTCGCAAGCGGTGTGTAAATCTGCCGAGATAGGCGATTTCAACGCTTTTATAGTTTCCTCAATGCTGGGCTGCGTTATTTCATTTACCATTCCTTTTTCCATAGGCTTGGTAAAAAAGGAACAGCATAAGGATATGTTCTTCGGTATGCTTTGCGGAATAATCACTGTGCCGTTGGGGTGTTTTGTGTCCGGTGTTATGTGCGGCTTGCCGATAGTACAGTTGCTTTTTGATCTTTTGCCGCTTATTATATTTTCCGTTTTGGTGGGGACTTTTCTCATTATCTTTCCCAAGGCGTGCATAAAGGCCTTCGGTGTGTTCGGATTTTTTGTTAAATGTATCGCCACGGCGGGACTTATTTTTGCTATCTTTACCTTTCTTACAAAGATCACCGTCAGCGAGCATTTCGATACTCTGGAAAACGCGGCGCTTATATGTGTAAATGCCTGCGTCACGCTTTCGGGAGCTCTGCCGCTGATGTACCTTGTATCGAAGCTTCTTGATAAGCCTATGAATAAGCTCGGTTCCCTTATAGGAATAAATGCCGTGTCAGCCATAGCGTTGCTTTCCTCTCTTGTTACCAATGCGGGGACCTTTGGCGTGATGGAAAAAATGAACAGAAAGGGAGTCGTGATAAATTCCGCTTTTGCGGTGTCGGCATCATTTGTGTTCGGAAGTCATCTGGCTTTTACAATGGCATTTGATGCTTCGTACATAGCGCCGATGATGGTGGGAAAATTGGTTGCCGGAGCTTTGGCAGTGCTGCTTGCACTTCTTATATACAAGGATAAAGAAAAAGCTGAGAGGGTTTAATATGAAAAACGAATATACGGTAAATAAGGAATTGATGAGATCCTGGGCAAGGCAGTGGCATTTTGCTTCGGGTGCAGATATGGGGCTGTTTGTTTTGTGGGTGATAACTGCAGTTTGCGGTATTGCGGGAACGGCGAAGTTTTGTATTACAAGCGGCAAGATCACGGATCTTTTGATCTCCCTTTGGTTGGTGGGAATAGCGGTGTATAAGCTTTTCTTTTCAAAATATTTTGTGTGGAATAAAAGATTTGATCAGCTTTCGAAATCCTACGGTCTTTCGCAGTGGCAGAGAGTGACCGAGTTTTTGGATGACGAGGTAAAGCTAAGTGAAAACGGCTCATCTGTCAGCTTTAAATATTCTCAGATAAAAAAGCTGAAGGAAAAGGGCAATTTGGTTATGCTTCTTCTTGATAACGGCTTGGCAGTGAGGATCTATAAGGATGCCTTCGTTGACTGCTCCTGGGAGGAGTGTAAAAAGCTTCTTGTGGAGAAGATGACCCCGAAAAAATGATCCGATATTAAGTGAAAATCTCCTATAAATATTTAATCCCTCGGGACTTGAAGAGAGTAAAGCAAGTCTTGAGGGATTTTTGTTTGAAGATTATTATCTTTTTTAAAAGTTGTAGTTTTAAAAGCGTTTTTTTGTGCGTGGATGCCTTAGGTAGTACAAAACCTCACTCTCGCAGGCTCCTTCCACCACCGCGTGAACGCGGCGGTCCCCCTCCCTCTCAGATGGAGGCATATGGGGGAGTGCGAACAAGGCGGAGAAAAGGGAGAGAAATAAATTCGGGAGGACACAATGCCCTCCCATACGGATTGGTTTAATTTTAAAGTTTGTGCGCAAATTTGGAAAAAGGTTGGATTTTAATCTTTTCAAAAGGACAGGGGACGCCGGTCCCTACAAATTTAATTGAAACATTCATTATTTTGCAAAGAAATGCATCGGGTACTGTGTTTGCATTAAGAGGCATCGACAGTAAAAGTTTTTTGCCCCTCTTTTTTTCAAAAAAGAGGGCGGGGATTGGGGCAGCGCCCCATACAGCAAAACATCCCATCGGGCACTGTGTTCGCGCTAAGCGAAATCGAATCAAAAGTTTTTGGGCCTACCTTTTTTCAAAAAGGTAGGTGGGCTTTTTGGTGCTCGGATTCAAGGAAGGCTCTGGTCACGCCGACGTCGATGAAGTCCCAGGGGAGGATGGAATCCAGGGGAATATCACGGTTGGCATAGAAATCGGGGTCGATACCGCCGTCGGAGAAGGCTTTTTCCCAGCGATCTATGTTGAAGTATTCGTCCCAGCCATCGAAGATCTGTCCCGCGTTGTAGGCTGCAAGGATGGCTTTGGAGACTCTTCTGTCACCTCGAGCCAGAACTGCTTCTATGCGGCTTGCGCGTGCATCGTGCCAGCTGTATTGGATGCGGCGGCTTTTGATGGCGCTTCTTAAAAGCTCCTGCTTGCGGATAAGCTCCGAGAGAGAGTTCTGACCGTCCCATTGGAAGGGGGTGTGGGGCTTGGGGATAAAGCAGCTTACGGATATGTTCACGCTGACGGGTCTGTCGCCCTTGACCTTTCCGCGCACGCGGTAGAAGGTGTCTACGGCCTTCATCGCCAGATCCGCTATTCCCACAACGTCCTCGTCGGTTTCCGTGGGGAGTCCGGAGATGAAGTAGAGCTTAACACTGTTTCTGCCGGAGGAGAAGGCGACCTCCATGCTTTTTTCAAGATCCTCCTCGGTAACACCCTTGCGGATGCGGTCGCGGAGGGCTTGGGTGCCTGCTTCGGGGGCAAAGGTAAGGGAGCGCTTGAGACCGGGGAAGCGTTCCATAAGCTCGCGGGAAAAGTTGTCAAGACGCATGCTGGGAAGGGAGATGTTGATCTTTTCCTTTTTGCACCAGTCGAAAATGGATTGACAGAACTTGTCCAGCTCCTTGTAGTCGGAAATGCTTAAGCTGCACATACTTATTTCGCCGTAGCCTGTGTTTTTTATGGCTTCCTTTGCCTGACGGCAGAGTGTCTCGGCGCTTCTTGTTCTGATGGGACGGAAAAGTACGCCCGCCTGGCAGAAGCGGCATCCTCTGAAGCAACCGCGGTTTGCTTCCAGTACGACTCTGTCGTGGACTGTTTCGATGTGGGGTACGATGGGGTCGGTGGGGTAGTAGCTTTTGTCAAAGTCCTTGACTATGCGCTTGGTCACCTTTTTGGGTACGCGGGGATCAATGGGCTCGAAGGAGGCTATTTCGCCGCTTGGCAGATAGCTTACTTGATAAAGTGAGGGGACGTAGAAGCCCTCCAACTCGGTTGCCGCCCTGAAGAGAAATTGCTTTTTGCTCTCGCCCTTTGATCGGCTGTCGCGGTAGAGACGGCAGAGCTCGGGAAGAGCCTCTTCGCCCTCGCCTATGCTCATAATGTCGAAAAATTCGGCAAAGGGCTCGGGATTGTATACGCAGGGTCCGCCGCAGAGGATAACGGGATCTTCTTCGGATCTTTCCTGAGCGCTGAGGGGGATGCCCGCAAGAGAGAGCATATAGAGCACGTTGGTGTAGCTGAGCTCGTATTGGAGAGAGAAGCTGACTATGTCGAAATCCTTGAGATAGTCGCCGCTTTCAAGGGCGTAGAGTGGAATGTTTTCCTTTTTCAGAAGCTCTGCCATATCGGGCCAGGGAGCAAAGCAACGCTCGCACCATACGTCGGGAAGGGAGTTGAGGACTCCGTAGAGGATCTTCATACCAAGGTTGCTCATTCCTATTTCGTAGGTGTCGGGGAAGCAGTAGCAGAATCTTGTTTTGCCTGCCTTGTCTTTTATTATTTCGCCCTTTTCCGAGCCGATATATCTGCCGGGCTTGGATACGGTCTTGAGCTTGTTTTTGAGAGCGTGAGGTATCATGATATTCTCCTGTGGAAAAATATTTGAGTTAAAAGCCTTTGCCCAATACCTCGGTGGCGTCGGAAACTATGACGAAGGCGTCGGGATCGGTGGCTTTTATGGATCTTATTGCTTTGGGGGCTTGCTTGGGGCTGAGCACACAGAGAAGGAGAGGCTTTTCGTTTTTGGTGTAGCCGCCTCTTCCGTGGAGCACGGTAACTCCTCTGCCCAGCTCGCTAAGGAGGATTCGGGTGATCTTTTCGTGGCGGGATGAGATTATTTGCAGGGTTTTTGCTTTTTCGCCGATGGTCAGTATCCAATCAGTCACCTTTGAGGATATGAACATAGCCAGAATGGAGTAGAAGGTTACGGTGAAGCTTTTAAAGACTAAGCCGGAGATGGCTATTACAGCGCAGTCGATGGTTAGGATGACCGTTGCTAAATTAAGATGGGGAAGAAGGCGTTTTATCATTTGTCCGATAAAGTCGCTTCCGCCGGTGGAGCCGTCTACGCGGATGACCGTTCCCAAGCCTAAGCCGACAGCAACGCCGCCGCAGATACTGCAGATGATAGGGTCACTTTGGAAGGCGGGGAGAAGGTTTCCAAATTCCAGAAACAGGGATAGGGCTATGACGCCCCAAAGAGTTTTTAAAGCACTGCCCTTCCCGAGAAATTTTAAACCAAGCGGGAACAGAAGGGCGTTGGCGCAAAGCGTTGTTACCCAGAGCGGTACGGAAAACAGGTGCAGAAGCACGGTGGAGACGGTGCCGATTCCGCCCGAGGATAGCTTTACGGGAACAAGAAAAACAGTCATACCCGCTGCGAGAAGCATACAGCCTGCGGTAATGAGAAGATACTCCGCAATGACCGCCCGGAGAGTTTGTTTTTTCATATTTCTCCTTTGTGAAAGCTTGACGGTGTATAAGCTTTTTTCTTATTATTACATTATTATACCAAATTAATTCCAAAAGTCAATCTTTAATGCTTGGCAAATGGGCGCGGATTGCTGCGCGGTACAGAAAAGCATCAACGTTAAAGTAAAAATACGAATTAAAACTAAGTAAACCATCGTGGGATATGAATGTGTAAACTCGATCGACATCAAAAGTTTTTGACTCCACCTTTTTTTAAAAAGGAAAATTATGGGTCAGCACAAGGAAAAGCATCGATTGCTGTGATAGTGCTTATAAGATCGACATTAAAAGTTTTTGGCTCCACCTTTTTTCAAAAAGGTGGAAAATAACCATTTTTTTATTACTTTTTTTCAAAAAAGTAATAAAAAAAGACGGGAGCAAAGGCTCCCGTCGGGATTGAGTGGTCAGGTTATGCGCTTGCCTTGGAGGAAGCGGGCGCGGAGGAAGCCGCGGGCTTGGAGGAGGTTGCGGGCTTGGTGGTAGTGGAGGGTCTTCCTACAACGCTGGTGTTGGTCAGCTTGTCCAGAACGGTCCAATCCTCGAACTCATTTCCTGTTACCATAAGGTAGAGCAGAGAGGTCTTGTTCTTGAGGGGAGAGCCGTCGGTGATCTTGTTGTTGGAGATGTCCACGTAGAAGAGCGCGTTCATTTTCTCGAAGGCGGAGATGTCGGTGATCTTGTTGTCGGCCGCGTAGAGATATTCAAGCTTTGTGTTGCCCTTTATTGCGGATATATCACTGATGTTACAGCCGTTGATGAGGAGAGTGGTGAGCTTGGTAGTGTCGCCGAGAGGAGAAAGATCGGAGAGATCCTTGTTCTTGTCAACGGAGAGATAGCCAAGATCCTTCATTCCCTTGAGGGGGGCGATGCTTGTGAGCTTGTTTCCGGTGAGGGAAAGAGTTTTGAGGGAGCTCATACCTTCCAGAGCGGATACGTCGGTAAGACCGCACTCTGCCGCGGAAAGATAGTTGAGCTTAAGATCCTTGACGGGGCTGAGATCGGTGATCGCCAGCTTGTCGATGGAAAGACTCTTGAGGTTCTTCATCTGTGCAACGGGAGAGATGTCGGTAACCTTGGTGCCGGAGATGTAGAGACCCTCGAGGTTGGTGTACTTTGTGAGGGGAGCGATAGAGTCGATGGAGGTATCGTCCAGGTAGAGGTAGATAAGATCCGAAAAGCTGTCAAGCTGAGAAAGATCGGTGAAGGTGGAGCAATCGGTAACGCTGAGATACTTCACGTTTTTGAGAAGCTTGTAGTCCTCAAAGCTGGTGATGGGGGTGGACAGAGGGATCTCAACGATGAGCTTGCTGTAGTCCTCCTGCTTGTCAGCTTCAAGGGAGGCGTTCTTCTGGATAGCCTTGAAGAGATCCTCAAAGCCGGCGTAAAGCACGGAATTTGTATCGTCTATCATCAGAACCTGAACGGATTCGAGATCTGCCTGAGTGATAGCGGATGCGTTCTTGTTGAAGAGGGTGCACATTGCTTTTCTGAAGGAGCTGGATTTGATCAGACCGGACTGGTTCTGCATAACACCGATCAAAACCATAGCGATGATAGCTAAAAGTGCAACACAAAGGATTCCCATAAACCAAAGGGATTTTTTACTTGTCTTAGAGTAAGCCATATCTAAACTTCTGTTCCTTTCAGGATAATATTCAATACATTGTACCACGGTTTTCAACGAAAATCTTGTCCTAATTGTAAATTTGTGCTGTTTTTCATCTTTTTTACGGTAAATATTGAATTATTTTTCTCTTTGGGTTATAATGGTAAAAACTTTTAAGGAGCAAAATATGTTCAAAACACAGCCTTCGCCTCTTTTGCTGGCATATTTGGGTGACAGTGTAATGGAGGTGCTTATCAGAGAGCGGCTTATTGAAAGAAAGGATACGGATAGCGCAAGGTGTAACCGCGAGGCGCTGGAATTCGTTACTGCCGCAAAGCAGTCGGCGGCGGCAAAACGGATAAGAGAGCTTTTTACTTCGGAGGAGGAAGAGCTTTTTTCAAGAGCGAAAAACGCAAAAAGCAACTCTAATCCCAGAAACGTGGATCTGTATTCCTATCGCCTTGCCACTGCTTTGGAGGCGGTGTTCGGATATCACCATTTGAGGGGCGAGCAGGAGAGAAACAGGGAATTGATAAAACTTTGCTATCCTCAGTTGTTCGGGGAATGTTAACATTTTGTAAATATTTTAATTAAGTGGCTTAATGGGGTGGAAATTATTGAAAAAATATGATATAATTTCCCGTCAAGAAAAAATCAGAAGAAAATGAAAGAAAAATTATGGAGGTAAAAGAAATGACAAAGAAGTTTGTGTACCTTTTCACCGAAGGCAACGGCAAGATGAGAGAGCTGTTGGGCGGTAAGGGTGCAAACCTTGCAGAAATGACAAAGATCGGTCTTCCCGTTCCCCAGGGCTTTACGGTAACCACCGAGGCCTGCACTCAGTACTATGAGGACGGCAGAAAGATCAACGAAGAGATCCAAGCACAGATCATGGAATACATTGACAAGATGGAGGGCATCACCGGAATGAAGTTCGGTGATAAGGAGAATCCTCTGCTTGTATCCGTCCGTTCCGGCGCAAGAGCATCTATGCCCGGCATGATGGACACCATCCTTAACCTCGGTCTTAACGAGGAGGTCGTTGAGGTTCTTGCAAAGAAGAGCGGCAACGCAAGATGGGCTTACGACTGCTACAGAAGATTTATCCAGATGTACTCCGACGTCGTTATGGAGGTCGGTAAGAAGTACTTCGAGCAGCTTATCGACGATATGAAGGAGAAGAAGGGCGTTAAGCAGGATATTGAGCTTACCGCTGAGGATCTTAAGCTTTTGGCTGATCAGTTCAAGGCTGAGTACAAGGCAAAGATCGGCAAGGACTTCCCCTCCGATCCCAAGGAGCAGCTTATGGGCGCTGTTGAAGCAGTGTTCCGTTCCTGGGACAACCCCCGTGCAAACGTATACCGTCGTGACAACGACATTCCTTATTCCTGGGGTACTGCCGTCAACGTACAGATGATGGCATTCGGTAACATGGGTGACGATTGCGGTACCGGTGTTGCATTTACCCGTGATCCCGCTACCGGCGAGCCCGGTCTTATGGGTGAGTTCCTTGTGAACGCTCAGGGCGAGGACGTTGTTGCAGGTGTTCGTACTCCTATGCCCATCGCAGAGATGGCAGAGAAGTTCCCCGAGGCGTTCAAGCAGTTCGAGGAAGTTTGCAAGACTCTTGAAAACCACTATAACGATATGCAGGATATGGAGTTCACAGTTCAGGCAGGTAAGCTTTATATGCTCCAGACCCGTAACGGTAAGCGTACCGCTAGGGCTGCTCTTAAGATCGCTTGCGACCTCGTTGACGAGGGCAGGATCGATGAGAAGCAGGCTGTAAGTATGATCGACCCCAGAAACCTTGATACTCTTCTTCATCCCCAGTTTGATGCTAAGGTGCTGAAGAAGGCAGTTCCCGCAGGCAGAGGCTTGGGTGCTTCTCCCGGTGCCGCTTGCGGTAAGATCGTGTTCACTGCCGAGGATGCAGAGGCTTGGAATGCTCGCGGCGAAAAGGTCGTTCTTGTCAGACTTGAGACCTCTCCCGAGGACATCACCGGTATGAAGGCCAGCCAGGGTATTCTTACCGTAAGAGGCGGTATGACATCTCACGCAGCCGTTGTTGCCCGCGGAATGGGTACTTGCTGCGTATCCGGTTGCGGCGATATCCATATGGATGAGGAGAACAAGAGGTTCACTCTCGCAGGCAAGACCTACGTTGAGGGCGACTATATCTCCATCGACGGTTCTACCGGTAATATTTATGACGGAATCATCCCCACAGTTGATGCTGAGATCGCAGGCGAGTTCGGCAGAATCATGGAGTGGGCTGACAAATACAGAACTCTTAAGGTTCGTACCAATGCTGATACTCCCGCAGATGCAAAGAAGGCAAGAGAGCTTGGCGCTGAGGGTATCGGTCTTTGCCGTACCGAGCATATGTTCTTCGAGACTGACAGAATCGCTGCATTCCGCGAGATGATCTGCGCAGACACCGTTGAGGAGAGAGAGATCGCGCTTGGCAAGATCCTTCCCTATCAGCAGGGTGACTTCGAGAAGCTTTACGAGGCTCTTGAGGGCAAGCCCGTTTGTATCAGATTCCTTGATCCTCCTCTGCACGAGTTCGTTCCCACTGAGGAAGCAGATATCGAGGCTCTGGCAAAGGCTCAGGGCAAGAGCGTTGAGACCATTAAGGACATCATCGCATCCCTCCACGAGTTCAACCCCATGATGGGTCACAGAGGATGCCGTCTTGCGGTTACCTACCCCGAGATCGCAAAGATGCAGACCACTGCAGTTATCCGCGCCGCTATCAACGTTAAGAAGGCTCATGCAGATTGGAACATCGTTCCCGAGATCATGATCCCCCTTACCGGCGAGGTTAAGGAAATGAAGTACGTTAAGGACGTTGTGGTTGCTACCGCTGATGCAGAGATCGCAGCAGCAGGAGTAGATCTGAAGTATCAGGTCGGTACCATGATGGAGATCCCCAGAGCTTGTCTGACCGCTGACGAGATCGCAAAAGAGGCTGAGTTCTTCTGCTTCGGTACCAACGATCTTACTCAGATGACCTTCGGCTTCAGCCGTGACGATGCAGGTAAGTTCCTCGGAGCATACTATGACAGCAAGATCTATGAGAACGATCCCTTCGCAAAGCTTGACCAGACCGGTGTCGGCAAGCTGATGGAGATGGCGGTTTCCATGGGTAAGGTTACCCGTCCCGAGCTCCATTGCGGTATCTGCGGTGAGCACGGCGGAGACCCGGTTTCCGTTGAGTTCTGCCATAAGATCGGCTTGGATTACGTTTCCTGCTCTCCCTTCCGCGTTCCGATCGCAAGACTTGCCGCAGCACAGGCTGCTATCAAGGGCTAATGGGTAGAGAATAACTGAATAAACAACCAATCCGCCCGAAAAAATTCGGGCGGATTATCTATATCTATTGCAAAGATATTTATTTTTTGGTATAATAATTTCGAGAGGTGATTATATGGGATTTTTTGATAAATTTAAGAAAAAAGATAAAACGCAACAAGCACAGCCAACCGTAGCATCTGCTTCTATTAACCATCAAGCGTTACATAACGACGATGTTCTTAACGAAAGATTTCAAGGTTTTGCTCCCGTAACAAGCGAAAGAAACAATGAGATTTGTGACAATTTTATCGCAAAAGGAATTGTTGAATTTTCAAACAACACTTTTGACATAACCACGTTAAATGAGTTGACCTTTGACGAATTTTGCCATATTTACAGCACAATAGGATGGTTTGTTGAAAAAATTGCACCGAATTTGAAAGAGAACGCAATATCATATAAACAATTTCTTAGAAAAAAGCTCTTGGAAAAACTTTCCACATTTCCCGTTTATACTATATACGCAACTGTTACCAACCTTCCATTTGTCCTACAAGATGGCTCTTTTTTGCTATATTCTAATAGAAAGATGGCAGAAGTGACAATTCAAAACAGCGGCTTTGATTGGGTAGAGATTCATGAAATCAAACCCGAAAACTTCAATAGTTCTTTTTGTGAGTATTTCTGCACAGGATATCAAAGTGTAAATATTAACGGACAAACTAAGGTTAAAATAGAAGACGTTTACGAAACAAAACCCATTGAGTTATATGGTAATGTTTGTATTGAGTCTTGCACAAGAATGGTCGATTATAAACAAACACAGGCAATGTTGATATCACGCGCAAAAAAAGAAAATCGCAATTTGAATGAAAACGAAAACAAGCAACTGAATCAGCAATCATATGCTGTTTCGATGTCGCTCTTGAAAAGCCCATTGCTTTTATTAGCTGATATTGAAAATGGTATGCCCAAAAGCATTTCTGTTCCGGCCATCTCTTTTGCAGACGGAAGAAAATTCATCGGATTGTTCACTGACCAAGGTGCTGTTAATGGTTATTACCAAAAAGCTATGTCGTGTGTTGCTTTCCCGAATTTGATTTGTGACCAATATAAGCAATGTAATAATGATGCTTCAATCTCTGGAATTCTAATCAATCCTGGTCGTGAGGAATATATGATAACAAAAAAAATGCTAAAGCAATTATTCCCCGACATATAAGCGCAATTATTTCCCTCTTTTGCTGATAGCACCACAGGCTGCTATAAAGGATATAAAGTAATTCATATCCTTGACGGTATATAACGCATAACAAAAATCCCCTGCCGATTACTCGGCAGGGGATTTTTGTACCTATTGCAAATATATTTTGGTAATGGTATAATATATACAAACACGATAGCAAAGGAGAAATTCTAATGAAATATATAGAAACATACGAAAATTTTCATCAGGAATTACCGAGCATGACCAAATTCGGCTCTTACGAAAGTGGAGATAATCGTTTTGTATATCATGAAACAGCATATCTTCACAACAAAACGGGAGAACTATGGTTAATGGTAACAAAAAATGGTATGGGCGGTGGAGGAGTCTTTTACGAAAGATATGACGAAAATCAGGAAATCAAAGAAATTCTTCAGCGCTGCAAATAAAGGGAATTATTAATTTTGTTTTCCCTCTTTTGCTGATAGCACCACAGGCTGCTATCAAGGGCTAATATCTAACCCAATAACAAATCCCCTCGGATTGCACCGAGGGGATTTTTGTATTAATGCCTTTAGGCAGTTGAGCGCGACGAGGCGCGCGAAACAGACAACCACCCGCTATGCGGGTGGGCAACAAAGGTTATACCAAAAAATCTCCTAATGTGATACAATAAGATGCTCAAGTCTA
>SVTC01000032.1 GCA_015063985.1 Oscillospiraceae bacterium | reverse complement strand
CTGATTTCTCATAACGAGGCGGATATTTCAACTTGGCTTCCGAGAGAGTATGAGGAAAATCTTACATACGGTCAAAAGAATTCAGAGTGGTCCGATTGGACAAGAGAATTACGAGAGGTTATAAAACTAGATAGCATTGAAAAGATTCGCAGAGAAGGAAAATAAAACAACCCCGACAGACAGACTGTCGGGGTACTTATTTATTTCCTGCATAGCAAAATATGAATTGGACCGTCGAGGACGCCTGTCCCTACAAGGAGAAATCAAACTGTCCTTATGAGAACCCGCTCTTTTGAGCGGATTTTTCTTTTGCTCTTGGGTAAACTAAGAAAAAAGGAGTTTTTTATGTCCGAGGATTTTAAAATACATTATCTTGGAATAATCGGTCAGGTGGAGGGGCACACAGCCCTTGAGGCGCCCAATAAATCCACAAAGTATGAGTTAGTTCTTCCCGAGCTTGTTGCGGTGGAGGAGGATAAGAGCATAGACGGTATGCTTATTATATTAAATACGGTGGGTGGCGACGTTGAAGCAGGGCTTGCCATAAGTGAAATGATAGCGGGGATGACAAAGCCCGTGGTAAGCCTGGTGCTTGGCGGAGGTCACTCCATAGGAATTCCTCTTGCCGTCGCGGCAAAAAGATCCTTTATAACCAAAAGCGCCACAATGACTCTTCATCCGGTAAGATTTAACGGCCTTGTTATAGGAGCATCCCGTTGTTTTGAATATCTTGAAAAAATGCAGGACAGAATATCCGGCTTTATAACCGATAATTCACACGTATCGCCCGAGACCTTGAAAAGGCTTATGTATTCCACAGATGAATTGGCAAGCGATATGGGAAGTATAATAGACGGAAAAAGAGCTGTGGAGATAGGTTTAATTGATAGATTGGGAAGTCTGAAGGAAGCAATAGAGGAATTGAAGAACTTGGCAAAAAAATGAGGTAAAAAATAGCTTTACCCCTTGACAAATATTGATTTTAGTGTATTATAGTCATAGCGCTTAACGCAATCACTTCTTTGTTGGAGGTAAGCTATGTTTATTGATATTCACACACATTGTTACAGAAGAAAGCCGCCCTTTATTTCTTTTTCCACGCCTGAGGAGCTCATTGAAAGATATGATGAAATGAAGGTCGATATGGCGGTAATTCTTCCCATAGTCAACCCCGAGATCTATATGCCTCAGTCCAATGAGGACGTTTTGGAGATCTGCGAGACCTATCCCGACAGATTTATTCCTTATTGCAACATAGATCCCAGAATTATGACAAATTCACCCTTTGCAAAGATCGAGAAGGTGCTGGAGCACTATAAGAACGTCGGTTGTAAGGGTGTTGGTGAGATAATGCCCACTATGGCTCTGGATGATCCTATGATGCAGAACCTTTTCAGAGCGGCTGAATTGGTAGGGCTTCCCGTTGTATATGACGGCTCTGCCCAGAGAAGGGGAGATTTCGGCGTCTTTGACGAGGTGGGTCTTCCTATGCTGGAGTATTCTCTCCTTGCATTCCCCAAGCTTAAGATCTTCGGTCACGGTCCCGTTTTCTGGTGTGAGATCGCAAAGCTTTCCACCGTTGGCGCAAGAGCGGCATTTATGAAGCCCTGGGGAGGTCAGGTATATAATTTTGACGAGGGTCCCATTGACGAAGAGGGTACGGTTCCCAAGCTCTTCAGAAAGTATGAGAACCTTTGCGGCGACCTTTCCGACGGTACCTGCTACAACGCCATCAGCAGAGATCCCAACTACGGCCCCCGTTTCTTGAGCGAGTTTGAGGACAGACTGTATTTCGGAACCGATCTTATGGGCAAAAAGATGCCCGTTCAGCTGGATAGCCTTCTCATTTCCTGGAAGGAGCAGGGCAAGATCAGTGAGACCACCTTTAAGAAGATCGCATACCGGAATGCAGAAAAGCTTTTGGGGTTGTGATAATGGATAGAAGTGTTGTAAGTATAAACGATCTTAAGGCGGCCTTTTTGGAGCTTGGCTTAAAGGAAGGGGATATCTGTCTTTTTCACTCATCCTTTAAGAGCCTCGGCCACGTTCTCGGCGGCGCACAGACCGTTATAGATGCCTTTGAGGACGTTCTGGGTAAGGAGGGGACTCTTGTGGCTCCCACCCTTTCCAACGTGGATTTTGTTAACTCCTATAAGACCTGGTATATGGATAAGCCCAGCGGAGTAGGTTATCTTACGGAGTATTTCAGAAAACAGATGTTCGTGTACCGATCCGATCATCCCACCCATTCCGTTGCCGCAAGGGGTAAATTGGCTTACGAGCTTACCTTTGAGCACGGCTGGAGAGGGCCTCATTTATGCCCCTTCGGTGAATATGCCTTTGCCGATTCATCTCCCTGGGTGAAGATGGACCAAATGAACGCCAAGATAGTGTTTATCGGCGTGACTATGCTCTATAACACAATGAAGCACGTTGTGGAGGGCAGATTGGTTGAGCATTTCCTTTCCTTTGTAAAAAACGAGGAAAAGAGGGCAGAGCTTGTGGGAAGGCTGAAAAAATTCGGCAGTGAAGAGGGTGTATGGCCCTTTTATAACAGTGTAAAGATGCAGGACAGACTTGAACAATTGGGTCTGGTAAGGCATTTTAACCTTAACGGGGCAGAGCTTTTGTGTGTGGATGCTAAGGACACAAATAAAGCCGCCTTGGATATTCTCCTTAATGAATACGAGATCTGGTATAAGGGGTCCGTTCTTCAGTGGATCAAGGATTGTTTGGCGCAGTAAATATCAAAAAGAGAGTACGAGCAAAATGCCCGTACTCTTTTTTTATCCTAAAAGTCTGTTTTTTAAGCAGTATAGCTCTTCTTCGGTGATGCCGCTGAAGACAGGAACCGCTCTGTCCTTGCCGCAGCCGCTCATAGGCCCTGCGTGATCCGTGCCGCCGCAATGATAAAGCCTGAAGGCCTCCGCCGCCTCAAGAGCAAGGCTTGCGGTCTCGGCGGATATTCTTGAGTGGTCTACTTCTATTCCGTTTAAGCCCATAGAAACAAGCTCGGGGACGTATTGGGTCTGATCCGTCGGGTGGGCAAGTGCTGCGATTCCTCCGGCTTTCCTTATTACTTTTATGACCTCGTCGGCCGGGGGGAATATCGGCTTATGCTTTTTTGTTTCAGGAACCTTGAATACTCTTTCTCGAAGATCTTTTGGGATTTCCACGTGCTTTGCTCTGTAGGTGTTGGATACGGTATCTATACACACCCAGGCGTTTTCTCCCGCAAAGCTCATTACGTCATCCCAGGTAATGGTGTTAATTACACCGATGGAAATGCCGTATTCTACGCATTTTCTTGTGTATTCCGTGTAGCCCTCCACTCTTTTTCTTACCAGGTCGCGAAAGCCGGGATCGTTCATATCGTAATCCAGCGCAACTATGTGAAGGGTATCACCCTTGTGCATACCGCAAAATTCAACTCCGGTTAAGATCTCTAAACCGCCTTCACTGTCGGCAAAGCCTTTAAATTCCTTGTAGCCGCCGTCTGTTTCGTGGTCTGTGAGGGCTAAAGCCTTATAGCCCAAGGATTTTCCGATGAGAATAAGCTGAGACGGTGTGAATTGGGCATCGGAATAAGTGGAGTGAAGATGCAGGTTGGCGTATTTCATGGCGCTCTCCTTTTACTGTTCGATCACGTCCTCCGGGTTATAGACCCAAAGGGGAAGGAATTGGGGGTCTATTGTATCGGTAAGGTATTTTTCCATATCTTTTCTTGTGGCAAGCTTTCCGTGCTTACGTGATCCGTGGGTCAGTGACAGCTCTTGATCGTAGTCCCTTAATAGGTGGAGCTTTGTCTGAAACCAGCTGTCGGCATAGTAAAATGCGGTGGGGATGAACAGTGGCGAGTCGATAAAGATCTCTCCCGTAAGGTCGTTTCTCACTATCTCAAAGGTCATAAGCCCGCCCAGCATATTGTAGCCGTTATTCATTGCGCTTATAAGATTTCCCAGGGAATATATACAAAGAGTCTTGTTGCCGTTTTTTCCCTCCAGCCATTTTATGGGCTGTATAACGTGGGGATGATGACCGATAATGGCATCTGCGCCCCAATCTGCTATCTTTTGTGAAAGGGATATCTGCTCTGCAGAGGGATCAAAATGATTCTCCTCGCCCCAATGGATACTGACCAGCACCACGTCGGATATCTCTTTTGCCTTACTTATCTGCCTTGATATTGCTTCTTCATCAATATAAGGCACGAAAAGCTCGGTATTTTTGGGAAGGCTCAGTCCGTTTGTGCCGTAGGTATAGCTTAGAAAGGCTATTTTTATTCCGCTTTTTTCCACGATGCGTATATTATCAAAGTCCGCCTCGTTTAAATGTCCGCCGATAAGGGTTATATCTTCTATGGAGCTTAAGAACTCGATGGTGGCTTTAAGGCCCTTTTCGCCCTTGTCGCACATATGGTTGTTGGCTATATTTATAACGTCAAAGCCCAGATCCTTAAGGTCAAGCGCCAGATCCTGAGGGGAATTGAAGCGAGGATAACCGGAATACCCAAGCTCCTCGCCGCCCATAAGGGTCTCTTGATTTATAAATGCTATGTCCGCGTTTTTAACGTATTGGGCAATGCTTTCGTATACGGGCAGAAAATTGTATTCTCTTGAGTCCTTTGTTGCTCTCTGCTTTGCTTCCTTGTATATGCAAGGGTGTATCACGTTGTCTCCGGCAGCAAGAAATGAAATTCTTGTATAGCTCGGCTTTACCTCGATGGGCGGCTCGGTGCTTGAGGGCGGCGGAGGGGGTATCTGCTCTGTGAGCTCTTGCTTTGTAAGAGTAATTGTGGGAGCAGTGGTTTTAATTTCGGGCTTTGCCGTAGTCGGAGAGACTGTGCAGGCAGGCAAAAGAAGGAGTATTGATAATAAAAGAGTGAAGAGCTTTTTCATTTAAACTGTAAATATTCCTTTCACTGCAAGATATATCTCGCTTGAGTAGTCGCAAAAATCAACGTGAGACTTGTTAAGGATCAAAAAGAAGCCGATCAGCGAGGTGATAATCATAACAGAGTGTGAAAGACGGCATTCTTTTGTATGATCGCTTTGTGTATACAGGAAAAATACCGCGATAAGAGAGGCAATAAGAGAGATATCGGCCGTATATCTTAAAATTACTCCGCCAAGGCAAATATCCGTAAATGCAACGAGAACAAGACCTGCTATGGCGCTGATTGAAACGAGCTTTACGGCTTTTTTGTATTCGGTAAGTGCGGATCTTGCCGTGAAAATATAAAGGTTTAACGGCATGGCGAAGATACCCGCATTAAGAGAGCCGTAATATAAGTATCTTCCGTAGCTTGTCAGCATTTCTCCCGACACGTCCACGTACGGGAACTGACCCGAGTACTCAAAGCCCTGGAAAAAGTAGTGATAGAGGGAGGGAAGAAAAAGATCGGCGGAGAAGGTGTTGTAGCTTACGTTACTTACGGTAAGCTGATACTTTGCTCCGAATTCGAAAATGCTTTCGAATCTTATGTAATTCAGTACAAAGCAGCTGAGCACCGCACACAGTGGCAAAACCGCAAATAAGCCGAGGTTGGTAAGGAGCGTGGGCAGATCGGATAAATGTCTTTTGAGGTATACCGCCAAAATGGCAAGACACAGTATTCCAACCAAGAAGGCTACGTTTATTCTGCTTAATATCAAAAGCCCGAAGCTTAGTCCTGAGAGGGAAAATAATATCGGTCTTAAAGATTTGTTTTTTGAGGTGAAGGCAGCCTTCATCAGGAAAAAGAGAGTCATAAGAGCAAAGCAAAAGGCGCTTACCGTGGCGACGTAGTAGTAAGGCAAAAAGCCTCTTTGCATAATAAAAAGCATTGATGCGCTTAATACCGCCGGTACACTCAGTATAAAGGTCAGAAAGCTTATCGGCCTCTTTAAAAGCTTTGTAAATTCAAATAGCACAAGGCATATCATTATAGCCGATACCGAGGCAAAAAAGGTGATGACCAGAGCATCGGAGGGCAATGCAGAGCTTACCAGATAAAAAGGAAAATAGAAGGTCAATATGGGGGCAATTCCAAAATACGAGTAATACTTTCCCTTGTAATAAGCTCTGTCCCAAAGATAGTCGCCGTTTTCTCTCAGGCTTGTGTCGTAGGGATCCTCAAGCTTTTTTAATTCCTCGGAGGGCTCTACGTCAAGGTGAAGCTGTCCCTTTAAAAAGGCATCGAACTGCTGAACGTAGGGGCTCTGCTTGTCAAGGCTTCCCGATGCAGGGTAGGAAAGAGTCTTTATTCCCGTGCACATACCGATACCGATGACTATACTTACCGCGGCGGATAGAAGAGCAAGGGACAATACCGCAAGCCTTGCGGCCTTTGTTTTGGGATCGAATTTTTTGGTGTTTAATTTAAATACCTTTACCAATGCAATAAAAACAGATAACAAAAGAAGGATGAAGAACCTCAGTGTATTGAAGCGCAAGGTAAAGGACGGATTAAAGGTAAGATCCGATATTATAACGTTATCGTCCTCCAGATCGAAAAACAAGGCTATTGCCGATATCTTGCCGCTTCCGCTGAAAAAGAAAAGGTTTTCCTCTGGCCTTGTGTTTCCGGTTGCAAGGTCCTCGGTTCTGTACAGAACGTAATACTGAGTCAGATTCTCGTCCATTCCGTATATTTCAAGCTTCGGAGGCAGAGGCGAGGATATACCGCTTTCGTTTTGCGCCTTGAAGGAGAGGGAGTGGACGTTGATATCAAGCTCGGTAAATTCAAAGCTCGAGCTTTGGGAATCCACGAGAAACGCCTTTTCTCCCCAAGGCAGATCCGCTGAGGTGAATTCCTTTATATCCGCCTTCACCTCGGGGGCATCCTTTGTAAAAATATGGGCGCAGGCAGAAGTTAGGTTTGAGAGAAAAAGCTCGAGAGCCAAGGGGATAAGAAGCACTAAGGCTATTATTAAAATAAGCTTATTTTTCTTCATGGTACTCTTTTTCCGTATTAACGTTAAAGACGTTTTCTTTTGACGTCACGTTTTCCTTTATGTTCTTTACCGCTTCCAAAGCGGTAAGCATGGAATGGTCCATATTGTTGTAGCGGTGAAGTCCGTTTCTTCCGATGCAAAAAAGATTATCGATGCTGTTAAGATAGGAGTAGACTCGGTCTATCTGACTGTAGCCGTCAAAATATGCGGGATATGCTTTTTTGACTCTTTCGGTGTGATGGAGCTTGGGACGGCTTTCTTTTTTTATAAGGCCTATTTTATATAGCTCCTTTACCGCAAGCTCTGTTCTCTTTTCGGGATCCATACGCCAGAAGCAGTCACCCTCGTCGCAGAAGTATTCCAGCCCCAGCCAAATTTCAGAGCCGTTTTTCACCATATAAGGAGACCAATTGTTGAAGATCTGTATTCTTCCCAGCTTTACCTCGGGATCCTGAACGTATATCCAGCAATCCTTGATTAAGCCGTTTTTATTAATAAGCTTTGAGGTGCAATCCCTTTTGTCAAATAAAAGGCCGAGGGTTATAAAATCTCTGTAGGGCAGAGAGCTTGCTATGGCTCGTATATCATCGGGGGTCGAGCTGTCGTTGCAAAGAAGATCCTTCAGAGGCATGGAGGAAATAAAAATATCACCCTTGTATTCCGTGCCCTTGTCTGTAATAACGGAGACCAATCTACCTTCAAAGGAATTGATCCTTACCACTTTTTCTCCATATATCAGTCTTGCCCCGTTTTTCTTTATTGCTTCGGCTGCCTCCTCCCAAAGCTGACCGGGACCGAGCTTGGGATAGGAGAACTCCTCGATAAGGCTTGTTTTGGTATTTGATTGGTTCTTTCTTTTAAAAAGCTTTCTGAAGCTGTCGAAAACAAGCTCCTTTAAGGATAGCCCCTTGACTCTTTGTGCGCCCCAATCGGCACTGATACGGGAGGGGTGTCTGCCCCAAAGCTTTTCGGTGTAGCTTTCAAAGAAGGTGCTGTACAGAGGTCTGCCAAACTGATTTACGTAAAAGCTCTCAAGATCCTTTTCAGGAAGAGTTTTGATCCTCGCCTTGATATAACCGAATACTATCCTCAGACTTTTGAAAAATCCGAGGTTTAACAGAGTCTTGATGCTCGCCTTTACGGGGTAATCGAAGAATTTCGATCTGTAGAAGATCCTGGATACCCTGCTTCTTTTCAGCATTACCTTATCGGGATCGTTTTCGTTCTCGAAGGGTAAGAGGCTCTCCCAGATTTCCAATACTCTTTTATCCTTGGAGAAAAATCTGTGGCCTCCCAGATCCATTCTGTTTCCCGAGAGCTCGACGGTCTTTGAGATACCGCCGACGGCATCCTCCTCTTCTATGATTATGATATTATACTTTTCCTTGTCCTTTGAAAGCTCCAGTGCGGCTGTCAGTCCTGCAGGGCCCGCACCGATTATGATTATCGTTTTCATTTTTATCCTTTACAGCTTAAGTGCCTTAGTAATGCTTTTTCCCATAAGATTTGCCGCGGCGCAAAATATAAGATCCTTTACCAAAATAAAAAGGAAGAATAATACACCGGGCAGGGCATTGGCGGGAAGGTAGATAAGATAGGTGATAAAGCCCATAAGGTGGCAGGAGGCGATGCCTAAGATGCACAGAAGTGCCCTTGTCAGCCCTGAAGTGCAATTGACCGAACACAAAAAGCTCATGGGAATATAGCCTATAAGGTAACCTCCAACGGGAGACAGAATAATTCCGAGCCCTCCCGTAAATCCGCTGAACACTCCAAGTCCCGCCGCACCGCATAAAAGGTATACGCATACCGAACTGAAAGATAGCTCGGGAGATACAAAGGAGATTATAAATATCATAAGAGTTACGGCACTGAGAGGGACACCTAAGGGTGTGGGGATGATTATTTGCGCAGATACCGCTATTGCGGCGGCAAAAAGCGCGCACAGAGAAAGCCTTTTGATCTTCATTTCAGCCTCAGTGATATTTCTCCGCTGTTAAGGGAAAGGATCTTGTTATTCGTCTTCAGCCTCAGAGAAAAATCGGGATTTATATCAAGGATCAGAGCATCGAATTTTTCTTCGCCTCTTTTTACGGTTGCGTTTTTTCCTATAACAAAGCAGCTTTTTTTATAGCTTTCCAAAAGGAGGGCGTTATCGGAGGCGTAAAGAGAGGGGAAGATTTTGATTATCCTTTCGGCAAGACGGTCCCTTTCGGCTTTTACGTCGACGCAGTCCTTGAAGAGTGCGGTGGGGGAGTTGTCCTCCATTTTAGGAAAACCGCCCTTGGGCTTTGTAAGGTTAATGCCTATCCCGACGATGCAAAAGCATTTTCCATCGTGGCTTGAGGATGACTCGCAAAGAATGCCGCATAGCTTTTTGTTGTTTAAATAAAGATCGTTTACCCACTTTATGTCGGTATTTATGCCGTACAGCTCCTTTATTGCCTTGCGCACGCTCAGCGCGCAGACGGGGGTTAAAATATTTAATTTTTCTCTTTCGGGATAAACCAGAAAGCTCATATAAAGCCCGGTACCCTCGGGCGAGAAGAAGCTTTTGCTCCTTCTTCCTCTGCCTTGGGACTGGTGGTCGGCAATTACGGCGGTGTATTCCTCGGCTCCCGCAAGTGCAAGAGTCTTTAAATGATCGTTTGTGGAGGGAAGAGTGTCAAAATATAAAATGCTTGGTTTATTCATATCCGTTCTTCTGCTTGTTTCAATATCGTATATATATTATAAGATAAAAAGCAATATCTGTCAACTTTTTTGATGTTGCATTATTATTGCTTTTGTGGTATAATATATTTTGTATAATTTTGAAGAAAAACGTGGTTTTTTTATGAAAAATGCACTTAAAGCTTTAATATGCTGCATTTTGATCCTTAGCTTGGGCTTTTCTTCGGTATTTACGTGCTTTTCTGAGGAGGAGATTAGTAGTATCACCCCTCCGAGCGGAGTATACGATATTCGAACAAGGCTTTCGGGGATCATGGAAATATACCCGGACCAAAGCTATTTTACCGATGACGGCAAGGCCTGCACCCATCATTTTAATTGCCACTCATCCGAGGGCTGCAATTGCAAGGAGGTAACGTCCGAGGAAGCGGGAACTGCGGGAAATATGCAATGCTTTGGCTTTGCAAGGTACGTTTTTTTTAACGTTTTCGGAATAAGCTACCCGCATTTTAACACCAAGTCTCCCTGGGCGGTCAATGATGAGGAGGAAAAGAAAAACGTTATCGAGCTTTGGAGCTATGCTCCCTTAAGAATTACCGCCGATATGGTGAAGGGACTTTTTGAGGACTGCAGGGTGGGTGATATTCTTCAGTGGGGGCTCCCTCATTCGATGGTCGTTGTAGAAGTCAATACCGACGGAGTATTGGTATACGATGCCAACTACGATCTTCACACCTGCCAGGTGTTGCTCCATCTTATAGATTGGCGTACGATGACAAAATATATGAATACCTACGGTGCCTCTCTTTACAGAGCCGCTAATTACCCCGAGGCATCAAGAAAGGCGACGGGAAGGGTGATAAACGAGCCCTTTAAGGCGATAAGCTACTTCTCCGAGGATCTTTACGGGTTAGAGCTTTTTTGCGATCTCGGAAAGGAGCAATATACCCTCACTTCCCTTGAAAACGGAGCGTGGAGGATATCCGACGGGCTTTTGTTTGATAAGACCGTAGAAGCGGGATCAGAGGATGCGTTTTCTGTCGGGATCAGCATTTTGGGAAGAGGGGAGAAGGGGAGCTTATCCCTATCCTTTTTGAATAAAATGATACGTATACCCGTAACCGTTCATTCGCTTCCCGAGCTTTTGGAGTATTCACCTCCGGAAAAGCTTGAGTATATCAGAGGGGAAGACTTAAGCTGTAAGGGCGCGTGGATAAGGTATATAAACTCCGAGGGCTATGAAAAAACCGTCTTTTCCGACGATATAAACTTTTCCTGTTATGATAAAAATTCTCTTGGTGAGCAGCTTGTTACCGCAAGCTATGACGGAGTTTGTTTTTCTTACACTGTGAAGGTCGCCCCCGAGGAAAGCATCGAAAATGATATTCCGTTAAAGGAAAAAAGAGATCCTCAGGTGCTTTTTATCTTGATCGCTCTTTCTTTGGTTATCGTTCTTTGCATAGCTTGCGCATATTGCATTCAAAAAGATTATTCAAAGCAGATAAATAAGAAAATCACTTGACTTTTGACTTTATTTGTTATATCATATTATATGTGTTTTTATCAGTGATCATAGGTCTGTAATTAGATCTTATTATACTTTTGGAGGATGAAATGTACAATAAGGTAGACACAAATATGAACTTCGTGGACAGAGAAAAAAAGGTCCTTGAGTTCTGGAATTCCAACAATATATTCAAAAAGAGCGAGGAGAGCCGTTCCAAGGCGAACAGCTACGTTTTCTATGACGGTCCCCCCACGGCAAACGGTAAGCCTCATATCGGTCACGTGCTGACCCGAGTTATAAAGGATATGATCCCCCGCTACCGCACTATGAAGGGCTATTACGTTCCACGTAAGGCAGGCTGGGATACTCACGGTCTTCCCGTTGAGCTTGAGGTTGAAAAGCTTCTGGGGCTCGACGGCAAGGAGCAGATCGAGCAGTACGGTCTTGAGCCCTTTCTTGCAAAATGTAAGGAAAGCGTATGGAAATATAAGGGTATGTGGGAGGATTTCTCGGGCACGGTAGGCTTCTGGGCAGATATGGATGATCCCTACGTTACCTATCATAACGATTTTATCGAAAGCGAATGGTGGGCTCTTAAGCAGATATTCGATAAGAAGCTGCTTTATAAGGGTTTTAAGATAGTGCCTTATTGCCCCCGTTGCGGTACTCCCTTGTCCAGCCACGAGGTGGCTCAGGGCTATAAGACCGTTAAGGAGCGCTCCGCCATTGCAAGATTCAAGCTCTGCGGCAAGGATGAATACTTCCTTGTTTGGACCACCACACCCTGGACTCTTCCCTCCAACGTTGCTCTTTGTGTAAATCCCGATGAGAGCTATTGCAAGGTAAAGGCCTGCGACGGTTATACCTATATTCTCGCCGAGGCTCTTTGTGAGTCCGTTCTTTCCTCCATCGCAAAGGAAGGGGAGAAGACCTATGAGATAATCGAAAGATTCTCCGGAAGAGATCTTGAAAGGACAAAGTACGAGCCCTTGTTCCCCTGCACCGCAACTGCGGTTGAAAAGCAGAAGAAGGAAGGCTTCTACGTTACCTGCGACGGCTACGTTACCATGAGTGACGGTACGGGTATCGTACATATCGCTCCCGCCTTCGGTGAGGATGATGCCAAGGTCGGCAGGATCTACGATCTTCCCTTCGTGCAGTTCGTTGACGGAAAGGGTAATATGACCGAGGATACTCCCTACGCCGGTGTATTCGTTAAAAAGGCAGATCCTATGGTGCTTGTTGATCTTGAAAAGGAGAACAAGCTCTTCTCCGCTCCCAAGTTCGAGCACGAGTATCCCCATTGCTGGAGATGCGACACTCCTCTTATCTATTATGCAAGAGAGAGCTGGTTTATAAGAATGACCGCGGTCAAGGATGACCTTATCCGCAATAATAACACCGTAAACTGGATTCCCGAATCCATCGGAAAGGGCAGATTCGGCGATTGGCTTGAAAACGTTCAGGATTGGGGTATCAGCCGTAACCGTTATTGGGGTACTCCCTTGAATATCTGGGAATGCGAATGCGGACATAAGCACGCCATCGGCAGTATTGAGGAGCTTAAATCCATGAGCGACAACTGCCCCGATAATATCGAGCTGCACCGCCCCTTTATCGATGAGGTCACTATCAAGTGTCCCGCTTGCGGAAAGCAGATGAAGAGAGTCAGCGAGGTTATAGACTGCTGGTTCGACTCAGGCTCAATGCCCTTTGCTCAGCATCACTATCCCTTTGAAAATAAGGAGCTCTTTGAGCAGCAGTTCCCCGCGGACTTCATTTCCGAGGCGGTTGATCAGACCAGAGGCTGGTTCTATTCCTTGCTTGCCATATCCACTCTTATTTTTAATAAGGCTCCTTATAAGAACGTTATAGTTCTCGGCCACGTTCAGGATGAAAACGGACAGAAGATGTCAAAATCCAAGGGCAACGCAGTTGATCCCTTCGATGCTCTTTCCACCTACGGCGCCGATGCTATCCGTTGGTACTTCTATACCAACTCCGCACCCTGGCTGCCCAATCGCTTCCACGGAAAGGCAGTTGTTGAGGGTCAGAGGAAGTTTATGGGTACTCTGTGGAATACCTACGCATTCTTTGTTCTTTATGCCAATATCGACGGCTTTGATGCAACAAAGTACAAGCTTGAATACGATAAGCTTTCCGTAATGGATAAGTGGCTTCTTTCCAAGCTTAATTCCATGGTCGATGCCGTTGATCAGAATCTTGAGAATTACCGCATACCCGAGGCAGCAAGAGCTTTGCAGGCATTCTGTGACGATATGAGTAACTGGTACGTACGCCGCGGCAGAGAGCGCTACTGGGCACCCGAAATGACTCAGGATAAGATCAACGCTTATATGACTCTTTACACTGCCCTTGTTACCGTTGCAAAGGCAAGTGCTCCCATGATCCCCTTTATGACTGAGGAGATCTATAGAAATCTTGTTTGCAGTCTTGACTCCGGTGCTCCCATCAGCGTCCATCTTTGCAGCTTCCCCGAGGTGAATAAGGAGCTTATCGATCCCGAGCTTGAGTATTCAATGGATCAGGTTCTCAACGTGGTCGTTTTGGGAAGAGCCGCAAGAAACGGCAGTAATATCAAGAACCGTCAGCCTCTCAGCGAGCTTATTGTTTGCAGTGAGAATGCCCTGAGCGAAGAATTCTGCGATATTATAAAGGAAGAGCTTAACGTTAAGGGAGTCAGCTTCAAGGAATCTGTGGACGAGCTTGTCAGCTATAGCTTCAAGCCCAATCTCAAGACAGTCGGTCCTAAATACGGCAAGCTTCTTAACGGGATTCGCACGGCTCTCAGTGAGTGCGACGGCAGTGCTATGAAGAGTATGCTTGACAGTGAAGGAAAGATCACTCTTTCAATAAACGGCGAGACCGCAGAGCTTGTAGCCGAGGATCTTCTTATAGAGACTAAGCAAAAGGAAGGCTTCTTCACTCTCAGCGATAACGGCTATACAGTTACTCTCAACACCTCCCTTACAGAGGAGCTTATCGAGGAGGGCTACGTCAGAGAGATAGTCAGCAA
The DNA here is from genome assembly GCA_015063985.1 of Oscillospiraceae bacterium. GTDB lineage: Bacteria > Bacillota > Clostridia > Oscillospirales > SIG627 > SIG685. Next base: position 6,263 of record SVTC01000032.1, on the reverse strand, counting down.
GCTTCAGACAATGCGTAAGGAAGCGGGCTTTGACGTTACCGATCATATCAAGGTCACGCTTTTCGGTAACGAGCTTCTTAAGTCCCTCTTTATTAAGAATGCAGACAGTGTCTGCGCAGACGTTCTTTGTGATTCCTATGGCTTTGATGTATGCTCCGGCTACGAAAAGCAGTGGGATATCAACGGTGAAAAGGTCACTCTTTCAGTGGAAAAAATAGGTTAAAAGTCCTGGATCCCCCGATTTCGGGGGATCTTTTTTGTATTATCTTATACACTTTTTGTATAAAACTACAATTCTTTGAAATTGTATTGATTTTGTATTTTTATTCTTATATAATCTTAACTGATAAATGATTCATATCATAAATATAATAAAAAAGGAGAGAATTATGAAAAGGATCTTATCAGCCGTGCTTTTGTTTGTTCTGGTTTTTACCTCTTGCAGCTACGTATATGCGGAGGATTTTACACCTGACGTATCATGGTACGATGAGTCAAAATCTGAATTTGTTATTGATTCTGCTGCAAAGCTTCTTGGCTTTGCCGAGCTTTCGAAAACAAATGATTTCAAGGGCAAGACCATAAAGCTGGCAAAGGATATTACGCTTAACTCCTCCGATGCCTCCTCTTGGGCTCAGACCCCTCCGGAGCTTGTATGGAGTCCCGTTAAGGATTTCGGAGGCACCTTTGACGGCTGCGGATTTACGATTAGCGGCGTTTACGCAAAGGGAAGTGCGGGAGTAGGCTTTTTCCATTACGTGATTCCCGGAAGCGTTATAAAGAATTTCAGACTTGAAAATTCTTATTTCGAGGGTCCCGACGGAATGAACGGATCCGTTATCGCCTGCAGCGGCGGCTCTACAGTTTCCAACGTTTACAGTAACGCCATAGTCGTGTCCAACAGCTATCACACCGGCGGTATCGTCGGTGTGTGCGACCCCGAAACCACTCTCGTTGTGGATAATTGTTGGTTTGACGGCTCCGTTACAATGGGAGCAAGATTCGGCGGCGGTATAGTCGGTAACGGAAACGGCGCAAGGATCACAGTTACAAACTGTCTTAACACGGGTTCTGTATACTCATCCTTCAAGGACGATGCCACTACAAACCTGGGCGGTATAGTTGGCCGTAACGATAATACCACAATAATCGAGAACTGCCTTAATACGGGTAAGATCTCCACCGCTTATCAGGAATCGGGTAAGGACGACGTTATCGGCTCCATATTCGGTGCCTGCTGGGCAAATTACAAGACCGACGATAATAAGGCCTGGAAGAGTCATATTTCCATTAAAAACAGCTACGCAACGGCAGAAAGCTGTAAGCTTGCTCTGGGATCCAACCATTCAAGCGATCCCTCTCAGATAAAGGATTATACAGTTCTCAATGAGAATATGCTTAAATCCTACAGTGCATACCTCAATACCAAGCTTGATTTTGAAAATACCTACGCGGTAAATATCGACGGCTTTCCCGTGCTCAAGCTTTTTGCCGAAGTTGTACCCCCTCTCTACAAGCTTGCCGCTCCCTACGTGAGCAAGTTTGAGGCTAAGGCTGAGGGCTTTTACGGCCCCAGATGGTATATCTCCCTTGATCTTGACGGTCAGGTCAAGAAGGAGGATATCACCATTGGTGCTCTTATAGTTCCCACTAAGGCTATTCCCGAGAATTACACCGTAAGCCTTGACGACGATTCCTTCTCTTACAGAGGCAAGGACTATAAGGTTGCCAACGTCGAGGCCAAGATATTAAGAGAAAGCACCGACAAAAAGCTTGTTGCAAGCTTTGTTGTTACCGATCTTAGCTCTGTCGACGCCACCACCTCCTTTACAGTTGTTCCTTACGTTATTTATAAGGTTGAGGACGGCAAGGCTGAAATTCCAATGTACGGCGAAAAAGCATCCGGCTCCTTCTATAAGGAGGCTGCGCTTACCGCTCAGGATCCTTCCACCGACGCTTCTTATAAGGCTCAGCTTGAAAAGGTCCTTGCTCCCATGGATAAGGACTATGGCGGCCGCTTACCCGTCCACGAGAATTGGTCGGAGCTTGATCTTTTTGAAGGACTCCCTGCGTTTATCGGTGAACAGTCTACCATCGGAAGTGCCGAGGATCGCGGTGCGGGCAACAGAGTTATAACCGTTGACGGTACAACCGACGATGATTATAAGGCATATCTTGCTCAGCTTGAAAAATTCGGCTTTAAAAAGCATTCCGATAACGGCGAAAAGGGCATAGACGATGCGGTTTATGCTTCTACCTTTACTAAGGGCGATCTTGTTGTTACTGTAACTCATATGAGCTATTGGTTCCAGACTGCGATCAGCGCAACCTTCGATCTGCCACTGTCAGAGCATCTTTTCGATAATTTCAAGGATGACGTCGCAGACGGAGCAAGCACCACCCTTCATATGAACGAGCTTTGGTACTACGGAACGTCGGTACTCATTCAGCTTAAGAACGGTCATTTCATTATGAACGACGGTTCGACCGATCACGAGCTTGGATATCTTCTCGACTATATGGAGGAGCTTACTCCCGCAGGAGAGAAGCCCGTTATCGAGGCTTGGTTTATGAGCCATCTGCACTATGACCACTCCTATATCATTACTGCATTTTTGAATAACCCAACTTGGGCAGACAGAATTATAGTTGAAGGCTTTTACTTCAGTGAGCCCAGCAATGCCGCAAAGGATCTTGATAAGGGCGTTTACAGTGAGATAGCCAAGGAATATGAGGCTATCAAGCTTCTTAAGGACTCCAACGGCAAGACTCCTCTTGTCTACAGACCTCAGACAGGTCAGAGATATTACTTCTCCGATATTTACGTTGACGTTATGCTTTCCCAGGAAAATATCGATATGAAGGAATATCAGGACGGCTTTAATGAGACAAGCATCTGGCTTGAGTACAATATCGACGGACAAAACGTGGTTATTGGGGGCGACTCCGGCAAGGCTGGAATGGATATGATGATGCGCCTCTACGAGCCCTCCACCCTTACCTTTGACGTTTACTTTGTTCTTCATCACGGAAGCAACGTAACCCAGGAGTGGATAGATGCTATGACCTGCACCACCGTTATGCATCCTTACCACTATTTTGACACAGCTTCCGCTCTTAACGTTGCTCTTACCGAGAAGGCATTCAAGGCAGGCGGCGAGTACCTTGTTGAGGGAGACGGAACCGTTGTTCTTACCTTCCCTTATAAGGTTGGCGAATTTAAGCGCTTAAGCCACAATACTTGGAAATATCACCAGGGTCAAAAGCGAGTTTGGGACTAAAATTTAATATCTTTTGCTCCCCGAGAAATTCTCGGGGAGTTTTTTTCAAAAAAGGCTTTAAAAAATTTAGATTTTATAGTAAAATATTGTCAGAAAATATCTTTAGGAGATTTGCTTTGTCTAACCTTAAACTTCCCGAGCTTCTCAGTCCCTGCGGAAACTATGATTCCCTTAAAGCCGCAGTTTTTGCCGGCGCGGATGCGGTGTACCTTGGCGGTACTGCCTTTAACGCAAGAATAAATGCGGATAATTTTGATAATGAGAGTCTCAAAAAAGCGGTCGACTTTTGTCACGGCAGAGGCGTAAAGCTTTACGTTACCCTCAATACTCTTGTATATGACAGAAGGCTTAACGAGGCGTTGAGCTTTGCCCATTACCTTTACGGTATCGGCGTTGACGCCCTTATAGTTGCCGACGGCGGTCTTAGCGTGCTTTTAAAAAAGTATCTGCCCGACTTTGAGCTTCACGCCTCCACTCAGTTTTCCTCCCACAATTCACTGAGCTCGGCTTATTTGAAAAAGCTTGGCTTTAAGAGATTTGTCTGCGCAAGAGAATTGAGCCTCAGGGATCTTAAAAGGCTTTGTGAGAAAAGCGAGCTGGAGGTAGAGATGTTTTGCCACGGCGCCCTTTGCGCAAGCCATTCCGGACAGTGCCTGATGAGCTCCTTTATCGGCGGAAGAAGCGGCAACAGGGGAGAGTGCGCGCAGCCCTGCAGAATGAGCTATAACGGCTCTTTCCCCTTAAGCCTTAAGGATCTTTGTCTTGCGTCCCATATCAAAGAGATACTTTCCTTGGGGGTTGCATCCTTAAAGATCGAAGGCAGAATGAAATCGCCCTCCTACGTTTATGCCGTTACCGACGTTTACAGACGTCTTCTGGACGAGGGACGGAATGCAACGCCTAAGGAGATCTCATCTCTTGCTGCGGTCTTCTCCAGAGGCGGCTTTACTGACGGTTACTTTACCTCCGACCACAGCAATATGATAGGAGTAAGATCTGAGAAGGATAAATCAAAAACACTTCAGTCAAACGTAAAAATTACAGATAAAAGGCTCACGCGTCCGAGAGTTATCGTAAAAAGAGCGGATGTGGCGCCTCCTGCCTCGGTCAAGCCCGAAAAGCCGAAAAAGACAAATAAAATAAACACTGCAAGGTTTTTATCCGCCGACAAGGTCTATAACGACGGCTATTTTGATATCGTTTATCTCCCTCTTTTTAAATTCGATCCCTCCAAGGCTAACGGAGTGGTTATGCCTGCGGTGGTTCTTGATACGGAAAGCTCCTCTGTCAGAGCCGCTCTTGAGGATGCCTACAAAAAAGGGGCACGGCACGTGCTTTGCGGAAACACGGGTCATATAGCGCTCTGCCGCGACATCGGATATACTCTTCACGGCGATTACAGACTTAACGTTGTCAATAGCTTTTCTCCCTTCAAGGAGGATTTTGAGGATATTATCCTTTCTCCCGAATTGAATCTTGCTCAGATAAGAGATGTAGATGCCCCAAAGAGCGTTATTCTTTACGGTAAGATCCCCGTGATGCTTTTGGAAAGGCGTGTGGGAGCAGCTCATCTCAGAGACAGAAGGGGAGCAAGCTTTCCGGTTGTCAAGGAAGGAAAAAGAGATATTCTTATTAATAACGTGCCCGTTTATATGGCTGATAAGCTTAAAGATGTGGAGGCGGCAGGTATTCAAAACCGCCATTTTATCTTTACGGATGAAAGCGAGCAAGAGGTAAGTGCGATAATAGAAAAATATAAAAAGGGTCTGCCCGATTCGGGAGATTTTCGAAGGATAAAGTAAATGTCAGTTTTAAATTATTTCATCATCAATCCCGCGGCAGGTAACAAAAACAGAATAGAAGAGGTCAAGAATTTAGTAGCCGACTATTTTGAAAAAAACGGCGGGGAGTACACGATCTACGTTACCAAGTCCCCGCAAGATGCCACTGTTTTTGTTAAAAATATCTGCAAAAATAAGCTTGACAGATTGAATTTCTTTGCCTGCGGCGGAGACGGTACCTTCAACGAGGTGGCGAGCGGTGCGGTTGGAGTGTCCAATGCCTTTGTTGTACCCTATCCCATCGGAAGCGGAAATGATTTCATTAAAAGCTTTGACGGCTTGAAAAAAGAGGATTTTTTAAATATAGATGCCGTTTTGAAGGGTGAGGATAAGTCCATCGACGTTATCAGGGTGGGGGAAAAGTATTGCTTTAACATCACTTGCGTCGGAGTGGATGCCACTGCGGCAAAATATATGCCGATAATTAAGAGGGCTCCTCTTGTGGGCGGGCTTTTATCATACTGTCTTGGGCTGGCTGTTGCATTTATCGTAGCTATGAGGACCGAAGCTTGTTTTTATTGCGATGGTGAAAGGGTGGATTACGGGAAGAAGGAATTTACTCTTGCAAGCCTTGCCAACGGTAAATGGTACGGCGGAGGCTTTAAGGCGGCTCCCGTTGCCGAGCTTGACGACGGATTGCTTGATTTTGTTTTGGTTCCAGCTATATCAAGAATTAAGTTTTTCAAGCTTGTTGGTATTTATAAAAGGGGAGAGCATCTTGAAAAGATCCCTTTTATCAAGTATAAAAGATGCAGAAGGCTAAAGATATCCGCTCCCAAGGCGATATGCTTAAATCTTGACGGAGAAATATTGGAAATAAAGGACCCGGAAATAGAAATCGTGGATAAAGCCCTCAACATAATTGTTCCGAGAATATAAATAAGACACGCCCTTTAGTAGGTTGGGCTTAGGGATAAGCCAACCTACAATGATATAGGCTTTGCCTATGATATATTTTCTTTGAAAATATTAATGAAAAAATAATTCCGCTTCAAATCGAAGCGGAATTATTTTTATTAATGCCTTTAGGCAGTTGAGCGCGACGAGGCGCGCGAAACAGACAACCACCCGCTATGCGGGTGGGCAACAAAGGTTATACCAAAAAATCTCCTAATGTGATACAATAAGATGCTCAAGTCTA
>SVTC01000031.1 GCA_015063985.1 Oscillospiraceae bacterium | reverse complement strand
GGTTAAAATAATGATTTTTTTATCGAGTGTTTGTTTTTCAGAAAAAGCCCGTTTTTCGCGGTAATTAAAGGCTTTTTAGGCTTTTCCCAGTAACCTAAGAAATCTCACGGAAAATTATTTCTAAAAATTTTTTTATAAGCAATAGATATTTTTAAGCTTTGGAGCGATTAGTATACAGAAAACAAAAGGAAAATACCAAACTGTTGTTTGATATTCACAAAATACACCTCTTGTTTTTGTGTATGTATATGAATTTTTCTCCACCCCGAGGAAATTATTGACAAACCGTAAGTGTTCATTTATAATGTGATTGAAAAGAGTTTTTTTATTTCCTTTTGGATTTGTTCTGAAATGCTTTTGATTTTTTTCGAAGCCTTGAAAGGAGGTCGTTTTCCTTGGTTAATATTACATACGCAGTTAATATAGCAAGCAAGATGCAGAGAGTTAAAACCGGGTCTCGACTTCTGATCCTTTCAGCTTGCGCATAACCTTTTCTTTGGTTATGCGCATATGTAGAAGATGATGAATGATTTTTTAATTTTGAAAGGAAGTTTGCAATGTTTATTGATCTTTTTAGGAGGAGAGCATGAAAAGACTTTTTTCTTGGATTTTACTTTTGGGTGTTGTTTTAACTTCTCTTGTTTCTTGCTCTGAGGTTGATCCCACTTTGAGCCTCCCCGCCACAGATGGGGAGAAAACTTCGAATTTGCCACTCACAGATGGGGAGAAAACTTCGAATTTGCCACTCACAGATGACACTACCTCGGAGCCTATAAGCCCCGACGGAAAGCATATTGCGGGATACGATCATATAAACGTGAAAATTTTGACTCATTATCTAACCCCGGGGCAGAGGAATGAATATCAGAATATGTTTTACCGCACCAACAGCTGGAATTACGGAGCCTTTGTGGATTATTACGGCATCGACGAGGAAGCCTTTGCAAAGCTTGTGGATAGATATATCGAAGAAGGTTCCATAAGCTGGACGGCGGACGTTTGGTACGGCGATCACTATTTTAATTCTTCCTCTCTTGTGCATCCCGATTTTCTCATTCGGTGCCAACAAGAGGGCTTGATCGGCGAATCCGTCTTTTGCCGTTATGAGGGCGATACAGTTCACACTGATATGTATTATACCATCGACTATCGCTTGATAAATGCGGTTGGTTCGGATAAGTTTGAAGCCTATGAGAACGAATTTGCGGGAACGGAAAACTTTAACGTGCTTCACTTTTTGGAGTATTTTAAAATTGACGAAGCTAAATATCTTGAGCTTTTCCCTGAGAGTTCACAAAGCATGCCTTATATGGCTTTTTATATCTACGGCACAAAGGAGATGCAGGATCAGTATTTTTGCAGAAATACTAAAGTATATGATCCTGAAATTCCCGAGGCTATTTACACTGCAAGAAGAAGAAGAAACGGATCGATTTTACCTCCACCGCTGTATATCCACATCCGCGGCTATAGCGGTATAGCTTCATACGTAACGGAGCATTTTTTAACTCCCGAGCAAAGCGAAAAGTTTAAGGATATGTTTCCTGATGAAAACTATAACTACGGTCAGTTTATAGACTATTTTGGCATTGATAAGGATGAATTTATCGCTCTGGTCAACGAGCAGGAGGCGCTTATTGCAAAGGATCGGGGAATGAGCCTTGAGAAATACAGAGCCAATTGGGCTGATTTTGCAAGCCTTTGGGATATCTGGTTTTCCGATAACTATTTTGAGCATCCGTGGCTTATTAACCCGGATGCCGGTTACTCCGAGGAAAGCGGGAAGACAATAACGTCCGTCTTTTGCCGTTATGAGGGCGATACAGTTCATACCGATATGTATTACACCATCGACTACCGCCTTATAAATTACGTTGGCTTGGATAAATTTGAAGCCTACAAGGAAAAATACGCGGGAACGGAAAACTTCAACGTGCTTCACTTCTTGGATCATTTCGGCATAGATAAAGAGCTTTATGATAAGCTCTGGTTCGAGGAAAATATAACGCTTCCCATCCGTGCTAAATACGTTTTTGGCACAAAAGAAATGCAAGAGGAGTATTTCAGCCGTCAAAGCTTGGAAAAGTAAAAAAAGATCAGCGGGGCTTGGCGCACCTACCGTAAAGCAGTTTTATATCAAAACACAAAAGGGACGAGGTTTTCTCGTCCCTTTTGCACATGACCTTGCCTGCAAGGTATAGTGTGTTATACCTTGTTTTGTTTTCGGGTGGTAAAGGAATGATGTTTTTGCTTACGCAAAAGTGATGTTACTCACTTCGTTCGTAATGATGTTGCACCCGTTGGTTGCAATGATGTGATGTTTGCCCACTGTGCCGTAGGCACTACATCATTGCCGAAGGCTACATCATTAGGCGAAGCCGACATCACTTGCACGCAAGGGCAAACATCGTTCGGCGACCTGCTTTATCGCAGGTCGCCGTTTTGCCCCGCTTTTTCTATTCCTCTTCTCTTCCCTTGGAGGTTTTGAAAAACATTTTAAAAAAGGCTTTTCCCGAAAAGGGGATAAGGGGATAAAGATAGCTTTTTCCGTCAAGTCTTTTTGTGAATGCCAAAAGCAAAAAGAATATAAGGCTGACAGACGCGATTCCCCAAAGACCGAAAAGCTCGGCGGCAACGATCAAGATCATTCTTTGGAATTTGAAGCAATAGCCCAATTCAAGGTTGCTGGGAACAAAGTTTGCCATAGCGGTAAAGGCGGAATAAAGAATGGTTTGAGGGATGAACCAGCCGCTTTTTATGGCGTAGTCACCTAAAAGCAGACCGCCCACCACGCTTAAGGAATTGGATAGAGCAGAGGGGGTGTTAAGGCTTGCCAGCTTTAAGCCGTCTACCGCAAATTCTATTATCAGAAGCTGCAGGAAGATAGGCAAAGTATATTCCCCCTCAACCTTTCCCACAAAGCTTAACAGGGAAGGCAGAATGTCGGTGTTTTTTGTGGCTACCAGCCACAGCGGTGCAAGATATACCGTTGCCAGATACACCAAAAGCCTCACTATCTTCATATAGCTTCCGGTGAGGATGGGAAAATAATAATCGTCCGATTCCTCAAAAAAGTCAAAGAGGCTTACCGGTAGTATCATAGCGGATGGGGAGGTGTCGCAAAGGATAACGAGCTTGCCCTCCAAAAGCATTGCGGAGACAGTATCGGGGCGTTCGGTGTATCTTAGCTTGGGATAGGGATCCAGCCTTGAGAAGGTATCGCCGAAAAGCTGTGATGCAAGGCTTTCCTGGGTCATTCCCAATGCCTTTACCTTGATAGAGGAGAGTATGGCGTCAAGCTTCTTTACAAGCCCTTTGTCTGCCTTTGTGTCCATATATAAAAGGCAAACGTCGGTGCGGGTCTCTTCGCCGATAACGTATTTTTTTACGTTCAGAGCGGCAGAGCGGATGCGTCTTCTGACCAATGCGAGATTGATTATTATATTTTCGCAGAAGCCCTCGTGGGGACCGCGGAGGGTCTTTGCCTTGTCGGGCTCGGATATAGATCTTGTCGGAGGCTTTCTTATACCTATCATCACCGCTCTGTCAAGATGGGGGGACAGAAGAACGGTCATTCCCGAAAACAAAAGCTTTTCGATCTCGTCGGGGGAGTGGGAGAGGCTGTATTCGTGGATGCAAACAAGCTCTTTTGCAAAGCTTTCGGCATCGGAGGGAAGGTCTCCGACGTGGTTTTGGAGGGCGTATTGCAAAAGGCTGAGTCTTTGAGTGTCCACAAGGCCGTCAATGTTAAAAAGCCATATTTCCTTCCCCGAGCAGCATAGCTCCGTGCACACTGCGCCCACACTTATAAGGCGCTTCTTCAGCAGTTGAAAATCGGGTATTTTTGATGAGGTGGAGGACATTTTTTCCTTTTCCTTTTGTAGCTTTTATTCATATTGTCCCCTAAACGGAGAATAATATGACCAAAGAACTTTTTTCTGAATAAAATATGAAAAATCTGTTGACTTTTGGTGGAAAATAATGTATATTATCATTACTTTAATATGGGACTTTAGTATGTTACGCGTATTGAAGTGAGAATTCTAATGCATTTACGGAGGTAGATGGATGGCCGACAAGGGTTCATGTTCCGATGTTCTCCTCAGATTGACTGAGCTTTGCAAATCTTATGACAACGAGAGCATTTTGAAGAATGTAAACCTGTATATCAAGGACAAAGCCTTTGTAACGCTTTTGGGGCCCTCGGGTTGCGGAAAGACAACCATTCTCAGGCTCATAGGCGGCTTTGAATCACCGGATTCGGGCGACATTATTTTCGGGGACACTCGTATAAACGACGTTCCTCCCCACAAGCGTGAGATCAACACAGTATTCCAAAGGTATGCGCTTTTCCCTCATTTGAACGTTTTTGAAAACGTGGCATTCGGATTGCGCATAAAGAAGCTGCCTGAGGATGAGATCACCCAAAAGGTAAAGAAGATGCTTGCCATGGTGGATCTTAAGGGCTATGAAAAGCGCCCCGTATCCAAGCTTTCGGGCGGTCAGCAGCAGAGAGTTGCCATTGCAAGAGCCTTGGTCAATATGCCTCGACTTTTGCTTTTGGATGAGCCCTTGGGTGCTTTGGATCTTAAACTGCGAAAGGATATGCAGCTTGAGCTGAAGAATATCCAGAAGCAGGCAAATATCACGTTCTTATACGTAACTCACGATCAGGAGGAGGCTCTGACCATGTCCGACGTCATTGTGGTAATGAAGTCGGGTACTATTCAGCAGATCGGAACTCCTGAGGATATATATAACGAGCCCGCAAATGCCTTTGTGGCTGATTTTGTGGGTGAAGCCAATATCGTGGACGGCGTAATGGAAAACGATTTCTCCGTTACTCTTTGCGGCGCAGAGCTTAAATGCGTTGATAAAAAGCCTTCCGACAGAAATATCGTTGACGTTGTGGTCCGTCCCGAGGACGTGGAGATCGTGCCTGCGGGAGAGGGCTTTGTTGACGGCGTGGTGGAGAGCAGTCTCTTCAAGGGCGTTCACTATGAAATGACGGTCAACGTAGGCGGGGCTATCTGGCTTATCCATTCTACTGTATCCGCTACAGTTGGAGACACCATCGGAATGAGAGTTGCCCCCGATAACGTTCACATTATGGAGAAGATGTATTCCTCTGCCATAAATACCTTTGTCTGCCGCATTGAATCGGCGGACAGTGAAAATTCCCTTTACGGCATAAAGCTTGAGGGCTGCAGCTATCAGTTCAGCTCTCCTTTGGTATTTAACGAGGGTGACAGCGTTAAGCTCAGCATTCCCGCGGAGGCGATAGAAGTAGTTGCCGCAGATGAGGGCGATTTCGATGCTTATCTTGACAGTATTATCTGGAAGGCGGATCACTACGAGCTTATTTTAGAGGGCGATGAAGGCAGATTTCTTACCAATAAGACCAATGACGAGCAAGCGGGCACGGACGTCGGCTTGAAGCTTAACGTGGAAAAATGCATTATCGAGCCTTGCCCCGAAAGTGAAGGTGAGGACAAGTGAGGAGCAAAAAGCCCTTTTATCCTTACACTCTCTGGATGGCGATCTTTGTGATCGTTCCTCTGGCAATGGTCCTTTGGTATTCCTTTACCGATAATAACAATTCCTTCACTTTGGAAAACTTTAAATACGTTGGCGATAATCTGTCCACTTATCTTGATTCGCTGAAGATCGCTTTGATCTCCACGGTAGTGTGTCTTGTGGTGGCATATCCCTTCAGCTATATTATGTGCAAGTGCAAGGTCTCCACTCAGAGAATGCTCAACACTCTCGTTATGCTTCCCATGTGGATGAACTTCATTTTGAGGATATGTGCTTGGGTAATGATACTCAGACCCCAGGGAATCCTTGATAACCTCCTTGGTGTGCTTGGCTTTGGAAATAATACCATTTATCACTCGGAGACAGCTATCATAATCGGCGTGGTCTATAATTTCCTTCCCTTTATGATCCTGCCCATCTATACGACTATGGCAAAGATAGATAAGTCTCTTATAGAGGCGGGGGAGGACCTTGGCTGCAACGGCTTCAAGGTGCTGAAGAAGATCATCTTCCCGCTAAGCCTTCCGGGAGTTATCACGGGGATCACAATGGTATTCGTCCCCGCCGCAAGCACTATCGTTATCGGTGAAAGGCTTGGAGGATACAGCCTCCTGGGCGACGTTATAGACAGCTATTATAAGGGTCCCAGTGTGGATATGCATATCGGCTCTGCAATGAGTCTTGTGCTTATGATAATCATCCTTATAAGTATTGCCGTTATGAATCATTTTGACAACGGCGAAGATCTTGCGGTGGTCTGAGGAGGTGGCATTGTGAAAAAAGCTTTCTCCTACGGCTATCTGGGGCTTGTATTTTTGTTTTTGTATCTTCCCATTGCCCTTATGATCTTCTTTTCCTTCAATTCCAACACACCCGTTACCGTTTTCGAGGGCTTTACCTTTGATAATTATCTGGAGATCTTCGATAATGAGGAATTGATGGAGTCCCTTTGGAACACTCTTATCATAGCCGCTCTTTCGGGTGTTATATCCTGCGTTCTGGGAACCTTGGGCGCTATGGCGGTATACAATATGAAGGGCTGGAAAAAGAAGATATATTCCAACGTTTCAAACCTGCCCATTATAAACCCCGAGATCGTTACGGGTATATCCCTTATGATGCTCTTTGTGTTCATTTTCGGCAATAATCTGGGTATGCTTACGGTGCTTTTGGCTCACGTGGTGTTTAACACTCCTTACGTGCTTTTAAACGTGCTTCCCAGGCTTAGAAAAATGAACGTCAATATGTACGAGGCGGCGTTGGATCTTGGCTACAGACCCACACAGGCGTTTTTTAAGGTGGTATTGCCTGAGATATTCCCCGGTATCTTTGCGGGATTTCTCATTGCCTTTACCTACTCAATTGATGATTTTGTCATCAGCTATTTTACCGGCGGAACCTTCCAGACTCTTTCGGTGTATATAAACAACTCACTGAAAAAGGGTGTTCAGCCTTGGATGCTGGCAATGAGCGGTATGATATTTATCATTGTGCTTTTAATTCTTTTGGTTGTCAACATTCGTGACGCTAAGCTTGAAAAGGCGAAGGCGAATAAAAAATATTAAAGAGGTAGAGATTTGAAAAAAATATTTTCGCTTGTTTTTGTTGCGATTTTTCTTGTAGGACTTGTTTTTCCCTTGGGCTCCTGCTCGGGCAATAAGGAAACTCTCACCGTTTGCAACTGGGGAGAGTACATTTGCGACGAGGATTCCGAGGACGGAAAGATGTTTGACGTTATAAAGCGTTTCGAGAAGGAAACGGGTATTGACGTTAAATACGTAACCGCCGAGACAAATGAAACCCTTTACGCCAATATGAAGGCGGGCGGAGTTAACTACGACGTTATATTCCCCTCCGATTATATGGCTCAGAAGATGATAAACGAAAATATGATCGCAAAGATCAACTTTGAAAACGTTCCCAATTACTCTAACGTTATGGACGATTTCAAGGATATGTATTACGATCCCGCCAACGAGTATACCGTTCCCTATTTTTGGGGGACAACGGGTATTATCGTTAACACCGAGGTCTGCGGAAGCGTTGATTCCTGGGATGATATGTGGACGGATGCATATCCCAACAGAGTGCTTATGTTCAATAACCCCCGTGACGCCTTTGCGGTTGCTCTTCTGAAGCTTGGATATTCTCTTAACACCACCGATGAAGCTCAGATCCGTGAGGCGGGCGAGGAGCTCAAGAAGATGAAGTTTAACTACGTAATGGATGAATTCTTCGATCTTATTCCCTCAGGCAGTGCGGTAATGGCGGCATATTACGCAGGCGATTTCATCACGGTAAGCGAGGATAACGACAAGCTTGAGTTTGTACGCCCCGAAAGCGGAGTAAATCTCTTTAATGACGTAATGTGTATCCCCGCAGATGCAAAGAACAAGGAGAATGCGGAAAAGTTTATTAACTATATGCTCAGCGCAGAGGTCGGCTTGGCAAATACCCTTTACGTTGGCTATTCCACGCCCAACAAAGCTGTTTTGGAGCTTTTGCCCGAGGAAATTAAAAACGATCCCGTGGCTTATCCCGAGATCGACGAAAAGTGGGAAAGATTTGAGGCTCTCCCCAATGATATCAATGATCTTATGAGAGATCTTTGGGTAGAGATAAAAAGCAGTAACAAATGAAAAGGATCCGACCGCAGGTGAAAGCTTGCGGTCGGAAGTTTTGGTTTTATTTGTTGTGGTCGGAAATGAAGCCTCTTACTCTTCCCTTGCCGTCGGCGTAGTAGTCGTAGCTTTCCACTCCGTTGTTGTCGGTCTCGTACACGGTATTATCATCATCGTTGTGGGAATAGGGGATACGGTCTCTCATTCTCTCGGTGGGAAAGCTCATATTGGCTGAGCAAGAGCAAAGAACGGCACCAAGACACAGCAGAGATATAATTACAATTATCTTTTTCATAATTACTCCTTTTTGCGTTTTGAACGCAAATATAGTATTCCACCGATATTTTATGTCTATTACAAAAAAGATTTGAGAAAAGGCGAAAAATCGTGAATAAAAAGCTTTTGATTTTTTTAGTGGCGGCCGTTCTTTTGGCTGCGATCGCTGTAACGGTGTGGGGCTTTGGCTCCTCAAGGGCAGAGGGGAATGACTTTGATTCTGTTTGCGGTGTGGGGGATGAGGTGAAATTTTGCCTTGCTCAGGTGAATCGCAGAGCCGCAGATGAGATAGTAACAATGTCCCAGCTTACCAACGAGGATAACAAGGAGCTTTGGGCGGAGCTGAAAAGTGTGCTGGACTCTTATTCCTACGTGAAAAACGACAGTCTTCCCAATTCCTCTGATTACGTTTGCATAAGTCTGGCGCTCAGTGAGACCGTGCTTTACAGAATAGAGGTCTATACCGATCTTTCAGTGATAATCGTTGGCTCCTCCGATGGCGGCAGCTTCAGAGCCATCGCTCCCGACGGCAAAGAGAGCAAGCTTTATTCTCAGCTTTTTGAAATTATTGCAAAGTGAGAGGACCGGAATAATGGATATAAAGACTTTCGTTAAAAGTGTTGAAGGCGAGCTTTACGCTCTTCTTAAGGATCTGTGCCATATCCCCGCACCCTCCTATAAGGAGGACGCCAGAGCGCAGTATTGCAAAAAATGGCTTTGCGACCTGGGTGCCGAGGGTGTGTATACAGACAAAGCGAAAAACGTGATATTTCCCTATAATTGCCAAGGCAGTAATGATATAACCGCAGTTGTCGCCCATACCGATACCGTCTTTTCCGATCTTGAGCCTATGCCCTATAAGGAAGAGGACGGTAAAATATTCTGTCCCGGAGTGGGAGATGATACCGCCAGCCTCGCAGTTATGCTTATGTGCATAAAATATATGCTGAAAAGCTCGGTAATTCCGCAAAAGGGTATTCTTTTTGTTTGTAACTCCTGCGAGGAGGGGCTGGGAAATCTTTTGGGTACCCGAACCTTTATGGAGGAATACAAGGGAAGGATAAAGCAGTTTATTTCCTTTGATTCTAATATTGAGCTTATAGCCGACAGGTGCGTGGGTTCCCACAGATATAAGGTCAGCTTTCTGACCCCGGGAGGTCATTCTTACCTTGAATTTCCCGGAACAAGCGCCATTCACGCCGCGGCAAAGGTGATCAATAAGATCTATTCCTTGCAGCTTCCCCAAAAGCCGGGAGAGAAGACGACTCTCAACGTGGGGATAGTTGAGGGCGGAACCTCTGTGAATACCATTGCGCAGAGTGCGAGTATTCTTTGCGAATATCGCTCCACGGACGTTGAGTGTCTTGAGTATATGAAAAAAGAGTATTTCAAGATATTTGAAGAAGCAAACCAAGAGAATGTAAAGGTTTTGGTCGAGTGCGTTGGAGAACGCCCCTGTGCGGATAAGCTTGATCCCGAAAAGCAAAAAGCACTTGCGGAAAAATGCCGTGAGATCATCGAGAGAGTGGTAAAAACCGAGGTGGAATTTGAATCCTCCTCCACGGATTGCAACATCCCGCTTTCCCTGGGAATACCTGCGGTTTGTGTGGGAGTGTACAGAGGATCAAAGATGCATACCCGTGAGGAATATATAATAAAGGACTCTGTTATATCGGGTCTCGAGGTTGGAATAAGCCTTTTGTCGGAATTAACGGAATAAAAAAGATCGGCGCCCATTATGGGCGCCGAATGTTTTTATATAAGCCTTAATCTTTCCAGAAGGCCGCAAAGCTTTTCGCCCTTGGGAAGCATTTTAACGTCGTCCTTGTTAAGACCCTTGATGGCAAGGAGTATAACAACGTAAACAAGTACCGCTACAGCTATTGCGCACAGTGTGGCTATTTTTCCTCCGATAAAGCTTGAAAGTGCCATATGGGAGCCAAGTGCCGCAGCCGCGCAGCAGGCAGAAGCGATAAGAGGCTTTAAGAACACCCTTCTCAGTGAGGGGACGTAGCCCGTCTTTTTGACAAGGAAGAAGAAGTTAAAGATTATTATTACAAGATAGCAAAGCGTGGTGGAGATGGGAGTGCCGTAGATTCCTACTGCGGGAATACCCAAAAGCACGTAGGATGACACCAGCTTGACCGTCACGCCCGAGAGGGCGCTGATGATGCTCAGCTTTTCATTTCCCGTTGCCTGAAGAATTGCGCTGGAAACGTAAATAAGGCTGACGAAGAGTATGGAGGGCGCAAGCAGTGTGAGAAGCTGACCTGCCAGATCGAAGGCCATGACCGCAACGCCGTTGGAATCGGTCATTACGACCTCGTCCTTAAAGAGCAGGCTTATTATAGGCTTTGCCAGCGCGCCCATTCCCATGGCGCAGGGAAGGATTATGGTGGAGCAGATCCTGAGGGTGGTGTCCATTACTTTTTTCGATTCCGCAACAAGCCCCCTTGCGATATTGGCGCTTATCTGAGGGATTATGCTTATGGCGAAGGGGTTGACAAAGTTAGGCGGGAGATTGTAAAGCACGAGCACCATGGAGGAATAGGCTCCGTAGATGTTTTGAGCTATGTCCTTGGTATGACCTATGTCTATCAGCCTTCTGATCACCAGGCTTGCGTCTACAACGCTTGTGATGTACATTATAGATGAGGATAGGGTTATCGGTATGGCAATGCTTACAAGCTCTTTGAGGATGCTTTTGGAGCTTCTGAGAGGAAGGGATGGATCATCCTCGTCCATTCTCTGGGCTTTGCCGTAGCATTTGGCGATAAAGAGATACAAAAAGCTGAATACCATACCGACGGAGATGGCAAGCAAAACGCAGGCGGCAATGTTCTCGTTGGAGAAGCCTTGGCTTTTTGCCCATATTCCGGCGCCGAGACCCAATATCAGCTTCGACAGAGCCTCGATGGTCTGGCTTATCGCCGTGGGGATCATATTCTGAAGTCCCTGGAAATAACCTCTGAAGGAGCTTATTATGCAAATGAAAAACAAAGCGGGGCTTATGGCAATGATGCAGGTGAAAAGCTCGGGTACGGCAACGAAGTTCGCCACCGCCTTGCTGAATGCCGCCATCAGTATGGCACCCACTATTCCTATGCACAAAAGCAGCTTCATGGAAACGGAGTATATCTTTTCCACCTCGCGGTGATTGTGCTTGACGTTGCTTGCCGCAACTATTCTTGAGATGGCTACGGGAAGACCGGTGGTGGATATCGTAAGCAGCATTGCATAAAAGTTATATGCCTGACCGAAGCTGGACATAACGTTGTTGCCCAAGAATTGCTGCATCGGGATCTTGAAAAGGGCACCGATCACCTTTACTATCAGATTGGCAAAGATAAGAATAAAGGCGCCTTTTACGTAATTTTGTTTTCTTGTCATTGGGGCCTCCTTTATCTTAAGAATTCATTGAGCAGTGAAGTGTCGCTTATAAGCTCCTCGCCGAGAGGAAAGAGTCTTTCCAGTCTTTCGCAAAGGCTTTGCGCCTTAAAGCGGTATATGGAATCGTCGCCGATAGCCTTTAAAAGAGGCAGAGCCTGGTTTCTCATAATAAAGGGCTCGTAAAGGAAGGTGGAGTTTATAAAAATATCCGCATTCTTCAAGAAGGGGCTTATATAAAGATCCTCTCCCTCGATGACGTTTTCCCACATAGCAAAGGTTTGGGGAGCATCTGTGGCTCTGTGGCGCTTATCGCGGACAAGTCTTCTGAGAAAGCGTATTTCGGTGCTTTCGAGAAGCATTCTGGAGTTGAGCTTGATCGGATCCTCGGGACAGATATACA
This sequence comes from Oscillospiraceae bacterium, assembly GCA_015063985.1. Taxonomy (GTDB): domain Bacteria; phylum Bacillota; class Clostridia; order Oscillospirales; family SIG627; genus SIG685. The sequence goes on along the minus strand of SVTC01000031.1, from coordinate 9,713 downwards.
TTCCCGCAGTGCAAACGTCGGAGAAGGGGGCTATAAGCTTGTCGTTAAGGGCGTGGATGCCCTCCACGATCACCACCGTATTTTCCGGTGCCCTTTCGGGCTTTTCGGGAAGCACTCTTTCCTTGGTCTTGAAATCAAAACGGGGCATAAGATAGTCCTCGCAGGAAATGATCCTTCTGACCACGTCTATAAGCATTTTGGAATCTATAAAATCAAAGCTTTCGTAGTTGGGTGTGCCATCGCGGTTTCTGGGGGCGAGATCGGTATCAAGGAAAAAGTCGTCGGTGCTTACGGTAACCACGTTCTTTTTCATTCTTTCCAGAGCTTCCTCAAGCTTTTTTGTGCTTGTGGTCTTGCCGCTGCAGCTGGGACCGGAAAGGTATAGGATCTTCACCTTCTCTCTTTCGATAAGATCGTAGGCATCGGTGAATTGCTTTTCAAAGCGTGTCTCGCATTCCAGTGCCCAAAGCTTAAGGTGATGGGCATCCATGGATGCGATTTTGTTGAGATCTATATTCTGCATATTATTACTCCCTTGAGTTATTGTTTAATATAGTGTCTATAAGCTTTAAGTTGTTTTTTACCTTTTCGGGCATCGACAGATATTCGAAGTGGTATTTGAACTGAGCTATTCTTTTTATCTTCTCATCCTTGTTTTCGGATGGGAATTTTGTTATTCCGCCCGCACCGCAGGCAATAACGGGAAGCATATCCTCCATCATGGCTATATTGTATAAGCAGTCCTTACCCGATTTTGAATAGCCGGTGTTTTCCATTGCGCCGGCACTGTTTTTTTGTCTATACAAATAATATGGCATATAGCCTGCGCTTATACAGCTTTCTCTTGCGAAGTCTACCATTTTTTGAGCCGTAAGACTGTCTGTAAACCTGAAATCGAAAAGCTTTGCGGATCTTTTCAGACAAAAGCTGTGTACCGTGATATTCTCGGGGGAAAGGGCGGTTACATCCTTTACGGAACGGTAAAAGCTTTCCGTTGTTTCCGTGGGGAGTCCTGCGATGAGGTCGCAGTTGATGCTGTCAAAGTCAAAGCATCTGGCAAGCTCGTATGCCTTGAAAAAGTCCTTGGCGCTGTGAGTTCTGCCTATGGCGCTTAAAACGGAGTCGTTTGTTGTCTGGGGGTTGATGCTTATTCTGCCTACGTTAAAGCTTCGGAGAGTCTCAAGCTTTTCCTTTGTGACGGTGTCGGGTCTTCCTATTTCGCAAGTGAATTCCGAGCTTTCGAGAGAAAAGCTTTCTGTGAGCGTTCTGAGTAGGAGCTCCAGCTGATGGGGGGCCAGGATCCCGGGAGTGCCTCCTCCTATATATACCGCCTTTACGTTCATTTTGTTTTTCTTTACTATTGCGGCAAGCTCGGTAAGCTCGTTGGTCAAAGCATTTAAATATTCACCGATGCTGTCAAGATGCCTTGGAGAGGATGAGGAAATAAAAGAGCAGTATGCACATCTCGAGGGGCAGAATGGAATCGATACGTATAAAAGCATATCGTTTTTACAAAGCTCGGCTTGACAAAGCTTGTCCTTTACGGAAAGCTCTGTTAGAATGCGGCTTTGAATGGGAGAAACAAGGTAATCCTTCTCCAGCATTTTTGCGGCCAGCTCGGGAGTGCCGAAAAAGTCGAGGTATCTTATAGCCACCTTTGTCGGTCTTACACCGGTCAAAACGCCGTAACGGGGAAGAGGAATACCGGCTTCCTCCGTTGCCGCCAGAGCATAGGCTCTTGCCAGTGCCAGCTTTTGTGCCTGCGCAGAGGAAAAATGGGGATCTTGCGGGTATAAAAAATCCTTTACAGTATCCGATATTCTCACTCTTGCTCTGTCGGGGAGCATGGCAAAATCATAGCCCTTGTCCGTTCCTAAGGGAAAAAACTGCTCCGAGAGATGCCTCAGCATCAGACTGAGTCCGCTATCGTAGGTCTTCATTTAAAAGTCCGCCTGATCGGAATCGAGTATGACCGTTATCGGCCCCGTGGCTGTGAAGGATATGTTCATGTCCGCTCCGAAAACTCCGGTTATCGTTTCGGGGATCCTTCCGCCCTCTGCTTCTACAGTGTCCTTCAAGGACAAGGTCAGATATCCCAAAAAGGTATCGTAGAGCTTTTTTGCTTCGGTAAAGGATGCGCTCTGCTGAAAATCGGGACGGCGTGATTTATTGCAGTTGGCGTAAAGGGTGAAATTGCTTACCACTGCAAGCTGATGGGGGATATCGGTATTGGTCACGCTAAGATTCATTTTATCGTTTTTATCGCAGATTATTCTCAGTCGGGAAAGCTTCTGAGCCATTTTCATACAGATCTCGGAGGTGTCGGTGTTTTTTATTCCCACGAGAACCAATAATCCTTTTTCAAAGCTCCCTCTGTCTTCACCGTCTGCTGTCAGTGAAAGATCCCTTGTACATTGAATGACGAGTCTCATTTTTCTTCCTTTCAGCCGTTTGAGCCGGAGACGTAGATAACGTCCTCAAGCTGGCGGAGTCTGCTGACTATAGAGTCGAAGTGACCTCTGTTTTTTGTTCTTATCACAAGACTGATGTGGCATATGCCCTCGCCGGTATTTCTGGAATTGACAGAGAGGGTCTCTATACGCATATCCGCAAGAGCACCCGATACGTCCGCAAAGATCCTCAGTGAATTCTTGGCTTGGATATTCAATGCCGCCTCGTATCTTGCGCTCTGATCCTCCAGTGCCTTTTGAGCCCAGCTTGCATTGACCCAACGGTCCTTGTCCTTGGGATCGCTGAGTCCCGCAACGGCGTTTTTACAGTTGTATTTGTGTATGGATATACCAAAACCCTTGGTAATAAAGCCGATGATGGGATCTCCGGGAAGTGGATTGCAGCACTTGGCGTACTTGACCTGGCAGTTGTCGATGTTCTGGATTATAACACCCTTTCCGCCGCTCTTTGCCGCGTGGCTCTCCTGCTGGGGGGATACGGTTTTTATGGTGGTCTCTTGGGGCTGCTGGGATGCCGAAAGCTTGTCCAGCTCATGCTTTATTCTGGGAAGGATCTTTGCAACTGTGATTCCGCCGTAGCCAATGAAGTTGTAAAGATCGTCCAGCGAAGCCATTCCGTGGCGTTGTGCAACGATGGAAAGTATCTCTTCCTTTTGCTTTTCGTCGGCACAGCGGTTGAGCTTGTCGAATTCCTTGTCCACCTCTGATTTACCGATGAGAATGTTTTCCGATCTTTTTTCCTTTTTGAACCATTGGCGTATCTTGTTTTTGGCTTCTCCCGTTTTTACAAGCTTCAGCCAATCTCTGTTGGGGCCCTTTGATGCGGTGGATGTGAGTATCTCCACTATCTGTCCCGTTTTTAATGGGGCGTCAATAGGGATTATCATTCCGTTTGCCTTTACTCCGATAAGCTTGTTGCCTACCGCAGAGTGGATGGCGTATGCAAAATCTATACCGTTTGCTCCGCTGGGGAGGTTGATAACGTCACCCTTGGGAGTGAATACGAATATCTCATCCTCGAAAACGTCAAACTTCAAGGGGCTTAAGAGCTCGTCGGGGTCCATGCTCTCTCTTTCTGTTTCCAGGAGAGTTCTGATCCAGGCAAGCTTGGAGTCGATGGTCTCCTGAGAGCCGGATACTCCCGTTTTGTACTTCCAATGGGCGGCAAGACCGTATTCGGCTACGGCGTGCATTTCCCAGGTTCTTATCTGCACCTCAAAGGGGATACCGTCTCTTCCGATAACGGTGGTGTGCAGGGAACGGTACATATTGGGCTTGGGGGTGGATATATAGTCTTTGAAGCGGCCGGGCATAGAGTTGAAGGTCTCGTGTATTATACCCAGCGCAGTGTAGCATTCAAGCTCTGTATCAACAAGGATACGCATTGCGTAGAAATCGTAGATCTCATCGAAGCTCTTGTTGTGGTTGTACATTTTTTTGTACATACTGTAGATGGATTTTACTCGTCCCTCAATGCCGAACTTTATGTTCTGCTCGTTGAGCTTCTGACAGATCCTCTCCTGAGCCTTTTTAAGAAAATCCTTGTTGATACCGTATTTTTTATCAATGTCGTTTTTGATCTCGTTATATCCTATGGGGTCAAGATACTGCAAGGCCAGCATTTCCAGCTCCTGTTTTATCTTTTGCATACCGAGACGGTGTGCAAGGGGAGCATAGACGTGCATGGTCTCCAAGGCTATGGTCCTCTGCTTGGATTCCTCGTGGGAGGAGAGAGTTCTCATATTGTGAAGTCTGTCACAAAGCTTAATAAATATAACGCGGATATCCTTGCTCATTGCAAGAAACATCTTTCTCAGGTTTTCCGCGTGCTGCTCCTCCTTGTTGAAGAAAGGAATGTTAACAAGCTTCGTTACTCCGTCAACAAGCTCTGCCACGTTCTGGCCGAATTGCTTTTTGATTATATCTATATTTACGTCGGAGCAGTCCTCCACGGTGTCGTGAAGAAGAGCGGCGCAGATGCTGTCGGTGTCGAGCTCCAATGATGCAACGATCTCCGCAACGGAAAGAGGGTGGACTATATAATCCTCGCCGGATTTGCGCTTTTGACCGTCGTGTGCCTTGGATGCAAATTCGTAGGCTTTTTTTATCTTTTCAAAATCGTAGTTATATCCGGTGCTGACTAATTTGCTCAGCAATTCGGTGATATCCTTTGTCAACGAGTGTCACTCCTTTGGGGTATTGATGTTCGTATGTTTTTTACGTTCAACTGGACTTTTCTGTTTCCCATATATTCATTGACCTCCAGCGTGCAGGCGAGATCAACCGTATCGTTTTCTTTAAAGGGGAATTTTTCTGTCGGCATCTTAAAGCAAAGCGCGTTTAAGTATTTTCCGTCCTTGGCTATAGCAAGCTTCACGTGCTTTCCTTGGCTGAGAGGGTAGACTGCAGAAATTAACGCTTCTTTTACAAAAAACAGAGGAGGAGGATTTCCCGCGCCGAAGGGCTCCAAAACCGAAAGCTCGTCGGCATTTTCGATGGTCAGATCGTTTCCGCAAAGCTCCATATCGCAGTTTATCTGCTTTTGGCGCATAGAGTCGCTTATCGAATCTGAGGATATTCGGTTTAAAGCCTCTCTCAGCTCGTCTATATTATCCCTTTTTACCGATAGTCCCGCGGCAAGCTCGTGACCGCCAAAGGCCTCGAGAAGCTCCGCGCACTGTCCCAGCGCCTTTGCAATGTTAAAGCCCTTTATGCTTCTGCCCGAGCCGTGACCGACGCCGTTCTCACTTCCCGAAAAGCTTACGAGAATACAGGGAAGATTGGTCCTTTCGCTTATGCGTGATGCCGCTATTCCTATTACTCCGGGGTGCCAGCTGTCACTGGAAGCCAATAAAAAGCTGCAATTTCCCGATAGTGCGAAGTGGCGAAGCTTTTCTATGGCGTCGTTATATATTTCCTCCTCGAGGTTCTTTCTTTGGGTATTCAGCTGGCAAAGCTTTTCCGCTAAAGCTTTTTTCTCGGAGATGTCCTTTGATATAAACAGCATCGCCGATGTGTTGGCATCGTCCATCCTGCCCGCTGCGTTTATGCGGGGAGCAATATTGAAGCCTATGGTGGAGCAGGTGACGTTTGCTTTTCTTGTGGTGGAGGTCTGTCTGTCTATTTCATCGAGAAGGGCGATAAAGCCGCTGTTTGGATCGGTGTTTAGCTTTTTCAGTCCCATTTTCACTATGGATCTGTTTTCTCCGGTGAGGGGCATTACGTCGGCAACCGTGCCGAGAGCGGCTATATCCGCATATTTTTGGCAGATCTGCTCCTGAGCCTTTAGAGGGTCGGTGTCGCTGATCAGAGCTTGTGTGGCACAGGCGAGCTTAAGCGCAACGGCACATCCCGCCAGATGCTTGAATGGGTATCGGCAATCGGGTCTTGTGGGATTTACAACTGCATCGGCATCGGGAAGGGAATCAAGGCAGGCGTGATGGTCGCTGATTATAACCGTCATACCAAGCTCTTTTGCAAGAGCAGTCTCCGTCTTGGAGCTTATTCCGCAGTCTACGGTGACAAGTACCTCCACGCCCTTTTGGTGGAGCTCTGTCACAAAATAATCCTTAAGCCCGTATCCGTCCTTGAATCTGTTGGGGATCACAAAAAGACAGTTGGGATCTATTGAACGGATGTAATCGAAAAGTATGCTTGTGGCACTGATCCCGTCGGCATCGTAATCACCGAAAACGGCTATTCTTTTGCCGTCGAGCATTGCGTTCTTAAGCAGTGCCGCCGCCTTGTCCATATCCTTCAGCAAAAAAGGATCCAGGAGAGTATCCCGATCGTTTCCTGCCATCTCTTTTGCTTTTATGGGATCCGTTATACCTCTGGCACAGAGAAGCCTTGCGATAAACTCACTGCAACCAAGGCCTTGCCTTATTCTTTCCGTATCCTCCGAGGTGCTCTGACCTACGTTCCAAATGTTTTTTCTTATCTGCATTTTTCTTCTTGACCAAAAAATAAAATTATTACATATTATTTTATACCATTTTATGAAAAATTACAATAGTTATCGATATAAATTTACATTCATTTCTTTGGTTATTATGGCAAACGGTGTTTTGGCGGCATAATCTGTAGGGAAGACAAGGTCTTCAAACTATTACGGAGGTATGACTATGTATTGTCTTTTGCTTTTCGGCGCCGCAGCGCTGGGACTGGGCGGTATTGCCCATCGCAGAGCTTATCTTGGGTGCAGAGCTATCAGCGACTACTGCTGGATCAATAATTGCTCATCCGGTGCCTCCTGCTGCTCCAACGGCGATTACAACGGCGCATGCCAGGATCCCGTTGAGACCGCGGTGGCGTTTTTAAATGACTGCAGTATTATCGGAAGATACCGTGGAAGGAAGGTCTATCTGCAGGATAAGGTATGCTATCACAATAAGACCTACGTGCTTTTTGCCTTTGATGACGGAGAGCATATGGCTTTCGAGCTGGAAAGAGGCTCCTGCTGCCCCTGCGATCGCTCCTGGAGAGTGGTCGGATACAGCTACGCCGATATTTGAAAAAAAGCCGGGTGCCTTCGGGCACTCGGTTTTTGTATATGTGATTGTATATATATGCAAGAGCGATGTGTATATTTTGCATATATATTCCATTAAATGCAGCGTCAGACAAGGGGTTTTATTGTGTGTTTTGCCGATTTTAAAAAAACTTTACAAAAACACTTGAATTTGACGTTCAAAAGTGGTATAGTATTGAACAGAAAACAAAATATAATAATTTTGGAGGACAATATGAAGAAGATCATTTGTGCGATCCTTTTGGTCGCAACACTCCTTTCCTTCTGCTCCTGCGGTCAGGCACAGAAGAAGGTAAAGGTTATCGACATCGCTCTCACAGTTGAAGATTATGCATTTGCAGTAAAGAAGGGTAACGCTGAGCTTTTGGGTCAGCTTAACGACTTCCTTGCAGAGATCCAGAAGAACGGCGAGTTCAAGAAGGTTCTTGATAAGTACTTTGCAGGCGGCACTCCCGAAGCGGTTACCTCCGCAACCAAGGACGAAAGCAAGAAGCAGATCGTTGTTGCTACCAACGCTGCATTCAAGCCCTTCGAGTACACCGAAGGCGGTAAGTTCTACGGCGTTGATATGGAGATCATGAGCATGTTCGCGAAGAGCATCGACGCTGAGCTGGTTATCGACGATATGCAGTTTGAGTCTGTTTGCACTGCAGTAGGCAACGGCAACTGCGATATCGCTGCTTCCGGTCTTACCATTAAGCCCGACCGTGAAGAGATCCTTGATTTCTCCACCAGCTACTACAATGCAGCTCAGAAGATCATCTGCCTCGAGGATGACACCACGTTTGCCGAGTGCAAGACAGTTGAGGATATGGAGGCTGCTCTTAAGGCTCTTCCCGAAGGCACTAAGTTCGGTGCTCAGGCAGGAACCACCGGTTACCTCTACATCACCGGAGATGAGGATTGGGGCTTTGAGGGCTACAAGAACATTTCCATTGCAGCTTACGACAACGGTTCTATGGCAGTTCAGGACCTTATCAACGGTAACATCAAGTACGTTATCATTGATGATGCTCCCGCATCCAACATCGTTAAGAGCTTCAACGGCTGATAAAATTTACTTATAACGAATCACCCCCGTTGCTTTTCAGCGGGGGTATTCCATATAGATAGGATGTCTTATAATGGGAAACTTTGGAGTCAGTATTGACAAATTTTTAAAATCCTTCATTGAGATGGAGGGTTATAAGACCGTTCTTGAGGGCTTGAAGAACACGGCGATAATTGCCATAGGCGGTCTTCTTATCGGTCTTTTGGTGGGTATGCTCCTTGCTTTTGTTAAGGTATTGCCCAGATATAAAAAGAGGGTAAGATTTTTTCAGAAGATCTGTGACGTTTATATCGCCTTTTTCAGAGGAACACCTATAGTTGTTCAGCTTTTGCTTGGTTACTTTGTGCTTTTCCCCGCTATAGGCCTCAGAGTAGACGGTCTTACGGTCAGCGTTATCGTTTTCGGATTGAACTCCGGTGCATACGTTGCCGAGATAATGAGAGGTGGTATCACAGCAGTGGATCCCGGTCAGCTTGAGGCAGCGAGAGCATTGGGTCTGGGCTTTGGTGTGAGTATGTTCAAGATCGTCGTTCCACAGGCGATGAGAAGTATTCTTCCTTCGCTCGGTAACGAGTTCATTGCGTTGGTTAAGGATACCTCCGTTGCAAGCTTTGTTGCGGTTGCCGATCTTAAGTATGCCTTCCAGCGTATCGGTGACGGAAACTACGAATATATGGTGCCATACCTTGTAATGGCAGTAATTTATATCGTTCTTGTGCTTTTGATCACTCTTTTGATCCGAATTATGGAAAGGAGCCTTGCAAAAAGTGATAGAAATCATTGATTTGAAAAAGGTCTTCGGCGATCAAGTGGTCCTCAAGGGGATAACGGAGACCATAAACGAGGGTGAAAAGGTGGTTATCATCGGGCCCTCGGGAAGCGGAAAGTCCACCTTTTTGCGTTGCCTTAACTGTATGGAGGATCCTGACGGCGGTCAGATCATATTTGACGGCGAGGATATCGTTGATATGAAGGTGGATATCAACCGTCACCGCGAAAAAATCGGAATGGTGTTCCAGCAGTTTAACCTCTTTAACAATAAGACTGTTCTTGAGAATATAATGCTTGCTCCCGTTTATATCGGCTGCAAGAAAAATCCTAAGGATAAAAAGAGGATCAAGGAAGAAGCAAGAGAGAATGCCATCAGGCTTCTCAAGCGTATCGGACTTGAGGATAAGGCTGATGCCTATCCCTCCACACTTTCCGGCGGACAGAAGCAGAGAATTGCCATCGTACGCGCTTTGGCAATGAATCCCAAGGTCATGCTCTTTGATGAACCCACCTCCGCCTTGGACCCCGAAATGGTCGGAGAGGTACTTGAGCTTATAAAGCAGGTTGCAGATGAGGGAATGACTATGGTAATAGTTACCCACGAAATGGGCTTTGCCAAGGAAGTTGGAACCAGGATACTCTTTATGGATGAGGGCGTTATCGCCGAGCAGGGCGAGCCCAAGGAGTTCTTCGGTAATCCCAAGACTCCCCGTGCAAAGGAATTTCTTTCTAAGGTTCTGTAAACAGCAAAAACAGCCGTCGCATAGCGTGATGCTCTTAACGGAGCATTCACGCTAAACGATGTTTGCCCTCACGGGCAAATGATGTTGCCTGCGGCAGTGATGTTCACTGCGTGAATGATGTTGTGCCTTCGGCACAGTGGGCAAAC